>CAZOEL010000181.1:0-1793 GCA_964578835.1 uncultured Syntrophobacteraceae bacterium | reverse complement strand
CCACAGCAGAAGCTTTCCCTCCCGTGCCGCGGCATCTCAACAAGCTTTCCGACTGCCTGAATAGCCTTTCGCGGCTGCTCCTCGATGTGATTGCGTCTCGCCAGATAGCAGGGATCGTGCAGGCATACCGACTCGGAGCCATGATTCAATAAAAGCTTCTGGGAAGCTATTAAATCGCTGATCATCACTGCATGAGGGATCACTTCATAATTGCCGCCCAGCTCGGGATAATGGCGAGTGAAGCTGTTGAAGCAGTGAGGGCACAAGGTGATGATTTTTTTGACGCCGAGCTCGTCGAATTCTGCAATATTCTCCTGAGCAAGCTCTGTGAAAAGGAACTCGTTTCCCATCTGTTTCGCCGGGTCGCCCGTACACCTGGAAGTTGCCAGAACGCCGAAGGAGACCCGGGCCTCCTTGAGGATGGCCACCATGGCGCGGGCAATTTTCTGGGCCCTCTCGTCGTAGGTCGCAGCGCAGCCAATCCAGAGAAGATACTCGGTCTCCCCGGCGGAAAAAAGCGGCGCATCCATGCCCTTCTTCCAGTCGTTGGGACCCGATCCCGTTCCAAAGAAAGGATGTCGTCTCTGTTCGAGGCTGTTGTGCGCCTTGCTCATAAGCTCCGGGAGCTCGGATCTTTCCATCACCAGATTTTGTCTGAGCTTGAGGATGCTCTTGGGCTGATTGATGCAAACGGGGCAGGCCTCCATGCACGCGGCGCATGTGGTGCATTTGAAAAGCGCCTCCACTCCGATCTGATCGCACAGAGTGTCGTCGGTCAAGCGATTTTGCGACAAGGCTTCCGCCAGATTGACCATCACCGCCTTGGGAGAAAGAGCCCCTTCGGTCTGAGCAGCCGGGCAGACCTCCTGGCATCTTCCGCACCAAAGGCAGGTGGAGAAGTCGAGGAGCCGTTTGCGGCTGAAATCGGAAAGCTTGGCGACTCCAAGGGGAGGCATATCTTCCGCGTTGTTTTCATCGAAGCTCGAAAAATCGATCACGCCCATCTTCGGTCCCGGCATCGGATCGGCGAGAGCGGCGTTCACCGGCGCCAAAACGATGTGGACCATCGGAGAAAAGGGAATATAGGCGATGAACGCCATGGAGAGAATGCCGTGAAACCACCATAAATTCTGATGGTAGGCTTGAGCTTCTTCTTTTACGGTAAAAAACCCGGCAAGAAAATTGCCGACAAAGGCCCCAGGGTCCGGCCCCGTGACACTGATGCGAAGAGCTTCGATTAAAAACCCTGTGACAATGATCCCGGCCAAGAGGCCGGCCATGGGCAGGAACCCCTTCCTTTCTTTCGGGAAGACAATCCTGTCGGGTGGAACGATCCGGCGAACAATCAGAAAGATAAGCCCACACAGCACTGCGGCGCCTGCAAGATCGAGCGTAAAGCTCATAAACCAGCGGTTGAAATTGCCGCTGAAAACAGGCAGCCCCGCAAGGACGTTCAAAAGCACCAGTCCAGTTCCAAGGGCCAGGATCGCCATGCCCCAGAAGACGAATCCGTGGGCTATTCCCGTATAAAGCTTACGGTAGATCTTCTCGCCCAGGATGCCTTTGGTCAGGAGAGCATGAACGAAGACCGGTCCGATCCTGCCCGGCGTATTGGCGGATTTTCTCCGCAACCGCTCCTTGCCGCTTTGAATCTTCTTGTAGTGACCATAGAGACCATAAACCAAGATAGCAACCGCCGGAATGGCGATTGCATCTATCAGGATGCCGTAGTCTATGTTCCAATAGGGAGTGCGCATAGCCTATTGATCCTCTTTGATGGCTTGTGTCAGGAT
>CAZOEL010000180.1:0-1995 GCA_964578835.1 uncultured Syntrophobacteraceae bacterium | reverse complement strand
CAGGGGCTGCCGGTCTGGCAGCGCAACTACTGGGAGCATATCGTCCGCAATGAAATGGATTTAGACCGGATTCGCCAATATATTCATGACAATCCCCTTCAATGGGAATTGGATAAATTGCATCCTCGTAAAGGCGATAAGCTTTTCGCATCTACGGAAATCCATGAACCTACCGCCGATTATGGCATAGGGGCGTGGATGGTATGAGCAACCGCCTCTACGAATCCGAAATCGAGCAGATCGCCATCGACATCCTTGCTCAGGACGCTGCGCCTCTTGAGGAAAAACCTCGTGAGAGTCCGCTTTGCTTCCTCTGCCAGCAGCTCAATTCCTCTCTGCGCCCATCTTCATTCGTCGGGATAATCCTGGAGCGGCGCTAAGCTTCCGCGAGCGCGTTGAGACGGTATTACGGAGGCTTGAAGAATTCCCAGACTCCTGAAGTCGTGCCGCTGTCGCGCTGATGGTGGGGTGCGAAGTCCCGCGGACAATGTACCGAATCGGGTTCAACGGCAATGGGAGAGCCCCTGGAAGGGTCCTCCTTCGATAAGGGCTGGAGACGGATGATCTGGTGAACGCATGTAGAATGCCTGTAAGCAACGGCTGGTTTGAGTTTTTCGGGCGCGCAAAAGGTGTTATAGGAGGCCCATAGTGATGCCGGGGACCAATCGAAATTACCTGAGCGGCGCAAGAAGCTGCCTTTGGACGCCAATCGCTGCAGGCTCTACATTTCACTCCATGGGCTGAGAGGGTGGGCTCCCCTCTGGCGCAACTCCTGTGTTGAAGATAAAAGTGTGTGAGTCAGAAGGAACAGGACGAAACACTTGTTCTGATTTAAGGGCCCCTTCAAGAAGTCCGGCTGGCATGCGGGCGGCCAGGCCCGCAACAAAAAGCGCATGGGCCTCTTTAGAATAATGCTTTTTGAAGGGCTCCAGCCTGATTTTCATATCGTCATGCAGACGGACGTCTTCTCTTTTCTCGTAAAAAGGAAAAATATGTATGTTGTCCCAGCACACATATCGATCCCTGTAGACTACCAGCTCAAATTCTTTGCCCGAAAAGAGAGTCGAGTGCCTCGGAAGTTCGAATCGGCCTCTATCATCGGTTGTGGCGTGCGCTTTCTCTATTGGCTTCATGTATCTCGCCCCGGATGTTTCAAAACGAGGTTCTCTCCATACGATGGCGACATTCGCCCCGTGAACGGGCTCTCCGCTCTCAGCGTCTATTATCTGACCTGACACGGTCCATCTGGCAAATTTCAGAGCGACGACCACAAGCATCGCCATGCTTATCAGGGCAAGCGCAATATGCCAGCCTTTGGAATTCATCTGTGCTTCTCCCCTATTGTCTGATCAGTGGACTCGAACCTGAGCTTTAGAATTATATACTGTGTGAATTATTGAAACCTGGACTTCTTGCAGGAGCGACATCCTGCCGCGACGGGACGGGCAGACCCAAAAAAGTCGCGTCAGGATGCCGCTCCTGCAATACAACAAAAAGTCCGAATATCATCCATTCCCAGTATGGAAATGTTCATGGGAGGGAGCCTGTTCTCAGTCCTTCTCCGAGTGTTTGAGCGGGCTTCGAGTGGTCTCCTCATTGCCTTCTCGGCTACTCCTCCACAGCGGGGATTATGAAAGCAACGGCCTCATCCTTGTCTATGGGTGTGACAATGGTCACATGGGAGCGCCTGATTTCTCGAACAATCGATCTATCCACACGATCACCCTCCTTTACCAGCCATTCAGAACCCGAATCCTTATCGATGATAATCGCCTGTCTCGGATGTTCCTTCACGCTCTGAACCTTGAAATCCGCGCTGAAGCCCGGAGCGGACGCAAAAGTCGAACTAAGCAACATCATAACAAATAGTCTTTTCTTCATTATCTACTCCTTCATTGGGAAATTATCCTGCGCTTCAGTCCCGTGTCCGTTACCCGTCATTTCACTACCGGACAAAATCGTAAGCCCTTCCATAGGGGGTTAGAATTCTCTTTC
>CAZOEL010000179.1:0-2021 GCA_964578835.1 uncultured Syntrophobacteraceae bacterium | reverse complement strand
ACCCTCTCCCTGAGGGAGAGGGGGCCCGCTTCCACTGGAAGGAACGATGTTGACGACTCACCAGGCGCACAATGAGAGGTTTTTTACTCGGTGTTCAAGTTTTTTGCTTTGACTCGATGTTCAAGTTTTTTGTTTTGAGGTTTTTCTACCCCGAAGGGGCTTGATAAGCAAGCCCGGGGTCAGCGCAGCGCCACCCCGGGAATAGTGTCAGGTATGGGGCCGTTCCCTGAAAGGGATACATAAAGATGAACTCAGCTTTATGTATCCCTTTCAGGGAATGATGTCTTCTTTCACCCCATACCCGGCGTGATTACCTCGGGCTGATGTATGAAACCCCTTCGGGGTAGAAAAACTTGAACATCGAGTCAAAGCAAAATACTTGAACATCGAATTTTAACATAGCGAATCGTTCGCCCAGAGAGCATAGCAAAAAATATGTAGAAAGAATGGAGGCATGCGCGATGGTTATTAAGCGAATACTGTGGCCGACGGATCTGTCGGAGGCTGCATCAAAAGCTGAGCCTTACGTGGCGTCATTGAGTAAGCTCTATGACGCAGAAATCCACCTGATATATGTGGCTGAGGATTTGACCGACTATGAGCATTACTGGGGCAGCGGGCCAGATGCGAAGCATCTACGGGAAATGAAAGAGTACGAAATGAGAATAGCCAAAGAAAGGCTGGAGGAGCTTTGCACCAACTATTTGGAAGGATGCCCGAGCTATCGCATACACGTTTTGAAGGGAGATCCTGCAAAGGTAATTCTCGGAGCAATCGAAGAATACGGAGCAGACCTGGTCGTCTTGGCGACTCGTGGCATGAAGAGCGTTTTCCCGTTTGGAAGCGTAGCGGAACGAGTAGTGAAGAGCTCGCCGGTTCCGGTCATAACGATAAATCGATAGAAGCGCGCGCATTTTAATTTGCTGACGATATTCCTCCCCGTGGCTTGGTGGGGAAAAGAGCGACTGTATGGACCTTATGCCAGAGCCGGCAATTCAAAATTTGGTCATGCCGGTGACTTAGGGAGATAAGCTCATCTCGTCATCCCGGCATGTTTCTGGCCGGAATCCAGTCCCGCGCCAGGTTCTGAGCTTCTCTGGATTCCGGCTTGGAGACTGCCGCAATGGCGCGCCTATCTGGTTTTGGATGAGATCAAGCCGGGGCCGGGCTCCAAATTTGGAATTGCTGTGCCGGAGTGATCTCGCTTGCTCTTTCAGGCGGAGATTTTATCTTTGCAGGGAGAGTAATTGGTTGAAAGGCGGGCTGACAATTAAGCGAGAAATGGAGGTTCAGATATGAAAAGACCGGTGCTCATTATGCTCTTCGTTTTGTCGGCATTGATTATGGCGACTCCGCTCTGGGTGGTAGGGCAACAATCCTCGAGTCCAGCGGAATCGCCTCACGCCGGGCATGATCATGGCGCGCACGATGCTGCGAAAGGCAAGGAATCGGGCGATTCTCATCATAAGATGATGATGGAAAAATGTAGGGAAATGCAGGAGAAGCAGGACCGGGCAAAAGTCGACATCAAGGCAATGGATGAGCGTCTAGACAAGAAGTTCGCAGCCATGGAGGCGGCAAAGGGCGACAAAAGAATCGACGCTATGTCGGAAGTTATAAGCGAGCTTGTGGCGCAGCGAAAAGAAATGCGCGAAAAGATGGGCGACATTCACCATGGAAAGATGTGCGGCATGATGGGCGGCAAGATGATGGACCATGGCGGAATGCGCGGAGGAGCGATGAAAGGCCATGGAGGCATGGGGGGCATGTCCTGCTGTCCGATGATGCAAAAGGGCCACGGAATGATGCATGGAGACGAGAGCGAGAAGCAGGAAGGCGGTGAGAAGAAGCAAGAAAAGCAGCCTGCCGGGGGAAGTGGCCAATCTACCTGAAATATGAGGCCTGGAATTGAAAAAAGTCTGAATCAAGAAGGATGAAATAAGCTCGGTGGGCGCGTTTATTGCGCCCACTGTAACCGGGTTTTCGCTCTCAGAACGCCAACAGATGCGGTGCGATCGGGA
>CAZOEL010000178.1:0-2379 GCA_964578835.1 uncultured Syntrophobacteraceae bacterium | reverse complement strand
GAAGTCTTCTATGTTTTCGACAACCTTTCCTCTCTGGTTGCGGAATGGGCCACGGATGAGCTCCTTGCAAACTTCTTTCAGGTTACCTGCCCTTTCCTGCACGAATTGGACACGGTGGCCTACTTCGCTCTCACGCGAGGGCGGCACTCTCACAGCGCCGTCGCTCGCATCAGAGACACTACTCAGGTTCTGGTGGACCTCTATCACGTAAGGGGCGAGTTATATATCCACCCGCTCAAGGTCTGGGATCGCTACTCTTCCGAGATGTTCCTGCCCCACCTTTTTTCGGACGGAGAGCTGACCCCTCTCTTCCAAAGCGGCGACGCATCCACTATATCCCTGACCGCACGACGACCTCCGCTCAGAATCAAAGCCGACTCGATCGCCCCCTGGGACAGCGTGTATAGGAAGCTTTCCCAGTTCGAGAGCGATGAACTGCAGGGGATCGAGAATACGCCGGAAATACAGGCGCTCAAACAAGAGCTCTCCCAGATGATCATAGGCGGCGATGCTCATCTCAAGCGCCTTTCAGATGAATACCTTACGTTGCGCGATCTGCTCGACATCAGGAACAGGCTCATAGGCTCAGGTAGAATCGGCGGCAAGGCGGCAGGAATGCTCCTGGCCCGCCGCATCCTTCGGAAGAGCCGGGAAGGCTTGGACTTCTCCACCATTCTCGAAGCGCATGACTCTTTCTATATCGGCTCAGACGTTTTCTTTACTTTCCTCATCAATAACGATCTCTTCAGGTTAAGGCTCCGGCTCACCAGGAATTCTCAGATTTCCATGGAAGAATTCGAGCGGGTCGAAGAGCGCTTTCTCGAAGGCGAATTCCCGGCTGAGATCATGGAGCAGTTCAAAGACCTCCTCGCCTACTTCGGTCATGCCCCTATCATCGTGCGCTCCAGCAGCCTTCTCGAGGATGGCTTCGGAAACGCCTTTGCAGGCAAGTACCGCAGTGAGTTCTGCGTTAACCAGGGTAGCCCCGAAGTGAGGCTGCAAGCGTTCCTCAGGGCGGTGAAGCTCGTCTACGCCAGCTCCGTCAATCCGGATGCGCTCGCATACCGAAGGCAGCGAGGCCTGGGAGAATCGGACGAGCAGATGGCTATCCTGGTTCAGCGCGTAGCCGGATCGCGCTTCAAGAGCTTCTTTTTCCCTGCCCTTGCCGGCGTCGCCTTTTCCCACAACCTCTACCAATGGACGGACCGCATCGACCCGCGCCAGGGCATGGTAAGGCTTGTCTTCGGCCTTGGCACAAGAGCCGTTGACAGGGAGGGGAGCGATTATCCAAGGCTGATTGCCGTGAGTCACCCTCTCCTCCGCCCTGAAGTCGGATCGAAGATAGCTTTCTACTCACAGCGGGAAGTGGACTTGCTCGATCTTTCAGAAAACAGAGTTCGTACCGTTGCTCTGAGGGAAATCCTGCGCGAAGGCGACTATCCGGACCTGGAGCTCTTTGTTTCGACCATGGAAGACGGGTTCATAAGCGACCCCGAGGGAGCGCGGATAAAAAATCCGCAGGGATGCATCCTTACCTTCAACAACCTTCTCAGGCGCACAGATTTCATAAAGATTATGAAGGAGCTCCTGGCTAGGCTCGAAGCGGCTTACGGGTATCCCGTGGATACCGAATTTACGGCGGCCATCGATTCTTCGACCGGAAAGCTGAGGCTCAATCTCGTGCAGTGCCGCCCCATGAGGACTCCCGGATCGAGTGACGAAGTTGTTCTCCCCGAGCGGGTTCCCAAGGATCTCGTTCTCTTCAGAGCCGCGCGCTCTCTTTCGGGAGGCGCAGCCAAAGACATGAGGTATATCGTCTACGTAGATCCGAAAGCCTACGCAGTGAAGGCGTCCATCGAGATAAAGCGACAGATGGGACGCATCATAGGAGAGCTCAACCGGCATCCGGAGATCGCGCGGGATCGAGCGATCATGATGGGGCCCGGGAGATGGGGGAGCTCCAACATCATGCTCGGAGTCAATACGACCTATTCAGACATCAACAACGCATCGGTCCTCGTGGAAATTGCCCGCGAGGAAGCGGGCCACGCCCCAGATGTTTCCTTCGGGACTCACTTTTTCCTCGACCTCGTGGAGTCGAGGATTATCTATCTTCCGCTTTATCCCGACGATCCCGGGGCGGAGTTCAACTTCGCCTTCTTCGAGCTCGCGCCGAACAGCCTCGCCAGATTCGCGCCCGGAGCTGAAAAATTCGAAGATTTTATCAAGGTCATAGATGCGCCTCTAACCAGTGGCGGAAAATATGTCCATGTTCTCGCAGACCCCCAGGGCGGAGAAGCTATTTGCTTTCTCGGTGCGGCTTCTTAGAGCGAACGTGGCATTCGCCGCAGGTTGCGGGAAGATTTCCATCCTTTCCTT
>CAZOEL010000177.1:0-2423 GCA_964578835.1 uncultured Syntrophobacteraceae bacterium | reverse complement strand
GTGTCTCTGTGGCGCCTTAAGTGGTTCATCAACTATGACAAACCTCGACTAGTTCGCAGTAGAAGCCTTTGAAGGCTTTTCCTCGAGTCTTGCGACATCTTTAAGAACTTCAAGTGGCTCCTCGGTTGCTTTTTTTAATTCTTCCACTGGCTCTACGGCGGCCTTTCTAAAGCCTTGAATGGCCTTCCCCAAGCCAGAGCCGATCTCGGGCAGCTTCTTTCCGCCAAAGATGATCATCACAATCACCATAATAATGAGCAATTCGGGCATCCCAATACCACCAATCATATCAAACCTCCTTGAAAGAAAAGACCGCAGTTCATGGATGGCGTCCTTCAGCTCCTGAGGCGGCCATAGCGCGATTGACCTTTCCCTGGCTACTCAGATAACGTTCCGGATCCTTTTCGAACTCAGTTTTACACTCTTTCGAGCAAAAGAAATAGACTGTTCCACGGTGCTCACTAGTGAGCCCTTTTGACTTCGCCCACTGCTCGGGCATGGGCATTCCACAGACATGGTCGTGAATAACGCCCTTTGTATCTTGCCCAGGGGCGGCGCTTTGATCACCGATCGGATGATCGGCTTCATGGGAAGAGTTTATGTGGCTCTCCCGCCCATTCATGCCGCGATCCAGAGCAACTCCTTTGCACACGCCGGCGATCTCCCGTTTTACGGGATCCTTGCCCGAGCTGCGCGCAATTGAGCCGGCGGGGTCTTTTTCAAACTCCATTTTGCATATATCTGAACAGAAGTGAAAGACCTTCCCGTTGTATTCCTTTGTTAAACCAGCCATCGAAGCCTTTTCAACTTCGATATCCGTCCTGCACACCGGGTCGAGGGCCACAGCCCCGTAAAGTCCCGACGCCGCAAGCTTCATTCTGCTTTCGGAATCGATGAGGAAGTTGCCCGATACGACGATCCGTTCTCCGGGCATAAGCCCCCCGAGTATCTCTACCTGATCGCCGAACCGCCAGCCGGTCTCAACCGTGCGAGGCTCAAACCTGCCGTTCCCAAGATCGACAAAAACAGACTTCTTCATCCCGGTGTCGAGCACGGCGTCCGCCGAAACGGTGACAGCGGGAGGAAATTCAATAAGAAACTCAACATCCACGAACATATCGGGGCGCAGCACATTTTCGGGATTGTCCGTCTCCAGGCGCACTCTCAGTGTGCGGCCAACAGCATCGTACTGGGGCGGGACATAGGTCACGGTCGCGTCATAAACTTTTCCACGGTGGGGGAGAGACACTCTGGCCTTCATTCCGGGGCGTATGTAACGCGCCTCGCGTTCGAAGACTTCCGCAACAATCCAGACGTGGTTGAGATCCGCTATGCGAAACCACTCTTCGCCTCTCTCGAATCTCTGGTCGGGAGAGACATTCCGCGAAAGCACGAAGCCATCTATGGGAGACAAAATCCTGATCTTCCGAGGCACCGCCCGCGTTTGTCTGAGCTCCTCCATCTGGATTCGGGACATTCCAAGATCGACCATCTTCTCGAGGCGCAACTGGTAGGTCGCGCCACTCTCGAGACTCTCTGCGGAGCGTTCGGAATTATTCTGCCGCATATTGTCGACCGAGTTCAAAGCCAGAATGAAGGCCTGCATGGACGGGATGGAGTCCGGCGAAGAAAAGGAAGCAAGCCACTGATCCTTCTTCACATAGCTGTCCGTCATCACCTCGGAAACATCGCAGATATACCCCGGAGCGCCGGCAAGGAGCCTGTGGACCAGCCTCTCGTCCGGAGCGACTCGGCCGATCGTGCGAAGCGTTTCGGTATGTGACTTCTCCTCCACCGGACTAACCTGCACTCCGATCAACTGCTGCTTCTGAGCGCTGATCCTTACGGCGCCGGGCGCCAGGATTTCTTCCGAGGCCATTCCTTCATCCGCATAAACGGGCTCCATCGCCATGCCGCATGGAGCCACTCCAGGCTTATCGGAGGTGTGTGAGGGATTCATAGGATCCACATAATAGAGAACCTTGCGGGTCTCCGTGGCGCCGGATTCATCGCCTGCGCTCCGGCTATGCCAGGAGCCCGCGAGGAACATCCCTGCGAGAGAGAATAACAGCAAACAGATGTACGCAACCTTCCTCATGACTCAATACCTCTCTTCGGGTGTCGGTGGATGCGGCAACCAGCTTCTCGCGCGTTCTCCCCCGAAGATCACAATCAATTATTTCCTGCGCTAACACATACCTATGTCGAAATACGAACTAGTGGGCCGTCAACATCGTATTTTCCCGTTGATGCGGGCCCCCTCTCCCTCAGGGAGAGGGTCGGGGTGAGGGAAAATCAGGCTCACAAAGATCTCGATCTCCCCTCAACTTGCCTTCTCCTTGAGGGAGAGGCTAGGATGAGCGGAAAACCTCTTTTAAAAGAATACTTCCCTCACCCCGACCCTCTCCCTGAGGGAGAGGGGG
>CAZOEL010000176.1:0-2511 GCA_964578835.1 uncultured Syntrophobacteraceae bacterium | reverse complement strand
AGGGAGAGGGTCGGGGTGAGGGAAGTATTCTTTTAAAAGAGGATCTCCCCTCACCATGCCCTCTCCTCGAGGGAGAAGGGAAAAACTGCAACTATAACATTCAAAGGTGACGACCCATTACCATCAAGCAGAAGGCCAATCGGAAAGAATCATCCAGCATGAAGAAAAAACTTATTCATGGTCTTTTGACAGGACTCGGGGCCGGGGCGATTGCGCTTTGCCTGTGGTCTGCGGGCGCTCTCGATAGGTGGGAGCTCACCACCTGGGCGTGGCGCGTCCAGGCGTTTGCAAAACCCGGTCCCGCTACGGACAAAATCAAGCTTATCCTCCTTGACCAGAACAGCATCGACTGGGGTGAGAAAGAAAACGGCCTCTCCTGGCCCTGGCCACGAGAGGTTTACAGCTTGATCATCGATTTCTGCAAAAGGAGCGGCGCGCGGGCTCTGATCTTCGATGTGCTCTACACGGAGCCTTCCCTTTACGGTTCCGGAGATGACCAAACGCTTGGCGCGGCTATTGACCGCGCGCCGCCGTTTGTCGTTCCTCTTTTTCTGAGCAATCAATCCGGCGCGGCAACGGAATGGCCTGCGGAAATATCGCACAGACTCGAGCTCCGCATTGACAACTTGGATGTTATGAAGGACAGCGCTCTTGCGGGTGGAGTCGTTATGCAACGGGCCGTCTTTCCTGTCGAAGAGATTGCAAACCGGGCGGGAATACTCGCCAGCGCCACAGATGAATCCGACCTGGACGGGATTTTCCGCCGCGCTCATCTTTTTCGGGTCTTCGACGGCCGCCCGGTTCCTTCTTTAGGACTGGGGGGCTTCATCGCTGGGGACGAAGGCTTTTTGAACGCTATGGCAAGCGCCGCGAACGGGAGTTTTCCCCTCAAGCATACGTACAGAATGAGCCTGGATGGCGGGCTGGTTTGCGCCGGGGAGAGAAAGATCCCCATCGATCGAGAAGGCAGGATGCTATTGCGCTACCGGGGGCCTGCAGGAGCGTTTGACTCCTTCAGCGCCGCTTCGGTCATTCAGTCCGAACTGCGCATAAGGGCAGGGGAGAAGCCTACCATTGAGAATCCGGACGTTTTCAAAGACTGTTACGTTTTCTTCGGGTTCAGCGCGCCCGGCCTGCTTGACCTCAGACCGACTCCCATAGGGAAGATAACCCCCGGTGTGGAAATCTACGCCACGATGCTCGACAATCTTCTTGCTGGTGATTTCCTTCGTGACGCGCCTCGTGCGCCCGCGATTCTTTCAACCATTCTTTTTGCCGTTCTCAGCTCTCTGCTTGTAGTCCTCCTCAGTCGAAAAGCCTGGCACAGCGCTCTCGTCTTCTTTTCTCTTCTCCCTTTGCCGGTAATTTCCGGCTTTGCGGCGTATCCGCTCGGCTACTGGTGGCCCATGACTCTTCAGGGAAGCGCCGTGGGGCTCGCGCTCGTCGGGGCGATTCTGGTCAATTACGCCACTGAGGGACGTCAGAAAACCTTCATCAAGAAAGCCTTCAGGCACTATCTGAGCCCTTTGGTGATAGAGAGAATCCTCGAAGATCCATCACAATTGAAGCTCGGCGGAGAACGGCGTGAGCTGACGATCTTTTTTTCCGACCTTCAAGGCTTTTCCTCTATATCGGAAAAGCTTGACCCCGAAGTGCTCACCAGCCTCCTCAATGACTACCTCTCCGATATGACTGATATTATCCTCGAGGAGGGCGGCACGCTCGACAAATACGAAGGAGACGCGATCATAGCCTTTTGGAATGCTCCCTTGACGCTGCCGGACCATGCGGAAAGAGCCTGCCGCGCCGCGGTCAGGTGCCAGATGCGGTTGCAGGAAAGGCGCGAAGAATTCAGACAAAGGTCCGGTTTTGAGCTGCGCGCTCGCATCGGCCTGAACACCGGCGAAGTGGTTGTCGGCAATATGGGATCTCACAAGCGATTCGATTACACCGTGCTAGGAGATGCGGCGAATCTGGCCTCGCGTCTGGAAGGCGCCAATAAGCCTTTTGGGACATACATCATGGTGTCTGAAGAAACTTGGTCGAGGACGTCCGGAAAGTTCGCAGGCCGTGAGATGGGCCTCCTTCGCGTAATCGGCAGAAAGACTCCCGTCCGTATTTTTGAGTTGATAAGTCTTCCCGGAGAAGTAAAGAGCCCGCAGCTGGAAAGATTTGAGCTCGGACTGAGCCTCTGCTATGCGAAAGAGTGGCGCAAGGCGCTAGAAATCTTCGAAGAATTGCCTGAAGACCCCGTGGCGCAGGCCTACGCGCGCCGTTGCCGCAGCCTTGCGCAAGAGTCCGATGCGGACTGGGACTGCATTTGGAGCCAGTCCGAGAAATAGGCCCGAAGACATGCCGGCCGCCCAACCAGAAGTTTTTGTTGGCGCGCATAAGGGTTGGGGTGGCGTATCCCAACCCTTATGCGCGCCAACCAGTTTTTCATCAGGTTCAACTTCCTAAGGCAGCTCACAACAAATAACCTACCACAATTAGTTCAGAAACACCCACCGT
>CAZOEL010000175.1:0-2552 GCA_964578835.1 uncultured Syntrophobacteraceae bacterium | reverse complement strand
GTTCCCATCCCGAACACGGTCGTTAAGCTCCTCTGCGCCGATGGTACTGCGTGGGAGACTGCGCGGGAGAGTAGGGCGCTGCCGCCCCCTTCCTTATTTCTTCCCCTTCTTCTGGTTTTCCTATGGACTGCGTGTTCGCGTCGGGCCTCTCGCTCTCAGGCTTAAGAAGTGCTGATCTGGCGCAATGCATTGGACGAGCCCAAAATGCCAGACCGGAAACAGATTAACGCAAGCCCGCTTATTTCCTCATCATGAATGAATCGGTTGCTGCGTATTAGGGACTGCGCCGAGTTTGAGGAACAGTTTTTCTCGCCATTGAATCTCTTTTCATTTAAAATCCAATTTTCGCAGAAGCGGCGGGACTTGTCTAGCTAGGATCGAAAGCGACAATGCCCTCCGGGTTGACGTATGAGCGTGGCTTACATCCTCGTCGAAGGTCAGGAATGAATAATGGCTAATGTTGAAATCATTGAACAATCCGAGTTCTTCAAGTTATATGAAAATAGAATGTTTTATGTAGCGTTTCTCAAAGCCAAAGAAACATGGTTTCCTCTCTGCACTATGCAGGGAACTTCCAATGTCGTTGAATTCAACACTCTTTACGTCTCTTCTTCGAAGAACGCCATGGAAGAGATTGCGAACTTTTATGTTCAAGAGGTCCCAGAAATTGAACAAACGCTTATCCATCGCCTCATGAGCGAAGAGGTGCTCAATCTGTTGGAGAGGTACGGACTCAAGTATATTGCGCATGCTCGTCCAGATGCGGGAGAGGGAGAAAATGAAACGGAGAATGCTGCCGATGGGTGATCTCAGCGCTTCGGTTCGCAGCCCCCGTTATCGAAGAGCCACGACTGCGCTTCCAATTGCTTTGTGGAGGCCAAGTGTTTATTTACACAATGCGTGCGAGCCGGGGCGCAAATACTTGTGCGGAGAGTTATAAACAGGTTGACAATTGAACCTTTATCCGATATTCAAGGAGGGTCTCCTTATCAGGAGGATATCGCTTGGATTATGGGGGAGAAAAAAACTGGATTGACAAACCTTCCGAAACTCTCAGATCCCTTTTCGTATCGAGTGTGCGTTAATGGCGCCTTTTCCATTAAAAAAACAAATCATTCCATATCAAGGAGCAATGCGCCTTGTACTGAGGTTATCCGGTCGCGAATCAATGGGGGGAGGCCTGTTGATACGCTGATAGGGCGACGATTTGCATGTGTCGATCAGTCGGATGTTGCTCTCTACTCAGATGTATGAAAAGTTTCACGGGTGAAGGGTCCACGGGTGATCTGCCGGTGGGATAAATGAAAAAAAGTACAAATCTGAAAGGAGGACCTTACCTTGGCTTTCCAACCATCCAAACAAGTCTACTCGGGAAAGATCAGAGAAGTGACCATTGGCGTAGGCGATAAGGCTGTTACTGCTGGTGGCAGAACTGCTTATCCGTTTCACACTTTTGAGGGTGAAATGCCCAATCCGCCCCGGATTGCTATGGAAGTGTGGGACAAGGATCCCAGCGCCGATTGGTCGGAAACCGCGAAGGCTCCGTTTACCGATGTTTTGGGGGATCCCGCTGCGTGGGCAAAGAAGTGCGTCGAGCAGTACGGCGCTGAAATGATTGTTGTCCAGACCAAGAGTGCGGATCCGAATGGTGATAACAAGGCTGCGGCGGATGTTGCGGCGGTTGTGAAAAAGGTGGCGGATGCCGTATCCGTGCCGGTTGCCGTCTGGGGTGTCGCAAACCATGAGAAAGACGTTGAAGTGCTGCGCCTTGTAGCTGAGCAGTGCGATGGGAAACGGATTGCGGTTTCCCCGGTTGAAGAAGGCGATTATAAGCAAATCGGCGCTGCCTGCCTTGGATACAAGCATGCCGTCGTCGCCTCTTCTCCAATCGATGTAAACCTTGCGAAGCAGCTCAATATTCTGCTCGGCAATCTCGGCGTCGCCAACAAAGATATCATCATCGACCCGACTACCGGAGGATTGGGCTACGGCTTGGAATATTCCTATTCGGTGATCGAAAGAATTACGCAGGCTGCCTTGACTCAGGAAGACGACAAGCTCCAACAGCCGATCATCGCCAATGTCGCCAACGAAGTATGGAATTCCAAAGAAGCCAATCTGAGCGCCGAGGATGCTCCTGAGCTTGGCGATCCTCAGAAGCGCGGCATTCTTATGGAAGCCATCACTGCCGTTGATCTCATGATCGCTGGGGCAGACATCGTCATTATGAGGCATCCGGAAGCTGTTAAGTTGGTGAAGGGCTTTATCCAGAAGATGGCGTAACCGGGCTGAAGATGAGAGTTGGTTATCTCGGGAAGTCCGAGTTCAAAATATTGGTATTGCAATTACTAACAGCCCCAGGAAGGGGTAATGAGGTGTGAGCATGTCGGAAGAAAAAGAAAAGAAAGTAAAACCGATCAATTTTCGTGATCTGAGCATCTGCGAGTCGACGATTCAAATGCTCCAGAAGGCGGCAGCCGATGGCGTTTCTACCGCTTTCCAGAGGGCTGCGGACATGAAGCCCTGCCCGATAGGCGCCGAGTCCGCGTGCT
>CAZOEL010000174.1:0-2808 GCA_964578835.1 uncultured Syntrophobacteraceae bacterium | reverse complement strand
AGGTCATCACCTCCTCTTCGAGCTCGAGCTTTGCTCCATTGACATAGAAGCTCAACTCGACTTCCTTGATCGCCTTCCCCTGAGCATTGGCTACACTCCCTGCAATAATCAGCTCGTCATGAGGCTCCCCCGAAGCCTTCTTCCCCTCCGCAGCAAGACTCGAGCCCGAGACGAGAGCAAAAAAACAAACTAGAAGAACAACAGCTGGCAGTCTTCTACACATTATCCTTTCCCCTTCACCTTATCCACATGAGCTGAGCATTCATTGCTCACAGCTGATCGACCGATGCGCCCCTCTCTCTACCCGCCAATGAAAACATCTATTAAAGCAAGATCTCGCAAGTATCAAACCTTGTGTTGCGCCCGAACGTTTTTTAAGCCTCGTCCGGTTTGACGACAACCCGGGCGAGGCAGGCTGACAGACAGTTATTTTAGCTGTATGGGCATACCGAGAAGCGGCCATATCGTTACGAGAGCGATTGCCAGAACGATGATCAAAACTACGCTCATCACCATTCCGTGCTTGAAGAATTCGCCCGTCGTGAACTGCCTGGACTCGTATGCGATGGCGTTTGGCGCAGCTCCTATGAGAAGGAAGAAAGGCATACCGGCTGTGACAAGGGATGCGTAAAAAATCACGTCCGGAGAGACGCCCAAATACTTCGCAATAACGAGGGATACGGGAAGCGAAATGGCTATGGCGGCAACGTTCATGATGAAGTTGGTCATCGCCAGAACGAATATGGCTATCCCTAAAACGAAGACCATCCAGTTGGCCTTTTGGAAAAGAATGAGCCAGTTTACAGCCATCCAGTTGGCTGCGCCGGTCTTCCAGAGACAGAAGCCTATGCTCATGGCTCCGCTGAAGAGCAGAATAATATTCCAGGGAATTTCCTCGAGCTCTTTAACCGTAAGAACTCCGAACATGAAGAAGGCGACGGTGGACAACAACATTATGGCGGCCCTGTCAAGCGGCTGCAGAGCCGGGATGAATGATTGGAGCCCCATCACAAGGACAACAATGATGACGGCTGCAATGACAAATATCTCATCCTTGGTCAGGGGACCCAGCCTGGAAGAAAGCTCTTTGACTCTTTCCTTCAGACCGGGGATTTTATCCTTCTCAGGTTTGAGGAATATGGAGAGATAAGCCCAGATCAAAAAGACCATGATCCAGCCGACGAGAAACATGAATTTGGTCAGATCGAAAAAGCCTACGTCTCTACCCGTGAATTCTTTGAACATTCCAGCCGCAGCAGGTCCTCTTGCAGCGCCGAGAAATGTAATGATGCTTCCCGCGCCCGCCGAATAGGCCATCCCAATAAATAGAGATTTTCCAAATTTGGTGGGCTTGTTGTCTTCCCCGTAGAGCTCGTTTATGGCTATCAGAATTGGAAAAACCGTGGCCGCGGCAGCCGTGTGGGCCATGAAGTGAGCAAGACCCGCCGTGACGACGAGACAGCCGAGAACGATCATATTGGTTTTGTCTCCAACGACTTCAAGCATCTTGTAGGCCAGGCGCTTGGTGAGCCCTGTTTTGGTAAACGCCAAGCCAACGACAACGGAGCCGAAGATGAACATGACCGAAGGATCCATGAAGTCCCTAAACGCTTCTTTTGCCGGTCGAATCGCAAATAGGGCCTGCATGATCCCAATGACGAGGCTGGTGACTCCAATCGGAAGCACCTCGAAAACCCACCATATGCCGGCCATCAAAAAGAGAGCAATCGACGCCTTGCCTTCCGTGGAAAGCTGAAAGGCTTTGCCGGTTGGATCGACAGCTTCTTTCCAGGGAGGCATGTAATGGATGCCCAGAAAAACCGCCAATCCAAACACTATCCAAAAGATCCGCATCCAATTGATGTCGGCTCCCTTACGCGCCGGCTTCGCCACACCATCCATCTGATTCGTCACCACCATCTTCTCCACTTTTTCAGACATGACCTTTCCTCCTCCTGACATAAGAAAAACGAATCTATTCCGACGGGTTCAGCCCGCAGGCCTTTATCCTCTCGCAGATCTCCCTGAACACATCGCTCTGCTTCAGAACGCCGACAATATGATCGCCTCTGGTGACCAGCAAAGATTGATATCGTCCCATCACCATCGCATGGATCGCTTCGTCGAGAGTTGCGTCCTCCCCGATGAGCTCCGCCTCCGCAGGGCTGTGCATAATCTCTGTCACGCTGATGTTTGAGGCCTTTTTACAGATTTCCTCAAGCGGCTTCCTCCAAAGTCCCTGAGTCTCGAGCATCGATTTCAGGAAATCGGGGCTGAAGCCGAAGCGAGACGTTTCCCTGAGATCTCCGATGTGCTTGTACCTGGGCTCAATGGCCCAGAGCACCGCCCATTGACTGATCTTGCCGACCACCTTGCCGCCCTTGTCGACAACCAGTATGGCCCGGTGCTTTTCGCGACGTTCGTCAATGTGCTTCTGCGCCGCCTCCAAAGCCAGGATCGCATCATAAAGAGAGCCATCCTCTGAGACAGTGGCGTATTCATTCAAGGCGACCATCAGATCTTTGACTCTGATATCTTTCATAGATTTATCCTCCACAATACGGCGCCATCACGGGGTGAGGACCGGCATGAGGTTTTATCCAACTCAGCGCGCACCTCTATCGTTCAGGTTATGCGCTACAATTCGCATACACCCGCTGGAGAAAAAGCAGTCACAACGCTTCGTGGCCGCCTTTTCATCTCCATTCATCTTTTATTGATTACAGAACCGTACTAGCCCCAGCTGCGGCTTGTCATGATTCTTTGAATTTCAGCTTCCCGAATGCGGCTTTCCTGCTCGCTTTTACG
>CAZOEL010000173.1:0-3326 GCA_964578835.1 uncultured Syntrophobacteraceae bacterium | reverse complement strand
AATGCCTGGAGCCAGAAACCAGGAAATGGGATAAGCTGCATTTGGACGCCCTAGGTTAAAAGCGACTATGCCGATTGAGGAAGAAACACCTCCATGGAGACCGTACTCAAGTCACTGGCGCTGCTTCAAATACGTCGTGTTGGGAGGACTCGCTGCTGGGGTTTCTTTTCTCGTGTATGAAACGATTGCTTTTCTACTGCTATCAGGCAACCCTACATTACCGCTTAAGCTTTTTGCCGCTTCATTGTTCGGATGGGCCTCTGTAGCTGGCGCATATCCCATGGCTTCTCTCCTGATGGTCGGTATCGCCTCAGCTTTTGGTATGTCCATTCTTGCCGCTTTTCTTTTTGTTGTCTTCCTTGCGCAATACCCCCGCTTTGCCGCATCGACTCCAGTTCTCGTAACCTCGTCCTGCGTCTATAGTTACTTTCTGTGGGTTCTGGATCTGGCCCTGATCTCTCTGAATCTGCCCGAGGAGCTCCATAGGCAGATGCACCCAGGTATTCACGGGTTTGCCGGTCATGTGTTTTTCTATGGAATGGTCCTTGGTATCTATCTAGACCGTTATCAGGAAAAGCGCGCAAGGATTTCGCGCCTGCGATTTCGCTTCTGAATGGACATGTTGTGAAGATCTCTGAAGTGGAGAGATGGTTGAATTTGTGTCCGGTCAATGAGCAAAATTCAACATAGCGCCAAGCAACGCAGATACTCCTCCAGTTCCCTTGTAGTATTATGAGGCGAAACGCATCATCGACCTACCCTGAGCGCGATCATCAGTGAGAGAAATTGCCACATATAAGAAGTGAGAAGTTAGGTTGCACTGTCACAATCCGTTTTGATACCAAGGGGTAACTAAAAGTATCAACTTTATTTCCAGTAGGACCGGAAATTGCAATGAAGGCAGTGGCGCCTCGATTCGTGTCGATATCGATAGTGGCATCCTTTTTGACTTTACTCCCAGCATTCCCTGGCAATGTACAGGACGCACACGATGGATTTCTACAAGCTTTTCAAACTAGTACAGCTACGCGGAAGTCCTGTACCAGTTCCTACGTGCTGGCCGACGGGTCCTATCCATCCCAAACCGGCACGGCAAATCAGCCGAACAGTACTAGCAGCCTGTCGGAGAAATCGATTCACCTCCTCTTTTTTCGTCATTCCCGCCAACATGTGGGAATGACGCCCTATTGCTATTCTCCGACAGGCTGCTAGCGGCGTAAAGCGATGGAGCGGGAAAGTCGTCATGGTGAACGAAGCAGAGGCGAAAGAGGATCGTGTCGGGAAGACTCATGAAGCTGGGCAGGAGATCGCTCCGGCCACCCGTGTGGAGATGGGCAGGATAGCCATTGAAGTTTTGGAGAAAATCAGGAAAGAGACGCCAACCCCCGAACTGCTCAAGGAGGTGGTGCTTCTTCTTGCTCAAAGAACGGGTTTTGATGCGGTAGGGCTCAGGCTCAAAGAAGCGAATGATTACCCCTACTTTCAAACAAGAGGAATGAGCGAGGAGTTTGTTCGTCTCGAGAACAGCCTTTGCCCCCGAGAGCAACCAGGTTTTTCCGATCAAACCTCCTATGAAGATATCCCCTTTGAATGCGCCTGCGGCGCTGTGGTTCAAGGGAGGATCGACCGTTCACGGCCCTTCTTCTCAGAGTATGGAAGCTTTTGGACAAACGGCAATACGCAGCTCCTGACGGATTACCCTGAGTTTAGGCAAACTATTCGAGGCAACTGCGTGCAGGCAGGCTACGAAACCTCCGCACTCATCCCCTTAAGGCTGAACAGCGATACCTTCGGCCTTCTCCAGTTCGAGGACAAACGACCGGGGATGCTCTCCCGGGAGCTTCTTTCAACCCTTGAGTCCATTGCGGTGAGCCTTGCCCTTGTCCTCTCTCAGCGAGAATATGCTGAAGAGCTGAGAAAGGAGAAAGACGCTCTCGAAAGAAGGGTCTACGAGAGAAGCCGAGAGCTTTCAGATTCGAATGAAATACTCAAGCAGGAAGTTGAAGAGAGAAAAAGGGTCGAGGGAGCGTTGCGAGAGAGCGAAGCGCTTCTATCAGAGGCTCAGAAGATAGCGAATCTTGGCAGTTGGAGCTTCGATGTGGCCGCCAACCGGCTAACATGGTCCGATGAGGTCTATCTCATCTTCGGCCTTGAGCCTCAGGAATTCGGCGCCACCTACGAAGCCTTCCTCGATATCATCCATCCCGAAGACCGGGAGGCTGTTGACGCCGCCTATTCAAGCTCGGTTCGGGAAGGACTGAACGCTTATGAGATCCAGCACAGGATAATCCGCAAGCACACCGGAGAAGTGCGCCATGTGCATGAAAAGTGCGTTCATATACGCAACTCTGCCGGCGCGGTTATCCGTTCTGTGGGCATAGCGCAGGACATCACGGAGCGCCAGCGCGCTGAAGAAGAAGCGCACACCCAGAAAGAAACGTTGGAGAAAGTGTTTGAGAGCGCTCCGTATATCATGATGCTCGTCAATCAGGAGGGGCGCGTGACAAAGATCAATCGAACCGGCGCCGCGTTCTCAGGCAGGCCCAAAGAGGAGATACTGGGGCTTCTCGCGGGAGAGGTTTTCAGCTGCATCAACACCTTTGACGGATCAGGGTGTGGGAAAAATCCTCAATGCGCAGATTGTCCCGTTCGAAGCATGGTGACGCTCACCTTCCAGACCAAGGAGAGCGTCCACGAGGCCGAAGGCTCCATGAAGGTCCGAAGCGGTCAGAAAGATGTTGACGTGGATATGCTCATATCCACAGATATCGTTACTGATCGGGACTCTGAACAGGTGCTCGTCACCATCGCGGACATTACCAGACGCAAAGGGGCGGAGCGCGCCTTGGCCCACTCTCACGATCTCATGAGCTATATCATCGAGCACAACCGAAGCGCCATTGCCGTCCACGACCGGGAAATGAAATACATCTATGTGAGCCAGCGCTACCTTCAGGAGTACAATGTAAAAGACCAGGATCTAATCGGGAAGCATCATTACGATGTTTTCCCCGATCTGCCTCAAAAGTGGAGGAATGTGCACCAGAGGGCCTTGGCTGGAGAGACATCGAGCGCTGAGGATGACCCCTACGTCCGGGAGGACGGGATGGTGGAGTGGACCCGCTGGGAGTGCAGGCCGTGGCATGAAGCGGATGGATCTATCGGAGGGATCATCGTCTACACGGAGGTCACAACCGAGCGCAAGCGGGCCGAGGAAGAGCGTGAGAGGCTGCAGGCGCAGCTCACTCAGGCACAGAGGCTGGAGTCTGTGGGAAGGCTTGCGGGTGGAGTAGCGCACGATTTCAACAACATGCTGGGGGTAATCC
>CAZOEL010000172.1:0-3376 GCA_964578835.1 uncultured Syntrophobacteraceae bacterium | reverse complement strand
CCCCTTGGTCAAGCTAAAAGAAGTGGGGGCGAGAGGTCCTGCATGTCCATGATATTGTAGATTATTTTGATGAGATGCATAACTCTTTGTAATTTATAGGTGTTTGGCGGTTGCATTTTGCAACTGAATTAAGCGTATAATAATAAAGGTAAATCTCGGATCGATGATTTTGTCTATTGTGGGCTCCCGCGAGTTTGCTCCATTCCTCTCCCTTCCTGCGAACGCCATTTCTGAGAAGGCTCCAAAAATCAGGAAGTCCATACCGAAGAGGAAGTTTTTTGTTGCATCGACGTTTCTCATGATGTAAGAATCCACATCAATCTACAATTGTCCGATCAGCATGCTTGTTGCCATTATGTATTTCTTGAAAGCGCCTATTTGAATCATAGCGGATCTATGATCTTGTTTAGCTTTTTTGTCGGCTCCTTTTGAATTGCCTTGGTTTGTGTTGGTTGTGTCAGTGGGTGGTCTTGCCGGGTGGGCTTTCATACGGTTTGCGGTCTGTCGATTGGCTTGGCGATAGAAGCCATTTCCCTCTTCCTGCTCTTTTGCGATCGATGCTCTCCTGATTTCTTCCGCACAGCGCGCGCCGCTGAAGCTGCGGCAGCCCGGCCCGGACTTTCTTCTTGCGGGAATGCCGCGCTTTGCCGACAGGCTCTTTCATTGCAAACAGGAGGGGAGGGGAGAGATGAAAGCTTTCAAGAGGATTTGCCTGCCGGGCGTCACGTTGATGTTGGGGTTTTCCTGGCTCTTGCTGACAAGCCCGGGTCTTATACGGCTCAGCTTATCGTAAATGATGGCGCGCTCGACAGCGCTCCGGATACGGTAACCGTCAACACGGAAAATTCGAGACCGGTGGCGAATGCCGGAGCGGATCAAGCGGCCCTGCCCGGAACTACCGTTACTCTGGACGGAGGTAAGTCGAGCGATGTGGATGGAGACCTGCTGACCTTCCACTGGTCTTTTTCCGAGCTCCCTGCGGGCAGCTGCGCTTCGATATCGAGCCCTGAAGATGTCAATCCGACTTTCCATGTCGATAAGCCGGGAGTCTATGTCGCAAGGCTCATTGTGAATGATGGACGACTGGATAGCGAGGCTTCGAGGGCAACAATCTCCACCGAAAACGTCAAACCGTTTGCTGATGCGGGCCTGGACAGTACGGTCCCCTTAGAGGGCATGGTTACTCTCGATGGGAGCGGATCGAGCGATGCGGATGGGGATCAGCTTGAATTCAAGCGGTCTTTTGCCGCAAAGCCTCCTGGCAGCGTCGCCGCGCTCTCGGACCCTTTCGATGAGAATCCTTCTTTTTATGTGGACGAGCCCCGCTCTTACGCGCTCCAGCTCATTGTAAACGATGGGGAGCTCGACAGCGAGCCATCAACGGTTGTCATCACGACGGAAAACAGCAGGCCTCGCGCTGAGGCTGGGCTTGACCGTCATCTTGCGGCTGGAGAAGACGTTGCGCTCGATGGGAGCGGATCGGGGGATTCCGACAACGATCCTTTGAGCTACAGATGGTCTCTCATTCACCGTCCGTCGGGGAGCAACGCGTCCCTTTTCGATTCCAATACGCCGACCCCATGGTTCCCGGCGGATCTTGAAGGAACTTACCTTGTACAGCTGATTGTCAATGATGGAAATGTCAGCAGCGATCCGGATACGGTTAGAATAACCGCGGGGCTGCTCATGGCTTCGGTCCCGAACGTTGTCGGGATGGCCATGGAAGAAGCTGAAGCTTTGATTCTTTCGGCCGGGTTGATTACAGGGGTTGTTGACGCATCCAACAGCAACGCCGTCTCTTCAGGGCGCATCATCAGCCAGGACCCCGCTCCCGGCGCCTTGGCTCCCGCAGGCGCAGGCGTGAATCTGGTGGTCTCCCTCGGACCGGATCTTCCGGTTTCGCCCGATATCGGCCTCGTTACGGTTGGAGAAGTCATAGGAGGAGAGTCGATTTTAACAGGCGCGCCGGACTGCGTGGCGTCCGGACTGCAGGTTGAGGCGACTAACCTCGCAACGGATGAAACAAGATCCGTTACGGCTTCCGCCGATGGGAGCTTCACTCTCCTAATGCCCGCATGGCCTGCAGACAAAGTTTCGCTCATTTCCGTCAATCAAGCCGGAAATGCAAGCGCGCTACCTCCTCTACGACCAGGTTGGAACCCTCAAAGTGGTTGCGGACACCTTTGGAAACATAATCAAGAAGATGGAATACGATTCGTTTGGAAACATCGTCCACGATTCCAATCCAGGCTTCACGGTTCCCTTCGCCTTCGCAGGAGGCCTCTATGACCCCGACACTCGTCTTCTGCGCTTCGGTTACAGGGATTATGATCCCGATGTGGGAAGATGGAGCGCAAAAGATCCGATTTTGTTCGCCGGTGGGGATGTGGATATTTACAGTTATTGCCTATATGATCCTATCAATAGAACTGATCCTGAAGGCTTGCAGATTAGTAAAGTCTTCGAAAAGCTCTTCTCGAAGGTTGTGAGTTGGCTAATCAATAAGGTAAAAAAATATCCGGCAGGTAAGTTTACAGAGACAATTGCCGATAGGATGGGGCTAGACTCTCGATTGGAAATCTCGGCAGAGGGGGAAGAAATGGCCACAGATACTGATGGGGATGGAATCAAGGATTTTTTTGATGATGATGACGATGATGATGGAATTCCTGATATTGCTGATCCAGATAAAAAGGAAAGGAATGACGATTTTATACCTCCCTGTGAGTGAAGATACTGCAATTGTTCATAAAAATTCTGATAATCTTCTCTTTTTGAGAGACATACTTTTCATCTTTCTTTGCTGTTCATTATATGGAGACTGAAAGCATGATTGAAAGAACTCGTATCACAATAAGGTTTAATTTACTCCTCCTTATTTACGTCTCTGTATGTGTTTTGATTTCAGAGTTGTTTGAACCTCAAACACAGGAACGGCTCCCGTGGGATGCCATCTTTGATTCTGCTCCTGCGATTTCGATAATCCTTGCAATTTCATTCGTTTTATTCGCTCTGCTTTTGGGCGCGAAGTTGACGCAGGAATTCTGGAATCGTCTGATATCCGATGTTTTCAACCTAAGGGATATTAATTACCAAGACGCTTTGGCTGCATTTGTCTTCTTTGGCGCTTGGACGTTCAAGCTCATTCCCTGAATTTCCCTCAAAACGCCGCCATCAACAGCGCCAAACAACGCGGGTTGGTTCGCACCAGTTGCTGCTGTGCTGACTGCAAGAAACAACGGCCGGAGAAGCGCGCATTTGCCTCCTTCCCTCCTGGAAAGAACAACGAGTTGTCCTTGTCAGCCGTATCGCTCTTGTATAACTCGATGTTCAAGTTTTTCTACCCCGAAGGGGTTTGATAAATCAGCCCGGGGTA
>CAZOEL010000171.1:0-3488 GCA_964578835.1 uncultured Syntrophobacteraceae bacterium | reverse complement strand
CTTCCGGTGGAAGCGGGCCCCCTCTCCCTCAGGGAGAGGGTCGGGGTGAGGGAAGGACCCGTAGGTTGGGTTGATCGATGAGCGAAACCCAACGGGAGCACCGATCGATGTTGGGTTTCGCTCATCGCTCAACCCAACCTACGCATGCATCGGATCCTTAATTGAACAGTATTGTTCCCTGAGGGAAAGGGGGAAAAGCATCGCCTGTTCGTTTTGTTCCCCTACTGTGGCTCTGTGCTAAGAACGTATGACCAGCACCTCTCTTCCAGATGGAGTGACAGCGGTTTCTGTTCTCGTTCTCTGGCTGATGGGCGGCTGGCTCCTTCGCCGGTCAAAGATTACAAGCCAGCCGGAATCAAGATTTAGCCCATCCAAGTAGCCGTCTATCTGAACGAGGCCCTCATTCAAGGGATCGGCTTCACCATCGCGCCAGACCTTCAGCTCAATGGCCAGTGTAACATCTCTATAGCGCAAGCAAAGATCCATCCGGCCACTGCCGATGGCATACTCGCGCTCCAGTGTTCCACCGCCGTTCACCACCCGATGGAGAAAGGCCATCATGACCAGGTGGGAAGCAATCTCATGGTAAGGAGCGCTGCCAAGCAGGGGCTGCCCGTGCTGTTTCCAGAAGGCGAGAAATGCCTCCAGCAGGTGATTGACATCAAGATTGCCGTCTGGCTTCAACCAGGTTGGCTGGATCATAGGGAGAGAGGCCGTGGTGGTTCCAGTAAGGACTTTCGGGATGACTTCCCGATAGATGGGATTTGCAATCGCCAGCCCGCCTTCCGAGGTGCGGCGACACAAACCGAGATCCAGAACAAAGCGAATATCGTCCGGAGGCATATCTCCAAACGTCTTGCCTGCTAACATGGGTTCGATGATCTGCCTGACTCGAGGCTCTCGCAATCGCTCAGCCAGACTATCCAGATGGGTCTCCTGCCTTGCGATGATTATTTCCTTGGCCTGCTCAACAAGATCTTCAGTAATGGTCTGAAAGGCATTCGGCGCCAATTCCTCGACAACGATCTTGGCCAGCGCATTCACCAGCCAAGGCTGTCCCTGGGTCAAATCGAAGGCAAGCTGCATGGCTCCGGGTGAGAAACTTTGACCGGTCTCTTCGTTATGCCGGCGGTAAAGCGCGGATACCTCATCCGCACTGAAATTACTCAGAGTCAAAGATCGCACCTTGATGTTGAAAGGGCTTGCAGTGTTCAGCCTGTCACTCCCACCTGCGGCAACCTTATAGTCGCGCACGTCCCGCATGCCAATGAGAGCTAAAGATGAGGGGAATGCTTCCGGCCGCCCCGGGTAACCCGCACGCAATTGCCGCAGCGCCGAAATGAGAGCCACGTCCTGCAGGGCGTCAATCTCATCGAGAAATAAAACCAGGGGACGGGGCGCGGCTTTTGCCCACGCCTGTAGAGCCGATCTGATCCTCGATCCCGGTTCAGCTGCCGGCCAGACGGGAGGTTGAAATTCGGCCGGCAATTGCCAGTCGGCCGCTTGACGCCAATCGCTCAGAATCGCCGACTCAGCACCTCCAGGATCGTCATTGAATGCGGCTCCGACTTCCATTGAAACCAGCGCCGCCACATATTTGCCGGATGCTGTCAACTGTCTGGCTATCTCGAGCATGGACGTGGTCTTGCCCGTTTGACGCGGAGCGTGAATAACAAAATATCCCATTTGGGCGACCAAACGACCTACTTCAGGAAGACGTGACGCTGCCGGCAGCATATAATGAACTTCCGGCTTGCAAGGCCCTGCTGTATTGAAAAATCGCGACATGCATTCCTCCTCCATGAACTGGGGAGCGATGGGATACAGTAGGACATGCAAGGCTCGAAATGGTGGGCGCATGAAGACGCGCCCACCCTACAATCCCTATCGGCTGATTTTATGACACAGTGGCGCCGGGATGTTATTTCTTTGGAGCCGCCTTATCCCTTGCGCCAGCAGGCTCCGAAGAAACCGTCCGTTCCATGGCGATGCGGCCACGCTTTGAAAAAAGCCCCCTCCGCCATGGACCGGCAGCCTTCCGGAAGAAAGTCGGCAGCTCTTTCTGCAAGCCACCCCTGATGCGAGGCGCTGAACTTTCCGGCTGCTTCCTCATTTTCTTCGGGGGTGATTGTGCACGTGGCATAGACAAGCACGCCGCCATCACCAACGAAGCCGGCTGCATGATCGAGCATCTCCGCCTGCATTTGTGAGAAGCGATAAGGATCTTTGAGATGGCGTCGCCATTTGATGTCGGGATTCCTCCTTAACGACCCGAGGCCGCTGCAGGGGGCGTCGAGTAAAACCCGATCAAAGCGGCCAAGCTTCTCCGGGCGAAGCTCCAGCATGTTTCCCGCCATGGCTCGGATGATGCCGATTCCCTGCCTTTTGGCGTTCTCCTTCAATTCTTCGAGCTTCCAGCCGGACATGTCGATGGAGAGAATTTCGCCCTCATTTTTCATAAAGGAAGCCATATGAGTGGATTTCCCGCCAAATCCGGCGCAAAGATCGAGCACCCGCTCACCCGGCTTAGGGCAGACAATATGGGAGATGAGCTGCGACGCTTCGTCCTGGATCTGAACCCAGCCCTCTTCGTAAATAGGCGTTCGGGTTATATCCTGCCGAATCCCGCTCACCCGCAAAGCGTCGCTAAGATAGGGAGAAAGCTCCGCCGCAACGCCTTTCTCACGCAGCCATTCGCTCACCTGATCCACGCCGGCCAACAAAGTATTGACTCTCAAAACCATCGGAGCAATCGTATTGTTGGCCTCGAGCAACCGCTCGGTTTCATCTATGCCCAGTTCTTTGATGAATCTCGCGACGAGCCAGCGGGGATGAGAAGTCATGACGGAGAGATGCCCCTCGGGGTCCTTCTCGCGCACCGGGCAGCTCCAATCGTCTGAGCGGCGCAATGCTTCCCTGAGAATAGCATTGACAAAGCGCGCCAGGTGCTCGGGCTGACTGCTTTTGGCGATTTTAACCGTTTCATCGACTGCCGCGTGAGCGGGTATGCGCTCGAGGAAGAAAAGCTGGTAGAGCGCCATCCGAAGGAGGATTCTGATGGCAGGGTCTATCTTCTTCGGCTTGATCTTGCTCAGTTGATCTATGCGCCAATCGAGCCTGCCCTGCCAGCGCAGGACTCCGTAAACAAGCTCTGTCAGAAGGGCGCGATCTCGTTCTTCAAGCCTCGAATGGCGATCCATCGCAGCCCGGATCAAACGGTCCGGGTACGAAGCTTTCTGTTCCAGGTGAAGCAGGATCTGGTAGGCCAGACTTCTAGCATTGATCATGATTTTCCGAGCCTGAGCGATGTGACTTCCTTCAGGACCGACTCCACGCGGTCGATGGCGACCCGGGTATTCAAACAGGGGCCGAAAGGACGCTCGTTGAAGATCCCATAGACGGGCAACGGGGTGGTGTCCTGGATGCCGCTGGTGAGGTCCCGCTCGCAGGCTACGGCGATGATCAGATCCGGACGACTTTCCGAAATG
>CAZOEL010000170.1:0-3781 GCA_964578835.1 uncultured Syntrophobacteraceae bacterium | reverse complement strand
CGCCGTCTACCCAGGGCGTTGCCCTGGGCTATGATGTTGCGCCCCTTTGGGGCTCAAGAACCGGAAGAAGACGATGCTTCCGCCTTGTCCTGTTTTCATCATCCCACATTGGTTCCATTAATGACTGTCCTATTGTCGATAGCTCCCAGTTTCCGTCCGGCAATCAGCAGCTTTTGATCATAGACAACCCGGAAAAACGACGGAGCAAATCGATAAAGACTCTTCTTTAGAATCTAAGGGAGCATAATTTAAAGTCAAGTTTACTTAGACCGTCTCTGCAGCTCTCATTTTGACTTGCGTGGAATGCTCATGGCTCGAGCTGTGCGTTCTTCAGCTCCCTTCCCTTCCAGATTTCATAGATCACCGGGTAGACCAGCAGTTCGAGGAGGAAGGAAGTCAAAATGCCTCCTATTACCGGAGCGGCGATTCTTTTCATGACGTCCGAGCCCACGCCGATAGACCACATGATGGGCAAAAGGCCGATAAAGTCAGTCGCAACGGTCATGAACTTCGGCCTGATGCGCTTGACGGCGCCGTTCAGAATGGCCTGCCGCAAATCCGCCCGGTTTCGCAGGAGTCCGTTCTTCTTAGCCTGCTCGTAGGAAAGATCGAGATAGAGCAGCATGAAGACGCCCGTTTCCGCATCCACGCCGAGCAGCGCGATCATTCCCACCCATACGCCGATGCTCATGTTGTAGTCGAGAAGATAGAGAAACCAGACCGCGCCGATGGCTGAGAAAGGCACGGCCAGCAATACGATCAAGGTCTTCGAAAGCGAGCGCGTATTCACATAGAGGAGCAGGACTATGATGAAAAGAGTCAGCGGCAGGACAACCTGAAGCTTTTCCCGCACGCGCTCCATTGCCTCATACTGACCGCTCCAGGATACGGAATAGCCAGGCGGAAGCTTCAGACTGTCGATCAAGGTCTGTTTAGCCTCCTCGACATAACTTCCCGGATCTCGGTCCGCCACATCCACATAGACATAGCCGGTCAGCAGACCATCTTCATCCCGGATCATGGAGGGACCGGTCTCAATCCTGATGGCGGCCAACTGACCGAGAGGCGCCTGCACCGTTCCGTCGCTCGCCGCAACAAGAACGCGGGCTAGGGCTTCGGGGTCGGAGCGAAAATCAGCCATGTAGCGGACATTCACCGGATAGCGTTCTCTGTTTTCGACAGTCGTCGTGACGTTCTCTCCCCCGATGGCGTTCTGGACCGCCGCCTGGGCCTCATCGATGCTCAGGTTGTAGCGCGCAAGCTCATCGCGGTTCCAGACAAAGTCCAGGAAGAATCCGCTGCCGGTTCTCTCCGCAAACACGCTCCGGGTTCCTTTCACCGAAGGAAGCAGCGATTCTACCTGAATTCCGATCTGTTCGATGACCTTTGTGTCGGCGCCTGAAATCTTGAGCCCTACAGGGGTGCGAACGCCCGTTGAAAGCATGTCGATGCGCCCCTTGATGGGCATTGTCCATCCGTTCGCCAGCCCGGGTATCTTCAGAGCGTCGTTCATTTTGGCCACAAGCTCGTCTTTGGAAATGTGGTCGGGCGTAATATGCCGGAACACATTCTTCAACCATTCGGGGGCCCAGGAGGAATACCAGACGTCCACCTTGCGCCATTCGGACTTCGGCTTCAAGATGATGACGGTCTCCAACATCGAAAGAGGCGCGGGATCGGTTGCCGTTTCGGCTCTGCCCGCCTTCCCGAGCACCTGTTCCACTTCCGGGAATCCCTTGATGATGCGATCTGTAACCTGCAGGACCTTCTGCGCTTCGGTGATGGAGATTCCCGGCATGGTCGAAGGCATATAAAGTAAAGAGCCTTCGTCCAAGGGAGGCATGAACTCGCTCCCAAGCCGCTGATAGACCGGAATCGTCACCGCCATGAGGGCCAAAGTCGCGCCAATCACCACGCCTTTGCGCCGCAGCGCCCATTCGCACGCGGGCAGATAACCCCTGATCAGTAACCGACTGATGGGATGCTTATCTTCCGAATGAATCCTCCCTCTGAAGATTCCGTTTACCAAGGATCTCACCCGGCGAGGACCGAATTCGAAGGTCTTTATTTGCATGAAGAACAGCCGCAGAGCCGGGTCCAGAGTGATGGCCAGCACTGCTGCGACAATTATGGAAAGGTTCTTCGTGTAGGCAAGCGGCTTGAAAAGGCGTCCTTCCTGGGCTTCCAGCGTGAGGATGGGAAGAAAGGATACCGCTATCACGAGCAGCGCAAAAAAGCTCGGTCCCGCGACCTCTTTAACGGCCTCGATAATTACCAGCCGATAGTCTCCCTTGCTCCCTTCCCGCTCCCATTCTTCGAGCTTTTTGTGCGTCTGCTCGACCACGACGATGGAGGCGTCCACCATGGCCCCTATGGCGATTGCAAGGCCGCCCAGAGACATGATGTTTGCGGTGACCCCCATCATCTTGAAAGGGATGAAGGAGAGCACAACCGCTATGGGAATGGTGATGACGGGAATAATGGCGCTCGGAACGTGCCAGAGAAAAATAAAGACTATAACGGCTACGGTGAGGATCACTTCCACCAAAGTCGATTTGAGAGTGTCAATTGCGCGAAGGATCAGGTCGGAACGATCGTATACGGGGACCACTTTGACGCCTTCCGGCAGGCCGGGCTCTATTTCCTTTATCTTCGCTTTGACGGCCTTGATGACATCGAGGGCGTTCTGCCCGTGCCGCATCACCACAATTCCTGAAACCACGTCTCCGGTTCCGTCGAGATCGCAGGCGCCTCTTCTCAGATCGGGTCCCAACGCCACTTGTCCAACGTCCTTGATGCGAATCGGAGTGCCGGTGTCGCTCGCAGTGAGGACTATGTTTTCAAAGTCCTGGATAGACCTCGCGTAGCCCCGCCCACGGACCATGTACTCGGTTCCTCCGAATTCTAGCAGGCGTCCCCCCACATCGCTGTTGCCGCTTCGCACCGCATCGACAACCCTGTTGATGGAAATGCCATAGGCTCTTAACCGGTTTGGATCGACATTCACCTGGTATTGTTTGCCGTATCCTCCCACGGGAGCCACTTCCGCCACTCCCGGCACGGATTTCAGATAGTAACGCAAATACCAGTCCTGGTAGGAGCGCAGATCAGCCAGGCTGTGTTTTCCGGACGAATCGACAAGGGCGTATTGGAAGACCCAGCCAAGTCCCGTTGCGTCAGGCCCGAGCTCCGTTCTCACGCCTTGAGGCAGGCGGGGAAGCACGCCGGAGAGATATTCCAGAGTCCGGGAACGCGCCCAATAGAGATCGGTTCCGTCTTCGAAAATGACGTAGACGTAGGAGTAGCCAAAGTCCGAGAATCCGCGAACGGCCTTTACCTTGGGAGCGCCGAGCATTGCCGTGACGATTGGATAGGTAACCTGATCTTCAAGAATATCAGGGCTGCGGTCCCAGCGGGAGTAAATGATGACTTGCGTATCACTCAAATCAGGAATGGCGTCCAACGCCATATGCTTTATGGACCATATCCCGGCGATGCAAGCGGCCGCTGTCAGAGCAAAGACAACGAACTTGTTGTTGACGGAAAAATCGATGATCCGATTGATCATTTTCTCTCACTCACCGTGTGCGGGGCTATGGTCAGTATTCGTCCGCGCTCAATCGCAAGTTGGTCACAATAGAAATGGCTTTTGTAAAGGCGCCACAGAGACACAGAGAGCACAGAGATTTTTCTTCTATTATTCTATAGCTTTTCTCTGTGTCCTGGGTGTCTCTGTGGCGCCTTAAGTGGTTCATCAACTATGACAAACCTCGACTAGTTC
>CAZOEL010000169.1:0-4129 GCA_964578835.1 uncultured Syntrophobacteraceae bacterium | reverse complement strand
GAGGTCCCGCTCGCAGGCTACGGCGATGATCAGATCCGGACGACTTTCCGAAATGATTCTGCGCGCCATGGTTCCACCCGTTGCGACGGCAAGGTCTACGCCATATTTCGAGGAGATATCGAGAAGGTCCTTGATCGGACATTTCCCGCAGCGCTTGCAGTTTTCCACCTTGTGCGTGATCTTGACCACGCAATCCTGGTCCTGAAGGCAATGGGGCATCAGCAGCAGAACGCTCCCCGGAGGCCGGCCGTTCCTGCATCGGGCCATGACCAATTCGTTATTGACCGCCACATAAGCATGCTGCACCTCTTCGCGCTTGAGCCCAATGAGCTTGCCCACCAGAACGAGCGCCGGGAGAAGGACTTTTACCGCAACGCCCCTCACTTTTTCGGAAAAAGGCACATCGCGGCCCCGGAGCGTGACAACGATAAGGAGTGCAAGCACAAAAACCACAAAGCCTCCCAATAAGCCCATTGCTATATTCATGAGCAGGGGAAGCCGCGGATTGATGCGTCCAAGACCGTAATTGGGAATAATATAAAGGAGGGCGAAAAGCAAAATGACCAAAACGGCAGTCAGCCCGAGCAGCGTAACGAGGGTCATTTTCTCGGGCTGCTTGGATCCGCTGTTTTGGTTTGAGCCGCTCTGTTCTTCTAAAGACATCGCCCTTGAGCTTTCACGAAATCTATTCCAGGCGGGAGCCGGGGGGAATGGGATGCCCGCGGAGGAATTCAGCCGCCGAGAGCCTGCGTTGCCCTTCCATCTGAAGCTCGCCGACGACGAACGCTCTACCGTCGCCGCCCAGGACCACCAGGCCTTTATCCGTAAAACCAACGACCTCCCCTGCCCCGCCTTCGCCATTCCAATGAAGGAGAGACGAGTTGAAGCACTTTATACGCTTTCCCGCAAAAAAGCCATAGGCGCCGGGCGACGGGTCGAACGCCCGAATGGCGTTGATGATGCGATCTGCGGGAAGCTCCCAGGAAAGCCGAAGCTCTTCCTTACGGATCGGAGGAGCGAAGGTGGCGAGGCTATCGTCTTGCGCTCGAGGATGAGCCAGGCCGGCGCGCCACTCAATGATTGTCTCGCAAAGCAGATCGCCGCCAAGAAGCGAAAGCCTGTCTCTCAGGGTCTGGTTATTATCGTCAGAACGGATGTGAATGGACTTCATGGCGAGAACCGGACCCGTATCCATGCCGGCGTCGAGGAGCATGATGCTCACGCCCGTCTCTTCATCGCCTGCGAGGAGGGCTCTCTGGATAGGCGCAGCGCCTCTGTATCGCGGCAAAAGAGAGGCGTGGACATTCAGCGCGCCAAGCGGAAGAGCGTCAAGAAGGCTCTGAGGAAGGATCTGCCCGTAAGCAACCACCGTTGCGCACTCCGCGTCAAAAGACAGAATACGCTCCACCACCTCCTCTTCCCTTATTCTTTCGGGCTGAAGCACCGGAATATTCAGCTTCTCAGCCAAGATCTTGACGGGAGGAGGCGTCAATTTTTTTCCCCTGCCGCTACGACGGTCCGGTTGCGTGATCGCCAAAACGACCGGCGCTCCGGCGTCAACCAGACGCTGCAGAGAAGGGACGGCAAAATCCGGCGTTCCCATAAAAATCAATTTCGGGAACCGAGAATCTAAGCCGCTGCCTCTTTGTGCTTCTTCTTCCATTTTCTTTTGAATATGTCTCTCGTTATAGGGCCGAGCCGATCGATAAAAAGCTTGCCCTCAAGGTGATCGATCTCGTGCTGAAACACAACCGCCAAAAGGCCCGAGGCCGTTATCTCCATTTTCTTGCCGGAAATATCGAGCGCGTGAACGGTGACTTCTTCGAATCTCTTGACGTTCGAGAAAAACTCGGGAACGCTCAGGCAGCCCTCTTCAAACGTGATCGACCCGCTCCCGCTCACAATTTTCGGATTTATCAACACAATGAGGCCGTTTTGAATCTCCGGCTTCTGAAGATCGATGACCACCAACCGGATGGGACGTCCCACCTGATTTGCGGCCAGACCGATTCCCGGAGCCTCGTACATCGTTTCGGCCATATCATCTATCAGCTTTAAGATCTCCCCGTCAATGTTTTCTATGGGAGCGCAAGTCTCCCGCAGAACGGGATCGGGGTAGGTGCAGATATCCAGCAGGCTCATCAACTTTCCCTGATATTTTTTAGAAACCGCGTGCTGCGTACAAACACAACTACAAACCTCAAAGATTATTCATAGCGCATGAGATAGCGCCAAGCTTCATAACAGGCTTAATTCTAAACCCTTGCAGACTTCATTTCAACTTGTATTCGGGAGAGAAAAAAGAGCGCAACAAGCCTCACGCGCAGGACTTTCACGCTCATGGAGCTATTCTTTCGCAATAACGCAGAAGTCACCTTTTCTTTAGACCACGAAAAACACGAAAGGCACGAAATTTCATAAAGCGGAATGCCTCTCTTTCCAATTGTTGATCATACTTTTCGTGTCTTTCGTGTTTTTCGTGGTTCAAAAAGGGCTCAGCCGGGTGAGTTTTGCGCTATTGCATTCTTTCATATCCTGACGCGATCTTGGAAATCCTCATGTGGTCCAGAAAAAGATATCAAAGCGTCGCGTATCCATACATCAAATGGGCCGCCTTGCGAAAACTGTTGGCTTTTCTTCGCTTGAAGATCAAAGTCGGACCGGCTTAGTGTCCAGCCTTGTACGCATAATAGAGGGGCAAGAAGATCAATCGCTGATCGAGAAGCTCGGCATAGGGAGCACATGAGAAGACGAGGCCATGGGAGCAGTTAGGGTGACGTTCCAGGAGCAGGTGAAGGCTTCTCAATCTTCCTGCGGCGCCGCTCTTGACCTCAACAGGGTGAATCCTGCCCTCAATAGTTATAAGGAAATCCACCTCGGCAGTGCTGCTCTTTGCTTCGCGAGCCCAGTAGTACAGTTCGTCCTGTCCTGCGGCCACGAGCTCCTGACCCACGAACTGTTCGGCCATGCCTCCTTGATGGATTGCCAGAAGATCCGTTCGCGCATACTCCACATCGACAGGCATCCCCGATAGATGCTGCATCAAACCGATATCTACCATAAGGGCCTTGAACTTCCGCTCTGAAGCGAACGCGCCGAGCGGAAGTTCAGGAGGAGAGGATGCGGATACTTTTCGAATCACCTGAGCCAGGCAAAGAAGATCAAATGCCTTTTTGATCGTTGGATTCGTGCACCCTTCCGCCAGATGAGCGTATTTCACTTGTCTTCCAACACTCCTCGCAATGGATGCAAAGACTGCATTGAGACAGCGCTTGTCTGCATGGGGAGCGTATTTCGAAAAATCCTGGCGAAAAGCGTTGACCAGCTCCGCCTGGACTTCGAAAGCATCCCTCATCTTTCCAGACCTGGAATAAACCAGAACGCATTCCGGCATTCCCCCGATGAACATGTACCGGCGAAGCTCCTCCAGCAGCATGTTATGGGCTCCCTCCGGAAGTCTTGAAGGAGGCGAAAGGATGGTCTCAGCTGCAATGTCGTTGTTCGTGGCCATCAAAAATTCGAGAAAGGACATGGGGACCATGTTGAGGAACTGTACTCGCCCCACTGGAAACGAGACATCTCGCATGGCGAATTCCAGCAGGGAGCCGGCGGCGATGACATGAAGCTCGGGACATTCTTCGTAGAAATATCTCAAGGCCATGATGGAACGCGGGCAGCTCTGGATTTCATCAAAAAACAGCAGGTCTTTTCCGGGAACAATCCGGGCATTGATAAGGATTTCGAGCTCCGATAGAATCCTGCTCGCCGACAGGTTGCCGTCGAACACCCGATGCCAATCCGGATGTTGCTCCAGATCGATCACATGCAGGGAGCCTTCGAAGTGGCTCCTGCCGAAGTCAAGCACCGACCAGGTTTTACCCACCTGCCTGGCGCCGCGAAGGATGAGCGGCTTGCGTCGCTCGCTGTTCTTCCAGGCCAGAAGCTTCTTTGCGATAAACCGTTTCATGGTGATCCCACAGATTTGAAAAAGGATTTATTTAAAAATACAAGGTAATTTTATGTCAAATCATTTAATTTTACAAGGTTTTATTCCTGAGGATCTCCTGAATCCTAAGGCAGCTCACAACAAATAACCTACCAGGAAGAGGGGTTCTGTCATTCCGGCATG
>CAZOEL010000168.1:0-4342 GCA_964578835.1 uncultured Syntrophobacteraceae bacterium | reverse complement strand
AAGGGCGAAATATCCAGAAAGTGGTTATCTCGCCCTTACAGGGCTTGGATGAGAGTATGGCGGGATCTCTACCCAGGGCGATGCCCTGGGCTATGGTATTTCGCCCCTTCAGGGCTGATTCCAACAGCAGAAGTGACTGGAATAGAGGCTAACCGGGCGTTACGATTGTTCAATCATCACAGAACAAGATAGCCCTGCCAGTGTTCACCGTTCGTTGGTATGGAGCGCAGCGCTGTGTTATCATTGGAAAGTTATGAAGCTGCGCGCTAGAACGAGCCGTTTAGAGCGGAAAAGCGGCTATGCGAAAGGCCGTTGAAGATCGGAAAGTCTTGGGGCTATTGCGCGCATGAGCATTGTTGAGTGATTATAATTCCTTACGGGGGCGATATGAAAAGGGACGCAAAGGTGGTGCTTGCGAGATTCAAGCAGTTGATGGATGAGCGAGACGCAGCGTTGGATGCGGTTATTGCGGAACTGGAGAAGGTTAAGGCCTTGCAGCGCGAACAGCAGAGAGTTTTCTTCGAGCTCTTGGAATTGGCGACCATACCTGATGAGGAATGAGCTGCGGGAATGGCTCGCCCGCGGATGGAGGCGGCCAGGATGGCCGCGCTCCTGAGAAAAGTCCAGTTTTCATGCGCTTGCAGTATAGGTGGCTGCATCTTCGTATTCATGTCTCCAGCGTTGATATGTCTCCTTCGGGCAAGCCCAGTTCACGGGCTTTGAGCAATCGGCGCATGATCTTCCCCGCCTTGTTCTTTGGAAGGTTTGGCTGAAATTCGATCTCTTTCGGCGCTACAGCCGAGCCGAGCTTCTTTCTTGCAAAGCCGATTAGCTCGAGTTGCAGGTCCTCGCTCGGTTCAAAGTCTGGCTTCAGCGCAACAAAGGCCTTTACCAGCTCTCCTATCAGCGGGTCGGGCTTTCCGATAACGCCCGCTTCGGCCACCGCCGGGTGCTCCATGAGCGCGCTTTCGACTTCGAACGGGCTCACCATGTGTCCGGCCGTCTTGATGATGTCGTCAGAGCGGCCCACAAACCAGAAGTAGCCGTCTTCATCCCGTTTCGCCAGGTCACCCGTCAGATACCAGCCTCCCACGAAGCACTTTCGATATCGCTCCTCTTCGTGGAGATATTCGCGGAACATGGAAGGCCAGCCGGGTTTCAACGCAAGGTCTCCCTGCGCGTCGGGCGTCTCCAACACCTCAACCCCGTTTTTATCCACGCGGCGAACGATGGCCGCGTCGATTCCCGGCAGCGGCCGGCCCATGGAGCCCGGCCGAATTTCCATGGATAAATAGTTCGAGATCATTATTCCGCCCGTTTCCGTCTGCCACCAATTGTCGTGGATGGGGAGTCCAAAGGCCCTCTCGCCCCACACGACCGCCTCGGGGTTGAGCGGTTCGCCGACGCTGTGGATGAGTCTTAGATGCTTGAAGTCGTATTGCAGGCGCGGTTCTATGCCGATGCGCATGAGTCTTCGGATTGCCGTGGGCGCAGTATACCAGACGCTAACCTTCTCTGATTCAAGGATTTGGAGCCAACGCTCCGCATCGAATTCTTCCTCGTCGATGATGTTGGTAACGCCATGCAGCAGCGGCGCGAAGATTCCATACGAAGTCCCCGTTACCCAACCCGGGTCGGCCGTGCACCAGAATACATCTCCGGGGTGAAAATCCAGGACGTATTTCCCGGTCATGTAATGAGTCAAAACAGCGTTGTGCACATGCACCGCGCCTTTTGGCATTCCAGTGGTGCCGCTTGTAAAATGAAGAATCGCCATGTCATCGGGTGAAGTCGGAGGAATCGAAAACTCATCCAGCGCCTCGTCCATCAATCTGGGAAAGGAGAGAAGCCCCTTTTCCATGTGCTCCTCCACATCCACGAGGAGCACATAGCGCAGAGAGGGGAGTCGCTCCATGATCTGGGCGACCTTTTGCCGGTACAGGCGCTCGGTGGTCACCAGGACTTTCGCATCGCCCCGGCTAAGGCGCTGGAAGATGGGCTCCGGACCGAATGCCGAGAACAACGGGCAGAAGACGCTCCTGTTCTTCAGCGCTCCCAGCGCTGCGATGTAGAGCTCGGGAATCCGACCGGCCAGGACGCAAACCGTGTCTCCCTTTCCAACTCCAAGAGCGTTCAGGACGTTTGCCAAGCGGTTGCTCTGCCGCTTGAGCTCAATATAGGAATAATCCCTGACTGAGCCATCGCTCCCCAGCCACCGTATGGCCGGTCGATTTCCCGCCTGTTCGTTCGCATGGCGGTCTACCGCTTCATGGACGATATTGAGGCCCTTTCCGCCAGGAAGTCCATCCAGTTCGCGGCGAATATCATCCCAGCTGAATCCGGCGCAGGTCTTTTCGTATTCCAAAAGGTTGGGCTTTAGAGTCCATGAACCCGGATCCTTTTTGATTGGTTTCCAGAGCAATGCTCTACTCCTTTTGTCTACGAATTTGATCGTTCATCTTTCCTATTATCCTGGGCGGACTTGCTTGGAATCAGCACCCTAAAGGTGACTCCAGCTCGAGGATTATCTACAATCTGGATGCTTCCTTTGTGAGCTTCGACTATTTTCTTGACGATAGCCAGCCCCAGGCCGGCGCCTTCCTTCTTTGTAGTGAAGAACGGGGAAAAGATTTCGCGCCTCTTTTCGGGCGGAATGCCGCAGCCGCAATCCATTACCTCTATCTGGAGACTCTCTCCCTCCGTGCGAGCGCTTATCGCCACTTCCTCACCTTCCGGGGAGGCTTCAATGGCGTTTGTTATGAGGTTTATGAGCACCTGCTTCATTCTCATACCGTCCATCATTACTCGAGGATTGTCGCATCCCGGGTGGCTCAAAAGCGCTATGTTTCGCTTCTCAGCGAGAGGCTCCACTACTGCGAGACATTCGTAAATTATTTCGAGGACGTCTTCTTCCGATAACTTCAACTCTAACGGTCTGGAGAAATCAAGCACATCTTTTACCATCTTCTCCAGTCGCAGAGTCTCCTTAATAACGATGTCCAATTTGGCGTGAGCCGGACTCTCTTTTTCGATCAGCTTTTGGGCCAAAAGGGTGAAGCCGCCGATGGCTATGAGCGGAGTCTTCATATCGTGAGCCACTGCCGACATCGCCCGCCCGACTGCAGCCAGCCTCTCTGATTCGCGCAACGCCTTCTCGGCTTTCTCGCGCTGAATGAGCTTCCACATCCCATCCATCAACAACGTGAGCTGTCTGGCGTCCGAGGGGTTGTATTCCTCATCTTTGTTTGCGACTGCTGCGAGAGCGACGGTGCGCTCGCCTTCGAAGACGGGAACGAGCATAAGACGGGTGAGAGGAGCATGACCTGTGGGGTGGCCCTTTTTGCCGGGATTCGGCGCCGAAAAGTCATTGACGACAACCACTCTCTTTTCCCGTATGGCGTCTGCCCAGAGTCCTGCTTTCTCAATCGGGGCATGCATCGGCTTTTCCGCAATGGCGCAGCCTTCCAGGGCGGATCTAGACCATGCGACGCTCGAGAACGCTTTCTCATCTTCAGTCAGAAACCCAATCCAGCCGGTCGTGCTCCTGGTGAGCTTTATCTGTTGCTCCAAAGCAAACGACGAAATCTGATCTGCCGAGGAGTTGTCCATCTGGCTCAGTTGCCAAAGAGCTTCGAGTCGAGCGTCATCGAGTCGCAGCATCGATTCGATTTGCTTTCGCTCGAAAATCTCGGCATGCAGATTCTCGTTGGCTTTGGCCAAGTCGGCCGTGCGTTTTTCGACTCTTCTTTCCAGTTGGTCGCGGGCCTCCTCAAGAGCTTTCTCCGAACGCTTGAGCTCCAGGAAAACAGGGGCGATGGAGGCTACGCCGTAAACCATCAGAGCCGATATGATGAGCCCGAAAGACTCAAACCACAGAAGAGAGCTGGTCAGCTCCGGATGATCCTGTCCCAGAAAGGATATGGCTCGACGAATTGTCATAAGGAAAATTGCAGTGGAAATCGCCAGCCAGGCTTGTTTTTTTTTGGTGATGGGAATCAGCCTCAAGGCCAAGATAACCGCTACGAACTGAACGAGAACGGAAACTGCTTGAATAATCCTGACAATTGATTCCATAGCTTTCCGATTCGACTGGATTCCGAGCAAGTTTCCCTATCTTAAACAAAGCTGATGAAAATCATTTTATACTTATCGTCAAACCTTCTCAATTCAATCTACGCAGTGTTCACTGATTTTCTGTCAGAATAAGTCTTCTCAAAGCTCAGCAGTCTCTGTTCTCTGGGGAAAATATAAATCGTGAGTTATCTGCCGCAAATGGGTCCGGATCGGCTCTGGGATGATGAAAGTAGGACAAGGTGGAAGCATCGTCTTCTTCCGGTTCTTG
>CAZOEL010000167.1:0-4404 GCA_964578835.1 uncultured Syntrophobacteraceae bacterium | reverse complement strand
CCCCCGCCGGGACTTCATAGTCCGGCACCACTTTGGCAAGCACCGCAATATGCATGTAGGCGCCTCTCTATTTTTTGGGGTGAATGGGTGAGTGGGTGAATAGGAGAGTAAAGGCTTCTCCCATTCACCCATCAAGGACTGGATTCCGGTTGTTGCCGGAATAATGCGACAGCCGGTTTCTTGAAATGTTCGCGCAATCTTGCTTGGGCGCTTAATCGCCATTGTCCTTGGCCACCATGAAACCGTTGTAAGGACTTTTTTGTTTGAGCAGAGTGCGTCCGAGGGTCCATCGATGAATTTCAGAGGGCCCTTCGAGGATGCGCCAGACGCGAACCATGCGGGCGACATATTCGATTCCAAGCTCCTTTGAAAGGCCGACCCCGCCATGCACCTGGATGGCGCGATCTGCGACCTTGGTGAGCATCTCGGTCGCGGCCACTTTGAGCATCGCGCCCTCATTGCGCAAGTCCTCGACTCCCTGGTCGGATTTCCATGCGGCGTAATAGAGGAGCCATCGCACGGTTTCGAGCTCGATAGTCGAATCGGCAATCCAGTTCTGCACGGTCTGACGGTTGGCGAGGGGTTCCCCGAACGTTATGCGGTTGTTGGCGTGATCGATCATCATCTGGATGAGTCTTTCGGCCATCCCAGTGCAGCGGCATGCAAGCTCGATGCGACGCACGCCGAATCTGTTTTGAAGCGGAATGAAGGCTTTTCCGACATCACCCAGAACGGCATCGTCTCCAACGGTCACATCTTCTAAGATCAAATCCCAGGTAGGCATAGATCCAATGACGGGAATCTCTCTTCCAATCCTTACTCCCGGCATGTCCCTATCGATAAGGAAAGCTGTGAACCGGTTCTTGCTCGTAGCATTTTTGTCGGTTACCGCTATCAGGATGTAGAAGAGATTTTCTTTATCGCACTTGCTAATGAAGGTCTTCGTTCCGTTGATCACCCATTTGTCGCCTTCGCGTACGGCCATCGTCTTGAGTCCGCTCACGTCCGAGCCTGCTCCGGGTTCGGTGCAGGCCATGGCCGAATCGAGCTCGTTGTTGCAGTAAGGGACGAAATACTTATCACGTTGGTTCCCGACACAGCAGGAATGCAGGTAATAGAGATTGGGAGCATCGGGGGGAAGCATGAATCCGTGGGGTGAAAAACCGATGAAGGATTTACACATTTCTTCGAGAACCATGGTTTTGGCGAGCATTCCAAGCCCCTGTCCGCCAAATCTCTCTTCGACCTCCAGGCCCCAGAAACCGAGTTTTTGGGTCTCTTCAAGCAATCGTTTCGTTGTTTCCTTGGGCAACTGGGGACCGGGTTCCGTCCAAAGGGTCATGTCCCGTTCCAGGAAAGTCTTTTCCAGAGGAAGCATTTCCCGTTTGACGAACTCTCTCATGGAATCCTTGAGCATGTTGTATTCTTCGGATATGGAGAAATCCATTATCTTGCTCCTGTGGTGAAATGTCGGCGTTTCTTCAAGCCCGCCATGCCTTGGGAAGGTGGAAGCGCAGAGGCGTCCGCAGGCGGGAATCGCTGTGCGAGTCGGCCGTCAGGTCAGAACGTCCTCGCTCATCAGTTGATCGATTTCGGCCTCCGTATAATCGAGCATGTTCGAGAGGACTTCGCGCGTGTGTTGACCGAGCGTGGGGGCAGCGGTTTTCATCTGAATAGGAGTTTTGGAGAACATTATCGGGGCTCGATTATAAAGGGTGGAGCCAACCACCGGGTGATCGAGATAGGTCCAGAATTCTCTCTCGATCAGGTGCCTGTCTTCAATCGCCGCCCTCGCGTCGTTTACGGGACCGGCCTGGATTCCTGCAGCCGAGAGCTTATCAGCCAGTTGATCGGCGTACTGGTTGCGCGTCCAGGCTTCTATGTTGACGTTCAACTCATCTTCGTTTTCTTTTCGAGACTTGAGCGTTGCGAACTTAGGGTCATCCGCCCATGGCGGGTCTCCCATGACGCTCTTGAGGATCGTCCAGTCCCATTCTCTAAAAACCGAGATGGCTATCCACTTGCGATACCCCATGGTCTTGTAGACTCCATGAGGAGCGGCGCCGGGGTCCCCGTAGCCAAGGGGGCCCAAAATGTCGCCATTCACCGCGTAGGCCATGGCGTCCGTGGGCTTCATGGCTATTGCCGATTCGAGCTGTGAGATGGCCACGGTCTGGCCCTCTCCGGTGACTTGCCGCTGCAGGAGAGCAGCCATGATTCCAAAGAGGGTATGGCCGGGCACCATCACGTGATCCGTGTAGTTCGTGCCGGTTCCAAACGGCCTGCCGCCGGCAAATCCGGACTGGGCTGTCAGACCGCAAAGAGCATTGAGATTTACCCCATAACCCATGTAGGATTTGTGGGGACCGGTAAGGCCCTGAAGACTCATGGTGACGTAGATGATGCGGGGATTCATCTCTTTTACGTCTTCCCAGCCGAGCTTCCATTTCTCCATCTGCCCAACCCGAAAGTTGTTGATGATGATGTCGCTTTTCTTGATCAGGCGGACAGCGACCTCGCGGGCTTTGGGATGAGTCATGTTTAGAGAAATGCACTTCTTGTTGGGATTTCTGTTAGCAAAGTAGCCGCTTCTCTCGAGGCCCTCGCCGTTTCCGTCTTTGAAAGGACCGCCCTTGCGCAGAATATCGATGCGCTTCAAACTCTCGATCTTGATTACTTCAGCTCCACACTGGCCGAGCACATTCGTTGTGATCGGTCCCGCCCCTACCCAGGAGAAATCACAGACTACAATCCCCTCTAGAGCCTTTTTGAAATTACCAGACATAAATGATACCCTCCTTTGCCAGGGCTTCGATCTCCTCGCTCGAATAGCCGAGATCTCTCATGATCTCCGCCGTGTGTTGTCCGAAGGTGGGCGCGGCGTTGCCTATGCGCCACTCGAGCTTGCCAAGCTCGTAGGGCGCCCCGGGGTAGGTAATCTCGCGGGCAAGGTTGGAGTGATAGATTGTCTGCCAGAAATTGCGGTGGCGAAGCTGAGGGTTCTCCAATAGGTCCTTGCCGTTGCTCACGGGAGTAAGCGCCACCCTGGCGGCTTGCGCCTTGTCGTAGAGCGTCAGCTTGTCGTGCTTCATGGTGAAGCGTTCGAAGATGCGGCAGAAAGTCTCATAACCTTTGGCCGAGCGACGGTAGGAGGGGTCAATCCATCTATCGTCGTCGAAGACTTCCCATTCCTCGACCTCTTCCTTTTTCATCCACTCGACGAAGGGGTCCCACATGACCTTGTTCTTGCCCATGATGCATACAACTGCGAAATACCCGTCCTTACAAGGATGAACCGTAGCCGAGCCGGCTTCCGTGCCTCTGCCTCTTCTGTTCGCCCCTTCGAGATCCCAATATTGGGCGGCATTCTCCAGGGCCATTCCGACCGCCTCCATGCAGCAGACATCGACAAACTGACCCACGCCGGTTTGTTTTGCGAAATAGAGCGCAATCGAGCTTCCAACCGCCGCGTAAGCCTCGGCCATCCTGTAGGCCTGATTGTCGCAGGTGCGCACCGGCTTCTCATTGTCTACCCCCGCGAGGAAGAGGAACCCGCCCATCGCCGAGCAGGTGAGATCTGCTCCCGGCTTATCCTTGTGGACGCCCATACGGCCAAAAGGCGTTATGGAAGTCTGAACGAGCTTCGGGTTCACCGCGCTGAGACGGTCGTAGGACATTCCCAGTCCGTCGAGGTAGCCCGGAACGAAGCTCTCAATCAGAAGATCCGCCTTGGAGCAGAGCTGGAGGAATACGCTCCTGCCCTCTTCCTTTTCCAGATTAAGAGGCATGCCCTTTTTGCCGGCGTTGTAATAGAGATACTGAAGGCTTCGCTCCATTCCAGGCGTATTCTGGAAAAAAGGTCCCACTTTTCGCAGTGGGTCTCCGGCCATGGGCTCCAGGTGAATGACCTCCGCTCCCAGTCCGGCGTAGAGCTTGGCGGCGTAAGGACCCAACTCACCCGTGAAATCGAGGATCTTCAGGCCGTCAAGCGATTTTTCAGACAATATCCCGGTCATTGCATCTTCTCCTTTTCGGTCGATCAACCAGAAAAAAGACTTCTGCCGCCGCATACATACAAGACCTGGCCGGTAATGTAGCCGCTCTCGTCATCGGCGAGAAACATGACCGCATTGGCGATGTCATCGACATCCCCGAGTTTTCCGGTGGGCTGTTTGGAGAGGAGGAATGACTTGCTCTTATCGGGCAACTGATCCCACAAAGGCGTGTGGATCAGTCCGGGAGCGATGCAATTGGAGGTAACGCCTTTACGGCCCAGTTCGAGCGCGAGCACGCGGGTGAGGCCCACAACGCCGGCTTTGGCCGAGGAGTAGGGGGCCTGGCCAGGCCCACCGAGCCAGGCTCTCGAAGCGATATTGATGATGCGGCCGTGATTTTTGGGGATCA
>CAZOEL010000166.1:0-4441 GCA_964578835.1 uncultured Syntrophobacteraceae bacterium | reverse complement strand
CTTCCGGACCCAGGGCGTTGCCCTGGGCTATGGTATTTCGCCCTTTCAGGGCTTTTACGGGAAGCATTTGGGAGCGAAGTGCAGGGAAAAAGATTCCCGTACACATGGTCATTTTTGAATGAGAACAAATTTACCGTGTGAACACTGGGGTGACACGGGCAACTCGTTGCCCGCGCCCGAAGGGCAAGAGCAAGATATCGGGTTCGTCACTTTTGCCTCTTGTGCTTCGCACACCGGCAACAAGTTGCCGGCGTCACCCACGGAAAGCTCATATGATGAGGGAAAGACGCCAGAAGAGACCTGACAGGGCATCTAAGCCGGCAAGGAATCAACTCCGTTTCCCACTCCCTGCCCTGCTTTTTCGATCACTACGCTGATAAGAGCTTTTTTCCCGAGGGCGCATTCTCTCCAAGGCGTCTCTTTGCTCTCGGCGCTCGCTTCCTCCGCGGGCGACATGGATGGGCTTGAGGGTGTCACGATCGAGGCCGGTCACATACATCGCGGTCGAAAGCGTTCCCGGAGTCGGGGTGAAGTCTTGAAACTGGCGCGCCTGAAGTCCAAACGCCTTCAGCTTTGCGGCCATTTCCGACATGTCTCCAACCGTTGAGCCAGGGTGAGCGGATATGAGGTAAGGGGTAAAGAATATCCTTTTTCCGAGCCTCCTCGCCGTCTCGCGGCAGACTTGCAGAAACTCCGGCAGGAGCTCCGGACCGCTCTTGTGCATCAACCGCAGCACTTCGGGCTCCGTATGCTCAGGGGCTATCTTCATGGCGCCGGGAATGTGGACGTCGAGCAGCCTCTCCAAAAGCCTGGGGGTTTTCACCAGCAACTCCATGCGAAGGCCGGATGAGACGAACACGCTTTTTACGCCATGGACCTCTGAAACCTTCTCGAGGAGTTGGAGGTAGGCGTGCTCATCCACTCTAAGGTTGCGACATATCTTCGGATAAAGGCAATCACGCCGCTTGCAGCCTGAGTCCGCAGAACAGTTGACCCCGTACATATTGGCCGTCGGTCCCCCAAGGTCGCTTAAGACGCCGGAAAAATCGGGGCATCCGGTTATTCTTCTCGCTTCGTCGACGACCGAAGCGCAGCTTCTACTCGTGACAACCGGCCCCTGATGCCGTGTGATGGAGCAGAAAGAGCAGTTGCCGAAACACCCCCTTACGACAGTTATGGAATGTCGAATCATCCGGTAAGCCGGAACATCGCCCGCCAAGGGATGTGGAGAGCGCGCAAAGGGAAGAGAATAGAGGGAGTCCAGCTCATCCGGGCTCAGGGGCTCAGCGGAAGGATTCTGGAGCACCCACATGGCCTGCTGGCGCTGCGCAAGAGACTCGCTGCCTGACACCCTCGCATGCGCATCGATCTTGAGCTCAGCTTCCATGAACTTGAGAGGCGCCTTTTGAATTGAATCCCAGGGAAGAAGCTCGATCGCATCTCCGCCAAGTCCCCTTTCCGCCCACTCACGGTCGCCTATTCGCTCGCAGGTTCCGGGAATGCCTCTGAGGGACTCTCCGCGCTGAAGCCTTTCGGCTATTTCGACAACGGCTCTTTCGCCCATCCCATAAACGAGCAGATCCGCCTTGGCGTCCGTCAGGATCGAGGCGCGCAGCTTGGCCTGTTGATAATCGTAGTGAACGAAGCGCCTCAGGGAGGCCTCGAGGCCTCCTAAAATGACGGGGACATCGCCGTAGGCGGCTCTTGCAAGATTGGAATACACGATCGTCGCCCGATCCGGTCGGCGCTTGGACGCTTTGCTCCGCTCCGAGCCAAAATAGGGATTGCCGTCTTTGGAGTAGTCGTCCCAATCCCTGACCTTTGCGTTGCCGGTGTAATTGGCGACGATAGAATCAAGATTCCCTGCGGTGATTCCCCAAAAAAGCCTCGGCCTGCCGAATTCCCGGAAGTCATCCGGGCTCTGATAGCGTGGCTGGGAGAGGATAGCCACCCTGAAGCCTTTCGATTCCAGAAGCCGTCCGATGAGGACCACGCCAAAAGAAGGGTGATCCACATAAGCATCCCCCGTAACCAGGACCACATCCACCGAGCTCCAGCCCCTTGCCGCCATTTCATTCCTGTTTGCAGGCAGGAAATCACCCATCGCCAAACACTTCCTTTCTATTTCTCAAACAGAGATCCCTGCTCAGTAACGCATTTTTCATATACCCCGCGCTTAAGGCCGATTTCAAGGGCGCGACGTTTTCGAATTTTGCCCATGTAACATTATTCAATGGCTCAGAACCGTCGTCCCACCGCATTATTTGGAGGAACTGTCAAATAAAACGGCAACCTAAGCACAGGATTCCAGATGGCTTACCTGTCCATTCCTATTTACAACTATGATTCCAACAGCCTACGCCTACAGACATCCACTGGGTGGAGTTGGCGCCTGATTTGCCTTTACTACGTCGCAACTGAATGGAAGAAAGTGGATGAGAAGAAAAATCATTGGATATTTTAAATATATAAGAAGGAGCTCGACCATGTCGGATTATGCAAGGACGCCTTTCGTGTGGGTTAAGGACAGGGCCGGAAACGAATTCGTCTGCCCTAAAGATGCTCTCAAGGACCCCGGCAACGCCACCTATGAGGAACTGAAGCACTGCATTGAGGACGCCAAGAGTCCTCACCCGTATGCAGGCGGGTAGTAGGGCAAGTAAGCCATCACGCGTAGACTTTGTGAATTCTCATAAGTTTTAGATGAACAAGGCAAAGATTTTTCGCAAAGGGAGAACTTGCTATGGATATCAACATCGATGAACTGAGAAAAGAGGGGCGGCCGCTGTGGATGACCAATTTAGGCCATGAGTCTTATGCAGAATTGCTTGGAGCCGGTGGGGATATTGACTTTGATCGGCTACATCCCGAGTGGATGAGAGACTTTGGGGAGGAATCCGCATAAATCGAGCTGAATTCATGAAATGCTAAAAAACCCCGGGAGGCTTACCCGGGGTTTTTTATTGTGTTATTTGATAAAGGAGCAGCAGTAATCTGTAAGCGTTCTCACTTTGAGTCTGAATTTGGACTGAGCGGGCACGTCAAAGGTTTCTCCATCTTTCACGGTTATCCATTCTTCTTTCCCGGGCAAAAGCACATCAAGATCGCCCGCAAGGATCTCCATAACCTCCTTGTCTGCCGTATTGAACTCGTATTCTCCGGGGAGCATGATCCCAAGCGTCTTCCTGGAGCCATCCGCAAAAAGGATGGTGCGGCTGGCGACATTGCCATCAAAATAAAGGTTCGCTTTCTTGACGACGGATACGTTATTGAACTGCGACATGCCTTACTCCTTTTGTCCAACGGTTAACTCTACTCTCTTTCCGATTATCTCCGATTAGCCGCTCGTCAACTTCCTTATCCTGGAAGAGACGGCGCTATATACAAAAGATCGAGGTCGCCGGAGAGCATTTTGCGCTCAACCGCGCGAGCCTGGCCGGGCTGCAAGGTCGAATTGAGGAATTCGGCCCGGATGCCGAGCTGGCGAACCACATCCACCTGGTCCTGCATCAGCGCAATTAGCGGTGATATCACAACGCCAACGCCGGGCCGCAGCATCGAGGGGATCTGGTAGCAAATCGATTTGCCGGCGCCTGTCGGCATCAGAACCAGCGCGTCTTTTCCCGCTACAAGATGGTGGACGATCTCGCCCTGATGACCTCGAAAGCTTTCGTAGCCAAAAAAAGTATGTAAAATTTCCTTTGGAGCGCTCCGGCTATATGCTCGCATCTCTATCTCGGTTGGGTCGCTGCATTGTCTGGCTTCAAACGGCGTTGAAGAGGAAAGTTCGACGCCTGCGGGCGTATTCTAGTATGCGAAGGCGTATGCATCAATCAGTTTGTTGCCCGAGGCTCGAACGACTCTACTGGACTGTTGAATTTGAATATTCAGGTTGCAGTTTTTTCCTTCACCCTTGAGGGTGATGGCGGGATGACGGGAAATCTCTTTAAAAGAATACTTTCCTCACCCCGACCCTCTCCCTGAGCTGACAATGATACACACATGCCCTACAAGATGGTGGACGATCTCGCCCTGATGACCTCGAAAGCTTTCGTAGCCAAAAAAAGTATGTAAAATTTCCTTTGGAGCGCTCCGGCTATATGCTCGCATCTCTATCTCGGTTGGGTCGCTGCATTGTCTGGCTTCAAACGGCGTTGAAGAGGAAAGTTCGACGCCTGCGGGCGTATTCTAGTATGCGAAGGCGTATGCATCAATCAGTTTGTTGCCCGAGGCTCGAACGACTCTACTGGACTGTTGAATTTGAATATTCAGGTTGCAGTTTTTTCCTTCACCCTTGAGGGTGATGGCGGGATGACGGGAAATCTCTTTAAAAGAATACTTTCCTCACCCCGACCCTCTCCCTGAGCTGACAATGATACACACATGCCCCCAAGGTGCGGGATGTTGTTGGGCCAGCCACTTATTGTCCTTCGGGCGAAAG
>CAZOEL010000165.1:0-4451 GCA_964578835.1 uncultured Syntrophobacteraceae bacterium | reverse complement strand
CTTCAGCGCTAAACTGAAGTGACCCACCTTTGCTCAGCAAAATTGACCCGCCACCCTATGGTGTTCAAGTCCGCTCAAGTTTTGACCCACCTTTGCATCCAGTAGGCCGTGTCAATGGCACAGGCGTTCCTGCTGCCAAATGCATCCATCTTAGATCTTCTTCTTTAATCTGGTTCTTTTTCTTCCGGCCAGATGGCCATGGGATCTGTTTATCCTTCCTTCGGGAGGAAGTGAATGAAACAGATCCAGTGCGCCCATTGCGGCCATCTATTTGAACCAAATCCACGGGTAAAGAATCAACGCTATTGCAGCGAGAAGGAGTGCCAGCAGGCCAGGAAAAGGTTGTGGCAGAAACAGAAGCTGACAACTGATCCGGACTATAAAACCAATCAGAAGGAATCCCAGAAGACCTGGCGGGAGAACAATCCCGATTACTGGCGAGAGTATCGGGAGCGCAACCCGCAATACGCCGAGCACAACCGCAATCGGCAGAGGGAGCGCAGGGGCGTTGCAAAGATGGACGAGTCGGGGATGGATTTACCTCTGGAATCAGGCACTTATTTGATCATCCCGGCATCAGCCTGCGTTGCAAAGATGGACGCGTCAGCCAGGAAAGTACGTTTGATACCGCTGTGTTAGCTATGAATGCAAAGCGTTGCAAAATAGGACTCGATGGACTTACGCAGGCTTCGCCTTTTAATGTAGAGGCACAACATAAGGAGGCGAGCCATGATAGAGAAAAGGATTTTGTGTCAGGATCGAGTCAGGAGGATCGGGGGAAGCTTTGCATTCATCGAGCATCGGTTTTTGAGGGATGGCTTCTTTGCGAGTCTCACCCATTTTGAGCTGCTGCTCTACGTCTTTCTGGTCATAGCCGGGGACCGGGCGGGGCTTTCCTACTACAGCTTTGAGAAGATCTGCACCCTGCTTGCAATGGATGTGGACGACTACATCGTAGCCAGAAACGCACTGATCGGCAAAGATCTTATAGCTTTCGACGGACTCCTCTTCCAGGTGCTCTCCCTTCCGCAAAAGCCGATGGTCCATGCGCCCCGGCTGCTGCGCACGGCCGAGGATATGGCGCAAAAGGACCCGGCAACCGTCCACCAGATCATAAGAGACGCTCTGAGCTGAAAGGATTGCAAAGATGGACGTGTTCGCCGAGGTGAAAGAGCTCGAGATAGCGCTGCTCGACCTGCGCTACTCCCATACGCGGGTAATAAGTCAGGATCGATTGCTTTCCCTTGCCGTATCGCTCAAAGCAAACGGACAAATGAGACCTGTCATTACGGCAGCCCATTACGTGCTCGTTGACGGCTACAGGAGGGTTGAAGCTTTAAAGATATGCGGGAGGGAGACGGTAATGGCGCAGGTGTGGGACTGCGGGGAGGATCAGGCCCTGCTGCGGCTCCTGGGCGTGCAGAGAAGATGGGACGCCGTGGAAGAGGCGGGCATTATCCGTGAGCTCATCTGCGTACACGGCCTTACCCGGGCGCAGGTGGCCAGAAGTCTTTGTAAAGATCCGAGCTGGGTCGTCAGACGGCTGAGCCTGCTCGATTCCCTGCCCGACGAGATCCTCGATTCCGTCAAATCCGGTCACGTTTCAAGCTGGGCCGCATCGAGAGTGTTGGCGCCCTTGGCGCGCGCCAACACGGACCATGCCTCAGCCATAAACGGCTGGATTAAACGGGAGCAAATATCGACGAGAGATCTTACGACGTTCTTCGAGCATTATAAAAAATCCGGCCAAAGGGTGCGCGAGCGCATGGTCGGGGCTCCCGCCCTTTTTATGAGGACTCTCGATGCACAAAGGCAGACCAGGGAAGCCAGGGAAATACGAGAAGGCCCTGAAGGTAAATGGGTAAGCGATCTGGGGAGCGCGGCCAGGATTCTCAGAAGGCTTGCCGGGTCTTTTGAAATCGTCCTCCAAAGCGATCAAAGGAGCGCTATCCTTGTAACTCTGGGTGAGATGGGCGCTCTCATAGGGGATTTAGATCATAAAATAAGGAGCAGCACAGATGATCACGCAGGAGATGACCCAAGCTGTCCGGACTCTGGCACAAAAAGGAATGGGAATCCGCCAGATCGGCACGGCCCTGAAGATATCGAGAAACACGGTGAGACGGGTGCTGAGGGGGATAGATCCGGCCGAGCGCAGGTTCGACCCGCCCGATGACCTCGTTTCGCTCATCTCCCCGATTTTTGCCGATTGTAAGGGCAATGCGGTCCGTATCCGGGAAGTTCTCATGGACCAACATGCCATCTCGATTCCCTACAGCACCCTCACAAAGTTGGTGCGCAACCTCACACTGAGGGAGGATAAGAAGAAGAGGGCCGGAAGCTATGACTTTGCTCCGGGAGAAGAGATGCAGCACGACACCTCTCCTCATCGCATCCTTTTAGACGGCAAACCGCTCATCGCCCAGTGTGCATCCCTGGTCCTCGCCGCAAGCCGGCGCATCTATATCCAGTACTATCCCTCCTTTACCCGGTTCGAGGCGAGGGTCTTTCTAGCCTCGGCCTTCGAGTTCATGCAGGGGACTTGTCCCCGATGCACCATCGATAATACCAGCGTCATCGTAGCGCGGGGAAGCGGACCCGACGCCCTGATCGCTCCCGAAATGGAGGGGTTCGGCCGGATATACCGGGTCAGATTCATTCCCCATCGAGTGGGAGACGCCGATAGAAAAGCGCGCGTGGAAAGGCCGTTTTCCTATGTGGAAGGAAACTTCCTTGCAGGACGGACCTTCCGCGACTGGCATGATCTGAACCGGCAAGCCCTCGAGTGGTGCGAGAAGACGTCAAACCTCAAGCCCAAGCGATCTCTGGGGATGATTTGCCCGCAGCAAGCCTGGCTTATGGAAAAGCCTCACCTGCAGGATCTACCGCCCTATATCCCCGCAGTCTATCAGTCGCTTCCCCGAGTCGTCGATGTCTCGGGCTATATCACGGTTGAAAACAACCGCTACTCCACCCCCGAGCGTCTCATAGGAAAGACTGTGCAGGCGCACAAGCATTGGGATCGGATGGAGATCTTCTTCGGGGATCGCTTGGTGGCCGCTCATCCAAGGATGATCGGAGTAACGGATGGACGCATCACCGACCCCGGTCATCACGCCGTATCGCATCACCCCAAAAAAGATGAGCCCTCGGCAGAAGAAAAGGAGCTATGCGCACACTCGGAAACACTCGGTCTTTATGCGGCGCAGATCAAGAAAAGATCTCCGGGTCGAGGAATAAGGCCACTGAAGAGGCTTCTCGAGCTCAAACGAACCTATCCCGAGGACGCCTTCCTCTCGGCCTGTGAGAAGGCGCTGCGCTACGGCCTCTTCGATCTCACCCGCCTCGAGCGCATGATCCTGGCCCGAGTGGCCGGGGACTTCTTTAACATAGAGGAGGAAGAATGAACGAGAACCTTCATCAACTGCTCGCCCGGCTTCATCTAAAAGGGATGGACGGGGCGATTGACGCTGAACTGGAGCGGGCCGAGAGGGAGGGGACGGCTCACCCCGAGTTGATCCGGCGACTGCTCATGGAAGAGATTCGCTCTAGAGAGGAAAGAGCTCTCGAATATCGGCTCCAGCAGGCCAAGATCCCCTGGCCGTGGACCCTTCATACCTTCCCTTTTGAGCGAAAGCCAGATCTGAACCGATCTCAGATCCAGACCCTGGCCGGCCTTTCTTTCGTTGAGCGCGCACAAAACATCGTCTTCATCGGAGAGCCGGGAACCGGAAAGACGGGCCTTGCCATAGGGCTTCTGCGAGAGGCCATCCTCTCCGGATACCGATGCCGCTTCTTCAACGCCCAGGATCTCCTGGATCAAATCTACGCATCCCTTGCAGACAGAACCACTCCCAGGCTCATGAAGGCTCTGTCCAACTACGACGTTCTTCAGATCGACGAACTCGGCTATCTCACCCTGAAATCCGAGCAAATCAACGCCTTCTTTAGACTCATGGAACTACGCTATCAGAAAAAATCCACAGTCATAACAACCAATCTTGACTACCCCGAATGGTACGGCCTCTTCCAAAGAAAATCCCTCGTAGACGCTATGATCGACCGCCTCAAGCACCATTGCATCACCATCCATCTGAGCGGACCCTCCCTTCGGACTCCGGAAGAAAACGGACCCAAACCCCTTTCCTGATCTCAACCTTTCTTCCCGCACTGTCACCAGCGGCCTCGGACTCCGTCCGGGCCGCTTCATCCCCTCCATTCCTCCTGCAACGTCCGCCCCTTGGACTGACCGGCATGCCAATAGAAGAATAAGATCCAAATCCAGGAAGTAGATATACCTTGCGATTGCGGGACGATCTGGGAAGAAGATTATGCCCGATTCCGGCGGCCGTCTTTACGCTCTCTCGGAAGAGTGCGGCAGAATATGTAGTGCGCATCAAGTGGGTCAATTTATCTGAGCGTAACTGGGTCAGCTTTGATGAGCGCTGAAG
>CAZOEL010000164.1:0-4531 GCA_964578835.1 uncultured Syntrophobacteraceae bacterium | reverse complement strand
CCCTCTCCCTGAGGGAGAGGGGGCCCGCTTCCACCGGAAGAGACGGTGTTGACGATCCACTAGCAGCGCCTGTGAGCTCACCGTCGCCCCGGCGGAAGCCAGGGTCCAGAAACCGCACAGAACCTCTGGATTCCGGCTTTCGCCGGAAGGACGATAAGTGGCTGGCCCAACAACATCCCGCACCTTGGGGGCATGTGTGTATCATTGTCAGCCCTGAGGGAGAGGGAAAAAGCAGCAACCCGAACATTCGAAAAGCTGCAACATGAAAATTCAAAGTCGACAGTCCACTAAAGGAATACTCCAACCTTTATTCTTCGTCCATGCCATGGATCGCTATGAGGCATCCTTTCCAGCGCCTACCATCTCGAGCCACTGACTCTCGGTCAGAATAGCGACGCCAAGCTCCTTCGCTTTTTTTTCTTTAGAGCCTGCGCCCGGACCAGCAACCACATAATCGGTCTTTTTCGACACCGAGCCGGCCACATTGGCTCCGAGCGCTTCAGCTTGAGTTTTGGCCTCGTTCCGGCTCATGGTCTCCAACGCTCCGGTAAAAACAATGGTCTTACCGGCCACAGGAGAAATGCTCTGCGGGCTCTCAAAGGTAGCAACCGTTACGAGCGGACCGCGACCAGCCCCACCATGAGTGAGCTTGTCCAGTATTTCCCGGTTATGAGGCTCAGCCATGAAGGCCAGGATGTCATCGATTATGCTCTCCCCTATGCCGTTGATGGAGAGCAGATCCGAATAGGCTTCGCTTGTCCGATCTTCTGCCGCCTCGAGCGACCTGCGCCACTCCTCGAGCGTAAGATAGCGACGAGCCAGAAGACGCGCCGTTGCTTGTCCCACCTGACGCACGCCAAGAGCATAGATAAAACGCTCGAGGGAAATCGTCCGAGCGCGCTCAATCGCATCGAAAAGTTTTCGCGCAGAGATCTCTCCCCAGCCGTCCCATTGGCTCAGCGGAGAATGCTCCAGCCCGTCGCGCTCCTCTAAGGTGAAGATATCCACAGGAGTCTTTATAAGACCCTTGTTATAGAACAGTTCGATGTTCTTTTCTCCGAGACCTTCTATATCGAAGGCGTCGCGAGAAACGAAATGTTTGAGTCGTTCGACCGCCTGAGCAGAACAGATCAAGCCTCCGGTGCAAGAAGTATCGGCTTCCCCATCTTCCCGCACCAGCAAGCTCCCGCACACCGGACATCGTGAAGGAAATTCGTACGGCGCAGCCCCGTCCGGACGCATTTCCTTTACAGCCATGACCACTTGGGGGATTACATCCCCAGCGCGCTGAACGACCACAGTATCGCCTATTCTGATATCCTTGCGCAAAATCTCGTCGGCATTGTGCAGGGTAGCGCGTTGAACGATCACTCCACCTACATTTATGGGCTTGAGATGAGCCACGGGGGTGATTTTCCCGGTTCTTCCCACCTGGCACTGGATAGCCTCGACGATGCTGAGAGCGCGCTCGGGGGGAAACTTCCAGGCTATCGCCCAGCGCGGAGACCGGCTCACATAACCGAGCCGGGCCTGCCAGTCCAGCCGATTGACCTTGAGTACGGCGCCGTCTATGGAAAAGCCCAGGCTCGGGCGCTGTACCTGCATGTCTTCATAACAAGCAACGAGCCCTTGGAAATCCATATCCGCGCACACAACGAGACGGGACGGCTCATTAAGGCGAAAGCCCCACCGCTCGAGCTTCTCTCTCGCTTCGAGTTGCGTTTGAGCAAAAGACGTGGAAATGTCGCCCCAGGCGTAAGCAAAAAAACGCAAAGGTCTGGACGCCGTCACCGCAGAGTCTAGCTGACGCAGGCTCCCAGCCGCCGCGTTGCGTGGATTGGCGAAAAGCTTCCCGCCCGATTCCGCCTGCTGCTCATTGAGCTTCAGAAAATCCGCATCGGTCATATAGACTTCGCCGCGCACTTCCAGCACATCCGGCCAACCTTCCCCTTGAAGGCGCAACGGAACGTCGCCGATGGTCTTTACATTCGCGGTAACATCCTCGCCCTCGAAACCGTTGCCTCGAGTAGCAGCGCCGACAACGCGACCATTTTCGTAGCGAATCCCAAGCGAAAGGCCGTCTATTTTCGGCTCACAATCGATTTCAAGCCGCACGGCAGGGTCTCTCAGATCGAGCAGAAATTTGCGAATCCCGTCCAGCCAGTTTGCTATGTCCTCTCGGCTGAAGGCGTTATCCAGGGAGAGCATGGGAACCTTATGTCGAATCTTATTGAATTTCGGCGCCGGCGCCGAGCCCACTCGCTGCGATGGACTATCGGAACGGATAAACTCGGGGAAGCGCGCCTCGATAGCGCTGTTGCGCTGACGGAGCGCATCGTATTCGGAATCGGTAAGCTCAGGGCGATCCTGCTCGTAATAAAGCCGGTCATGATGGGCAATCAGATCGGCCAGCTCCGCCAGCTCAAACGCCGCCTCAAGTTCGGTCAACAGCTCTACGGGTTTCTCAAAAAGAGAAGTGCGGTCTAGCGCCATTCATTTATATTCCAAATAGTTGCTTCATTTTCGCAGGCCCCTGCTCGCAGTTTCCATCGATGAGCACATCACTTTTAGAGTCGGGTCAACCAGCTTTTCTCTTGCCTCTTTAAAGCGAGCATTCTTGAAACCGTGCGTCCAGGAAAGGCTCGAGAGCTCATCGGAGACGACCAGCGCCACGGTGAGGCGAATATTACGAAAGCACGCCACGGTAAAAAGGGCGGATGTCTCCATATCCACTGCAAGTACGCCCTGTCCCTGATAGCTTCGGATCTTTCCCGCAGTTTCACGATAGGGAGCATCCGTGCTCCAGACTTTTCCTTCATGAACCGTCAGCAACTCGCTTTGGAAAGCATTCTGCAGACGGGAGAAGATATCGGAAGAAGGACCAGGCGACAGGTCCTTTGGGATGGGATAATGAGCAGATGTGCCCTCCTCTGAAACCGCTCCTCTCGGCAGCACCACGTCGCCGATGCGCACATCCGACTGAAGGGAGCCGCACCAGCCCACGGCGACGACATCACTGACGCCGAGAGCGATAAGCTTCTCGAGAACCAATATGCTTTGAGGCGCGCCGAGCATAGGACCCGCCACAACGACCTCCGTTCCTCCATAGACGCCCGTATACACATCGACCAGAAAATGCTTCTGGGATCTTTGGGGGGGTGTGGAAAAACAGCGGAAAAAAAGAGCGAGATCATGCGGGGTGAAGATTAACATCGCCAATGGTGGCAGCGGCGCTTCTCTCTTTCCCCTGCGCGGCTCTATGATTGCTGTACCGTCGTCTACGATCAAACATCTTCTCCAAAAGGCGATCCGCATAACCATAAAGAAGCGATCACCCACTACGATTTTAAAGAAAACAAGTGAAAAATTGAAGGTTGCTCTCATCCTGTGAATAGCTCTTTTATACTAGCCTCTCTACCATAATCAAATAATTAAATCGGATTCCGCCGCCATATCCTGCATTCCGCGCGCTCAGGAGCATCAACAATCCCCTTTAGCCTAGTACAGCTACGCGGAAGTCCTGTACCAGTTCCTACGTGCTGGCCGACGGGTCCTATCCATCCCAAACCGGCACGGCAAATCAGCCGAACAGTACTAGGGTGTCCAAAAAGGGGCGAAATCACCTGATTTTCTTACCCGGTTTTTGGTCCTCCCGAGCCCGTAGGGCTCACAGCCATTAGCCGATCAGCAGTTCTCTTTTTGAACCTGATAGTTGCATAACGTAGGGTGGGTGCAGCTTTATCGCGCTCACCATTCGGCGCATGGAGCCGGTTTATGGTGGGCAGGAAAAGACTCTCTGCCCACCCTGCGCCAGCCAAAATGAGAACTGCTGCTCTGCAAGGGAAGTACTTGACAGGTATAGCGTTTCTCTGCTTTAATGGCTTTACATTATCAGCTTGCTGGGTCTGGTAACCTATTTTAGTGTTTCCAGAGGCGCATAGATAGTCGGGCCGCTATCACGATTACACTCGTGATCAGCGGCTTTTTTTTGCCCTCGCGGACTCGACCGATGAAGATGCTGACAAAGCTCGGACTAGAGCGCCCGGACAGGTTTTATTCCTTGGACAAGTCGGGAGCGATCCAAGCAAATTCCGCCAATCAAAAATCACAAAATTACTTCGAGATGCCAAGCGTACCGCCTTGCTACCGGCGAGCAAGGATTGACTTCTGGATACGGCTTTCATCCTAACTCCAAACACTTTGGATTATGAAAGGAATTCGAGCAATGACCTGGCAGTGAATAATCTGAAAAAAGAATGATAGCTACTGACTCTAAAACCGACCGTATTCCCCCATTCCCCGATTCCTCTTCTGAAAGGAGCTTGCGCTATGTCTTGGGAATATGTCCTCGAACTGCTCCAGAACATTATCTTGACACAAACAGGCGTTCCCCACCTGGAGATAAAAGCGGCGCTGATGCTCTGCATCGCCCTTTTCTTTCTATATCTGGCGATCGCCAAACAATACGAGCCTTTGCTTCTTCTTCCCATCGGCTTTGGCATTTTTCTGGTTAATTTTCCGCTGACTCCGC
>CAZOEL010000163.1:0-4929 GCA_964578835.1 uncultured Syntrophobacteraceae bacterium | reverse complement strand
ACCTGCGGTGGATTTCGTGTGCCCGACCATCGATTTAACAGAGCCGATAGCGCAACTTCTTTCCCTGGACCCGGACTCCTTGAAAACACGAACCAACGATTCGACTTCCGTGCGGTCGCCAACCACTGTTCCCGTGGCGTGAGCCTCGACCAGCTCCACAGTAGCAGGCGACACAGAGGCCTTTTCGTAAGCTCGCTTCAACGCAAGGATCTGACCTTCGTGGGCAGGGGCCGTGAGACTTTTTCCTTTTCCGTCACTGGATGCGCCTATCCCTTTAATGACGGCGTAAACCCGGTCGCCATCTCTTTCGGCGTCGGCCAAACGCTTCAGCACAAGAATGACGATGCCTTCCCCCAAAATGATGCCATCGGCGCTTTGACCGAGAGGCGAGCATTGCCCCCTGGCCGATAAGGCATGCGTTTTGGAAAAGCACATGTAGGTGAACGGATTCTGCATGCAGTCGGCGCCGCCCGCGATGGCGACATCGCTGGTGAAGGTCTCGAGCTCTCTAACGGCTAGGTACAAAGCCGCCAGGGACGAGGCGCAGGCGGCGTCCACCGTGAAATTGGCGCCTCCCAGATTGAAGCGGTTGGCAATCCGGCCGGCGGTCACATTCGCCAGAATGCCGGGGAAAGAATCCTCTGTCCAGTCGGGGAGCATGTCTTCGAAATGACACACCAACCCCTCGGCCTTATCGCCGAAAAAAGTGGGCAATGATGTTCGAAAGCCATATTGCTGGGTTAATTCACCCGAGCCGCTGATGCCGAGGATAACCGAGGTGCGCTCTCGGGGAAATGGCCTCTGCCCGTAGCCGGCGTCTTCGATGGCCCGTCTGGTTACATCAAGGGTCAGGAGCTGGATTGGCTCAATGGAAGGAAGAGAATTTGGGGGCATTCCATATTGGGCCGGATCAAAAAGGACGTCATCGCAAAATGCGCCCCATTTCGAGCACAGCCTGTCCTTCGCCTGCCTATCGTTATCGTAATATAGTCTCCAGTCCCACCTATCGAGGGGAATCTCACCGATCGCGCAGACCTTGTTCAGGATGTTTCCCCAATACGCCTTCACATCGGGAGCTTTGGGGAGAAGGCACGCCATGCCGACGATAGCAATATCTGAGGGCCTCGACACAATGCCGGCCTCTGAAGAGAGATCGAGCCCTTTGCTCAATGCCTCGATTCTTTCAGCGCCTTTGACGCAGACATCGCGGTGCAATTGTTCTATGGCGTCGGCGCTTTCTCTGAGCGAGGAAAGCTGGCCGATCAAGTAGAGTCCCTGCTCGCGCTGAGCGTTTTCATCGACATCCATGAGCTTCGGTGCGGATTGATGGCCTTCAGCCACAGAATGCCTTGCAAGCCCTTTGGATGCGATTCGCAAACGTCCAAGCTTGAAACGCCCCAGACTCTCTTTTATCTCCTCAAACGCGGCGCCTTCCTCAGAAAGTCGATCTTTACGCTCTTTGAACGCCCTCGCAAACGGATTATCGATACAACGCTCATCATCGCCGGGGCCCGTCGAGAGCACCGTCGTCCCTTGGCATCGCATCGCCTCTTGCTGGTACCCCTTCACAATGGCGCCGGTTGCGACCGCTTCTTCAGTAAAAAGATATGCGCTTCCCAGTTGCACGCCCACGCGAACGCCGCGGTTCGCTAATGGCGCTGACATAACGGCCGTCATCGAGGCCGAAAGAGCGTCATGAATGCCGCCTGCAAAGAGCGCATGGTATTCGTGGGATTGCTGACTCCCTTTCAGATGCTGCAGAAGCTCACGGATCATCGTTTCCCAAAGAACGAAACTGCTAAGCGGCCCGATGTGCCCGCCGGACTCTCTTCCTTCAAATACGAAGCGCTTCACGCCTTCCTCGAGGAACATCTTCAAAAGACCGGGCGAAGGGACATGGAGATAGGTTGCGATGCCTTCTTTCTCGAGAAATTTAACCTGAGCCGCATTTCCTCCGGCGATCAGAGCAAAGGGGGGATGATGAGCGGCGACTGCCTCGAGCTGTTCTTTGTAGACTTCGGGAGGGAGGAAGCCCAGCAAGCCGACGCCCCAGGGAAGGCCATCCAGCAGGACTCTTGTTTTTTTGAGAAGCGCATCCAGCTCCTCATAACGGAGCCAGGCCGCCGCCAGGAAAGGAAGCGCCCCATGCCGAGCTACTTCGTGAATAAACCGGGGCGAATCGCTCACGCGGGCCATAGGTCCCTGAACGATTGGAAACCGGGTTCCGTGAGAGAGGGCAAGGGGAGAATCTTCACTCAGAGATCTACTGTCGCGGGCCAATTGAAGGTGGCTTGCCGCTTCCTTGCGAATGCCTTCCACAATGCCGCCCACGGTGACGAATCTTTCGGCCAGGGAGGCGGCGAAGGCGGCATCCTGCCCCAGAAGGAAGAGATGGTCTTCCGGAGAATTCCAGCCCACGCGCTCAGCTACGGCCTGGCGCAAGAATTGCCTCTTCTCCCCCTCGGAAAGGTCGCTGCGAGCAATGGATTTTTCAACTTCCCGGAGCTTCTTGACGGCAGCCATTCCAAGGCGCGAGCTCACCCGATAGATGCAGCCGGCCGCTTCGCCAAGGCAAATGGTCTCCGTCCCATCCATAGCAGCGATTCTGCTCTTGATGAGACCCGGAATGGATGATTCTCGCGCAAGCGCGAGTTGGCTGTCGAGCACTATTCCGGCCGCTCCTGCCGCATAGCATGCTCCCGCGGTATGCAGCCCCACGCCGCCCTGCGCGTATACGGGCGCATTGAGGCGCATCAGAAAATGCTGGAGCAAGATGAATGTCGTCTCCCCGGAGACTCGTCCTCCCGCTTCGTTTCCCTTTGCAATGATTCCGTGGGCGCCCGCTCTTTCGGCTTCTTTCGCCTCATCCAGGGATGAGGCTTCCACAAAAACAGTGAGTCCCAAACCTCTGAAGAAGGCGATCTGGCTTGCTAATGTCCCAATCTCGTCATTTGAGAGGACGATAAGCTCAAGCTGGGGAGGTGGGCTGGAAAAGAGATGCGCCAGGAATGTTTTCGCGTCGCCGTGTAGCCTGACGCCAAAGTCGGTCTTTGTGTGTAGGCTCGTCTTCTGGATAAGTCTTGCAGCTACGGAAGGGTCCTGCGAAAATTGCAGGTCAAGCACTCCGATCGCGCCCGCCCTGCTTCCAGCAATGGCGACGCTCGGATCGTCGAGCCCGGGCAGACTACACGTGAGGATGCGAAACCTCTCCATTGAGCTCCCCTATCAAGCAGCTTCATGATTTCAATATGCGCCAGATTGAGAAACAGTTGTTCCTAAATAGGGCTTTTCTCAATATCTAGCGCCGCTCGCCCCCTACAACATCGAGATGTGGGGCGCTCCTGTTCATTATCGTTTTTACCGAATGTCCTGGAATGTCCAATTGCCTTGGAGGCTTTTCCCTGCAGTTGACCGATCCAAATAGACCGGAAACGGAAATGGTCAGTAGCTAAGGCGTGGGCTCAAACGCCAGGTCCCTCCCGCCAGATCGGATAGCCCTCCCTAACCGATTCATCTAGGGCTCCTACGCTCGATAACATATCAATTAGTAGGGCAATGACTAGAGAAAGTCAAGCCATATTATCGACAGTATCAGTACGATCACATATAAATAACAATAAAGATCAAGCGTTAATACATTATTAACCTACTATCAAACAAAAGTTGTGAAAATACTCCGTGGATATTGAGATAATATCTGATCTCTTTTCTAACTACAATACTTGTTTGATCTCGTTTTTTCTTTTATGGCCTCAGATATTGTATAGTTTTACTAAAACTCGATATTTAAGTTTTTCTGCTTTGAGGCTTTTCTACCCCGAAGGGGTTTCACAAATCAGCCCGGGGTAAGCGTGAGCGTCACCCTGGGAACAGTATCAGGCAAGGTTCTATTCCTGAAAGGGATACATAGTGACGTGCCGATCTTTATGTATCCCTTTCAGGGAATAATATCATCTTTTGCCTTCTACCCGGGGTGATTACCTCGGGCTGGTTTATCAAACCCCTTCGGGGTAGAAAAACTTGATCATCGACTAAAACTGTTTTCGGGATGTATGGCGCTCTACACGGAGCTTCCATCTGAGGCTCGAGAGTGATTGCCGCGAGAGCGCGCCTGCTTGTATGTTCCTGCCTTAGATCTTGAACTTGGATGCCTTGGACCGTGACTGTGATGTTATTTTAAACATTTAACATCAATACAGTGTCCATTCTCGCTATAGAGCTTAACCAGCTATTCGATCTATGCCGCTTTCTGCAGCGAGCCGCGATGGGTTTGTTGTCAGACTCTCTTCCGGTATGCTATAGATTTATGCTGCAGGGAATCGAAGGAGCGCCTGCTGCTGATGACTAATCGCGTTCGACCGGATGCGGAGACAAAATCTGAATTTTTTGTTGGCGCGCATAAGGGTTGGGATACGCCACCCGATCGTGCTGAGGTATCGAAGCATGATCGGGGCTGTTCGCCCTTCGACAAGCTCAGGGCGAACGGGACACGCCAACCCTTATGCGCGCCAACAATTTTTTCACTTATACCGAGCCGATGGCCGGCCTTGGGTTGTGCCTTTTTCCGGTGGTATCGACTCTACTTTGGTTCTTGAGGTTGCTTTTGAGATGTTGATGGAGAATAGGTCTAAAATGTAACTATATGAGTTAGAGCTATGTTTACCTTTTCGCTGACAAGCTTGGGTATAGGACTTAGAGTACTTTTCAAGATTGATGAGGTCATAAGGGGTGGAGTGAGCGATAAGGTGCTCCAAATTGCGAGAGAGAATACAGTGTGGCTGGTGCGTTAGAAGACAATCAGCGCTGGTGGAAGGAGAAATGCCATGCAACAACAGGTTGATTTCGACCAGATGTTAGAGGAACTGCGGAACCGTTTCCGTGGTTACGGGAACTGGCAGATTGGCGCCGGCATCGTGGGCGTGTTCCTGG
>CAZOEL010000162.1:0-5480 GCA_964578835.1 uncultured Syntrophobacteraceae bacterium | reverse complement strand
GCAGCGGACCGCGCACAAACTCGTACATCATCCAGCCTCCCTTCCCGACAGCGCTCCCTCATCATGACCAAACCAGCCGAAAAGCCTCAAATCCCCGAAAACACGAGCGATGCTCACTCAACCCTTTCTTGATTGTCCCACACAGGCAAAGCCGCGCGGACGCCCCCCTGATTCCCGCTACCGGCAAAGTAGGAACAGGTCGCCAAACGCTGCAGCCCGAGCGGGCTTCCACACGAATTCATTAATTTTAACACATCATGAGTCAAGCTCAAAGACGTGAATGATCTTGCCTACTTTCAGCGCATCGAAGGGCGAAGAATAAAGTGAAAAAGGCTCAAGAAAGGGAGAGAGCTTTCTTCTGTTTATCTTTGAACGGAAGTCCCAGCTTTATATCTCTTCATATTGACGATCCACCCGGCCTAATGGTAGTAGACAGGTGTTTTCCTTATCCACCTGGATTCATCCAGCCTTTCGAACTTGTTCCATCTGCGCCTCAAAATCCGTTGGAGGAGCAACTGCAACGATGAGAATATCTCCTTGGAAGCTTCTACTCATTGACGACGACGCGGGGGTCCGTAAGGTGCTCTCAATTGCGCTCGAAGACGAAGGCTACAGCATCGTTACCGCTCCGGATGGCGAAACCGGGCTTTTGACCTGTAAAGAGATGAATCCTCACATCATCATAACCGATGTGCGCATGCCCGGAATCGATGGAATCGAAGTGCTGAGAAGAATCAAGGCAATGGACTCCGAAAAGGAGGTTATTGTCGTCACGGCCTTCAGTGAAATCGAGCTTGCGGTTCAAGCCCTGCAGCTGGGAGCTTCGGATTTCATCACAAAGCCGATTAACGAAGACGCTCTAATGGTGGCGTTGGAAAGAGCGAAGGAAAGATATTCTAACAGGAAAGAGCTTAGAGACTATGCGAGCATGCTCGAGGAAAAATGGCTGAAGACAGCTGATGAGCTCGCCAAAACCTTCAACTTTCAGAAGATTCTCATAGATGGCGCCATCGATGGCATCATAGCATGCGATGAGGAAGGCAAGATCATCATTTTCAATAAGAGCATGGAGCAAATTCTCGGCTGCTTAAAAGAAGACGCCATCGGCAGAATGTCCTTCAATGATTTCTTCACACAGCCCGAAATCGAGAAATTCAAAGCAAAGCTCTATTCTGACGAGTATGGGGGAAAGAACAGGCTCTTTCTCTTCGAGACGGTTCTTACACCCAGGAGCGGAGCAAGAATTCCGGTGCAGATGTCTGCGGTCGTACTGTTCGAGGAGGGCAAGGAAATAGGATTGGTCGGGTTTTTCAGAGATCTTCGCGACATAAGAAAGCTGATGGAGCAAGTTGCGGATCAGGCCCGCCTCCTTCACCAGGATAAGATGATCTCCCTTGGAAAGCTCGCCGCCAGCGTCGTTCATGAGATAAACAACCCCATTGCAGGAATTATCAATTATACCCGGCTTATGCTCAAGATACTCGGAAAGGGGCCGCTTTCTCCCGAATCGGCGCAGAAGTTTCAAGGATATTTATCCATAATGGAAAGCGAGCTGAGTCGCTGCTCCAAGATTGTTTCCAACCTGCTTGCTTTTTCGAGGAAGTCAAAGCTCGAGTTCGGACAGGTCAAGGTGAACGAGCTTCTTCAGAAATGCATCAGTCTGAGCGAGTACAAGCTGACGCTCCAGAACATCGCAATCAATGCGCAGCTGGGCTCCGATGTTCCGGAAATTATCGGGGACGCCAATCAGCTTCAGCAGTGCTTCATCAACCTCATCCTGAACGCCATCGACGCCATGCCGACAGGAGGCGCCATCGGCATCGCCTCATCGTACGACTCTGGAAGAAACCTTGTCGATATCACAGTCAGCGACACCGGGTGCGGGATAGCCAAAGAAGACCTGCCTTACATATTCGATCCTTTCTTTACGACCAAAACGGAGGGAAAGGGCCTCGGACTGGGACTTTCCACCGTTTTCGGCATTGTGGATCGTCATAAAGGGACTATTAAAGCGGAAAGCGAGCCGGGCAAGGGCTCAAAATTCCACATCAAGCTTCCGGTGAAGGCATGACGAAAGTCTTCAACGCCAACCGCCTAGCGCATTTTGGAGGGCAGAGTGAACTGCCTGGCCGGGTTGCGAATGGCCATCACATGGCAGTGCGCGTACTTCGACACGCTTGCCACCGTGCTTCCCCGCTCGCCCTGGCCGGAATGCGACTTGCCGACGGCTCCCATCACAATCAGATCCACGTCCTTCGCCCTCGCATAACGGATTATCTCAACGTCCGGAGCCCCTCCGCGAACAGCAAACACCAAATCATTGAAGTCTCCGCATCTCTTTATGTAGGCATTCTTGAGCGACTCTTCAGCCTTGACGAGGATATCGCCGTCAAGGAAAGCCTCGCCTTCATGCCCCTTTCCCTCTCCAATATGCTCATCCACGATATTTCTGGAATAGGTGTAGGGAGAATGAGGAATATGAAGAATATGAAGCTTAGCCCCGTATTTTTTCGCAATGTTCAAAGCATGGAGGAAAGCGATGTTTGCATCCTCGGAAAAGTCCGTACAAAATAATATGTTGTTGTACTCCAACACGATGACTCCTCCTTTCACTCTAGATCGGGGCGTCCCCCGTTCGTCAAAGCCCGCAGCGCCGCATATCATAGACGAAGCCGCCTTCGTCTCAGGAGTGCGCCTGCTCCGATGAAATCTTCTTCACTCCGGGAAGCTTCATGATGAAGCTGCTCCCTTTTCCCAATTCTGTCCTCACTTCTATCTTGCCCCCGTGCTCAGAGACTATCTTTCTTGTGATCATGAGCCCGAGTCCCGTGCCCCTGGAGCCTTTGGTGCTGAAAAAGGTCCGGAAAAGGTTTTCCTTGACCTCCTCATCCATACCGCTGCCGTTGTCGATCACTTCATATTCAATCGGCCAGATTTCATTCTTCAACGAGCGCACGACGACCTTGCGGGGTTTGTTCATTCCACTCGCACAGGCATCGATGGCATTGGTAACGAGATTTACCAGGCAGCAATGGATTCCTTCCGGATCGAGCAAAACAGGCTTTAGCTCCCCCGAGAGGTCCGGCTCCAGTCGCACTCCGCACTCGGCGGCTCGAGTCCTCATCAATTCGCATACTTCCAGCGCGAGGGCGTTGGGGTCGCACAAGTCGTAATCGGGTTCCCGCTCTTTGGCGTAGTTCAATAGATCGAGAGCCAGATTCTTAATTTTTTCGACGTTGCCCTTTACCATCTGCCAGCCTTGGGACTTATAATGCTCATTTTTGAGCTCCAGTCCCTTCTCCATGATGAACATGCCCCCTTTGAGACCGCCGATGATATTTTTGATGGCATGGGCTAGCGCAGCCACCGTCTGACCAATGGCAGCCAGGCGCTCGGCGTCTATGAGCTTGCGGCTCTTCTCTTCAACCAGCCTTTCGAGCCGCTCGGTGTATTCTCGAAGCGCTCTTTTCATCCAGATGCGCTCATGGACCCGCTTCAAAGCGATCTCCAGCGCGTCGTCATCGATGGGTTTGGGGATGAAATCGGCAGCCTCGAACTGGAGGCTTTTCACGGCAAGATCCAAGTCCCCATGCCCGGTAATCATGATCACTTCCGTTTCAGGATACTTCTCCTTGATCTTTCTCAACAGCGTGATTCCGTCCATTCCCGGCATTTTGATATCGGTCAGGACAATAGACGGCCGAGCTTTCTCAAAAATGGACAGGGCTTCGTCTCCACTGGAGGCCGTCCATACCTGGTAGCCCAAATCCTTGAGCGAGATGCCGAGCACCCTCTGGATGCCCTCTTCATCATCGACAAGTAGAATTTCCTTGTCTTCCATCAGGCATCCTCCATGGCCGGAAACTGTATGATGAACGTCGAGCCCTCGTTTTCCTTCGTCTCAACTCGAATGGATCCCTCATAATTCTGTATTATCCCGTAGCTTATCGAAAGCCCCAGTCCCGTGCCCTTGCCAACCTTTTTCGTTGTAAAGAAAGGTTCGAAGATCTTTTCCAGCACAGACTCCGGAATCCCTATTCCGGAGTCCTTCACTTCAACCGTCACTTTCCCTCCACAGGCTCGCGTATTCAGCACAATATTTCTGGGCGTCCCCTCCGGACCGGATTTCTCCAGCCGTTCCTCAATAGCGTCTCTCGCGTTGATCAGGAGATTGATAAACACCTGCTCCATGCTATTCAGGTCTCCAAGAATGGGAGGAAGGTTCTCCTGAAAATTCTTTTCAACCTTTATCTCCCTGAGCTTCAATTGCTGATTGAATATAGCGAGCGCCTTCTCTAACGCCAGGTTGAGCTGGACGGGCTCTTTTTTAACCTCCGACTTTCTCCCAAATTCCCTCAAATGATTGATAATGCCGGCCGCGCGATCCACATGGCTGTCAATTTCTTCGGACAAAGTCTGAAGGATATCCTTTTTGATCTCCTCCCCCCTTCTGATCTTCTTCCTGATAAAGTTGCTGGCGGTCTTGATCACCGTAAGGGGTTGATTCAACTCATGGGCGATGCCGGTGGCCATCTCGCCCAGAGTAGCCATCTTGCTAGCCTGTATGAGCTGCTGTTCGGCTATGAGCCTCTTCGTTATATCGCTCGTTGTGACAAGGAGGGCCTTCCCCCCCATATATTCGGACGGCGAGACCCGGATGTTCACATACACGGCTTTCCCATGCTTCGTCATCTGCCGCGCTTTGTTCAAAGTGTCTGAATTCCTCAACTCCAGCGCGTATTGCTGTTGCTCGCCCTCTTCGAAGAAATTGAGAAAAGAAGTCCCCACAAGTTCCTCTTTTTCATACCCGTACACAGACTTCACGCTGTCGTTGCAGTCGAGTATACTGAAATGCTTTTGCTCCAGAACGAAGATGGGATTGGGGATGGTGTGAAAGATCGACCTGTACTTGGCTTCGGATTTTCGTATTTCTTCCTCGAGGAGCTTCATTTGGGTCACATCGATGCTCATCTCCATGACCGCGGTTATTTGACCGTTATTGTCCACAATGGGAGTGGTTCTTCCCATCCAATACGATGTGATTCCGCTCTTTGTGACTCCGGTCTCCTCGATCGTGTGCTGCTCGCCGTCCCGCAGGGTCATTATCACCGGGCAAGGCTCGCAGGGCTCCGACCGACCCTTATAGGCCTTGTAGCAAAAATCGCCAGGCGTCGGATCGAAGGCCGCCTTGAATTGCCTGTTGAACCGAATCAGCCTCAGTTCCTTGTCCTGAACGGTTATATAGCAAGGGACCTGCTCGAAAAGCTCCTGATATTCATAAGAATGATGATCCCATCCATCACGTTTTTCGTTCTCGTCTTTATTGGTCACATCGCTTGTCATGGCCAATCCAACCTGTTCTGGCAGTCCTGGATCTCCAATGGGCGCATTTGCAGAAAGGGGCAAGGCATCGCAAAAAAAAGCGGTAAACATGAAGCCCCGAAGGGGCGTAACATCATAGCCCAGGGCATCGCCCTGGG
>CAZOEL010000161.1:0-5772 GCA_964578835.1 uncultured Syntrophobacteraceae bacterium | reverse complement strand
CTTGTCGCCAACGCCGACGAGATGGAGCCCGGGACTTTCAAAGATCGCGTCCTCATCCACGCCGACCCGCATACCATCATAGAAGGCCTCGTCCTCGCCGCCTACGCCATTTCGGCGGAAAAAGCCTTCATTTTTATCCGGCCTTCCTATGAAAGCAGCGCCGCCATTCTGGAGCGCGAGATTGAGAACGCAAGACAAGCGGGATTTCTCGGGAAGAATGTCCTGGGGAGCGGTTTCTCTTTCGACATTACCGTGCACCGTTCGGGCGGACGATATATTTGCGGAGAAGCGTCGGCTCTTTTGAACGCCATTATGGGTAAGAGGCCAAATCCCGTGAAGCCGCCTCCCTATCCCACAGTGAAAGGACTTTGGGAACGGCCCACGGTGGTCAACAACGTCGAAACCCTGGCTTCCGTGCCCCATATTCTCAGGAATGGGCCCGAGTGGTTCAAGAGCCTGGCCAAGACGGAAAGGGGGGCCGGCACAAAGCTCTTTTGCGTCAGCGGTAAGGTCAACCGGCCTGGATGTTACGAGCTTCCCATGGGAACTCGGCTTAGCGAGATAATAGAAGAGCACGCCGGGGGCATGCCTGCGGGCAGCGAATTCAAGGCTTGTTTGCCGGGCGGAGCTTCAACGGAATATCTCACAAAAGATCTCTACGACGTGGAAATGGATTACGATTCTCTGGCTGCCGTGGGGCAAAGGCTCGGCACCGCCGCCATCATCGTCTTCGACCACAAGACATGCCTTGTCGCCGCAACTCTGAACCTGACGCAGTTTTTCGCGCGGGAGTCCTGCGGGTGGTGCACTCCATGCCGCGAGGGACTGCCGCATCTCCGTCATCTGCTCACCCTCATTGAAAACGGGGAGGGGAGGGAGGAGTTTATTCCCATGATTCGCGCCATGTGCAGGCATCTTTGGAATTCTTACTGTGCGCTGGCGCCCGGAGCCGCATCGCCAATCGAAAGTCTTCTCAAGCACTTCGAAGATGAAGTTCGTGAGCATATAAGCCAGAAAAAGTGTCCGTTTGCTTGATTGAACAGAGGGCTTAAGGCGAAAGGGGAGAGCCAGAGCATGCCGAGGCTGATTATAGACGATCTCGAGATAGAAGTTCCCGCAGGAACCAAAGTCATTGAAGCTGCTGAAAGGCTGGGCATCATGATCCCGCGGTTCTGTTACCACGAGGCCATGGGCTCCGTGGGCGCCTGCCGCATGTGCGCGGTGAAGTTTCTTCAGGGGCCTTTCAAAGGCGTTCAGATGAGTTGCATGATCGATGCCCAGGACGGCATGGTGGTTTCCACAACCGATCCCGAAGCGGTCGAATTCCGAAGACAGGTGATCGAGTGGCTCATGCTGAACCATCCACACGATTGCCCCGTCTGTGATGAAGGCGGTCAATGCTTGCTGCAGGACGAGACCGTGTCGGGCGGACACGGCATGCGACGTTTCTGGGGCAAAAAAAGAACCTATCGCGATCAAAACCTCGGACCATTCATCGCGCACGAAATGAACCGCTGTATTCACTGCTACCGCTGTTCCCGCTTCTACCAGATTTTTTCGGGATATAAAGACCTCGGGACGATGCAAATCGGAAATCGCGTCTACTTTGGCCGCTACGCCGACGGCAAGCTCGAGAGCCCTTTTTCAGGGAATCTCGTCGATATCTGCCCTACCGGCGTTTATACCGACAAAACCGCCCGCTTCAAAATCAGACGCTGGGACTTGAACCGTTCCCAGTCGGTGTGCCTACACTGCTCTCTTGGGTGCAACACGGTTGCCAATACCCACTACAGAGGCGTAATGCGCATAGAGGCGCGCTTCAATAGCCTGGTGAACGGCTATTTCATCTGCGATCTCGGAAGATTCGGATTTTCCTACGCGAATGGGGGGGCCAATCATGAAAGTCGGCCCTGGAATCCTAAGATGGGGGCCGAAGTTATGCCTTATGATCAGGCGCTGGCGAAGGCAGCCGAAAAGCTTGCCGAAATCAGCCGGAACGCCGGACCTGGCGCAGTAGCCTCCCTGGGCTCAATGCGAAACAGCCTCGAAACTCAGAGCGCGTTGCGACGCTTGTGCCGGAAGCAGGGCTGGAAGGAACCGAGCTTTTTTGTGAATTCTTCGGTCATGCGGAAGGTCAAGACGGCTGCCTCTAGGCTTGACAAGAGGGTAGCCGTTTCTTTGAGAGAGATCGAAAAGGCGGATTTTATCGTAGCCATGGGAGTTGACCCGATCAACGAGGCTCCTATGCTTGCATATTCCATGAGACAGGCGTTCCGCAACGGCGCACCTGTGGTCCTGATCGATCCGCGGCCGGTTTCTCTTCCCTTGGACTTTGTCCACCTGCCGGTCTCTCCGAGAGATATCGACACATGCCTGGGCGTCTTGATCAAAGGAGCTTTATCCAGCGACTTCGACGATTCTCATGATGCCGCCGCTACCGAGCTCCTCAACTCTCTTCCTGACGCATACTTGGCGGATGCTGGAATTCAGAGCGCCATCTCGGCTCTCGCTCCCCGGCTGGCGGCGAGCAGAAGACCCGTTATAATCTGCGGAACCGATGTTACACGGGACCATACTCCCTCCGTTGCGGCTGATCACGCTTTGCTCCTGAAATACTTGAAAGACGGCGCCGGATTGTTCTACACGCTTCCCGGACCCAACGCCTTCGGGGCGGCGCTTTCGAGCTCTTCAGAAGACCAATCGTTCATGGACATTCTCGAAGCTATTGAGGCCGGGTCCGTCAAAGCTTTGCTTGTGGTCGAGAATGATATCGCGCGCAGCTTCCACAATCGCAAGCGGCTTGAAAATGCGCTGAGCAAGCTCGATCTTCTTGTCGTGTTGGACTACTTGCCCTCGGATGCCGCAAAGAGGGCTGACATCTTCCTGCCGACGTCGACGGTATTTGAGGCCGGCTCCAGTTTCGTAAACCAGGAAGGCCGCGTGCAGTTCGCCGAAAAGGCTCATCAAGGCGGCGTTCCGCTCTGGGGTGGAAGTCACCCGCCAAGGGCGTATGATGTTCCCGTTCCCGGCGGCGGTAGCAAGGGCGCCTGGCAAATTCTTTTTGATATGACTCGAGCCTTGACGAGTGAGGACTTTCCGGATTCGAGCATTCAGGAGGTCATGGAAGACGAGTTGCCCATTTTTCAAAGATGTGGAAAAGACTCGCGTCCCGCAAACGGAATTCTTTTGATCCCCGAGAAGAGCGATTCGGCGTCTTTCTCGCTTTCGAAAGGCTCGGCGACAGTCGAACCGCCTCCTCGCGGCATTTTTGAGCTTATTCCGGTCCAGTGGCTCTTCGGGACAGAAGAGCTATCTGCGTATTCCGATGTGATGCAGGGCGTCGAAACCGAGCCGTTTCTATTGATGCATCATGAAGACGCCTCCATTATGAGCCTTGCGGATGGAGACGATGTGGATATAGAATTGGATGGTGGACTGGTGGGGCTCAGGCTGAGGTTGTCGAGCAACATGGCGAGAGGAATAGTGCTTATGCCTCGCCACAGGCGGATAGAATGGGAAAAGATGGAAGGTTTTCCCGCATTGATGCCGTTTAATCGAATACGCAAAGCAGGACTATCATAAGGTGTTGGGATGAATGAAATAAAGAGTACTCTTGATCTGGTTATGGAAAGAACCCGCAATCTGACTCTGTCCGAAGAGGAAAAGCGTCAGCAGGCGACGGCCGAATTCAGACAAAGCTTGAACGGACTCTTGCAGAGATATCAGGACGGTTTGCTGATTCTGGACAATTTTCATTCAGAGCTTTGCCGCTTGAAGGATACGCATGGGGTCGCCGGCGCAGAAATCGTTATTGAGGAGATTGGAAAAAGGATTGATCCGGATGGGGATAATCAGCCGTTGCTTGCGCTGCTCTCTCGATTCTGCGGAACAAAGGCGCAAGGAATCGTGAGTCTTTTGGCTGATTACCGTTCGAAAGTGCAATCCGTGTCAGAAAACAGGCTGGCTGCTCTCAAAGCCGAGCTTGCCGATAAAAGAGGTATTTCCGGAAGCTCCGTATTGCCCAACCTGGACGCCGACAAAGGCTGGGCTGCCGAAAAGCGCGTAGCGAGCGATGTCTTTCATAAAAAGTTGACAGAAGAAAGCGCCCTACTCGGCGCTTGCGCTATCCTCTGAGACAAGGGCTCGGGCGGCTTGCGCCATGTTTTGCGCTACCCGCCCCGACCCCCCGTTCGATCATATGTAGCCGAACCAGTACTGTTCGACCCGCATCGCATTATTTTTTATCTCGTCGGCTCCAAAGATTATCCCGCCATGGCCCGGCAGCAACCATTCCGCATCGAGCTCCGAGAGCTTCAGGATGCTCTTCTTGAGCGTCTTTCCGTTGCCGCCCGGCAAATCCGTTCTGCCCAGCCCGTCCTTGAAAAGGACGTCTCCGGTGAATAGGACCTTCCTTTCCGGCCAGAAAATGGAAACCGAACCGGGAGAATGACCGGGGGTATGCGCTATTTGAAGCTGCATGCCTTTTATTTCAAGGTTGCCTTCCTGCAGATAGAAATCGGGCGTGTAGGCTTCCATCTCAAAACCCGCTCCGGCGTATCGCGCCATTTCTTTCAATATTCCCCAGTCTTCCCGGTGCATTGCGAATAGAGCCGGGGAGTCGTTGAAGAGCCTTACAGCCTCGAAGTGATCCGGATGCGCGTGGGTGGTTATGACAAGGTCGATCTCGCCAAGGCTTACTCCTGCTTCTCTTAAGCCGCTTTCAACGTGAGAAAAGAGGTGCAGGTGGCCGGGGTCGATCAGAATGCGGGCCGGTCCGTCTATCAAGTACGTATTGCAGTTATTGGCGCTCATGGAGCTCCATAAAAAAGCGTGCAGTCCGTCAAATATTTTCATATGAGATCTCTCCTGCGATTGATGTTGGGAAAGAGGCTATTATTATCAGGCCATAAAATAATCACAAGAAAAATTGGCGGGAAGACGGGCGGGAAAAAGCTTCAAACCGCAAGATGGATGTTCATCCTTCAAATTATCCGCATTGATTGACCTTGTGAGTCGGAATTCCATTCACTGAGCTTCTTGCCATCAAGCTTGGAAAAACATTGGACAGTGCGGCTCCAAGGCTTTATAATCCGACAGTTTAACGTGACTTTGTAACAAATTGATACAGGAGGACTTGCACGTATGGATATCCAAAGCCAGAAGGCTCTGTACCCGATCGGAATCGTGGCCGAGCTGTTGAACATTCATCCCAGGACTCTTCGGATCTACGAACAGGAAGGGTTGATTAAGCCTGCCAGGCGTGGTGGAAAGCGATACTACTCGAATAACGACCTCCAATGGCTCAAGTGCCTTCGCAAATTGTTAGGCGATGAGGGGCTCAACATCGCGGGCATTAAAAAGCTCCTAACCGTTGCGCCTTGTTGGAAGATTCGCGGATGTGAGGAAGAAAAACGGAAAGAATGCCCGGCTATCCTCAATTTCCCTGTTCCCTGCTGGGATCTCGTGCCCCGCATCTGTAAAGAAAAAGGCCAGACCTGCTCGGACTGCGAAGTTTACATAAACAAGCTCAACAACATCATGATGGCGAAATCCCTCGAAGAGGACAAAGTTGAGGCCGGCCATTGAGATTCGAAGCCTATCACTGAGATAAATCCTATGAACACCATTTTTGGTCCCGTCCCTTCGCGGCGCTTGGGACGGTCTCTCGGGATCGCAGTATACGCAATCCAAACTGCATGTCTTGGGCGGTATCACGTCGATCCCGAGAGACCGTCCCAAGCGCCGCGAAGGGACGGGACCAAAAATGGTGTT
>CAZOEL010000160.1:0-6355 GCA_964578835.1 uncultured Syntrophobacteraceae bacterium | reverse complement strand
TCAGTTGGTTAGTCATTGTGCTTGGTGTTTTTCCTTAATTCAACAGCATTGACCCATGGTCCCGGCTGAGGCAAGTAGAATTTATTCAGATAATCGGCGTCGGTGAAATCGTGCGCGGCAAAAAAGAGACTGGGAGTGTACGCCTCACAGAGGGAGGGAAGCTTTACATTCAGAAGGTAGTCGAAGACAAAGACTTTGTCATGGGTTTCGGGAGTGCTCGAATTGTTGAAGACATATCTGCCCACAATGGAGTTTGTGATGTTTTTGTATCGATAGGAGACTGAAAGATCGAGGAGAGTGCGGGGAATGTCTTCTATGATCTTGTCTGTTTCCCCATCGCGGACATCGATAAAGCTTGCCCCAAAGGATAAAGAAAGAGCTGAGTCTGGACCCGGGTTGAAGACCGACCCGATTCGCCCTTCAATGCCCCGTCGTGTGGCCTCGGCGATATTCTCCGCCTGGAGGGTTATGGGATCAACAGTTATCAGGTTATTGATGTCGGACTGAAAAAGATTCAACTCGAGCTTCAAAAACTTGAGAGGCTTGATCTCGCTCCCAACCTGATAGTTGACTCCCGTTTCCGCCTTAAGGTCGGGATTGCCGCCCGCCAGCACAGGCGCATGCAGCCAAGCTCCGGGAGGAGCGGAAAATCCTCTCGACACCTGGAGCCTTAGGAGAGCCTCCATCACGGGGAAATGATAGATCAGGCCTCCCATAGGGCTTACCTCTGAGCCAAAGTCGAGGTTGTTATCGTAGCGAATGCCCCCGATGATCGAGAATGCATTTATGGTAAAAGTATCATTGATGTAAGCAGCCCAGTTGCCGGCATCGAACTCGCCTGGCCAGGAGCTGAATTCGTATTGTCCCCAGTCTCCATCAAAGCCGGCGACCAGATTGTTTACTCCAGGGATTTCATGGCGCAACCTGCTGCTCACTCCCCAGCGTTGCTCATAGTAATCCCAACCCCAACCGATCGGCAACGGCTGAGGGGGGCTGTAATGATCGAAAATATCCGTCTGGTAAGAACGTCCTTCGATGCTCCAGGTCAGGTTGTCGGCAAGCGAGGTGTCGAAAAGAAGCCGGGAATAGGAGCGGCGCTCCTGAGCATCCTCAAAGCAGGGAAGCCCCAGCAACAGAAGCGAAGGACTCTCACGCTTTCCATCGTTGTAGCTTTGAACAAAACTGATCCGGCTTGACTCTCCAATAAGATAGTTGAGCTTTGCGTAGACGGAATCCTGCTGAAAATTGGTGTGGGAGCGAAAGCCATCGCTCTGATCATGGGATAGAGTAACGAGGTAGCCTAGCCGATCGATTCCTCCGCTCACAAGGGCGCTGTTGCTGCTCGTGTCGAACTGCCCGTAGGAGCTTCGTATCTCGCCAGTGAAAGGCTTTGAGAGATCGGGTTCTTTCGTGATAATGTTGATCACTCCCCCAAGAGCCGATCCCCAGGAAGACGATGCGGCTCCTTTATATACTTCTATTCGATCGATGCTTGAGAGCGAGATGCGCGATAGATCCGTCATGGGGTTCCCAAGCAGGTTCAACGGAACTCCATCCTGATAGACGCTCACCTGCCGAACATCCGATCCCTGGATGGATGCAGCGGCCTGGCTTCCCCGCCCTCCCATGAAATCAATATAGACTCCGGGTACGTATTGAAGCACTTCGGCGGCGTTGGTCGCGGGAATCTTTTTCATCTCTTCTTGCGTGATCACCTCGATATTGGCTGCAACGTCTTCCTTGGGCGTTTTATCGCGTGTGTAGGAAAAGACGATTTCCGCATGGTCATCCGATTCATTGATGATTGCTCCATCTTCGGCTCGAGCGCTCAGAGGATAGAATGAGGAGGAGAGAAGAAACAGGCAGATCCAAAGGAATTCGTCGGGCTTTCTCAGCTTCATTTGACAAACGGCTTTCTCATCATTGGGCTTTTCTTCAAACATGGGAAGACAACCGCCCGGTTACAAGGTTTGATCATGCATGCCATATTATTGGCCTAATTATCCTGTGAGCCAATTCTCCCCCATAGAGGCGCATCCGACTTCTTCAAGCCGTAGGCGCGCCGAGTGACATGGAGCGTCGTAAATGGCTTTTAGGGGAAGCTCGAAATTGGCTTTTTCATATTTTGAAATAAGGGTTTATTTAAATACTAGATAGAACGCACCGGTGTCAAGAGCGGGGATAGGGCCTCAAGCTCTCGATATAATATTCGACCCCTTCTTCACCGCCATAGAGAAAGAGGAAACAGGCGTGAGTTTGCAGCAATTTCATTTCGATTGATTGTTATGAGAAGGAGTCTTTCGCGCTTTCATCCAGTTCGTAGCTCTTCATCTTTTCCGCAAGGGTTTTACGATTGATGCCCAGGAGCTCGGCAGCTTTGACCTTATTGCCTTCCGTGCGCTTCAGGGCCATTCCGATCACAAATCTCTCCATCTCCTTCAGATTCAAATCCGAGCTCTCGCAAAATCTCTTCGCTCCATTTCCATTCTTGAAGGGGAAATGATCGAGCGTGATCATGCCGCCACGGCAGGTAATGACCGCTCTTTCCATCAGGCTCACCAACTCCCGGATATTGCCCGGCCAGCCATATTCCATGAGAAAGAGCATGGCGTCGCCGGAGATGTCCGTAATCGGACGTTGATACTTGCGTCTGAACTTCTCAAGATAATATTCGACCAGAAGAGGTATGTCCGATTTCCTTTCCCTCAAAGACGGCAGATTGATCCTGTAGGTGTTCAAGCGATAGAATAGATCCTGCCGAAAAGAGCCTGCGGCGACGCGCTCCTCCAGATCGCGGTTGGTTGCTGTAATGAGCCTGAAATCGGATTGTATCTGCGTCCTTCCGCCGACGCGAAAGAATGTCTTGCTCTCGACCGCTCGGAGCAGTTTGCTTTGCAAAGTGGGTGACGCTTCACTGATCTCATCCAGGAAAAAGGTCGACTGGTCAGCCATCTCCAAGAGGCCTTCCTGGCGCGAAACGGCTCCCGTAAAAGCTCCTCGCTCATGACCAAAAAGCTCGCTCTCGAGCAGCCCTTCAGGAATCTCGGTGCAGCTTATGGGGAAGAACGGCCTTTCCCGCCTCTCGCTGAGATCATGGATCATCCTCGCCACAAGGTCTTTTCCCGTGCCGGTCTCGCCATAGATCAAAACATTGACCGACGTGGAGGCCACCTCCTCTATCGCTTCCAGGACATTCTTGATTCTTTCGGACTGGCCGATGATCGTCGATCGGGATCGGCTCAGGAGAGATTTCTCCCGACGGAACGTAGCCAGCTCCTTTAACATGCTCCCTTTGGACAAAGCCTGGCGAATGGTTGCCTTGAGGATGTCGATCTTGTTTATGAGAGGTTTTTCAAAGTAGTGGAATGCTCCCTGCTTCACCAACTCGATGGCCTGCTCGACGGAACCATAGGCCGTAACGAATATGACCGGGATATCCAAACCCAGCTTCATTATTTGTTGAAGAAATTCGATCCCGGACATTTCCGGCATTTGAATATCGGAGACAATCACATCGAAGTTTTCGATTTCGAGCAATTCCAGCGCCCGCTTTCCCGACAAAGCCGAGAAAATATCGAAATCTTCTCCTTCCGCAAGGATGGGAATGAAGTTACGCTGAAAACCTTCGTTATCCTCCACAAAGAGGATCTTGGATCTGATTGCCATATAGGTCGAACTTTCAAACGCTGTCTATCACTAAAACAGTTTACATTCCTTACCTGGTTCGCCTCATACCTTTAAGACGGAGCGCTGTCAACAGGCATCTTCCAGTGTGTTGCAGGCATTAGAGCATCAACTTGCTCCGCACTAGGCGGCAGAGAGTCTCCACTTCTTTTGTCAAGGCTTCACTGTTCTCAAGAGCTGGGGAGAAAAGCACCCATTAAACCAGTCGGATCTCAAAACAGATGAGAGGAATTGTAGCAGCAAAAAAGACTTTGCTCCTCTTTTGAAAACCACCAAGTCATTAGGAACAAGGTTTTACAATATTTAAACTCAACTGGCATTACTAATGCATTACTTAATAATCCATCTCACCTATCACCCGAGCAGTAACGTCAGAGGTTGGCAGCAATAAAAACGACCTATGGCCAGACGTGAGGAAATAAACCCCAAACTATCCGATAAGAATAATATGGGGTTTCATTTCCTCACGTCTGCCTGCATCGGGAAAATAATATCGCAAAACGACCTTGTTGCGATTGAAATTTTACAGACACAGAAAGAGAGGCTGCGCATGGATGGCGATGTCGCTATCGTTGTGGTGGATGATGATCGACCCAGTAGGGAATTCATAGAGAGCGCCGTCAACATAATCAGCAGTAACATTTCTGTATTTTCAGACTGTTGGTCGGCATGGATGCATATCAAAAGCAACTCCGTAGACCTGGTCATTTCCGATGTGTACATGAGCGGAATGAATGGCTTCGATCTTTTGCGAACTGTCAAACAGGTCTTCCCGCAAACCTGGTGCATCATGATCTCCGGGGACCACTCCTTGGAAAAGCGCATTATGGAATTGGGGGCCGATGCGTTTCTTTCCAAGCCGTTCAATGTGGGAACGCTGATAGGGTCGGTCAGAAAACTTACCACAAGTATCGAAAAAACTTAATTTTTGCCATTTTACTCAATAGGTTCTTCAACAAATCCAGAAAAGAAGAGGAGAGGGTTGGCATGCTCACCACTGTTTCCAAGACGCTTATACCGTTTTACATTTTGGGCATCTGCCTACTTTCCGCCATAACAATGGCCGAGACAACCCCAACCGCTTTTCTGGAGCGATCCAGAGTTGTCGCCACCGGTGAGCAGCTCAATGTCTATCGCACTCCGATAAGGGATGTCGATGGAAATATCCACTATTATGACCTGGCCATTGAGCTCGCTATCGGCAATGATGGCGCGCCCGGCTCCATGGCGCTTATCAACTCCACTCCCTCTCCTTTAGAGGCATCGAATCAGTTCGTGGCAGGAACGTACACGAATGCCACTACCACGTGCACCGTGGGTAACTCAATTCTTGATAGCGGACGAATGCAAGTTGCCGTCCACTGTGCGGACAGCAGCAATAACCGACACTTTTCCGCCGGCTGGGCAACAGGCCCTGTTGCAGGACACCCTTTCGAGCTCGATTTGAAGGCTGCAGCCATTGATCAAACTCAGGATGCATCCAACTACGCATGGGGCAAAGTTGGTTACACCACCAATAACTGGACCTGGTGGGGTTGTATGAGTACAGGTGAGATAATCAGCGCCCAACAATCAGGAAACATGATCGTGTTGTCCGGCTATGATAGCAGTAATACGCAACGATGCGGAACTACTCTGCTCAAAGCTGCGACAGCCTCTGAAGCACTTGGCGGACTCTCGGCGGCAGGCAACCCCATGGCTGCCACTAGCTTCACACATCCTGCTTCAGACGGTGCAAGTCCAATCATTTCTTATTTCGGGACACCCAGTCCCAACTACATTATTCCTACCTATTTTCTGGATACTTCCCACATTATCGCTGCTGAAGAAAAAATCAAAGCGTACCATGTTCTGACAAGAGATATCAGTGGAAACACCCGCTACTATGACTTGGTCATTGAGCTCAATGTCGGCAACGATGGAGCAATTGGAACTATCGCACCTGTCAGTTCCACCCTTTCCCCTATGGTAGGCTCAAATCAGTTCGTGGCAGGAACGTACACGAATGCCACTACCACGTGCACCGTGGGTAACTCAATTCTTGATAGCGGACGAATGCAAGTTGCCGTCCACTGTGCGGACAGCAGCAATAACCGACACTTTTCCGCCGGCTGGGCAACAGGCCCTGTTGCAGGACACCCTTTCGAGCTCGATTTGAAGGCTGCAGCCATTGATCAAACTCAGGATGCATCCAACTACGCATGGGGCAAAGTTGGTTACACCACCAATAACTGGACCTGGTGGGGTTGTATGAGTACAGGTGAGATAATCAGCGCCCAACAAGCAGGAAACATGATCGTGTTGTCCGGCTATGATAGCAGTAATATGCAACGATGCGGAACTACTCTGCTTACAATGGCAACAATCCCCAGGGCTCCCAGAGAAGTCACAGCCACGGCGGACAACTCCATGGCTACCATTAGCTTCACACATCCTGCTTCAGATGGTGCAAGTCCAATCACTTCCTATACAGTCACATCGAGCCCTGAGGGCATCACTAAGTCCAGAGCCTCTAGCCCCATCACCTTCACTGGACTCACCAACGGGGTCGCCTACACCTTCACCGTTAGCGCCACCAATGCCATTGGAACCGGCCCCAAGTCCAACCCATCTAACAGCGTAACACCCATGACCACCCCCGCGGCTCCCGCCATGGTGAGCGCAACGGCCG
>CAZOEL010000159.1:0-6370 GCA_964578835.1 uncultured Syntrophobacteraceae bacterium | reverse complement strand
TGCGAGCTCTCCGAGCTCATCGAAAAGATACGGGAAGCCTGCAGGAAGGATGGCTAGAGGTGGGGTGCGGAATATTCTGCTAAATAAGCCTGAATCGGTGTGGACCCCGAGTGGAATTAGATGAGGCGCTAAGCGGCTTTCGCCGGCCTTTTTTCGCACCCCGCGCTTCGATCCGCTCATCGGAGGCTTCACTGACTAATAATTTTTGTTGGCGCGCATAAGGGTTGGGGTGTCCCATTAGCCCCGAGGTATCGAAGGGCGAACAGCCCCGATCATGCTTCGATACCTCAGCACGATCGGGTGGCGTATCCCAACCCTTATGCGCGCCAACATAATTTTCATGATAACGAGGAATCTGGATGAAAAAGCTCAGCATGCTCATCGATCGCATTATTGACCGAGTGAACGTCAACCTGAGGGAGCCGGCCTTCGATGTAGGTCCCTACGTGCGCAATTTAATTCCCCACGATCAATTTTCACGTTTTTACGCCTTGTATGCCCTTACTCTTCACCATCCGCTCCATTTCCATTTCCATCATTCCAGCATCTCCGGCAGTTATTTTTTGGGCAAATGCATTGTCGACCATTCCGTGCTTTACAAGAGCGATATACGCGGGGATGAGCTGAAGAGCAAGGGAGACATCTTCAAGTATCAGAATTTGGAAATACCGCTGCACGACGATGAGGTCATCCGAATCAAGGATAGCTTTCTTATCAAGAATCTGGTTCACAACAACTCCCACGATCCTGAAAATCCCGAGGAATTTCTGATACAAAATACCGTTTCCATGCATTATGCCAATATCCACGGCGCCAATGTGGAGGGTAGCTTCCTTGGGCCCTTTGCGACCGTTGACTTCACGTCACTTCACGACTGCGTCATAGGAGCCTATGCCTATGTAAATACCGGCGAAACTTTGCACCGTCTCGTGGAGCCCGGCCAGATCTGGATTCGCGCTCAAGGCGCTTTCGACTTCAACTATCGGTTCACTCCCGATCATCTGAAACGATATATCCATATTGAACCGGGAAGTCCTCCCGAAGGGATTCTGATGGATTTTGTGGAGACGAGGAAAAAGGACTTCGAGGGTATTTTTGAAATGGTGCAGTCGAAGCTCCATATACGAGTGCCGGAGGGCGCGTTCCTCAGCAGGTATGCCGTGGTGAAGGGGGATAGCGCAATAGGCGAAAATGTGCTGATAGCCCAAAGGGCGTACCTCGAAAACGCATGGCTCGGCAAAGGATCGAATGCCCAGGAAAACTGCTATATCATAGACAGCCGTCTAGAAGGCAACAACATCACGGCGCATGGGGGCAAGGTCATCCATACGTGTCTTGGTGAGAAGGTGTTCGTCGGCTTCAACGCCTTCCTGCGCGGAACTCCCGAATTCAAGCTGAGCATCGGGCGAGAGAGCATTGTCATGCCTCATACGATCATTGATTTGGAGGAGCCTCTCGATATTCCGCCGCGGCATTTGATTTGGGGCTATATCCGGAACCGTCAGGACTTGGAGCGGCATAGCGTAAGCCTCGGAGAACTTCATGAAGTGAGAGGGGAGATGCAACTTGGCGCCATGATATTCCAAGGCTCTGGAGCGTCTTTTATCGAGGCTTTTCAAAATCGCATAGAGCATATTTTGGAGGCGAACGGGGCTTACTGCGAAGGCTCGAAGAATCGGGGGCATGCTCAAAAGGTGCAAAATAGCTCGTTCAATCTCCTTCATCCCTATCTTAAAGGCGATTTGAAAGGCATCTATCCGACCATAGACATTCAACCTTGAAGCGATTGAGGAAGAGCGCTTTTGCCTGCTGCTCTCCGGATAAAAGCCGGGTGTTTGATTGATAATTTCATAGCGCGTATCCGCACTCGTCATTTCCGCACGAAAACGCTGGATTGACGAGTGCTTATATCATTTTGAAACTGTTCCTTGCAAGCGACTTCCATCCAAAGAGCATCTGTTCTACCTGCTCGGCAACCATACCTGTGGATCGACTGACCATTTTTCACATAAGGGATTGGAACAAAAGCGGGATTGTGGTATTTCCCTCACGCGGCGAAATCGTGCCGCGCCTGTTTTGGGTCATGTTTGGACGCCGTGAATTAGTGCTTATGTTTGAAATGTTGCGCGCAGCGCCTCAATACATCGGGCCGTGAAAGGACGTTGCATAAATGCAAATCATGACTTTCAATCTTCGTTTCGACAATGATGATGATGGGGATAATGCCTGGAAACATCGGAAGAATATTGTGGTCGAGACGATTCTGAGGCGCTCGCCGTCGATTCTTGGAACTCAGGAGGGGATGCCGAGGCAGCTCTCGTATCTTCAGGAGCGTCTTTCCGACTATATCATGCACGCTCCGGTTCGACCGGTCGACGAGACTTGCCAGTACCCTACGCTTTTCTACCGCAAAGACCGATTGAGGGCGATAGAGACCGGCGAATTCTGGCTCTCCCTGACTCCTGATGCGCATCGCAGCAAACATTGGGACAGCGCTTTCCCTCGGATGATGAGCTATGGGCTGTTCGAAGATCTGTCGAGTGGAAGGAGATTTTGGGCGCTGGTTACCCATCTAGACCACATGGGGGGCGTCGCCAGGTTGGAGCAAAGCAGGATCATAGTCGAGTGGATGCTTGGCCGTCCAGAGCCCAAAATCTTGATGGGAGATTTCAACGATTTTCCCGGATCTCCTGTCCATGGCCTTCTGACCGGCTCAGAAGGAGCGCTGCTCGATACCTGGCAGGCTCTTGGCATGGATGAGAGCGAGGAGAGCATGACAAGGCATGATTTCCGCGGCGTCCCTAAGAAATATCGCATGGACTGGATATTGGTCAGCCGCAGTTTTGCTGTTTCCGACGCTCAGATAGTAAGAGACCATATTGGCGGGTGCTATCCGTCAGATCATTTCCCTTATGTCGCGAATCTGGGATGGGCGTAAGATCGGACCGTCTGTTTCTTCCGGCGTCAAGCATTCAAATGCCTGTATCCACAATGAGCATTGGTTTTTTAAATATATGGAGTAAAGATGAGAGACAATATTCGGGTTGCCATCATGCAACCCAAGCCTTACCCTTCCTTCGATGATCCCAGAAACATAGGCCACGCATTGACGCTGCTCGAAAGATGCCGTGGGGAGAAGCTGGATGTCATCTGCTTTCCAGAATACTTTCCGTATCTTGGCGAGGATGAGCTCGCTTCGGCCGCGGAGCGGCATGGCGCATATCTTGTGGCTGGACTCGTGGAATCGGAAGGAGAAAAGCTCTTCAATACAGCTACTCTCTTCGACCGTTCCGGAAAGATCGTTGGGCGGCAGAGAAAGAGAAATATTGGATCGTTGGAGCGTGAACATTTGGGCATTTCGGCCGGGGATGATCTCTATCGCGCGTATGTGACTGATTTTGGCAAAATCGGCATTCCCGTGTGCGCGGATTTCTGGGGGGAGGGTGGAGCAGGAAAGCAGTTGGTCGACCAGGGAGCGGACGTCATAATCAATATCGGCCTTTTCCCCGTACTCAGGGGACACTGGAAGACGGCTGCCATGGTTAGAGCGTGTGAAAATTTTGTCCCGGTCGTTGGGGTGAATTGCGCCGACTACAATGCCATGATTCACGGAAGACGCGTCCATCAGCACGGGGGCGGGAGCTTTGCGCTCCAGCCGCCGAAGATGATCGACAAGGACGATTTCCGCCGCTGGTTCAAGGGCCTCGATAACTTTCAAGACTGGGTGCGAGTGGAATTGGATGAGCTTGAGCAGACGCATATTGTAGATGTCAATTTGAGCGTAGCCAGAAGGTTTCGTCGCGAATTCTGGAGTCGCCTCGGAATCCAGCGCTAGTAGGCGCATAAGCTTATGAGCTCAACCGACATATCGGTCATTGTTGGCCTCGGCGTCATCGCAGCGCTCTGCGCAATCTTCTGGTTTGCCTACTTCAAGCCCAGACACGCGAGAAAAGCCGCATTAGGTGAAATTGAGCAGATGTTTTCCGGCGCGCGAGCTTTGGCGCTTTCTCCCGATGCGTATTTTCTAGGGTTGGACAAGAATTGGGCTTCGGGCTGGAAGGGTCGAGGCGTGCTGGTGCTTACGCAGCAGGTGCTATACTTTCGTCGATGGCATAAAGCAATGGATATCATGATTCCTATGGACAGGATCGAAGCGGTGGGCGCCAATAGCGTCGGAGACGGGTCGAACAAGGCTCGTTTATTGGTCAATTACCGGGGAATGGACGATCAGCTGCGGGTCGCCTCCTGGTCCCTGGATAAGCCGGAACATTGGACCGAGTTGGTGCAGCGAATAAGAAAGGAGATGGGCGCCGGCGATGGAGAGGCCTAAAAGAAACGTATACCTTAAGATGAAGACGCTCGAGGAAGCTCGTGAAATCTGGTCGGAGAAGACGTTTTCGAATCGGTGTGGGGTTGAGAATATTCCGACCTGCCAGGCATTGCATCGGGTGACGGCTCAACCGATTTTCGCTCTCCAGTCCGTTCCGCACTATCACGGGGCCGCTATGGACGGCTTTGCGGTGAAAGCCAAGGACACTTTTGGCGCGAGCGATGTCAGTCCTCTTCGCATCGGGATTGGAGACGGCGCCTTCGCCGTGGATACGGGAGATCCGCTGCCGACTGAAACGGATGCCGTGATCATGATAGAGCATGTGGAACAGGTTGCCGAGAAGGAGATTGAAATCCGATCGGCGGCTTTTCCCTGGCAGCATGTGCGCAAGGTTGGAGAAGACATCGTATCAGGAGAGCTTCTATTGCCCCAATATCATCGGCTGCGTCCCGCCGACCTCGGGGCCCTTCTTGCAGCCGGGATTCTCGAGGTAGCGGTCTTTTCTCTTCCGAAAGTCTGGATTCAGCCTACCGGAACGGAACTGATTCCAGCGGAAAAAGCTGCAGAGGCCGCACCTGGAGACATCATCGAATTCAATGGAACCGTGCTTTCAAGCCTTGTCCGGGAATGCGGCGGAGAAGCTCTACTGCGTGAGATTATCGCCGATGACTACGCGAGCATCAAACAGGCGATAGAGGATGCAGTCGCATCTCCAGCCGATGTCGTTCTTGTCAATGCCGGTTCTTCAGCCGGATCTGAAGATTACACGTCGTCGATCATTGCAGAGCTGGGAACGGTGCTGGTGCATGGCGTCACCATGATGCCCGGAAAGCCGACCATCCTCGGCATCGTCCGTCAAAAACCGGTCGTCGGGGTTCCCGGTTATTCCGTCTCCGCCATCCTCGCCTTCGAGCAGTTCGTCCGGCCGCTGCTCTTTGCTCTTCAGGGATCTCCCGCCCCTGCATACCCGGAAGTTGAAGCGGTTCTGGGACGAAAGACGCCTTCGAAGCTTGGCCTCGAAGAGTTCCTTCGCGTTATTTTGGGTCGGGTCCAGGGGAGGCTTGTTGCAATGCCCATTCAGCGCGGAGCTGGGGTTATAACATCCTTGACGCGCGCGGATGGAATCATCCAGATTCCCCAGGAGCTGGAAGGCATCGATGTGGATCAGAAGGTTCGCGTCCGTCTGTTAAGGGCTGAGGAGCAGTTGGACCATACTATCGTTATGATTGGGAGCCATGACAATTCAATCGATCTGCTGGCCAACGAGTTGAAGCGTCACGACAGCCGCATGCATCTTTCATCCAGCAATGTGGGAAGCCTCGGTGGCCTTATGGCTCTGCGGCGAGGACAAGCTCACCTGGCCGGATCGCATCTGCTGGATCCGGAAACCGGCGATTACAATTTTTCGTACATTGAAAAATACCTCAAGGGAACCCCTTTGCGCGTCGTACAGCTGGCCAAGCGTCAACAGGGATTTCTGCTTCGGCCGGGGAATCCCAAAAATATAGCTGGAGTTCAAGATCTTTTGCGGCAGGACGTGAGCTTTATAAATCGGCAGGGAGGATCCGGCACGCGTATCCTTCTGGACTACTGCCTCCAGCAGTCGGGGCTTTCTTCGGACGCCATTCGGGGCTACGATCAGGAAGAATATACGCATATGGCGGTTGCTGTGAATGTTTTGAGCGGTCGCGCCGATGTCGGGATGGCCATCCATGCATCCGCCCGAGCCCTTGGGCTTGAATTTGTTCCGGTCGCTGAGGAGCGCTACGATCTGGTCATCCCGGATACGAGTTATGACGATCCCAAGATAGGCCTTCTTCTCCAAATCGTTTCCTGCGAGCCTTTCCGCCGCATGTTGTCCGATATGGGAGGTTATGACCCTTCGCTTTCCGGAACCGTAATGGGACGGTGGGACGGAGAGATATGGCTCGAGAAGAAAGACTAGTACAGGTCGGCGTAAGTCCGGCATCAGTAAGAATGAATGATGGCCACGGTAAATTTGTTCTTACTCAGCAGGGACCATGTGTACGGGATCTTTTG
>CAZOEL010000158.1:0-6619 GCA_964578835.1 uncultured Syntrophobacteraceae bacterium | reverse complement strand
CCGTGGCCCATTCCGCAACCAGAGAGGAAAGGTTGTCGAAAACATAGAAGACTTCTGTTCCCTTCTCCTCGATGATCTTGTTCACTCGAGCGCTGAAAGAATCAAAGCCGTCTCTCGGATCGATTTCTTCAAAGGCGATGCGGTCGTCTGGATCGAGGAGGGGCGGTTCGGGCGCAAAACGCATATAGACAACGGCGCGACCGTTCTTGAGGGCTTTATTGACAAAGGGATGCGCAACCCTCAAGTAGTTGTCCAGGTCGTCAACCTGCCAGACCACGTTGTCGCCACAGCGCAACCCTTCAATAACCCTGTCGAATGCCGGTATCCCACTGCTAATCGTCCCCGACCACACTTTTTCCCCTTTGCAGTTCAGTAACGACAAACTCGTCGTGAAACGTTTTTCCCACGACAAAAAAACCGCTGAAGCCGCGGAATTCTCCCGGCCACAGCGGCGTTTCATTCCATACCGAGCCTGAGTGCAGGTTCACAGAACAGAGTAAACAAAGCTAACGCTAAGTAACCGAGCACATATTTTCGAACACTCCCACGTCATTCCGGCAGTCTTCAAGCCGGAATCCAGTTTTTACGCTGGGCTGGATACCGGCTAAAAACACGCCGGTATGACGAGCAGAGCCGACATTGTGACACAATAGAACTAGTAGACTGTCAACTTCGAATGTCCAGATTGCAGTTTTTTTCCTCTCCCTGAGGGAGATGGCGGGATGACGGGAAATCCTCTTTTAGAAGAATACTTCCCTCAATTTCTAAAGAATACTGCCCTCACCCCGACCCTCTCCCTGAGGGAGAGGGGGCCCGCTTCCACCGGAAGAAACGATGTTGACGGTCCACTAGAAGGCTACACCCAGCCGCGCACCTTCATTGCATCGACAACTCTCGATACGGCGACGACATAGGCGGCCTTGCGCATGTTGATCCCATACTTTTGGGAAGTCTCGAGGACCTCATGGTAGGCCTTGGTCATTCTCTTGTCGAGCTTTTCATGCACTTCAGCCTCATCCCAGTAGTACATATAGGCGTTTTGGACCATCTCGAAGTAGGAGACGGTTACGCCGCCGGCGTTGCAGAGAAAGTCAGGAATGACGTGAATGCCTTTTTTGTAGAGAACTTCGTCCGCTTCCGGAGTGGTCGGGCCGTTGGCAAGTTCGACGATGACTTTTGCCTTCACCTTGTCGACGTTTCTTTCGGTAATGGTGCTTTCGAGAGCGGCCAGCACGAGCACGTCCACATCGAGCGCGAGGAGATCATCATTGCTCATGACCTCGGTCCCCTCGCAGCTGATTACCGATGAAGTTTTTTCCTTATGCTCGTTGACTTTGAGAACGCACACGCCGTCTTTGCAGGTGACAGCGCCCCTGGAATCGCAAACGGCTACGATTTTGGAGCCGAACATGGATTCGGCGAGGCTTGCCGCATAGCTTCCGGCATTTCCGTATCCCTGAACCGCCATGGTGGCTTTGCTGAGATCGATGCCTACGATGCGCGCAGCTTCGCGAAGCGCATAGAGACCGCCTCTTGCCGTGGCGTCCCCGCGTCCGGGCGAACCGCCGAGGGAAAGCGGCTTTCCAGTAATGACGCCGAACTGGTTCTTCCCGATGATGGAGGAATACTCGTCGACCATCCAGGCCATTATCTGGGGATTGGTGTAGACGTCAGGGGCCGGAACGTCCTTCTCGGGACCGATGAAGGCGCCGATAGCCTTGATATAGCCGCGGCTTATGCGCTCGAGCTCGAAGGAGGAGAGCTCCTTGGGGTTGCAGATCACGCCGCCTTTACCGCCGCCCAAGGGGAGATCGAGCAGAGCGCATTTCCAGGTCATCCATGCTGCAAGCGCTCGAACCGTGTCGATGGTTTCTTCGGGATGGAACCGAATGCCGCCCTTGGTGGGGCCTTTGGCGTCATTGTACTGGACGCGGAAGCCCTGGAAGACTTTCGTCGATCCGTCATCCATGCGAACGGGGAAGTTCACGTGGAATTCACGCATGGGGCGAAGGAGCACTTCCCGCGTGCTTTGGCTTAATTTGAGGATGTCCGCACAGTCGTTGATCTGTTTCTGGGCAATTTTGAACGGATTGTTGAGGTTGCTGCTCTCTGACATCTTACATTTTCCTCCCGTTTTGAGCTTCATGGCCGTTATTCTCTATCTCAGCTCGGCCATCCGACTTTTGTTTAAACCCTTGCCTACATCGTTCCATCGCAGTACCGCCTGGCGTAGTCGATCTTGTGCTTCAGGATCCACATCTTCTCCAGGAACTCCGGCCAGCCGCATTTGGGATTGAAACCTTCTTCCGCGCCGGGAAGAATCATTGCGCCATCGACGACTTCCCCCTGCAGCTCCCGCCAGAGCTCCACCCATGTGTCCTGAGCATCCTGGAGAACAACTCCGGTAACGTTTCTGAAGTGTCTGAACTTCTCCTCCGGCAGCAGGATCTTGCGTCCCTCAGCCGGCCCATTTCTCGAGATGACCGTGAGCTGCTTAGCCATGATCATTGGTCTCCTTCCTCATGAGATTCTTTCCCTATGGAGCCATCACAAAGCCTTCTGGCGTAATCGATCTGAGCGCCGAGGAGGTGGAGCTTCTCCAGAAGCAGGCTGCGTTTGCCTTCAGAGATGGAATCAAAAGAACTGCCTTCCCCCTCCAGAATCTCCTCGTATGAGCGCGCATCCTGAAGCTCGTCCCAGATCTCCGACAGGAGTCTCCGCGCTTCATCCAGCACACTCACGGCCACGCCTCTGAAGTGGTTTAGCCTTGCGTTGGCGCGCCGGATTTCTCGGTAAAGCTCTTCTTCTCGAGTCTTTCTGCAATGTTCAATCGGAGCTTCAATTGGGCTTTTCATCTTGCCGGTTTCCAGTGGGCGCCAAAGTGTCTTCTGCAATGACCAAAACGTCACTACCTTTTGGGCAAAAAGCGCGCCAAAGGATCAAGAAAGATGTTTGTCGCCCTAAGTAGTGGATTTTAAATTGGCAATTGCGTTTGAACGCGGATGGGGAATTCACAAAGTCAATAGCTTGCTGCCCTACGGCTGCACATGGCTGCATGGCGGCTGGGGCTTTGGGAGCAGGTCGAGCGGGGCGATAAAAGGAGATTGTGTTTCTGTGCAGGTTTTGAGCAGGAGTGGTGCAAATGCAGCAGACCTCGGCTGCGCTGGCTTACCCGGGAGGAGAATAGATGCCGAATTTCTTCACCCGATGCCGGAGCGTATTGCGGCTGATGCCCAGGACCTTGGCCGCCTTCACCTGATTGTAGCCGCACTCCTTCAAAACGCGCGATATGAGGGCTCTTTCAAGCATGTCGATAATGCTCTCATGAGCCTTTTCGCCGGACGCCCGCAGCAGATCGGGAACGAGATCAGCTATCCTTCTTTCTATTTCCGCGGATAGAGCATCCGGGCTTGTGGCCGTAGAGGCTCCATGGCCGGCGGAGTCGAACTTGAGATGCTCCTCCAGGATAATGTCGCCTGAAGAAAGCAGAACGGCGCGCCTCATCGTATTCTCGAGCTCTCTCACGTTCCCCGGCCATGTGTGAGATTCCAGCCTTATAAGAGCGGATTCCTCGATGCGTCGGATGGGGGTGCGGTATTCATCGCCGAACCGCCTCAAGAAATAGTCGACCAGAGCTGGGATATCGTCTGAGCGCTCTCGAAGCGGGGGAAGGTGGATCGAGATTACTTTGAGCCTCCAGTAGAGATCCTCGCGGAACCTGCCCTCTTCGACCGCCGTTTCGAGGTGTGTATTGGTTGCAGCGATGATCCTTGCATCGACCTTTATGGTTTGAGATCCGCCAACCCTTTCGATTTCCCCGTACTGGAGCGCGCGCAGAAGCTTAACCTGAGTGGAAAGGGGCATTTCGCCGATTTCATCGAAAAAAAGCGTGCCTCCATGACACCTTTCGAATTTTCCGATGTGAGCGCGCTCGGCTCCGGTGAATGCGCCGCGTTCATGACCGAAAAGCTCGCTCTCGAACAAAGCCTCTGGAATGGCGGCGCAGTTGACGGCAAGAAAGGGCTTATCTTTCCTGCTGCTGTGGTGGTAGATAGCTCGGGCGACGAGCTCTTTTCCCGTGCCGGATTCGCCTGTGATGAGAACCGTGACGTCTTTGGCGGCAACCTGTCCGATGAGCTTGTAAACTTCCTGCATTCGCCTGTGGCTGCCGATAATCTTGACCTCTCCCTTTGGAACCGGCAGGCGTTTTGGCTCGGATGCGGGAAAGCTCACAACCTCCTTCATGAGTCGATTCACTTCGAGCGCGTCCTTGGCGAGCCGCTCCAATTCGCTCCTGTCAAAAGGCTTGAGAAGATAATCGTAGGCCCCGAGCTTCATAGCTTCGATCGCCGTATCCATCGTGCCATAAGCGGTCATGACGATGATGGGGGTCTTCACCTGGAGCCTTCGAATCTCTTTGAGCGTGTCGAGCCCATTCATACCCGGCATCTTGTAGTCGAGCAGGATCAGATCGAAAGGCTCCGCCGCCACCATCTCCAGGGCCGTCGAGCCGCTGTTGCAGGAGCGCGCTTCGTACTCCTGCCGGGTGAAAAATCGACAGAGGAAGTGCACCAGCCCTTCATCATCGTCAACGATCAGTATCTTTTCCATCTTGTTCAAACGTTCCTTCGGATCGCACGGGTAAGAGCAAAGAAAAGGCGGTTCCTTTGCCTGAGCTGCTCTCCACGTCGACTCTTCCTCCATGACTCCTGAGAGTGGCGTATACTATGGAGAGCCCCAGGCCCGTACCGGTCGACTTGGTGGTGAAGAAGGGATCGAAGAGGTTCGGCAAAGCCGCTTTCTCAATCCCCGGCCCGGTATCCTCAACGATTATGTGGATGAATTCCCGCATCTCGTTTTCCACCGGGGAGGTTTCAGTGCGAGCGGAAATCCTCAATTCGCCTCCAAAGGCAACCGCTTCCAGGCCGTTCACCATGAGATTCAGCAAGGCTTCTTCAAGCTGTTTCCTGTCGCCTCGAATGCGGGGCAATAGCCCGTCGAAGTAGGTCCTGACAATGGTTTCCTGTTGTTTGGCCCTCGGCCCCACCACGAGCAGCGCGTCTTCGACCAGTTCTCTCACGTCCACTTGCGTGAACACGGGATCCTGAGGCCTTGCAAAGTCGAGAAATCGGTTGATCGTGGCCTCCATTCGCCTTACTTGATTCATGGCCACGTCGAAATCCTCCTCGTACTCGGAAGCAATTTCCATATCGCTCTCAATGGACTGCAGGAACATCTTGAGCGATGTGAGAGGAGTCCGGATCTCGTGGGCGACTCCGGCGGCAAGATGGCCGAGAGCTGCAAGCTGGTGGGAGCGAGCCGCCGCTTCCTGTGTCTGCCTGAGCCTCACATCCGTTTCCTTGAGCGCTTCTTCCTTCCGCGTGACCTTTTCCTCGAGCCTTTGCTGGCGGTCCTGGAGCTGCCGCGCCATTTCTCCAAAAGCGTCATAGAGCCGGCCAATTTCATCGCTACGCGTCGTCTTTTTGAAATGCAACGCTTCAAACTCGCCCCCGGCGAGAGAATGAGCCGCTTTGCTCAGCCTTCGAATCGGCTTGGCCACATATCGCGAGAGCAGCCAGGCGGATATGAACGCCCCGAAAATGGAGAGGCAGATAACGAGGATGATATAGCGTCGAAGCTCGCCCACGCTGCGAAAGGCTTCATCCTTGTCCTGTTCCACCACGAGCGCCCAGTTTGTCCCGCCAACCATCTTGGACGCTCCGATGACCTCTATGCCCCTGTAATCGATGTAGGTGATCCTGCGTTTTTGCGCATCGGAAATGTTCTTGAAGCTCTCCGACTGGGCGATGTTTTCGTTCAGTATTCTTTCGGGCTCTTTGTGGGCAAGGAAAGCGCCCTCACGATTGACGAGGTAGCACTCGCCCGTCTCTCCCAGGGATACCTTCAACACGGCCGAGAGCACCGCGCCGGTCCCAACCGATGCGCTCACGACGCCTTCCAGCTCCCGGGTCTTTCCAAGCAAAGGGGCCGATATCCGAAAGAAAGACTCCTTCCGGTCGGAGCTCATGCCAATGTCCGACATGTACAGTCCGCTGGCGTCAGACGGCGCGAAAGGCTTCCGCTCCTCGAAAGCCGGCGCGCTCTCCGGAATGTGGCAGATAGGGGTTCCGTCTCGGGCAGTCACCGAAATGGCCCTGTATACATTGTACTTGTTCCTGACCAATGAAAGGTAGGGGGCGATCTGCGCCGGGTCCATGGACCTCAGAATGGATGAGCCCGCCAAGACCTCGATGTCCGCCTTCCGCTCGGATATCCATCGCTCGAGCAATGCGGCCTTGTCTGCCGCTACATGCTCGATCTGATTGGCGGCCATGCTCAAGATGAGCTCCTCAGCGGTTCGTATGGAGAATATTCCCACTGCGCAGAGCGGCCCCAGAGTCACCACAAAGAAAAGCAGCATCAGTTTGACTTGCATGTTGTTGACCAAAAGCGACCTTCTCAATGCTTTCTCCCAAATTGTAACTTTGTAAAAACTCTAGTATACCCTCATCCGGGCGGAAAGTTGAAGCTCCGGGTTTGTTTTATTTGATTTTGGTTGTCCGACTCTAGTACAGCTTGGCGGAAATGCGCATCCAGTTTTGGTGGGCACAAAAAGACG
>CAZOEL010000157.1:0-6738 GCA_964578835.1 uncultured Syntrophobacteraceae bacterium | reverse complement strand
GGAAGGCTTGCGGGTGGAGTAGCGCACGATTTCAACAACATGCTGGGGGTAATCCTTGGACACACGCAGCTCGCCCTCGATGAGATCGATTCTTCTCTATCGGCTTACCATGACCTCCAGGAAGTCCTGAAAGCCTCAAGGCGCTCGGCGGATCTGGTCCGCCAGCTCCTGGCTTTTGCCAGAAAGCAGACGATCAGCCCAAAGGTTCTAAGCATTGATGAAACCGTGCAAAGCATGCTCACGATGGTAAGGCGGCTTATCGGAGAGGACATCGAGCTGCTGTGGAAGCCAGGTAGCGAGATCTGGCCGGTTAAAGTGGACCCCACACAGGTCGACCAGATTCTTGCCAACCTGTGCGTTAATGCGCGCGACGCCATAGCGGGCGTAGGGAAAGTCATCATTGAGACCGGCAATGTGACCCTGGATGAAGCATACTGCAGCGAACACTCCGGGACCACTCCAGGAGACTACGTGCTGCTCAGCTTTAACGATGACGGCTGCGGCATGGACAAAGAGACAATTGAAAAGATCTTCGAGCCGTTCTTTACGACCAAAGAGGTTGGCAAAGGAACGGGGCTGGGGCTCGCAACCGTATACGGTATCGTCAAGCAAAACAACGGCTTTATTGATGTCCACAGCGAGCCTGGCCGGGGCGCCGCCTTCCGGATTTACTTGCCCCGGGTTGATATGCCCACTGCTGAAGAGCCTCCTGGGACGCCGCAAAAGAGAAATCTTAAAGGAAACGAGACGGTTCTCCTGGTGGAAGATGAAGAATCGATCCTGGCTATGGCAAAAACCATTCTGGAGCGACACGGTTATATTGTCTTGGCAGCCCAGAGCCCCGGAAAGGCCCTCAGAATAGCGCAGGATCATCCCGGTCCCATCCACTTGCTGGTAACCGATGTGGTGATGCCTGAAATGAACGGCAAGGACTTAAGGGAGAAGCTCAATGCCTTTAAGACCGGATTGAAGTGTGTCTTCATGTCCGGCTACACAGCCGACGTCATTGCTGATCACGGCGTTCTCGATGAGGAGATCGATTTTTTGCAGAAACCATTTTCGGTAAAGACCCTGACCGGCAAGGTCCGTGAAGTCCTTGATGCTTGAATCTATTTGCTTTTTTCCAGAAACAACCCAGTGAGCTTACAATGCTCCGTACAGGCTACTCTATGCACACATCTTTGCCGATGTAGCATAGCCGCCGATTTAGGGGGGCAGCCCGGGCAACTGGTTGCCCGGGTGCGAAGCGCAAGAGGCTCGACCAGAACACTGCCCGGTCGCCTTATTCCTCTTGCCCTTCGGGCGCGGGCAACCAGTTGCCCGCGCCCCCGGAAGATACGTAAAAGTATAGATCCAAACCATTCGCACTATATTCTTAGGCCTCCAATCTGCATGCTTTGGAGGAGGCAGGATTCCCGTTGGCTTGCGCCGTTGTTCGCAGCCACCACAGCCAGTGGCAATACGACGGATTAGGAAAGAGAGGGGGAGGCCATAGATGGGGCCAGATTTAGTCTAATGGAAAGATTGTTGGCTGTTGCGCCTCATGCGGAAGTCGTTCATTATATTTCCGGAAGGATCAGACTGTGGATCACGCCATCAGGACTAAAGGTGGGGCGTGAAATGGACTTTTATAGTGTCATCGGTACGCTAGCGAGGATAAAGAGCGTGCGAATCAACGCTATCGTCGGGTTTGCGTTCATCGAATTCGATGCACGGAAATTGTCGTATAGCTTTTGGGAGAAAATGCAGCAGTTGAGAAATAAGCCTCAGCATACGCAATAACTGAGAGAGCATCTGCGACGTCTGGGCTTGGAGAGCTGCAGCAGGGGAAGCTCGGCAAGCGATAATATATCCTGAAGGATTTGCTCTGTGAGTTATCGTTCAACTATTTTCTTTTGGGCTCGTTAGGTGCGGCATTGATGTAGCGGTTTTGAGTCTCGCCGAAAGGCTTAAGGGGCTAAGAGCTTATTCGAAAAACCCAGCCGGGCAGTGGAAAATCAATGATTTAATCAGGTCTTCGGATAGACTCTTAGGACAAACGAGGAAAAGAATATGGAAACGGTCATGCAGAACATCCTGGGAGCCGTTGGCACTATCCCAGGTCAAGGCGGACTGCTGGAGCAGTTCGATAAGCGCCTTCGCAAAATACAGAGAAGAGTGATGTTCGAGCTGCTCGGGCGAATAAGCTCCGAGGATGTCGATGATTTACCCATAAAGCTCTACAAGGCTATTCTCGCCGACGGCCTGAAACGGCCGGCTCTTTTTCGCTTCCATTTGCCAACGTGGCGCGGCTACGACGAGGTTTTCTGGCAGGCGCTCGGCGATTACATCATCCTCGCACTCCATCGCGTGAAAGATCTGGAATTCGATTCTGGCAGAGGGCGAATCAAAATTGAGTATTTCGTCAGAACGTCGGGAAGGATAAGGAGCCCCGAAGAAATTGGCTCGATCGTCCAGAAGATTGCATACCTGGTGGAAAACGAGACCCTTCCGACTGACTTCACGCGGTTTAGAAGAATGGCGGAACGAAGAGGACACATTGGAGAGCTGAGCAAAGAGGAGGCCGCTGGGATCGGCGCTCTGCTCAAGTTCCTGCCTGTGTAAGTACGGCTGTCCCTTGCGGCGGCTCAAATCATCGCGTCAATCCTTTGTACAAGAGCATGCAAAAAAGTGAGTCAATGAGCCTAAAGGAATGTAAGCGTTTGAGGTTATCCAGAGTACCCGGACCACTTTCTGCTCGGGGATGAGATGATTCGTTGACGAGTTTTGGAGCTCTACGGCCAGCCAGCAGCCGGGATCACTTGAAAAAGCATCGCCGGTCAGCGCTTATGCGAGGCATCGCAGTCCACTCCGACACTGAGGCGCAAAGCGGCAGCGCCACAGCCATGGCTCACCTGGCGGGGATCTCGAAGCGCCCTGAACGCGGGGCTCTCTTCATAGAGAGCTTTGAGGGGCATTTCCATAACTGAGTCGGAACGCGGGCGCCGAACAATATCTTTCGGACAAGCGCCACACATGGTGCTACGGAAGACAAACGGCTGTAGCGCTTGCCGGTTAAAACTGGCATTTTCCATCGGAGCTACGCAAAGAAGCCGCGCAGCTCTGTGTATTCAGCTGATAGGCTTTGAAATAGAAGGAGCCAAGTTATGGCGGTTGGCTGGTCCCGCGATGAGGCGGTGCAAGAGCAAATAGACGCTACGGTGGAATCGGCTGTACAGCTGGCGAAGAGCAGACTGCCGATGGGTGACAGCTTAACGCATTGTGAGGAATGCGAAGCCGAGATTCCTGAAGCCCGTCGAAGAGCAATGCCCGGGGTTCACTATTGTGTCAGGTGTCAGTCAGAGCGCGAAAAGAGGCTTAAAGCAGTTGAATTCTACAATCGAAAAGGAAGCAAGGATAGTCAGCTGAAGTAAATGCCTTGCAATTTCAAGAACGCTTCGGAGGGAGATGGGGGACGATTAAAAGCAGAACGTTGAGACATTTGCTGGAGCCGATCCGGGTTATCAGGAACCTTATTGAGTTTGCTTAGGAGGCTGTCCGAGAAGAGAAATTGGCACAAAAAATTAGGCCAAAAGTGGATATTTAGATACTGACTTTGGTTAATCATCGCGATCCAAATGCACAAAACGATCTATTTTCAGCCTTCAAGTGGGAATTTCAGAAACGGAGCTGAGTTCTCGGACAAGCTCCTAGTGCTACTGTGTCACAAATCAGCATGATGCTGTTGGAATGCGATTCTATTGAGAGCACAGCTCATCTCGTCATTCCGGCAATCTTTTGAGCCGGAATCCAGCCCGGCGCTCTCCCATGTGGCTGGATTCCGGCTTAAAACCTGCCGGAATGACGAAGAAGCGTCATGCCGGAATGACGAGTCGCGCCGCTTTTGTGACACAGTAGCACTAGTGGGCCGTCAACACCGTCTCTTCCGGTGGGGGCGGGCCCCCTCTCCCTCAGGGAGAGGGCCGGGGTGAGGGAAGTATTCTCTTAAAGAGAGGATTTCCCCTCGCCCTTCCCTTTCCTTCAATGCTGTTGAATTAAGGAACCGATGCAGGCGTAGGTTGGGTTGAGCGATGAGCGAAACCCAACGGTTCTGCCGATCGATGTTGGGTTTCGCTCATCGCTCAACCCAACCTACAGTTCCTTCCGATTTCTTAATGCAACAGCATTGGCCCTCTCCCTGAGGGAGAGGGAAAAACGCAGCCGGAAAATTCAAAGTTGACGGTCCATTAGCCCGTTGCAAGAACGAAAAGGCTAACGCAACGGAAAATAATGACAACCGTAGATAATCCTTGATAAAGGTTGTGGTTGCAAAATAGCTAAATAATGGGACAAATCAATTTATCGATCCACACTCACAAAGGAAGGAGACACCATAAAAACATCACTGTATCTCTACTTAGCTCTCTGGCTGACAGCCCTTTCCACAGCTTGCACCCCTGTCCGGGCTGTCAATGAAGGAGTCGTCGATCGCGGTCCTGCCGTCATAGCCGCACCTATACCCGAAGAGGATCGCATGAAGGTCGCCATCGGACGGTTTACCAACGAGTCGACCTATGGAGCCGGTCTTTTCACCGACCAATCAGGCGATCGGCTCGGCAAGCAGGCTAGCGACTTGCTGACCAATCATCTGGCGGAAACCCAGCGGTACGTCGTTTTCGAAAGGCCGGATTTGGGTCGGCTGGCTGCCGAAGCAAATCTAATGGGTCTTTCCGATCAAGAATTCAAGAAAGGTTTAAAGGGTGTCGATGCGCTTATCATAGGCTCAATTGCCGAACTGGGACGGGAGACCACAGGGAAGTCGTGGTTTGTTGGCCAGTCGAAGCAGCAGCGAGCACGCGCTCGCGTAGTGTTGCGCATGGTCGATCCTCGCACCGGAGAGATTTTTTATACGCAAGAGGGAAGCGGCGAAGCGACCATTGAGGCAACGAGCACCCTTGGCTTTGGAGGCGCGGCAGGATGGGACTCAACACTTGACGGCAAGGCAATCGATGCCGCGATAGTCAACATGATGAACAATATCGTGCGGACTCTCGATGCACGGCGTTCGGTGAAAGGGACAGCCCAATGAGTCTCATAGAAAAGAATATCTGCCAGGCGAGACGTTCCATCAAGGATTCGTTCCGGCTGGCAATGGTCCTCTCATTTGCTGCTTTGGCATCAGCTTGTGCGCCAACAGGCCTCTACCACTGGGATCATTACAACCAAAGCCTGAACGCCAGCTATATCACTCATGATCAGACAGAGTCGAGAACCGCCCTTGAGGCGGCTATCACTTCCGCGCAGAAGGAGGGGCGCCGAGTTCCTCCCGGTGTTTGCGCCGAGCTCGGTTTTTTGATCTACAAAGGCGGGCAGGGTGAACAAGCCATCGAGTATTTCCAGAAAGAGGCCCAGTTGTATCCGGAATCTAAGCCGTTAATGGACAAGCTGACCGCCAAGGTTCGCGAACAGGCTCCCGCCGAAGCGCAGCCTCCGGCTGGGGGAGGCGCCGCACAATGAAGCTCAGATGCTTGATCGTTATTCTCGCTATGTTTGCTTTCGCTGGCTGTGCCGCCAAGAAGAGCTATACCGCCTACTTTGCCCACGAGCCGCGATCGATCCTCGTTGTGCCCCCCTTAAATGAAACCACGACTGTCGACGCAGGGGCTGTGTATATGACGACAGTTACTCAGCCACTGGCCGAGCGTGGATTTTATGTGTTTCCCGTCTATTTGACGGAGATGCTCTTGCGCGACCTGGGACTTCCTGAGGCAGGCTTGGTGCATCAATTGCCCCCAGAAAAGTTTTATGAACATTTCGGAGCCGATGCCGTGCTTTTCGTAACCATCAACGACTGGAGCAATAAGTACGTCGTGGTGCAGTGCTCTACCGTCGTCACGGCGTCTTTCGTGTTGAAAGATACGCGGACCGGGACAGTTCTGTGGGAGACGACGATGTCGGCGGCACACAATTCCGGCGATGCAGGAGGCGGCTTGATCGGGATGTTGATCTCTGCGGCGGTAACCTATGCGGTCAACCAGATGGCAAATGTCGACTATCGCCCACTTGCGTTACAGGCCAATACGCAGGCGTTCTCGATAGCTGGCGCTGGACTCCCGGCCGGTCCCTATCATCCTGAATTCCAAAAGGATAAAAGCCGATATGCGCCGTAGAAGATCAGACATGTCGATGTATCAACATTCTGATCTTTCGCGAATGCTCTCTTCTGCGCTGACATGGGTTTAAAAGCCTTGGCGCGGAGCAACAATCTCCTCCAACACGACAACTATTCTGACACAGGGGGGAAGCCTCTTCACCTAATAGATAAGAATCACGAGCGCTGTCTCCTTTGCTGTTCTTCTTTTCGCCAGGAGCCACAAAGGAGCTCCGCTTTGGATGCGGACAAAATCCTTATGCCAGTGCTATTATGGGAGAACAAACCCTTTGACGTCTCACCCTTTGGGCGCTTATTCGAAGGCTATATTCGCCCCAAGCGTGGAGGAGCCAGTTGGGATGAAGCTCCAGAGGAGCTCTATGAGCGTTTGGCTATTCATATTCTCACCGTCTGCGAGGGGTTCGAGAGGATTGAGAAAGTTCCTAAGCTTAAAGGAATTCCTTTCGACTACTTAGGCAACTCACAACAAATAACCTACCAGGGAGAGGGGTTCTGTCATTCCGGCATGGTTTTGGCCGGAATCCAGCCCCGTGAAAAAACGGGATTCCGGCTTGAAGACTGCCGGAATGACGGTGGGTGTTTCTGAA
>CAZOEL010000156.1:0-6803 GCA_964578835.1 uncultured Syntrophobacteraceae bacterium | reverse complement strand
GTCTATGGGAATAGGGAGCAACCGACAGATCTCGGCTCCGCGGGAGGAGGCGCTTACGGCGGCTGGTCGGTCGGCGGCGGCGCAATGCGTCTTTTTGTTTTTGATACCCTTCTTCTCAATGGCGAAATCTCTGCGGATGGAATGAGCGGAGGTGGAAACAACGCAGGCGGCGCCGGCGGCTCCGTCTTTATCGCCGCATTGAACATCAACGGTTCAGGATCGATCAGCGCCAACGGGAATGCTGGATCGAACGCGGCAGGAGGCGGAGGTCGGATAGCACTCTATTACGGAAACACTTTAGATCTGCCGAGTGAGAACGTCACATCTGCATCCGGCGATTCTGGGGCTGAAGCGGGAACCGTCTATGCGCACAACGGCCCGGTATTCCAGTTTGCCAAATCCATGGGCTCGTTTTTTCATGACATTGAGCTCATTGAATGGGAGGCGTTCGCTGCAGGCTCAGGAATTACCGTGCAAATTTCCATCCATGGCTACGGACGGAGGCTCGAATTGGGAAGGGGCTTGCCTGCTTTGGGAAGTCTTTCGTGGGATACTAGAGATATTGCGGATGGGAGCTATGAACTTCGAGCTACTTTCCGAAACGCCTCCTCCGATATCCTGGGAGAGATTGTCAAACCTATGCTGGTCAACAATTCGGTCGTGTGGCATGCGGGTCGCATCGAAGCAGATGAAACCTGGAGTGCGGATTCCGTTCACATTGTAGAAGGAGAAGTCATTATTTCCTCGGGCGTCACAGTGACGATCGAACCGGGAGCCGTCGTGAAATTCGCGGACGGGACACAAATCATCATAGAAGATGGAGCGATCCTGAACGCCTCCGGCTCTACTGAGTCTCCAATCGTCTTCACCTCTCTCGCCGACGACTCGGCGGGAGGCGATACGAATTTCGACGAAGGCGGCTCCAGACCGATTCCGGGCTCATGGAACGGTTTCGTCATTCAAGGAGCGGGACAATTCAACTTCAACGACAACCTCCACCAGTATTACCAAAAGACAAGCCATGCAGGAGCTCTAACCGGCGATGAAACATGGCTCGGGACATTCATGCACCGCATCACGAGCAATGTCACTGTTCCGAGCGGGATAAGGCTAAACATCAAACCGGGCGCTGTCGTTAAATTTGATTCCCTCACCGGGATAATCGTCCAGCCCGGAGGAGAGCTCATTGTGGAGGGCAACGCCGCCCAGCCTGTCTATTTCACATCGATCAAGGACGACTCCGTGGGAGGAGACAGCAACGGAGACGGAAATAAGACGACTCCTTCCGCAGGAGACTGGAAGTCGATCAACCTGGATAGCGCAAAGGCGACGTTCGATCACGCCATCCTGAGCTACGGGGCTGGGACTTCGAGCGGGAATTGGGATCAGACGGGCATGATCAAAACCACGGGAAGCGCTTTTCTTAATATCTCGAACTCCGTTCTGAAGGAAGCCTTCTTCGATGGCGTGCTCGCCTGGGGCGGGAGCGCAACAATCCAAAGCTCCATCCTGACCGGAATAGATCGAGCGATATGCGCTCATCCGGGAGCGGCCGTTCAGGTCGTGAACTGTACGCTCGACGACAACCGCATCGCCCTTCTGGTCCATGGCGGCGTTCTGGATGTGGCAAACTCCATCGCCACAAACAGCCTCGAATCGGGCGTTCAATTCGATTTCGGGACCCTGGGCTCGGTGCGCTACAGCAATGTATGGGCTCCGGAGGGCTCAGGCTCCGTACACTACAGGAGCACAGCAGACCAGACAGGGATCAATGGAAATGTTTCGGTAGATCCCCGTTATGTGGATGGAGCAAAAGGCAACTTCCGTTTGAAATACCTCAGCCCCATGATCGACGCAGCCGACTCCACGGCCGCCCCTGCTCAAGACTTCATGGAAGCTCCCCGCTACGATGATCCCCGCACCGCAAATACCGGGCTTCCCAAAGACGATCTCTACGCTGACATCGGAGCTTTCGAATTCGTCGAGACGGCTCAGTCCGCAATCGACCTTGTAGTCGACTGGGTAGAAGGACCATCGAAGGTTGCAGCCGGAAAGAACGTGAAGATCAAATGGCAGGTTTCCAACACGGGAAGCGCTGCAGCAGCAGGGCCATGGCATGATCGCATTACCCTCGTTGCGGATATTCCGATGAGGGGCGTTGCAACGATCGTTGCAGGCGAGAGTCTCTCGAGCGTGAATCTTGGTCCGGGCGAATCCGCCATCTTTGAAGCTACGGTAAGAACACCGGGAGGAACGGAGGGATCATGGCGATGGCAGGTTCTAGCCAATTTTAAGGGCGAGGTTTTTGAGGGCGTGAATTGGAAAAACAATTTGAGCGCTCTCTCATCCGAAACAGAGCTTGAAGTTCAGAGTCTGCTTGTGGACGAGCCAAAGACAGGGGTATTTGCCGGAGCAGGCCTGACGGAATGGTTCAAGATCGATCAGGCGACAGGAGAGCAATTGCTCCTGAGCCTCGAGTCTAATCCCAAAGAAGGGCGGGTGCGCCTCTACTGTGGCTACGGCTCCGGGCCGACCGCGCAGAGCTCCGACTTGAGAGGCCTCGATTCCGGAACGCTCGACGCAAGGCTCGCCATCCCTGCGCCCGAGAGCAACAGAACCGTCTACCTCATGATCGATCCCGAATCTCTTTCCGGTTCAGGCGTATCCTACTCCCTCACGCTCTCCCGGGCCGAATTCAAGCTCGATTCTCTCGGCTTGAGCAAGGCTTCCAACGCCGGCAATGCGACGATTCCTTTCGCAGGAAGCCTCTTTGTCCCAACGCTTCAGGCAAAGCTTCGTCTTGGCGATGCGATAATCGATGCAATATCAATCCTGATAGAAGATACGACCTCTGCGCTGGCCACTTTCGATCTCTCCGGAGCGACGCCGGGCTACTATGATGCGATCATATCCCTTGATGGACTCGAGAGCGTTCTCTCCGGGGCATTCGAAGTAACAACGGGAAGCGGAGGAAAGCTGGAAGCGCAGCTCCTCTTGCCACAGAAGGTGAGAGTGGGAAGAGCCTTCAAGGGTATCGTCCACATTGCGAACACGGGCGATGCGGATATGCCTCTGCCCATGCTCATCGTTGAAGGAGCCTCCGATCATCCGGTGTGGGCGGATGGCAAAAAACAGAGCGAGGCTGGCGCAACGCTCCAAATCCTACCTGTTTCGATCGGCCGCGTTTGCGCCGGCGTGCTCAGGCCTGGAGAGCAGCACGACATCACGTTGCATTCCGTTGCAACTCTTGACAGCAATGCAAGCTACAGCCTCCTCATCAAGGAAGGCGACTCAACAGACGCCGTGGACTGGACGGCCATGGAAGAGCGAATCCGTCCCGATCCTCCCCACCCGCTATGGGAGAAAAACTGGGCGAGCCTCACAACTCGCATTGGCACGACCTACGGCGACTATATCCGATCGCTTGTCGAGGCGGCAAACGAGACGTTGAAGTATGGAATGCACACCAATGTGGTCCAGGAGCTGCTCATGTATCTGGTAAGGAGGGAGATGGCCTTCCTTCCCGATCAGAACGTGACGGGGATTCTCACTATCGAAGGCTTCGAAGGCTACGAGCGCCCATCCCTGGTTTTGCACAACATCACCACCGGGGAAGACTATTTCACCCGGGCCTGGTATGACGGCTCGTTCGGCTTCATGGACGTCACGCCGGGCGAGTACATCATTTATATAGACGGCCGCACCGCGGCAACCGGGGGAACGTTCACCGTGCCTGAAAGCGGCCAGCTTTCGAACTTGAAGGTTATCCTCAATTATGGCGGGAATCTTGCCGGAAGGCTGATCCGCTCGGATACAGAAGAAGGAATCGAAGGGGCCGCCGTCACCGTAACCCACCAGGATACGGAGCAGGTGGTTACGGTCAAAACCGATCAAGAGGGCTACTTCTCCCTAGAAGGAATCGATGCGGGACTCGTTTCCGTGACCGTCGAAAGCTCTGGTTTCGTTCCTCACGATCCTCAGACAATCGAAATAGTGGAAGGAGAGACGACCAACCTCGTCATTTCCCTTTCCTCCGGAGGGGCCGTGAGCGGGCGCGTTGTCACTCCCGATGGAGATCCGGTTGCGGGAGCCCAGGCAAGGGCGATCTCAACGAACAAAGGAGTGGGAAAGGGAGCCATAAGCGATGAGCAAGGAAACTTCCTCATCCCGGGACTCGATCCTGGCGTCTACACGGTTGTTGCAGATTTTGAAGGCTATGGCGCCGGAGAGATCAGCAATATTGAGGTCTCCCTGGGCTCTGAGACGAGCGGAGTGGAAGTGGTCCTGGCGCTGGGAGGAACCTTTTCGGGAACAGTAATCGACAGCCAGGGAGCTCCCATTGAAAACGCAGCCATCTCATCCAATGAGCTCGATTTTGTCTCCTTTCCCCACACCGATTCAGAAGGAAAGTTCACCTTCACGGGTCTTGGCCTGGGAGCTCACACCTTCTGGGCGCAGGCCGAGGGATATCTTCCCGCAAGGATCGAGGCCTCGGTCCCGGGCTCCAATGAGACAATCATGCTAAGCCGGGGCGGAAAGATCTCGGGCAAGATTCAAACGAGCACCGGGACTCCTCTGACCGGCATGGAGATAGTGCTCGTTAAAGAGGATGGACAGGCGGAATCGTCAATAGCCACGGATGCTGGCGAATTCAGCTTCTCTCTCCTTCCCGAGGGGACCTATCTGCTGGCTCTTGCTGCGGGAGGCATGTCGCTTGGCCGCCAGCAGATTGAAATTATTGGTGAAGAGATCCATGAAAAGACCATTTCGCTTGAGGCCTCTGAGCTCACCGGACAGGTGCTGCTTTCCGATGGAGTCACACCGGCCGAAGGGCAATCGGTTACGATCCTCAAGGCTGGAAAGGCCGTAGAAAAAGCCTTCACAGATGAGGCCGGAAGGTTCCGGTTCCTGATTCTTGCGGAAGATACGGTCGATCTGCTCATCATGGGCGGTAACGTTGGGTTCATCGCTGCTCCCGGTCTAGCCCTCTCTCCGAATGTCGACATGGATTTAGGGAACCTGGCGGCGGGAAGCGCCACGCTTGCAGTCAAAGTGAGCTCGCTCGCCTCGGGATTGGATGCGGTTAAAGGCGCGACGGTTCTCATCCGGCCCTCGGGAATCAACATCCCCGAAGCGGATCTTGGCTCCGTCAGCGATGAAACCGGCATCTGCAACCTGGGCAGTCTTTCTTCCGGAGACTACAAGATAACAGTCTTCGCCGATGGCCTTGGCGCAGTCCGGCAGACGCTCACCATCTCTTCACCGGCATCGGAGGCAAGCGTCGATTTGCCCGTCGGCAAAAAGCTAAAGGGCGCCGTTCTCGATGAGAATGGAGATCCCATGGAAGGGACGCTTAGAGCTGTTAGGGAAGATGGCGAGCTATCCTTCGCCTTCTTTGCCGATAGTGACGGGAAATACGCTATCGACTCCCTGCCCGGAGGACTTTTCGATCTCTGGGTGACTGAAGCAACAAAGACTCCCTTTGTCTCAAAGGGCATCAACACCCAAATAGCGCCAAACCAGACTGTCGATGCGATTCTTTCATCAGCAGGGGGAATGCTGACCGGGCGGGTGACGGCCGAAGTCAGCGGTCATCCGCTGGCGAATCTAAAGGTAAGCATCACAGACGCAGCGGGAGAGCCGATTACATCGGCTTACACGAACGCAGACGGCTCGTACGAGATCTCTCCCCTGCCCTTCGGGCTACAGAGGATCATCGTTCAAGGCCAGGGGTTTGAGCCAGTTGAGGCTGAGGCTTCCATTCTCGAGAGCGGGAGCGTCGAGCAGGACTTCGTGATGGCCCAAGCTATTGCGCTTGCCGCAAAGCCGCAGGAACCCGAAGCTTCCATGCTCGTCTTGGCTACGGACTCTTCAAGCAGCTCAAAGCTTATCGGTCCAGCCTTTTTGGATGCGGAAACGATTGGAGTCCCCCACCCAACCTACCCATTCGACGTATCGAGACTCTACCGCTTTGTTACAGTCCCGGACAAGTATTGTGAAGCGTGGGCTGAGGCCTATGACAAGTGCTGGAAAAGCCGGCAAAACGTTGAAAACGCTTTCAAAAATTGGCAATTCGCCTGGGAGGCCTTGAGCCAGTTTACCAGCGCTGAAATCGGATACGCGCTCTCCAAGGGCGGTTTGATTGCCGCAAAGGCCACGCTCACTCTGTCAAGCCTTGCAAAGCAGGGAATCGATCTTCCGAACAAAATGCTCTCAGCTCAGGCGGAGCTCGCCTACAAATATGGTAATGGAAGCGCCGAATACGTAGCGGCGGTAAAAGAGCTCAACGCCTTCTTCGATTTGATGAAGACCATCCTTACGTCCATGTCGGAAGCCGGACTGAAAGCACAAAAGCACGCTCAGGGAGGAAATTTCAACACGCTCGGATATATCGTCGATACAATGAAGTCTACTGCCCTCAAGCTCACAGAGCAAAATCTCAAGAACAGTTTTCCGAAGCTGAGCAATGCTGCAGGCATCTTGAAGAAGGGCATGGACATCTATGACACATTCATGAACTTTTACAATTACTCAAAAGAGATTAGCAATACGGTCAATAAAACTCTTGTAGACCGGCTTTCTGCATATGAGAACACCCAGGATCTCTTCCTCAAAGCCATAGAGGCCCACGAGCGCAACACCAACGCCTGCCTCACGGCGGCAGACTACAGCCAGGATGGTCCCGATACGAAGCCGGACCCGCCTCCGACGCCCCCAAACCCGACGCCCGGCGATAATAGCACAGTGAATCCCGAAGGGAGCATCGATCCGAACCTCAAGGTGACTTTGGGCTATGGCGATAA
>CAZOEL010000155.1:0-6847 GCA_964578835.1 uncultured Syntrophobacteraceae bacterium | reverse complement strand
CCTCTCCCTGAGGGAGAGGGGGCCCGCTTCCACGGGAAGAAACAATATTGACGACGCACCGGATGCAAAGTCCCAAAGGGGCGCAACACCATAGCCCGGGGCGTTGCCCCAATGCTGTTGAATCAAGAAATCGGTAAGGATCTGCAGGTTGGGTTGAGCGATGAGCGATACCCAACGGTTTTGCCGATCAATGTTGGGTTTCGCTATCGCTCAAACCCAGCCTACGCTTGCATCGGCTCCTAATTCAACAGCCTTGGCTCTCTCCCTGAGGAAGAGTGAAAAACCGCAACCCTAACATTCAAAATCGATAGTCCACTAATACTACTGTGTCACAAAAGCGGCGCGACTCGTCATTCCGGCATGACGCCTCTTCGTCATTCCGGCAGGTTTTACCATGAAAATACATGACGGGTAGAGGGGCTATAGGTATAGGACTCCCCGTTCACTTTCGAAAAAGGAAAGCGCCCAATATGCATGGGATATGTAAGAAATCCGGATCTCTCAAATCTCCAGGAATAATGGAGCCCCCGTACATTCCAAGTCCTGAAGCCATCGATTGTCCGGTATTGTTCAGATTGATCCTCCTGGCAGTACTGCGGCAAGTGTGATGAATTAGTGGATGCTCTCTTTGCATCCAGATACGACCGTTTGGTCGCAACGACCTGGAACTCGATTCAAGAGGTTTAAACAATGTCGATCCTCAAATGTCAAAGAAGCGAGTCCGGTCATGTTATTGGATCACCTAATCATGCGGAACTGAAGATCCGCATAGTGATCGGATACTCCCATTGTCAAATCTGGGAGTGAGACGCCGTCAGTTATGCCGTAGAGGAGTTTGTGATGCAATTTGGCTATCTCTTTGCTCAGTGTGGCGCACCTCCCTTCTTCTGTGGATACGGGACATTTCGGGAAGGCTTCCCGGATTTCCTTGCATCACCTCAAAAACTTCAAAGGCCAGCAGGTCCTTTTACCATACGTCCTATCCCAAATGGGATGGAACACTCGGGGGTACGTGCCGGACAAGCCCTGGTCCATTTAAGCTCGGGGTCTAACCACCAAAAACACTGCGACCATCTCCCGATACTGTCCTGTAATATTGAGTATAACTCTTTGACCACATTTTCATCCCCGGGGGTGATAGAATTAATTCTTCTATCATGACCATTTAAGCCGGAATCCAGCCACATGGGAGAGCGCCGGGCTGGATTCCGGCTCAAAAGATTGCCGGAATGACGAGATGAGCTGTGCTCTCAATAGAATCGCATTCCAACAGCATCATGCTGATTTGTGACACAGTAGCACTAACGCCTTATTCAACCAGCAGTTCTCATTTTGGCCGGCGTGGGGTGGGCAGAGTATTTTTCCGCCCACCAAAAACCGGCTCCATGCGCCAAATGGCGGGCGCGATAAAGCTGCACCCACCCTACGTTATGCAACTATCAGGCGCAAAATGAGAACTGCTGTTATTCAACCCCTCGCACAGTCGCTCATAATCAGGAGCAAGAGATCCGGTTCGCCACAGTTCAGCTCTACTCTTGCGGCGTTGAGGAGCATTTTCTTGTGACCGATAGAGGGGGACTGCAGCTCTATCTCCAAATCTTCGATCGCGCCATTATCGCGCATGATCCTTTCCATGCGCGGCCTCAACTCCTTTACGTCCCATTTAACAGCCCCAAGATTGTCGATCGATTTTCCCACTGTCTCTTCAGCAGTTGTCCCAAAAAAGTCGTAGAAGGGCCGGTTCGCCCAGACGACCTCGAACCGGGCATTGAGGATGAGAAGGAGCTCTTTGATCATGTTCACGATGAGGTCGCCGCGAATGCCGACCTTTCTCATCTCCAGCTGAAGCCGCTTTAGCTCGCTTATATCAAGAAAGGTAACCACGACTCCGTCAATCTGGTTCTCTTTTGTCCTATAAGGAAGTATCCGCATCGAGAACCACTTCCCATCTTTGGTCTGCACCTCCTTTTCGTAGGTCTGGAGAGTTTCGAGCACCGACTCGGCGTTTTCCAGGAAGCTTTCAGCGGCGATCTTCGAGGTGATATCCCCAAGAGACCTGCCAATGTCGGACGGAATGAGGTTGAAGAGCCTTTTCATGGCCGGAGTGAACTGCTTGATCCGAAGGTGGCTGTCGAGAAAGATCGTCCCGATTTCCGTGCTGGCGAAAAGGTTCCTCATGTCGTCGTTCACCTTCGTGAGCTCGTCGACGTTGTTCTGAAGCTCGGCATTCACGGTCACGAGCTCTTCATTCGTCGATTGCAGCTCCTCCCGTGCGGTCACGAGCTCTTCGTTGGTGCTTTGTATCTCCTCGTTGGTGCTTTGCAGCTCTTCATTGGAAGACTTGAGCTCCTCGTTGGCGGTCTCGAGCTCTTCGATTGTTGTCTGCAGATTCTCCCTGGTGTTTTGAAGCTCGCTCTCGAGCTCGAGTATCCGGGGATGCGCCTCCTCGCCTTCGGCAAGCTTCTTTTTCTTCCGTCGAATGAGCTCCGGCGGAAGCACTTCCTCGAACACCACGACAAAAAGGCTCGAAGCGGAGCCCGATTCCCAAAGGGGACGGACAGTGACATCGACGGTTCTAAGATGGTCGTTCTGCTTCACGGGCAGACGCGTGATGGTGACGGTCACATTTTCCGAAATCGCCTTGTGCAGTGCGGCTGGGAGCTTGTGGGCCAGGCCGGGGCGCAATATCTGGAGGAGCTTCATGGTTATCTCCCCCGTCGGCAGTTCGATGTATCGATTCACCGGTCCCCGAAGGAAAAGGGCTTCGCCTTTTTCGTTGATCAGAATGGTTGCGGGCGCATACTGCGTCACAATGAGCCTGTCGACGGCTTCCTGAGCGCTCTCCCTTCCCACCTTCTCCTTTATCTTTTCAAAGTCTCCCTCGGTTGAAACATCCAGAATGGGAATCTGGGAGGCCCTTACGCGGGCCGAATCTTTCTTCACCTTGAAAATTTTCCATTTGGAGTCGAGCACGGTGAAGAGGCTTGAAAAACTGCCTATGGACTCCGACGAGCCAAGGAATAAAAAGCCGTTCGGGTTGAGCGTGAAATGAAAGAGAGGGATGATATTTTTCTGCAGTGTGGCGTCCATGTAAATCAGGACGTTTCTACAGCTGATGAGGTCGAGCTTTGAGAAGGGATGGTCGCTCACCAGGTTCTGAACGGCATAGACTATCATTTCCCGAATCTCGGTTCTCACCCTGTACACGCCGTCTTTTTTGGTGAAGAAGCGCTTGAGGCGGTCATCGGAAATATCCGAGGCGATCGCCTCCGGGTATTCGCCTCTCCTCGCCCGCGCAATGGAATCCGAATCGAGATCGGTCGCGAAGATCTGCATTTCGAGACGCACCCCCATTTTTTCCATCGTCTCGACAAAGATCATGGCGACCGATAGAGCTTCTTCTCCCGTCGAACAGCCGGGAACCCAAATGCGCACGGGAGATTCGCCCTTCTTTTCTTCGATCATGGCGGGAATGATTTTCTCAGCCAGGAGCTCAAAAGCGGGGGGATCTCTAAAAAACTGAGTAACCCCGATGAGGAGCTCCTGGAAGAGGAGCTTCACCTCATCCCGGTTGCCGTGGAGAAAACGGTAATAGTCGGAAATGAGCTCGATCTTGTGGAGAGCCATGCGCCTCTCTATGCGTCGGCGGATGGTTTTGGGCTTGTAGCCGGAAAAGTCGTTTCCCGTCGACGAGCGAACGAGCGCCAGGATCTTTTGGACATAGCCGCTAAATTGCTTCTCTTTTTCTTCGACTCGCTTCACGCCCATGAGGTAGGGATGCTTCAAGTAGCCCATGAGCTCTTCGGGCATCTGCTCGACCGGTAGAATATAATCCATGAGACCGGTTGCAATAGCGCTGGCAGGCATGCCCGGATATTTGGCCTGCTCCACTTCCTGCGCCATGGCCATGCCCCCGAGCTCCTTGATGGCCTTGAGCCCGAGGACGCCGTCGCTCCCGGTGCCCGAGAGGATGATGCAGATGGCTTTCTCGCGCCGATCCTGAGCGAGGGAGCGGAAGAAATGATCAATGGGAAGTCGAATGCGGTTGGAGGCAGCCGAATCCTCGAGATGAAATACCGACTGGATGATGCTGACGTCCTTGCCGGGCGGATTGAGGTAGATGCAATTGGCCTCAGCCTGCATGCCTTCTTGTATCTCGAATATTTTCATGGGCGTGTGCTTGCTCAAAATATCGCCAAGCATGCTCTTGCTACCCGGGGAGAGGTGCTGGATGACCACAAAGCTCGTTTCCGGTTTGGCGGGCATTTTCTGAAACAAACCCTCGAGAGCCTCCAAACCTCCGGCGGAGGCTCCGATGGCTACAACCGGGTGTGCGGCCGATTCCTCGACTTTCTTTTGAGATTCTGTTGAATCTTTTTTCGACTTGGGCATAAAGAATACTCCGGATGCGCGAGAGGAGAACTGTGATCAATATCTCGGGCGCATTTGCAAAAAAAGCAAGGCGGCGAGTGCGTGCAAAAAAAAGCAAAGCGGCGAGTGCGAAGCCCCAAAGGGGCGCAACATCATAGCCCGGGGCAACGCCCCGGGTAGAGAGCCCCCGATATCCTCTAAGCCCTGAAGGGGCGGGACAACCACTCTCTAGATATTTCGCCCTTTCAGGGCTTCGGCCCTATTGGGATACTCTTTCACCCAGGGCGATGCCCTTGGCTATGGTGTTGCGCCCCTTTGGGACTCGAAGGGCGATGACGCGCAAAAGCCGGAAGAAAGTGATGGAACGTTTCAGGGAATTCCTTCTCTGATCTTCATCAGCCCACCTTTTACCCGTTTTACCCGTTACCTGCTTTTTACAAACGCAACCATTGATATCTCTTAATGAAAATCCAGGCTTAGGAGAGACGAGATGACGGCAAAACGCTCATTCACAAGCAAAATAGCACATGAGCAACTTTCCGACACAATCCTCTTTGGTCTCTGTATCTTGCGTCTTCTCCATTTCTTGCAAAGAGCGCCACGTTCATCTCTCCCATTTCCTCTCCCAGCCAATCCCCCACGCCAATGACTCAATACCCTCCATTACCAGACTATTCGGAATAAGGCTCTCGAAATCCTCTACAATGACGCGGTAGCACTCGCATGAGGCCGCAAGCAGACCGGGCCGGTCCACAATCGTCATCATGCCCCGCCTGTATTGGATCAACCCCGCCCGCTGGAGCGCCTGCGCAGCTTCCGTTGCCGTTGCGCGCCGGACTCCCAGCATTTGGGCGATCAGTTCCTGGGTGAGCGGAATTTCATCGGCGCCCGCGCGGTCGTGGCTCATGAGAAGCCAGCGCGCGAGGCGTTGCTTCATGTCATGATGGCGATTGCAGGCCGCCAGTTGTGAAATCTGGTTGAAGAGAGCCAGGGTATATCGTTGCATCAACTGATGGAAATCCGGCCGTAATTTTACCTCTTCACGGAAGGCGTCCGCGTCCATCCGCGCGGAATAGCCGGGAACCTGTGAAAAGCAGAGAGTCGGAGAAGTTGCTGCGCCAAGGAAAACAGGAATTCCCACCATGCCCTCGCTCCCGATCTCTCCCACTTCGATGCGCGCAGCTCCCGCCATCGACAGGATCGAGAGAATTCCGTTCAATGGGAAATAGACATGGGTGATCGGCTGCTCGAGCTCGTAGACCGACTCTTTCACTCCCATGGGCACAATCTCGAGCATCGGCAGGAGAGCGTCGAAATCCTCGTCGGGCAAGGAAGATAGAAGACGATTGAGCTTCGGATGAATCACATCGGGGAGTGATTGCATCTTTCCATTCTCCTCAAGGAGCTTGAGCGAAGATCTTATTTCGGAATGAAGGCAAACCAGCCATTGCGCCCAATTCTGGAATAGAAAAAAGGGCGCTCATCTCTGTACGGATTCGGACGTAGAGGTTATATTAAATTTGTACGTTACCGTACGCCACATAGCTCGAACTATTTAGTTCCCTTATATAAATCTAACATTCATTTGACGAAAATTACAGGCTATGACCATGCAAGTCAACAACTATACAGCCTCCGCGCTTTTGCCGCCGCCTTTCGATGCGATTGTCATCGCTTCTTCGACAGGCGGAGTGGAAGCGCTGAAGGAGATAGCATCTTCCTTGCCTGCCGACTTTCCCGTGCCGGTCGTCGTCGCCCATCATCTTTCAGCGGATTATCCGAGCAGCCTGGTGGAGATCCTGGCGAAGCGCGCCAAGCTCGGGGCGTCATGGGCGGAGGACGGCCTCAGAATGAAGCGAGGAAACATCTATATAGCCCCTCCCGGTTGCCATATCGAAATCGCGAGGGACGGGAAGCTTTCCCTATCCAAGGGACCGAAAATACGCTTTGTGCGTCCTTCTGCAGACCTGCTTTTCAAATCGGCGGCTTCCGTTTACAAGGATAGAACCATAGGAATCGTGCTTTCGGGCATGGGGGAGGACGGGGCGGAAGGAGCGCAAACGATCAAACAGGCGGGCGGCAGAATCATTGTTCAGGCCCCCGGCGCATGCCGGAGCTGGCATATGCCGAGAGCGGCGTTTGCCGCAGGAGTGGTGGATTTTGTGCTCCCGATCGAGCGGATCTCATCTGCGCTCGTGGCTCTTTGCATGGTGCTGGGCGGCGCAGGCCTCTTCTACGTGCCGCCCTCATACAAAGAGCATCTCCCCGCAGAAGCCGGCTTGTGGTGGCCGCAGCCCTACTGGAGCAACGCTCTTTGCGGCTGATGCCGGGGGCTCTCTTCCTCGGAGGGCTCGAACGGCTCATTTTTTATTGCCTCAAAGCAGCGCGCCTCCTCATCCGCACAAAGAACCACCATGAGAAGCTAGTGCTACTGTGTCACAAATCAGCATGATGCTGTTGGAATGCGATTCTATTG
>CAZOEL010000154.1:0-6850 GCA_964578835.1 uncultured Syntrophobacteraceae bacterium | reverse complement strand
CTGGAATAGAGGCTAACCCGGCGTTACAATTGTTCAATCATCACAGAACAAGATAGCCCTGTAGTCCTGTCTTTCTTAATGGACAAATAGATTTCTTTACGATAAAAGAAAGCACTCTATCATGTTTGGTTTGATAAGCCTAAAAGCCTGATTGTATTGTCTCTTGCCCCTGAATCTAGCATTTGATCGGCTCCATGGGGGCTTCGGCATGATGAGCCTCGGCTGGCGGCTTCATCCACGCGGCACAAACATAAAGTGAATTTGCATGGGACCTTTCCCCAAGAGCAGAATTTGCCTCATCGATGACGACCGCATCACCTGTCAGCTCTTCAACACCCTCATTGCCTCGTGGGGGATGGAGTGCGTTGCGCTTACCGAGCCTCCGGAGGGGTGCGACTGGCCGCTAAAAGTCGCGGCTCAAGCATATCTGCTCGACTTGAACATGCCCAAGGTTAACGGCCTCGAGCTCATTCCGCACATTACCAAATTCAGCCCGGACGCCAAAACCATCATCATCACCGGCTATGCTGACAAAGACGTCGCCATCGAGGCTTTGAGGCGCGGGGCTTTCGATTTCCTGGAAAAACCTCTTGAGCCTGAGCTTTTGCGCCACTCGCTCGACCGGGCGCTTGAAGTTTACAGAAAAGATCAGGACCTGAAGGAGCTGGTCAAAAGCCTGAAGCAAAGCCAGACCGAATTGCTCGCCCACAAAGAGCAGCTGGAATATGTTAATTCTCGGCTGATTGAAACCAATAAGGCCTTTTCGACTCTGGCAAGAAACATAGACCTGGAGCGGGACGAAATAGAAAAGCGGATCGCTTTGAAGCTCGGCTCCATCATTATTCCCACCATTGAGAGGCTCCGAAGGGATCAGAGCCTGACCAAATATCAGATGGAGCTCGATGCGGTGGTGAAGATCCTGGAGGATTTGACGTCCGGCTTCGCCATGGACGCCAAGATCGGGTTGATGCTCTCTTCAACCGAGCTGAAGGTGGCGTCTTTGATCAAGAATGGACTCACAACCGAAGATATTGCAAGGCAGCTGCATATTTCCACCAACACCGTTCGAACGCACAGGAAGAATATCCGACGAAAGCTCAAAATCAACAACGCCAGCTACAACCTCAAGAACTATCTGGCAAGCAAATCCGGCGGCAATACAGCATGGCGCGACTGAGGAGCTCCCACAAAACATGGAAATCGAGCTATCGACGCGGAGCCGGGATAAGATTCTCTTGCCGCTTCTGCTTTACCGTTCGAACACCGAGTCGGATGGCGCAAGGCAATGCGTATTGATGATAGAGCGCAATTTGGCCGACTGATCGGCGTTAAGCGCACCGAATTCGAGGCCGCAACGGTTTGTTTGAACTCCCTGAAAGCATACCGCACTCGGGAGCGCGCAATCATATACGACTTTGCAGGGAACCCTGGCTAGACTTAGCTGCTGTGAAGGCGCAAAGATATCCACTTCGACGTATTCGTATTTTTCACACTTCTGGAAAATCGTATATTCAAAAGAAACGCCGCTGCTGCTAATGTCTGAAAGCCTGCCGACCCTGTCGAACTGCGGTCTGAAGGTGAGGAAAAACGTGTCTTTGAGCGGATACCTGGGCGAACGTCGCTTATCGGGTGACAACGTAGGGCACGCATGCATGTTCATGATCCTTTCGAATAGGCTTCCCGGCTTTCATCCGGCATAGAAGCGTGAAGAGCACTCCTCTGCTTGGCTCAATACCCTATAAGAGTCATCCCTCCAGCGCGATGCGTCGCGCGCATTCATTCTCCCTCTCCGGCTCTAGTGCTTTTGCAATCTTTGTACCTTTGTAAGCCAGACTATGACCGAATGATAGGAGGATGCTTCGGAAGCCTCGAATCCAACAGGGAAAATTAATCCTCTGCGCGCCCGGGGCAGCCCTGGAGTCGCCTCGGTCGCCCTTCCGCCATACGCCCTATTCTGTAAAAGATTCCGACACCCAATACACAGTTCTCCCGGATGCTATTCATAAGGCATTAAAATATTTAGATTTTTATAGCCAAGAAAATATTCCGGCTGTTGTAAAGAACCCCGACAAGAATCCGGCTCTGATACGATTTTGTTTTAAGCTCACCTAAAAAGCCGATTGACAACGACCTTAAAATAATCTAGCGTAAATCCTCCCTTTATCCAAGGGAGGTAAACATATGGCTCCATCTCACGCGCATCGGGCATGCATTTTTTTCCTTGTGAACGTGGCGAATCGCTAAAAGCCACTCCCGATCCCTATTATAGATGGCTCTACAATACATAATTGAGATGCGCCTACCCATCCAGCGCATCCCATCTCTATAGATGTGGCATGATTCGGATGAGATCCCATTCGGATCGCTCTTTGGCATGAGCCCGGGAATTCCCTTTCCGGGCATATTGGATAGCGTCTCGTTGCTTTTGTCCCTTTGTTACCCCTATTGCCTCCAAAGCTGGACAAGGCCGAGAGCTGTTTTTTTCGATCATCGAGATTCCTTTGCGGGAGAGGGTCGTTGCTTTCGTATTTCCTTAGCTGCAAATCCAAGTTACGATGCGCATTACAGCCCTTGCTCAATAATGCTGATCATCCTTTAGGCGCTAGTAGCCTTATGGATGAGGGTTTGCTCGGGATCCGACCGGCGCCCCTCGAGGCCGCCATCGAGGTCTTAAGGGCTCGAAATAACGGAAACGATGATCGTGGCTCGTCCTATCCTCATGACGGGGAGGTTTCGATTTTTCCAGACTCTTGTTCTCATTCCGCTCGCCGCTCGCCGCTCAACGTTCTTTTTCGCATCAAAGGCGGCACTTCAATTCGGAATCAAAGGGGAAAATTACGCAATTTGTGAGGAGAATTTCAAAATGAAGCAATTAATCGACATGCAGGCTCTGCGAAATCAACTGCCGTACTCCCAGCTCCAGCTACAGAGAAAAAGCAGGGTTCGCCTCAACTGGCATTCAGAGTGGGACAGGTTTGATGCAAAGCATTTGTTCGAGTTCAATCTTGCCGATATTCCCGAGGAAAAATTGGCGGCGTTGAGAGAGCGCACGGAAGTCCTCATGGACGGCAACCGCGCCGTGCTTTCCATTTTCACGCGGTTGGTGGACGGCTTTTGCGGGTATCCGATCACGCCGTCGACTCCCGTTGCGGAAGATTTCTCCAGAGCTGCCGCCAATGGAATAAAGAATATTTTCGGCAATGAATTGATGTACTTCCAGCCGAGCGACGAGCTTTCGGCCATTGCCGCAGTCGAAGCCATGGCCACCCAGGGCGGCCGCTATGTCGATAACACTTCGTCTCAGGGGCTCATACTCAAGACCAAGAATCTCTTTTCCGTCGCCGGAAAGCGCTTGCCCGTCGTCATGAGCGTCATGGCGAGAGAAGTGAACAAGGGGTCTCTCAGCATCCACTGCGGGCACACCGATTTTTACGCCGTGCGGAATGCGGGCTGGGGGCAGCTTGTTTCCTGCGACAATCAGGAGCTCCACGATCTGTTTGCGATTGCCTTCCGCGTCGCAGAGCTCCGACAGGTAATGCTCCCCTTCATGGTCATCGGCGACGGCTTCATTAAGAGCCATGCGCTCGAGAACGTCAAGCCTCTTTCCGACGAATTCCTGAAGTATTTCGTAGGGGCGCCCAACAGGCTCTATCAGCCGAGATTCGGCCAGAGCACCCTTGTGGGCACCTTCACGGACACCGATCTTTCCATGGAAGGCCAAATCGCGCAGGATTTCGCCTACCGCTTCATGAAGAAGGCGCTCATAGCCGCCATGAACGCCGCAAACAAGATCCTCGGGACCAACCTCAAGGTGGTGGAGAGCTACCGGACCGAGGATGCCGATATGGTCATCGTCATCATGGGATCGGCTGCCGGCGTGGTCAAGGATGTGGTGGACTACTATCGCGAAACCAAGGGAATCAAGGTGGGCGTTGTCCGTCCCGTGCTCTTCGCGCCTCCCTGCTATGAGGAACTTGCTTACGGCATGCGAAAAGCCAAAGCCGTCACGGTCCTCGAGAGAAGCGGCATGGCCCACAATCAGCTGCTGCTGGCCGACACTCAAGCGGCTCTTCAGGTTTCCATCCGAGCCGGCCGCGAGGGAAGAGAAGAGCACCGCATCTACGGCCGTGACGATATGCCGACGCTCCTGCACGGCGTTTACGGCTTGGGTAGCAAGGATTTCAACAAATACGACGTGGCGGCGGTTATCGAGAATATGCAATCGTGCCTTGAAAGGAAGCGCGAGCATTTCCATCGCGATTTCTTCTGCGGCGTTGAAGGACCTTACACGCTGAGGCCGGCGGCGCTTCCCGGCTACACGGAGCGCGAGCTCGGCATGACTTTCATCGGCATCGGCGCGGAAGGCGTTAAAACGGCCCTCGAGACCGCCGCCTTCATCTATGCGGAAGATACCGGCAGCGGCTGCAAGTACGTTCAGTCCGGCGCCCGTTACGGAGCGGCAAGAAAAGGCGCTGCGGTTTTCATGAACCTGCGCATTAGCGACCATCCGATCCGAAACAGCTCCGAGCTCACCGAGCGCGACGTGCTCGCTTTCTTCAACGAGAAATTCCTCGTCGAGCAGATCCTGCGCGAATACGTGGGCGGGCTGAATAAGCGCGGTCTTTTCGTCATCAACACCACCAAGAGCGTCGAAGAGCTCATGAAGTCCTTCTCTCCGAGAGTTCAGGAGATGATCAGGGAGAAGGAAATCCGCATGGTTCCCATCGACGCAACCCACGCGGCTCTTAAGCACCTGAAGCGCAATCTGCCCGGCGCGGCGATCGTCGGGTTGATCAACAAGGAAATGGGAATCGTTCCCGCCGAGGACTTTGAGAGCAAGTTCAAAAATATACTCGAAAAGAAGATCGGGCGAAAGAAGGGTCTGGAGATCATCGATTCCAACATCTCTCTGCTCAAGTTCGGGGTAGACCACTCCGCGCCAGACGCTTCGCTTTCCGACGCTGTGGAGAGATCCGGAGCTTTCGTTGAAGCTTGTCCGCCTTATTTCGTTGCGCGCCCTGAAGATTATGGGCAGGGACCCGCCACGGCCGGCCTCCCGGTTTCGCTGACAGCGAGAGACGAGCTTGGGGCCATAAAGCCCGACAATCTTGTCGAGAACTATCAGGAGCTTTTCCACGAAGAGATGGTGAAGCCTATTCTGGAAGGGAAGAAGGTTCCCTGGGATCGCTTCCTCCCGGTTGTTCCCGCCGGCACAAGCATTTACCGGGACATGAGCCATGTCGGCACTCAGCTTCCGGTCTACGACGCATCCAAGTGCTCTGCATGCGGGCTCTGCACGGCTTCCTGCCCCGATTCGGCGATCTATTCGACTATCACGGACCGTCCGATCCCGGAAGAAGCCAGCCGTTATTTCAGAATTTTCAAGAAGGTTCCCAAGGGCATTCCCTGGGATCGCTTCGCTATGAACCTCAACGTCCTTCCAGAGAGCTGCAAGGGATGCGGCATCTGCGCCCAGGTTTGCCCCACTGACGCGCTGAAGATGGTTTCAAAAAGCGATGTCGCCGATAAAGACTTTCTGCCGCAGGAATACAAGGATTTCGACCGCTCCTTGGACGCCGCGCGTTATGTCGATCAGATGCAGACCATGCAGCAGGTGATGTTTGTGCTGTCGAAGGCTTATCCCGGAAAGCACACTCTTTGCCCGGGCTGTGGCGAGGGCACGATCAGCCTTCTCACTTTTTTCGCCGCAGAATCGCTGCGAAACAATCCCAAGGGCATTGAGACCTTCTACCAGGGCATCAAGGTCCTCTCAGAGAAAAACCAACACGCGATCGAGCACATGCTTGACCACGGGTTCAATATTTACACCATCAACTCCACCGGTTGCAGCCAGGTATCCGAAATGACGAACCCGTTTAACTCCAGGATCTATCAGTCCGGACATTATGGATTCGGGACCGCCTCGGCCGCTGCGCTGGGAACAAAATTCAGCCTCGATCAGGCGTACGTGAACGGCTACAAAGACGTGCTCACCAAGGTCATTGTTCTTGCCGGCGACGGCGCCATTTACGATATCGGCAACGGGCCGTTCAACTACGCGCTCGGCGAGAACTACGACATTACCTGGGTCATTTACAACAATGAAGGCTATATGAATACGGGCGCCCAGAAGTCCGGCGCGAGCCGGTTCGGAGTGGACCGCTCCACGTCTCCCATCGGACAGAGAATCGCCGGCAAGACGACCCTTCATCGACGCATCACGGCCCAGGCAATGGCCATTTCGCACGTTTATTCGGCAAAGCTCACGATCGACGACCCCAGGTACGCCATCAAGATCCTGAAGGAAGCCATCGCATACAACGGACCGTCAGTGGTTGAATTCTTCTCACCCTGTCCGCAAGGGCATCAGAGCCCCGACTGGGCCGGTCCGCTGATCTCCCGTATGATGGTGGAAGCGAGGAAATGGCAGGTCCAGGTGCGGAGGCCGTTCCAGAGGCTGGATATTTCGGCTAACCCCGATCCCGACAAGCTGTACCCGGTTGAGGGCAAATCCTTCAAGAAGGGCATCAAGCGTGATGCCGGAACGTTCTATGACGTTGTCAGCATGCTGGGACAGTACAACCAGCACATCAAGACCCAGGAAGGCGGCAATGTCCCCGAAATCGTACAGATAAACGAGACCGTAAGCCTCTTCAGATGGCTGAGGAATCAGTACATCGCGGGCTATAGGGACAGCATGCCCTCGGAAGCTGACGTGGAGCGCTTCGTCTCCGAACATTACGATGGGTATTAGCAGAGGCGGCTTCCGCGGCTGAGCATGAAGCCATCGTGGCCGGCGAAGCCCGCGGTTGCTTACTGACCTTTGAATGACTATGCGGTGCGATCGGGA
>CAZOEL010000153.1:0-6864 GCA_964578835.1 uncultured Syntrophobacteraceae bacterium | reverse complement strand
GGAAAAAGATTCCCGTACACATGGTCATTTCTGAATGAGAACAAATTTACCGTGTCCCCCCGAACGAGGAACGCCCGAGAATGTCCGTCGCCAGGCCCGGAACCCTTTGTGACCTTTAGCGGCCTCGAAGTGTACCTTAGACGTAGCGGCATATCTTTTACATGCTTTACGACGACTTTCGACATACAGGAAATCGTACATCATGACCCCTCTGGCAACCAGCAAACCCTTAAGAAGGCCGGAAAAATGAGAAAACACAGAATTTGGTTTTGGCTGCTTTCCATTCCCCTTTTTGTCGCGGCTTCCGTTTTCCCCATCCAAGCGGAGGAACCCCCTCCTGCCACGGAAAATGAAGAGCCCGTAATGGTTGGTCGCATAACGCATGTGGAAGGAAAACTGCTCCGTTACCTGCCGGAAAAAGAGCAATGGATCGCGACGGGCAAGGACACCCCGTTCGGTCTCAACGACACGCTCCACTCGGAAGAAGACGGCAGAGCGGAAATCATCATGCCGAACAACACCTGGGTGAGGATCGACACCTCCACGCGCATACAGCTTCTGGCTCTAAAGCCCGACATCACGGAAATCGATCTCTCCGCGGGTCTTGCCCGTTTCATCAACAAAAGCTCCGATTGCGAAATAAAGGTAGTGACCCCGTTCGGCTACGTGATGGCCAAGCCCGATACGAGCTTCGATGTTTTCGTTGGCGACACATCGGTCGAGATCACTTCCATCCGGGGAACGGTCGATTTCTTCCACAGCGGCACGGAATCGCGCTTTGAAGTAACCGCGCAGTCCACATCGCTTCTTGCCGACAAGCAACAGGTAGTTGCGTCGTCCGCGCCCGCAGACGCCGTTTGGGACAAGTGGAACAGCGAAAGAGAGAGCTTCTGGTCCAAAAGAATTCAGGTGAAAGGCGCCTCCGCACAATACCTTCCCTCCGGACTCCAGTACGACGCCTACGCGCTGGAAAAATACGGCAGGTGGGAGAAAGTCCGTTATGAAGGCTCCTACCGCCACTTTTGGAGGCCCTCGCACGTTTCAGCCGGCTGGACTCCGTACACGGCGGGAAGCTGGATGGTGTGGGGCGGGGACCATTGCTGGGTTCCGGCCGAACCCTTCGGCTACGTCACGCACCATTACGGAAGCTGGGTCAGCATCGGCAGCGCCTGGTACTGGGCGCCGCCGGTAGTGAGCGTGGGCGTTCACATCGGCGCTCCGGTCGTGAACGTCGGCTACCACTGGCATCCGGGCCGAGTGGCGTGGCTCCATTCGGAGGCCCGCTTCGGTTGGGTAGTGCTGGGGCCTGGAGAAACGTGCTACACGCATCGCTACTGGGGACCGGGATCGATCGTAGCGGCAGGCGTCAATTTCGGCGGCCCCGGCATCTCCATAAACAGCTACAAATACCATAACCACGCCGTCATCATCGACCACAGACACCTCTACAGCGTGGCGAACTACCGCACCGTCATAAGGAGATCGGAATCGATAGACATCGTTAACCGATTCCACGCAACCCCGGTTATCTCAGACGCCTACATAGGCCGCTATTATGCATCGAGAAAAGGCCACGCATTTCGCCATACCAACGCCCGCTTCCATCATGCATCGATCGACAGAATCCGCTCCAACTACGACATTTCGCGAGAGAGCCACAAATTCAAAGCAAAAGAGCACCGCGACAAGTTCGGCGCCTACAGGAAAGGGGCTTTCTCAGAAGAAGCCGGAATCGAGCATCCCCGCGGCAAGTGGAAGGCGAGCTATAAAGAATCCTACAAGCGCCACGCCCAGTCTCACGGCCATGGCAGGGAAAGAATAGACATAAAGGAGAAGTCTCACTTCAAATCTCATGAGAAATCCCACTACAGCGAAAAAAGCCATGTGAAATACAAAGAAGATTTCAAATCGCATGGAAGCTTTAAGGAGAGAGGCAAGTATCACGAAAAAGCTTCTTACAAGAGCGATTTCAAATCACGTGGGAGCTACAGAGAAAAGAGAAATTATCACGAAAAAGCTTCCTACAAGGTAAGAGAACATTCGAAATATAAATCGCGAGGCTTCGGTGGAGGAGGCATGGAGCGCGCAAGCTACAAGCAGCGAAGCGACAGCAAAATCCATATGAAAAGCCGAGCGCGGGAATCCGGCGCCTATCGCCAGAAAGCAAAAAAGCACGAAAAGGTTGCCTCGAGAGGAGGCGGGAAGGGAGACAGATAATTGAGCAGCGCCCCTCCCGAAGAAACAATCGACGGTAGCGCCGCCTCCCATGGCGGCGCAGGGAGATGGCGCACAGACGGGCAGAATCCTTGCCTCTGACCCTATTGCGCCGCCATGGGAGGCGGCGCTACCAGCCCCATGAAAAAGCGGTTTTTCCATCGCTCACTACCACCCCGCAATTTACAGGCTCCTATTCCCCCGATAAATCACTCACCCCGGTCCCCTCAACCAGCAGATCCTCGATCTCCTTCGGCAAACGGGGTCGTCCCCCTTCATTCAACGCCGTGCCGATGATCTTCGCTCTCACGATCGGTTTGTCATCCGGACGCCTGTAGACGTCTTGAAGAAATCCAAACCTAATCCTCGAAATCCTCCCCATATTGAGGCCAACCCAAAACGCGTCGCCGCTGCGCAAAGGGTGCAGGTAATCAATCTCGGCGCGCACGACCACAAGGTTGATCCCCCGTTCGGTCAGGGAGGCGAAATCAATCCCGATATCCTTAAGAAACCGATGCCGCGCATGTTCCAGATAATTCTGATAGACCGCATTGTTCACAATACCCTGCAGGTCGCACTCGTAGTCCCTCACATCCAGGTCCAATACAAACCGATATCTCTCCAAACACAGCTCCTATCTTGAATTCGCAATGGCCCTTCCAATGAGCGCCATTCTACAAAATCCACTTCCCACCGCCTGAAGACCTATTACTTCTCTCCTGCTTCATCAACCATCTATATCCATACCAGCGTGAGCGCGCATGATATGTCATGCCTCTCGCTCCAACTCCCACATCCCGCACCGAATCCTTCCGGGCGAACGGCAGCGCCGCCTTGCAGGAGCTTTCCGCCTCCATTGCCCGCCACGGAGTTCTCGAGCCGATTCTCTTCCGCATGGACGAAAACGAAATGCCCGTAATCTATACTGTAAACGGGTCAGATTTGGACTTCCCCATGGCGGTTTTGGGAGCGTGGGGAGATAAGGGCCGCACCAGACAAAAACCAGACGAACCACGTCATCATCGCTTCATACGGCAAAGACACCATCTCGCAGATTAGGCCTATCCTTCGGAGCTCATGCCTCGATCGGATGGAGACTCTCTATCTTTGCCTGCCTTTGTCCCATCCCTCCACAGGCTGCGATTGCGCCCTGATCGAAGACATGGGATTCTTCTTCTCCGGGGTAAAGATAGGTAGAAAGGTAGTCCAAGGCATGCAATGACCTTGCTTCTCTTGGGACCTTCTTTCCTTCCATCCAGTTTGCGCCCTCTCAATTATCTTTGGTTTCAAGCCGGCCGGTCTGTCCCTGTCGCACGACATAGCTAAGCACGCATGCATAAGTTCTCGAACATTTTGGATAGCGCAGTCCTTTGCGTCATACCGGCATGTTTTTATCCGGTATCCAGCCCAGCGCAAAGCCTGGATTCCGGCTTGAAGACCGCCGGAATGTCGTAGGAGTGTCCGAAAATATGGTTGGCGCGCATAAGGGTTGGGATACGCCACCCGATCGTGCTGAGGTATCGAAGCATGATCGGGGATGTTCGCCCTGAGGTATCGAAGGGCGAACGGGATGCCCCGACCCTTATGCGCGCCAACAAAAAATGTGTTCGGGAACTTAAATGCTCAAGGCTTGATGTAAGCGTTGAGCCCGATCGTAACCGGTTTGCCATCCACCTGCGCGTCGGTGACGACATTTCCCCTCGTACTGGCAACAACGAGTGTTTTCCCCGATGACGACGGTTTCGGTTCTTCAAGATCGATCTCGATACAGAGCTTGTTATCTTTTATTTCGACTTTCATTGCCATGAATGCTGTCCTTTCTCGTATTCTGTTACAGACTTTGGTTCATCCTCTTTTCCGAGCAGCCAGGACAATTCGAGCACAAGCTTCAGCGTCTGAGGCAGCGTTGTGGTGATTGAGCGAAATCCCAAGGCGTTCACAGACCATCGGAAGCTTCGTCGGGTAGATGTTCCAGACCTTTCGGGCCAACTCGACTGTGCATAGAAATGGGAGCTGTAGCGACTGCAGTCCGGATGTGGCGCAGCATGCCCGCAAAACCGATCGATCGAAAGGAGCGTTATGCGCCGCCAGGAAGCTCACGTTGTCCATCATTCCCAATAGATCGGGCCAGAGCTCGTCAAATCTTGGTTTCGAGGCTACATCTTTCCATGTGATGCCGTGAAGATATGAAAAAGCGAATGTCGTCCTGGGTGGTCTGATTAGATGGTAGGCTCGTTGCACGATTCGATTCTTTTCCACCCGAACCAAGGCGACAGCACATGCGCTGTCGCGTCTCTGATCGGCGGTTTCAAAATCGATGGCCACAAAGTCTCCGTTCGAAAAATCATCAATAGCCATGGACAGACTTTTCCTTTTCTACCATAGGTGCTCAGAAAATCCTGACTTTCAGCTCTTCCCCAATTCCCGCTCCATTATGCTTTATGATCCAGTCGAATTCAAGCCATGATGATCACTCAAATAAAAGCTCACAAAAGGGAATGGGACATGAACCGGTCTACGAGATTTCTTGGAAGAGATCTGTCATGGGCGCGGGAAGCGTTGATCTGGAGGTTTGTCGTTTGTTGTGCGTCATTTTGTTTTGAGAATTGAACCGATTTAGCAGAGAGAGAATGAATGGGAATGAAAAAGATCGCTTCTATGGCTCTCAACAAAGAGGTCGCACTATTTTGGCTCACATGCGCCGCAATGCGGACAGGAAGGATTTCTTGGGATGCGAAGCTCGGAAAAATCCATCTCCAGCAGGTCTACATAGAACATCCTTCCGAGGAGCAAGCGTCCTTTTCCCAGAATGTATTTTATTATTTCTGCAGCCTGAAGGATTCCAATGATTCCCGGAGACACTCCGATGACGCCGGTCTTCGGCGCATCATCGGCATTCGCAGGTAGACCGGGGTAGAGACAACGATAGCAGGGACCATGACCGGGAACGATGGTCATGATCTGGCCCTCAAAACCTGAGACGGCGCCATAAACCCAAGGCTTCCGGGCTAAAATGCAGGCTTCGTTTATGAGCGCCCGCGCTTCGAAATTGTCCGTGCAATCAACGACCGCATCGAATTCTTTTATAGCTTGAGCCATATCCGATGCTGAGGTTATGCGCATGGGGCTCGCCACAACCGTCGTCTCGGGGCTGAAGGCGACAATCGTCTTCCGGGCGGAAAACGCTTTCCGCATTCCCGTGCGCCCCGGGTCATGCAAAATTTGACGATTCAGGTTGGAAATTTCAATATGGTCGTCATCTGCAATGTGAATAGCTCCTATTCCCGCCGCAGCCAGATAAAACATTGCGGTCGAAGCCAGCCCGCCCGCTCCGACCATGAAAATTTTCGCCTCGCGGAGTTTTTCCTGTCCGTCCGGTCCGACTTCGGGCAACGCGATCTGTCTAGCATATCTTGCCATGTTATCCGACTCGGGCGGCATGGCTACTGATCGACCCCTCTAAAAACAGCATCAGGGTCTTCAAACATCTTTCTGAATCTTTCCTTTGCTTCTTGTCTGACACGGTCCGCTTGCTCGGGACTCAAGCCCTTGCCGCTGATCCACCTCTCCAGCAAACGGCCTCCGGGCATCCATCGTTCGACGGTCTCCCTCTCAAAGACCCACATTTTGTCTTCAACGCCGAAAGAGGAGAGGATATCCCACACCTCATCCCTCTGTCTCATATCACAATATACGCACATCACGCATTCGCCCAACTCGAATTCCTCGATCTTTTTCCTGTCATACTTGGCTGCGGGGATTTCCTTTTTCTCCACATATGGATCGATCTTCTTTGCAAGCTCGGCCAATTCCTTCTGGTTGTCGATGATGATCCACTTGCCCCAGCAATCGAGATACTCCTTGTTGGTGAGCTCTTTACCCTGATAATTGATGTAGTTGTAGTCCCCATAGTAATTGCTGCGGGGCAAGACGAAAATGAAGTGAGAACCATGCCTGTCGATTATCATACTCCCCTCCTGCTTATGTTCATCCTGCGGCCTCAGCCGGAATGATCTGAACGATGTCCCCATTGTTCAGCAGAGTATTCAGGCCCTCGAGATATCTTACATTATCCCCGTTATGATAAACATTGACATGATCCGGTATTGCATCCCGGCCTATCCCTGAGGCTCGCTTCAAATCGGGATATTTTTCGGCCAAACGTCCGAGGAGCGATCCAAGGAGCATCTCGCCGTCACAATCCATCTCAAACCTTTTCTGGTTTCCCGCCGCCGCGGCAAAAGCAGAGGCAACCTTGATCGTGATCTTCATGACGATTTCTTCCTTAGCCCAAGTTGATGATCTGCCCGAAAGCAAAGCCCATGGTAATGCAATCCCATTGAGAAATCACCGATTTTGATCGTTCCATACAATTTTTGACGCCAAACGAAAATAATTCTCCCAAGGGGTGGCCTTCTGTTTCAGATACAATCAACCACCTCCGCAAAGTGGCTAGAATTTGCGACCGGCTCTAGAATGATCGGCCCAAGCATATGCGCCAAATCCGCAGGCTAGAAAATGCACATTGAAATCACGACGATTGGATTACGTTTTCGGTGAATCGTAAGTACTCGCAGTCCGCCTTTGCAAAATACCCCTTTTCGACGTGGAGCGAGAGGAGAATAGACTCCAGAGTGACTTTGTTGGTCT
>CAZOEL010000152.1:0-6892 GCA_964578835.1 uncultured Syntrophobacteraceae bacterium | reverse complement strand
GACGGTGGGTGTTTCTGAACTAATTGTGGTAGGTTATTTGTTGTGAGCTGCCTTAAGACTTTGATATTCCATCTATCCCCCTCCTTCACCTATTCACCCATTCACCCATATCCGACAGAGCTTCTGAACATTCAGGCTTACAGCCCCAAAGTCGCTTTCCACACGGCCGTAGAGGATGTAAGGACGATCCCTGTCCAGCTCCTGGCAGAAGCGTTTGAAGGCTTCGGGAAAGAATACGGCTTCGTAAATAGCCGTCTTGTCTTCAAACGATACAAACTCCATCGGCTCTTTTTCCCTGGTCAGAACTTCTTTTCTGGTAACAGGCCATCCCAGCGTCCAAACCTTCTTTCCAACATGCTCTACAAGATCTGAAGCGGGGATGAGACGCCGATGCTGCGGGAAGCTCTTTATGAATGGCTCGAAGAGATCGAGCGGATGTACGGAGAGTACGAAGCCAAGCGCATCCATTTCCTGAAGCTGCTTTTCCCGGTCGCTCAAATCAGGGAGTGAAGGAACGGGTCTCGAGCGGGAGTGAGAAAAGGCTTTCATCTGAGCTCCCTTTTTTCGGGGCGCAGATCTTCGATTTACCCATGATTCCATAAACCAGAGAATCTGAGGGCGATTGAGCTTTCCGGCCAGGGAATCCAGAGCGCCGCTTTTTACAAGGATGGGAATATCTGCAGGATTGAGCTTGACTCGCTCTAAAAAATTTTCGAGAGAAACGAAAGGGCCATTCGTTTCTTTTTCCTTCAAGATGTTTTTTGTTGTTTCCTTGCTGACGCTTTGAAGCTGCTGGAGCCCCATCCGGATAAAGCGCTCTTTTCCCCGGTACCGCCACTCGCTCTCGTTCACATCCGGCCCGAGCGTCTTTATCCCCATTCTCCCGGCTTCTGATAGGTAAGCAAGAGTGCTGTAGTATCCTCCGCCGTTCGAGAGGACGGCCGCCATGAACTCGGCCGGGTAGTGCGCCTTGAGGTAGGCGGACTTGAAGCTGACGAGAGCATAGGAGGCCGAATGGGGTTTACAGAAAGAGTAGCCGGAAAAGGATAGAAACATATCCCATACGGTATCTATGACCTCAGGCGGAATTCCGCGTTCGGAGCATCCCTCGACGAAGCGACGCCTGTATTGAGAGAGTTTTTCCGGGCTCTTCTTGCTTATGATCTTCCTCAATCCATCTGCTTCTCCCCAACTGAAGCCGGCGAGAGCCATAGCCGCCCTGACCACATCTTCCTGATAAACGAGTATGCCGTAGGTTTCCGAGAGAAGGTCTGTGAGATCGGGATGGATGGGCTCGTAAGGCCCTCCGTGCAATCTCCGTATGTATTCCCGGATGTAGCGGTTGGCGGCGGGACGGATAATCGATGAATGGATGACAAGGTGCTCGAAATCCCCGCGCCGCGTCTTTTGTTGAAGCTGCCGCATGGCGGGAGACTCCATGTAGAAAACCCCCATCGTATCGCCTCGCTTCATGAGGTCCAGGGCGGCGGGGTCGTCTACGGGATTGAAGGAGGCGTAGTCTATGCTCTTTCCCGTGTTTTTCTCTATGGCGGCCAGGGCGTCCCGTATCACGGCCAGGGAGCGGTTGCCAAGGAGATCTATCTTTACGAGCCCCGCCATTTCCACCTGGTCCTTTTCCCACTGAACGATCCGGGAGCCTTTTGTATTGTGTTGAACGGGCGCGTAGCGCGTGATCCTGTCCGGAACGATGATGATTCCTCCGCAGTGGGTGGAAAGAAATCTCGGGAGCGATTCTAGGCGCGATGCCAGGTCGATGATTTCGGGCCATGGCGGGTCGAGCGCAAATCCCTGAAATTTGGGATGCTCGTCCATTCTTTTTCGGATTCTGGCTGGATCAACCCAAAAGCCCATTCTTCGGGTCACCTCTTTGATCTCTTCTGAAGGAATCCCGTAAACCTTAGCAACCTCGCGCACCGCCGCCCTGCCTCTAAAGCCTATGTGGTTCGCAATGAAAGCCACCCGATCGTCGCCGTAGCATTTGCGAACCTCTGCGAACAATTCATCCCGTTCGTCCCAGGGAAAGTCGATGTCGATATCGGGAAGATCTTTTCTTTCAGGATTCAGGAAGCGTCCGAAAAGGAGCCTGTGACGAATGGGATCGACATGAGTGATTCCGAGAAGATAGCTCACAAGGCTCGCGGCGCCGCTGCCCCGGCCGCAGTGAATCGGGCGGCGGCGCACTATGTCCGCGACAACCAGGAAGTAATCCACGTATCCTTTTAGGCGGATGAGATCGAGCTCCTCCGATAATCTCTTTTCAATCGCTCCATCGCTTTTCCCGTATCGCCAGGAGACGCCTTTTCTGCACTCTTCATGGAGAAGCGCGAAATGATCTTCCTCTCTATCCTTGTAGCTGGGGAAAATAGTCCGAAAATGGCTCCATTCCGTATGGCACTCTCTGGCGAGCGCAACCGAATTTTCGATGGCTTGCGGGCAATGTGGGAAGCGCTTCGCCATTTCTGCGGGCGGCTTGAGCCACTGCTCCGGCTGAACCGTCTCCTGCGGCGGAAGGGTGCTGAGCGTGCGGTTGAGCGCGATAGCCCTGACCAGTCGGTGCAGCGGGTAGTCTTGCGGATGGGCGAAGTAGACCGCATTGGTAGCAACAGGAGGCGCGCCGACGCTTCTCGAGATTTCCAGAGCCCTACGGCTGGAAGGACCCGCAACGAGCTCAACCCGGCAGTCGATCTTGGATCGGAGGGCTTTGATGAGCTCCGGGTCCCGGGCCAGGAGAGCAAGATCTCTCCTGGCTTCGGAAACATCGTGGAAGAAAGAGAAATCTTTGTTTAAATGATAGCTGCTTACGAGCTCGGAAAGAAGCTCATAGCCTCGTTCGCTTTTGACCAGAAAGACGGCGCCTGAGTCTCCTTTTCCAAGATGCGCGCCCACAATCGGCCGGATGCCGTATTTTGGGGCAGCGTCGAGGAAATTGATGATTCCGAAAAGGCCGTCCGTATCCGTGAGGGCAAGATGCGCGCATCCCATTTCCGCCGCGCTCTTCAAGAGAGCCTCTATGGGGCTCACTCCCCGAAGCATCGAGTAACAGGAGTGCACATGCAGATGGACAAACGACTCATCCAAAGCTTTCACCCATTCACCCATTCACCCATTCTACCCCAAAGGATGGATTTGCGGCCGAAGCGGCTTCGGACGCTATCGAGGGCCTTCTGGAGCCGCCTGTCTTTTTCGAGCGACTTCTCTTCCCAGGGAAAAAGAGACATTTGCCGGAAGGGCATTGAAAATTGCGAGAGCTCCAATGCGATGCGCCGAACGCCGACTCTGCGTTGAAAGATCTGCCTCAGCGCCTGGCGCGATACTCCAAAAAGCCTCTGATCGATCTCCGTCGTGATGGGAGGAAGCTCTTTTTCACTCCTTGCCGAAGCTCCATCGGCATAGCGGATCTCGAGGCTCAGCCTTTCCGGATAGCGGTTTCGGGCGCGAAGCATCCAGCCTGCTTCTTCCACTTGTCCGAAGAGGATGGCCTCCAATTTCTCACGATCGATCTCATCCCGCTCAAGGGCTCTGGCTATGCAAAGCTTGGGAATCTCTTGTGGAAAATGGACAGGAGAAGGATCGATCCCGCGGGCGGCCTTGAAGAGGTGCGCAGCCGTTTTTCCGAATACCTCCGATAGATCTTCCCGGGATATGGCGCCAAGCTCGCCGACGGTCCGAATATTGAAATCATTGAGAAAAGACGCTGTTTTTTCTCCAACCCCCGGAAGAAAGGTTACCGGCAGAGGCGAAAGAAACGATGCTTCCCCGCCGGGAAAAATGCAGCTCAATTCTCCCGGTCCGACGCAGGTTGCGGCTACCCGGCTCACGAGCTTGTTTGAAGCAAGCCCTACCCGCGCATGCAATCCTCTCTTTTCCACGAACATTTTCTCAAGACGGGCGGCCGTGTCCGGCTGCGGTCCGAAGAGGCGCCTCGAGCCGGTAAGATCCACAAAGTAACGGCCAAGGCTCATTCCTTCAACGAGGGGAGAAAAACGCGTGAGAGAATCGAGGGCTCTCTCGTGCTGCTCTCTATAAAATGGAAGATCGGGAGGAATCGATAGAATTTTTCGACATAAGCGGCGGGCCTTGCTCAGAGGCATGCCCTCGCGAACGCCTTCCTTTCGCGACAGGTCGTTTACGCCCAGAATAACCGCCCCTGGAGCGCGCTCAGCCAGAACAAGCGGGCGGCGCCCGAGCTCGGGACGCCTCAATTCTTCAAGCTTTGCGCAGAAATCCGGGATGCTCAGGTGAACGATGGAGCGCTCCATCTCCCTCAATGCTTTCCTCCTCACTGTGTTTCATACGCCCTGATGTCGACGCTTCCCGCGCGTCAGCCGGTCTCAAAGCACGCCGAGAGACCGCTGCCGATAATTGCGGAGCAGCCCCACAACCGCGCCAACAATCTCCACATCGTCTGCCGGGGCAAGGATGGGCTTCATCCGATCGTTTGCCGGACGAAGCTCGATTTCCTCTCCTCTAGGGTAGAATTTCTTCACGGTCGCTTCTCCCCGGACGAGGGCCACGACTGTCTGCCCGCTCTCGGCGTGAGACTGCTTTGCAATGATGAGGATGTCTCCCTCGCGGATTCCCTCGCCTATCATCGAGTCCCCTCGAACCCGGAGAGCGAAGTTGTTGCCGTTCCCAAGAAAGCTTTCCGGGACTTCGACCGATTCCGGAATCTCGATCGGCTCGATTGGGTCTCCTGCCGAGACAACTCCAAGAAAAGGAATGGAGGCGCCTCTGGTGTGCAATGGGAGCAGCTCGAGACAACGTTTTCGATTCTTCGCCTGGCTTTGAATATAGCCCCGCATCTCCAGTTGCTTCAGGTGCTTTGAAACGGCGTTGAGGGAGCTGAATCCCATGTGAATGCGGATCTCTTCATAAGAAGGCGAGTACCCGCGCTCTTTGATATAATTTTGAATAAAACGATAGATTCTATCCTGCTTTGGCGTGAGCCCCATATCCATCCCCTCCGTTTGTGGTAAAAGGCGCTCATCCGTTCTCCCTATCCGTATGTGGCGGAAAGGACCGTTGCTATAATTTATGTGAAAACAGGTTAGGTGAATAAATGGTGAAAGTCAAGACCTCAAAATGTGTCCTAAGGCTGATCTATTTTCATGCAATTGCCGATGTGGCGGATATGGATATGGATCTGAGGTTCTGTGTGGAGTAATATCTGTCTGAATATGGTTTATGTGGAGTGAAGAATCACTTGGCGCGCTCTAACCAAACAAATCAGGAGAAAAAAAGGGATGAGGAACATGAGAAGCTTGAGAGCAATTCTGGCGCTGGTCGTTTGCTTGTCGCCTGTCGGGATGAATCCAGCCGGGGCGGACGATATCGGGTGTCTGGACACGACCTTCAGACCTTTTAGCCCCAATGATTCCGTCTGCGTTTCGGCTTTTGAAGATCCGAAAGTACCCGGAGTAACTTGCCACATCAGCCAGGCCCGAAAAGGGGGATGGGGCAGCGTGGTTGGCCTCACCGAAGACCCTTCGCGCTTTTCCATCGCTTGCCGACAGACCGGTCCCATTTCGCTGCCGGCCAAACTGCCCGACCAGGAGAATGTCTTCAGCGAGAAGACCAGCGTCTTCTTCAAGAACACCAAGGTCATCCGCATGTTCGACAAAAAACATAACACCCTTGTCTATCTCGCCATCAGCACGAAACTGATTGAAGGAAGCCCTCAGAATTCGATCTCAACCGTGCCCATCATGCCTTGGGGCGCCAGGTAGCCAGGCTTTCTGCGTTTTTATATTGCGCCATGCTTCATGCTGCGAGCAATAGCCGATTTGATCCCGGCATAAGCTAGGCGCCTCCCTCGTCCCGAACATCCAGCCAATTCCCCTTGCTTCGTCGCCAACCTGACTCAGCGAGCGCTCCGGTAGGCGATTCTTGCCCGCCGCAGCTCATAAAGGAGCGCTCCTTCTTGTATGTGTCTCAAAATGTTTCTATATGTATCATGGCTTATAGCGCTTTGTCTCCTATGGTTTCAATATGTATTGCATATGTTTCTCCTGTGCTTCTATTGGCTTATAAGTAGTTGATAAAACTTGATTGTGAAGAATGGCACGTCCCTTGCTCAATTGAATGTCAAGCATACGGGGTTAAAAGGTTGGGCGCGGTTCAAGCTTTATGGATTCCTCAATGTGTGGAGGAATTGGCCGGTTTGAGACGGGACAGATCCAAGTTCCGGTCTTTGAAATCGAATTCGCGCAGCCGGAAAGCGGAAGAATGAAAATGAGAGGGCGTGTGGGGCGCTCCTTCCGGAGCATGGATATAAATGATTTCTTTTGAATCTGGGGCGATATAGCGGGATGAATCCTCTGCTCCGGGCCACTGGGCTCAAGTTGCTGATCGTCGAAGTGGTTGATCCCCTTCGCAGGCAGATCTCCGAGCGTTTGCGCACGGAGAGGCGGAAAGTGTTCGAGGCGGCGGGGCAGTCGGAGGCTAAGGAAATCATTCAAAGGAACAACATCGATGTGGTGCTGTTGGGACTGGGAGGCTTACAGCAGGAGAGGCTCGCGATGCTTGGGTGGATCAAACGGGCAAGGCCTTTTACCGAAGTCATTCTCCTCACCTCTTCCGACGATCATTCGCTTTACGCCTCGATGCAGGCCATGAAGCTCGGGGCCTTTGACGATCTTCTGATTCCCCTGGACATGGGCGTGTTGCTGGCTCGCATCGAAGAAGCCCATAAGCGGAAGAAGGAAAGGGTGCTGGAGAAAAGGTCCCTCATTCGGATGAAGCGCGAGGCGGCCTCCGCCTCTCTTGCCGCAGAGAAAAGGGGAGGCGGCTCTCGGGGCGGGAGGGCTCGAGATGCTATGCCGGGCAAGAAAGAAGTGTAAGATAAGGGGGATGAGCGTCGAGGCGACTATCC
>CAZOEL010000151.1:0-7025 GCA_964578835.1 uncultured Syntrophobacteraceae bacterium | reverse complement strand
GTGGGCAGGGTTTTTTCGCGCCCGCCTTAACTGGCTGCGCATTTCCGCCAAGCAGCACTAGTCCTTCCCGTGTCGCTCTGCGGCATTAGCGCCTCGGGTCATCGTTCCTTACTCCGAACTTCTGAGATCCGGCAATCTGGGGCTATGACTTGGGAGGCGCCACGAGAACCGGGATCCTCGACTTGCGCATAATGGCCTTGATTGTCGGCCCAATAGTGTTATGAGACAGAAATCCTTCCCTGGTTCCTAGTATGATGAGATCGCAGTCATATTTTTCAGCATAGCGAATGACGTTATCTACGACATCTCCGTCGGTTATGACAATTTCCCGCGATGTATAGCCGCATGAGGAGTCATCGATTCCCGCGTTGGCGCAAAACTGGCTGAGAGCCTGCTGAATGAGAGTGGTCGTCGGTCTCTTTCCGATCAAGAACTGGCGCGCATCTTTTTCATGTGAGGCCTCCAGCTGATTCCAGCGATCATCGCCAATCAACGCTTTTAATTGACCTTCTACGGACATCGGCGCCTTTTCCAGCACATGGAGAAGTATGATGGTGGCTTCAAAGCGCGTAGCCAGAACTGCCGCAAAGTCAAACGCCTGTTTACAGGTCTCAGAAAGGTTCGTGGCAAACAAAATGTTCTTAATCGGCTTCAGCATAATCAAACCTTTCCCTATGGTCTCTGTGCGCTGCAATTTCATTGAATGACAGGTTCAAATGCATCATTATCATTAGCGCCAAGGGTTACCCGGGCATCAGAACAGACGGCAGCCAGGTAGCGATTCCCGGAAAGAAAAAGAGAATGACCGCGCCGACCACGAGGCTGATCAGAAACGGATATACTCCAGCATAAACAACATTAAAGGGCGTCTTCGTGATCTGTTTGACGACAAAAACGCAAATGGCCATTGGCGGAATAACGACCCCTACCATAACGGTGATGCCGATGATGATTCCGAACCATAGTGGATCATAACCGAGCTTGAGGATGGCCGGATAGAAGATTGGCGTGGCGAGGATCATGAATGCCAAATCATCGATAAAGGATCCGCCAATCAAATAAACAAACGAGATAAAAATCAGGACCAGCCATGAAGGCATATTGAGCCCTACGATCCAGTCCGCTGTAATCATGGGTATCTTTGTAACTGTGATAAAGTGCCCCAGAACGGTTGAGCCGACGATGAGCATGATGACCATGCAGGCCGTTCGAATGGACTCGGAGGCAGACTTGATGTAGCCCTTGACATCCATGTCTCTTCTGAGGAAGCTGAGTCCGAGAACGAGAAAGGTGCCAACGCTGCCTGCTTCGGTCGGAGTAAAAAAGCCGCCGAGGATGCCGCCGATAACGAGGGCGAAAATGAACATCACTATCAAAACTTCCGGTATGGTTTTGATTCGTTCGCCCCAGGAATATTTCTCGCTTTTGGGTCCAACGGCCGGGTTGATCTTACACCAGCCATAAATAATGCAAATAAAAAAGAAGGCGATCATGAGTCCCGGGAAGATGCCGGCGAGAAAAAGCCTTCCAATGGAGAGGTCAGTAATGATGCCGTAGATGATTAGAGTGACGCTGGGCGGCAGAAGTATGCCCAGTGTTCCGACTGTCGCCACCACGCCCGTGGAGAGTCGCCTGTCGTACTTGAAGCGGTCCATTTCGGGAACCGCCACAAAGGCGAAGGTTGCCGATGTGGCGGGGGATGAGCCGCAAATGGCCTTGAAAACGGTTGCGCCTCCCACGGTGGCGATTGCCAGTCCTCCGGGAATGTGGCCTATGAACTTATGCGCCGCATCAAAAAGGCGCTTGGCGATTCCGGAGTTGAACGAGATTTGCCCCATTAGAACGAAGAGTGGGATGACGGTAAAACCATAGGAATTGAGCACATCGTAAAAATCTTTAGCCAGGAGGTTTGACGCCGCGCTCCACGAAATCAGGTATCCAAAGCCCAGAAATCCCATGATGATCATTGCAAAGGCAAGCTCTATTCCCGTAAGGAACATTACCAGCGTGATCAAAAGCGCCAGCAATCCAACTGTTACCTCACTCATATTGGCCTCCAAAGATCTTCATTACGTCCCCGATCAGCACCAGACATTGAATAATGCAGCACCCGCCGATCGCAAATCCAATGGGGTAAAAGGGAATCTGCCTGGTAAGCGTGACCTCTCCTGATCTGAGAAGATCATTTGAATAAATAAAAAGATTGTAGGCAATCCAGATGAAGATGGTGAAGCTGGCGGCCCTTGTGATGAGGTTTACCAGGTTTTGGCCCAGTTGGGGGAATTTCTGAACGAAGAAATCAACAAAGATGTGGCCTCTATAAAATGAAGTGACTGGAATTCCGAAAGCAATGGCGACTGCGCCGCCCAGGCCAACCATCTCAAAGGTCCCGACGATCGGTTTTCCAAAATATCTCAGCACCACGTCTGACACTGTAAGCAGCATGATGAACGTTAAAGCCGTTCCCGCGATGACATTCAAGAACGTGCTCAATTTTTCAACAAATTTCAAATATCCTTCCATATCTTCTCCAGCCGGAGCTCCTCCATAATAAGTCTTTCCTGATCGACGCCTACCGCAGGGGCTTTCTGCCCCTTCCCTCGACTTTCTTGTCCTGACAATAAAGAAGGGGCGCATCATCTCACCCCTTCCCATCAAGTCTACTCCCGTTTCAACTGCTTATTTTTTCAAGAAATCCAGGCAGAAATTCAAAGCTTCATCGCCCGGCAAGCCCTTGGCCTTAGCTCCCGCAACATATTCATCGAGCAAGGGTTTTACCTTAGCTGTCCATTTGGCGTCTTCCTCCGCAGAAAGGGCAATGATCTTGTTGCCTCTTGCTTTGGTGAATTCCATGCCTTCTTTGTCTATATCATCCCAAAGCTGCCCCTGCTTTACGATCCACTCTTTGCTGACTTCTTCGAAAACAGCCTGCACGTCCGGCGGTAGGGCGTCCCATTTGGCCTTGTTCATAACAATAAACATGCTGGTGGTGTAGGCTGAGCCGTAGTTGGTGGTTGTGTCGTTGACGACTTCTCCCCACTTCCATCCCTGAAGCGATTCAATGGGCGCCAGCGCGCCTTCGGCTACGCCGGTGCGCAGCGCTTCGTATGTTTCCGGCATAGACGTGCCTACAGGCGCGCCACCCAAAGCGGTAACGATCTTTGCGGCAAAGCCGGTTGCTCGAATCTTTTTGCCCGCCATGTCATCGAGTGTCGCAATGGGAGCTTTGGAATGAAGGATGCCAGGACCGTGAGCATGGAGATAGAGCACTTTTACCTGGTCGAGCTCTTTAGGTTTGAATTTGGCGTAAAAGGCATTCACCAGATTTGTTGCCTGCATACCGCTCGTATAACCGAGAGGAAGGTCGAGGACTTCCATGAGGGGAAACTTGCCCCTGGTGTAGGCGAAACAGCTGAGGCCGATGTCTGTGATTCCGTTCACTACGCCGTCAAAGGTCTGTGGCGCAGGTGTGAGCGTGCCTCCCGGAAAGTAAGTGATTTTTACCTTGCCGTTGGTCCGTTTTTCGATTTCTCTGGACCATTCTTCGGAAAGCTGGCTGTTTTTGTGCGGCGCCGGGAAGAAGCTCGAATAATTGAGCTTTATTTCTTGCGCCGATAAAGCTCCGGGCGACGCGACTAAACAGAAAGAAGCAAGGATGATGCACGAAAGCAACATAAGCGACAACTTTTTCATAATACCCCCTGTTAAATGGTGTTGTTAGCTCGTTATAAGGGACCCAACAGAATAAGCGATCTCCTCATAACCCTTTAAGTTACTGATATTTTTCTATTGCTTTCATTTATACGATCGGCGGCCGCCAGCCTTCAGCGCCCCGGCCAGTAGGCGCAAGAGGCTATTGAAACAGACGCAGTCGCCGCAGCTTAGGTATGGAACTTAGCGGCGGAGCTTCGCAAAGATGAAACACAGTCCACTGCATTGTCAATGTGAAACTGTTCATTTTCATGCAAAGCATTCACAAATAACGGGAGGCGTGTGTTCTTGCTCTGAGAGATGGCCTCATCGCATGAGTATGAAGAGTTGCGCGATATGAAACGCAAATACGTCTTACGTTTTACAGGTCCACGATTTTCATGTCAAGAAGTTTTTGGGGTAACTGGGTAAGGCTTTAGAATTTGATGAAAAAGAACTGAGAACTGCCTCCTTGCACTCAATAGAAAGCCTCATTTCGCGATGAGTCAAGTTTATGAAGTAATACGAGAGGGGGCGCAAATATCTGTTGGGTACAAAAGCGCCAATCCCTGCAGTCCACGACCATTCTGCTGCGTCCTTGCTCGTTTCATTTCATCAAGGGCAAGGACGTCGCCCTGCAATAGAACGCAGCTAATTGATCTTTATTAGGATATCGATAGCTTCGTTCATCATGGCTCGGGTCCGAAGGATACTGGCGCTATAGTGGATGAATTCCCTCATTAGAAGCAGTTCTTCAACTATCCTTGGATAGTTTCTAGAAACACAGCTAAAATACTTGGAAATCACTTCGCCGTTTGATTTGCCACTCATCAAGCTGTTGTAATCTTCTTTGTTCGGAACCAGACAATCAGCCAGCACCTGTAAAATTTCACGCCGGGAGAAATAAACTTCCGCTCCTTCATGCAGGAAACAGATTTCTAATTTGGGCGATAATTTCAAAAAGCTTCTTATATGGTCTCTGAGGACCGAGCTCATCAGGTCCGTTTCCCCGCCGCCGCTGAATCCTACATAGCGAGGAGGGCAGTCTTCTACCTGGCGAGATGCGTCGCCGCAGGCAGCCGTGTCTGATTCTTTGCATCCATTGTTCTTTTTGCTGCGGCAAGCGGCTATCGCCTGGATCAATCTGAAGCGCAGATTGATCAAAATTGCCAACGCGGTGAAACCGCAGGCGCTGCCGGCGTCAACAAACGCAATATGGGCTTTCGGGCTCAACATGTAATCGAGGAGATCATCGCTCAAGTCCACGAGAAGATTGGCGGCGCCCAAACTGCAGAAAGGATCGGCCGCAAACCCCAGACCGATTCTGGCCTTTTTCTCTTCCGGTTTATACCATTTAAGCTCAACTGGTATGGAGAAGCCTCTAACTCGGAGGCTTATTTCACTTGAAGAGAGTAGCAGCACATTAACAGCATTTGTTCTTACCTGTAGGCCTTGCTCCGAGAAGTCTATGACATCGAAGGGAAGTATGAGATCTTTAAGTCCGCGGACTTCCATAGCAGGCTTAGCGGTCGCTCGAGATGAAAGATCCGATGTGGCTCTTGTAGAAAAACCCTCTCTCCGGTCTTCGAGTGAAGAGCTGAGCTCAGATTCCGGGACGATCGAATTCCTTGCGGGAAACCTTGAATATCTCCTCAGCTCCCGGCTTTTTCTCCCTTCCATGAGAGACTGAATAAGGTCTCTAAAACTGTTTTCGTCTGAGAGCGCTTTGGTGTCATCATGGTTTTCATTATTGGACATGTGAGGCTCCAAGGTTATGTCGTCTTAAAAATAGAAGTGAATGTCCAGGTGTTCGAACGGAGGTCACTCTACAGCTTTTTAGGGTCTTCTCGGAGATGCGGTTGCCCGCGGCCTGACTTCCCGAGAATTACAGATTCCTCCACTTCGGAACGGACCCTCTTCTCTCGCCATTGATCCCATTAGTGGATTCTCCACTGAAATCACCGCATCAATTCTATCCGCAGATCTTTTTGTCAACAAACGGAAATGAGTGGAAACCTCTTATTAGACTTATTTCCAGCAGTATGTTTCTCCTGTGCGTCCTTCACTTATCATGCTCTACCTCTAACTGTACAGAGATTAAGCTCCTCATTTTCAGAGGTTCTATTTTTTTGTTGACAGTCGGATTATGTCATTCTAAATTACCACCTAATAGTAATGAGTTCCCACAATGTAGTAATAAATTGGACCTTGGGGACGAAAAGGCGCCGTGAAGCAGCGAATTGGAGGTGGGTGGAGCGAAAAGGCGGTGAAGGTGATAAGGCCGTCTTCAACTCGGGCGCAGGTGCGGAGCTTGGGGCATTGGGCAGTCTACTGGATATGAGATAAGGAAGCGCGGGAGATCTGGTTGTGAGCAAGCCGTTTGGTACGCTGGAAAAAGTGGTTGATATACTATGCCTTTTCGATCCTAAACATCAGGAGTTGTCCGCTCAGGAGATTTCGGACTACATTTCAATGCCTTTGAGCACAACATACAGATACTTGCAGGTTTTCCTCAACAAGCAAATACTCACAAAAGACGCCAGAACCAGCAAATTTCGCCTGGGCCTTACTATTCTTCGCCTGGGCCTTCTTGCTGCTGAGAACAATTCCGTCATTGAGATTGCCGCTCCCCATCTAAGATCTTTGAATGAGCGCACCATGGAGACAACATTCTTGACCGTGCTTGACGGCCTGGATCTAGTCTGCGTCGATGTGGTCGAAAGCCCCAGAACGATAAAAATAACCACGGGCAAAGGTGGGGTTTTGCCTTTGTATGCCGGTTCTCCAGGGAAAGTCGTTTTGGCTTACAAAGACGATCGATTTATCGAACGACTGATCGAAGCAAGAGGGCTTGAAAAGCTCAACAAGAACACAATCACCAATCTTGAAGACCTGAAAAGTGAGCTTGCGCTCATTCGGAGTCGGGGCTTCAGTGAAAGCGATTCTGAATTTGAATCCGAGGTCTGTTCGTTGGCCGCTCCGATTTTCGATCACAGGGGAAGCGTCATCGCGTCCATCTCTGTGGCCGGAATGGGGACCAGGATACTGGGAGAGGGCAAAGAGCAGTTGATAGAAATGGTTAAGGAAGGCGCTCGATCGATATCTTCGGGGTTGGGCTACGGCAAGGGCTGAAGAATGCATTCCCGATGACTTATTCCGACTGTGGCAATCGAGAGAGCCGTCAGCAGTACGAAGGTCATTCGTTAAAAGCAGAGGACCTCCAGTCTCGCCTTGCTTCTGAAGGCGAATCTAACGAGCGATTAGACGACCATCGAGTAAAGGAACGAACATGCACAAATTGCTTTCGGAACAGCGCGGCAAGAAGATGCTCCTTC
>CAZOEL010000150.1:0-7130 GCA_964578835.1 uncultured Syntrophobacteraceae bacterium | reverse complement strand
GGGAAAAAGATTCCCGTACACATGGTCATTTTTGAATGAGAACAAATTTACCGTGCCCCCCTACACGTTCAAGGTCACGGCCAACAGCTCATTTTAAGACGGCGGTTCCCATCTTTGGGCTCTTTCGTGACTGAGACCATTGGGGAGGAGTCAGGCTGAGTGTGGATCAGGGCGATCAGATGTAGGACGTTCCTGTCGAGCTCGGCTGAAGCATTCTCCGATGGAGCCTCCGGCGCCGCCGATCACAAGCAGAACAGTCGCCGTCAGGGGCTCGAAGAGAATCCCCGCCACCCAGAACATACTCGATCCGGGCAACGCAAATGTGTACAGGAAAGCCTTCACCGCAACGATAAGAAGCGGAAACCACCATGGAGTGAGTAAGTCTCAAACAGACCCAGCAATTGACGCCGATCCAGAACGCCAAATCGTTGCAAGACGATGCCCCCCGTGATCATGGCCGCGAGGAAGAGAAGTCCGTATGGAGTCTTCCTTGCCTTGAATGCGTGCTCCTTTTCGATATCATTCTCCTTCTATTTAGGCGCAATAGCTAACAGTAAGAGGAACAAAAAATGAGGAGGGAGGTTATACACAGCCCTAACCTTAAATCTAATCAAACATTCGGCCAGTAGCCACTACCAGCTTTACATCGTCCGGTCATGATGCAGGAAGAATCCCCATTCAAGAAGGGTCACTTTCGAGATCACTCTGACTCAATTCCATCATTGTGTGCCGGGACTATCTCTATCGAGAGGATTCGGTAGATTGCTTCTCAAGGCCGCCGGACTTATGTTCAAGGTATTGCAACACCGGCTGGATGGCCTGAGCACGGTAAGCGGTACGGCGCTAGAGAGTTTCATGACCAGTGAAATCACTGTCTTATATTTTATCCTTGCAGTCAAAGAACTTGCCACTTCTGAACAGAAAAATCTCCTCCCGGAGAATAAACGCCAGTTATCCTGAGAGACTGCCCGTATCGAGCATGACGTTCCAATGCAACGCCTATGGCTTTTGGTCCACCTGCTGATGCATGTGAATTCCTAAAGTCGTCTCTATCGGTCAGTGCGGCTTTCAACGAATCCGATACATATTTGTGAAAGAGATGCTCATGATCAGACAGACTACCGCTCGATTACTGAAAGGGGCTTTATGGATAGGCATTTATCTTGCCCTTGTTACGGCCCCTCTTTTCGTGTTGCTGCTGGTGCCGGTTCCTCCCGGTAGGGGATTTTGGCGGGAGTTTGCCGTAGCTTTGGCATTTTCGAGCCTGGCGATGATGTTGCTCCAGTTTGCGCTAACCGCCCGGTTCAGGCGCGCGAAAGCTCCCTTTGGAATTGATGTCGTCTACCTCTTTCACAGGGAAATATCCTATGTCATCTTTGCCCTTATTCTTTTACACCCGATTATTCTCTTTACCGCCACTCCCGTCACCCTCGATGAGCTAAGTGATGACTTCAGGGCTCCATGGCTGGGTGTTGTCGTTACAGTTCCATGGCGTCTGGCTCCGGCGACCGGCGCACTCATAGCCTTGGCGGTCCTCATTATCACCTCGGTCTGGAGGAAGCGGTTGAGAATCGAGTACAACTACTGGCGTAGATGGCATGGGATATTGTCTATCATAGCGGTTGTATTGGCCCTGGTTCACATGGTCGGTGCGGGACACCACGTCCTCACCCCCTGGAAGCGCGTTTTGTGGATTGCCTACGCAGCCTGGTGGATGGGAATGCTGCTCCATGTGCGGGTGGTAAGGCCATGGATACAGTCAAGAACACCATACATAGTAGAACGGATCAAGGCTGAACGGGGCAATGCATGGACGCTCACATTCCGCGCCGACGGGCACAAAGGGATAACCTTCAACCCGGGCCAGTTCGCCTGGCTCAATGTCTGGAGCTCGCCTTTCTCGAATCAGGAACATCCCTTCTCCTTCTCCTCGAGCGCGGAATACCCCGAAAGCCTGGACATGACGATAAAGGAGCTCGGAGACTTCACGGCCACAGTCGGAAATGTTGCTCCCGGAGAGGTTGTCTATCTCGATGGTCCCTACGGGGCTTTCAGTATTGACCGCTACAAGCAGGCGCCGGGTTATGTGTTCATAGCAGGCGGCATCGGTATCACTCCTTTCATGAGCATGCTTCGAACCCTTTCCGACCGGGGCGATCCACGCCCCCTTCTCCTCATTTATGCAAGCAAGAACTGGGAGGATGTCACCTTCCGGGAGGAGATCGAAGGGCTGAAGGAGCGCCTGAACCTTCGCCTGGTGCATGTGCTCGAAGACCCTCCCGAAGATTGGAGGGGAGAGAAGGGGATGGTGGATCAAGATCTCCTGAGCCGCCATCTGCCGAAGCTTGCGGATCTTCAGGAGTACTTCATCTGCGGTCCGCCGCCCATGATGGATGCCGTGAAAAACAGCCTGCACGGGCTGGGAATTCCAATTGGAAACCTGCATTCAGAATTGTTCAATTTGGTGTAGCCTTAAATCAGGGGGCTTTCCATGCGCCGTACACTTTCAAAAATTCTGGTCCTTGTCACAGGAATCTTGGTCGTGCTGCTCTCGGGGACTTTCGCCTTGATCGGGAACTTGCTGAGCCGATGAAAGGTGTTGTCTTATTGCGAGCCGGAGAGAAGCCGAGAGAAACTAACAAGGACTGATTTCTTACAGGTGAATTTGACAGGGCGCGGATTGGCCGGTGCTCACCCACTATTAGCTTGATTGGCGATGGCTGTAATCGACTTTGAGAAGACTCCATGGGTGAGGACACTCTATGCTGCCCACCAATAAAACCAAGATTGTCTGCACCATAGGACCAGCACTATAAGCCGCTACTCAATGTAGAGAAGGGAAGGGATGGTAAGATAAGGGAGATTGAGAGGAAGCTGAGCAATCTCCAAGCAAGCCTGAAGCGGAAAGAGATCGCCTTGAGGAATCTGGACAGCCTCCTTGAGCACAATGATTTTGATCGGGCCGAGTACTCCCAAAAGCGCCATGGACATCTGAACGAAATACATGCCTTACATCGCAAAATCGAGGAGACCAGGAATGTACTCGATGAACTTCGACGAAGGAAATCCGATCAAGCCGAGTTTGCCCGGTTTGTCTCCGAAGCTGACGCGTTCAAAGCCGTCACTCACAAAATCATGAACCTGTCATTTTCCGGTAAGCAACGGCTCCTTCGGGGTCTTCTCGATGGTCCGATTACGGTCGGTCATTCCACACTCATTCCACACCATGAACCTGAAACCGAGGATGGAATAATGAAGATACTGGATAGCTGTGGAATGATAGTTCGATATAACCAGCCGTTATTGTTGGAACTCCTCAATAAAGAACACACCACGAAATCGTTGTGATGGTTAAAACCATGGAGGAGGTATTGGACGGGGTGAAGATCATGGAGCACACCGGATCTGTCCACGGCGCATTCCATGACTTGCGATCACGTGGGCGGGGGCAGGAAATACTGATTTCGGGAATCACTCACGGCAATGCGCCAGCCCGGATTGGAATTGTGACCCTCAAAGTTTACGGAATCCAAAATGTTGGCAATCTGTCGCAATACTCGATGGAATGTGGTATTTTCAAATCGATCTAAACATGCCTCATCATTTCTCTGTGGCGCATGGGTGCGAGGATCGCACGAGATTTAAGTCTATTGCCCTCTCACTGCCCGTGAGTGATTATGAAAAAGCTACGTGTTGGGTCCGCTACGCTGGTGCTGGCGCTGCTGCTGACGCAGGCATTGTCTGCGGCAGAGCCCAAAGAGGTCAAACGGGTCTTGCTCCTCTACGGCGAGGGCAAGGCGCACCCCGCCCATGAGTTGACCGATCAGGGCATCCGCAACGCGTTCCGATCAAACCAGTTATTCGATGTTCAACTCTACCCCGAGTACCTGGATAGTTCCCGGTTCAGCGCTGGCAGCCACGCCCCTGCCGTGACCGATTACTTACGCCGCAAGTATGCGGGTATTAAGATCGACGCCATAATCACCGTTTATCCATCGGCTATTGACTTCCTGATGCGCGAGGGAGCCGAAATCTTCCCCGAAGTCCCCATTGTCGCCAGTCAAGTCCCCAGGCTCTTGGCAGAAAAATTGGACCGTTCCCCGTTTCGCCACTTCCTGACGGGAGTTGTTATTGGAGACAACAGCGCCGGTCTGCTGGATAGCGCGCTGCAATCGAGGCCCGGCACAAAGCATGTTGCCCTGGTGGCCGGAGTTGCTCCCAACGATGTCGATGGCGAGCAGATTTGGCGCAACGCTTTGAAACCTCATTTGGAAAAGCTCCGATTGATCGACCTTACAAAGTTGCCGATGCAGGAAGTCCTGGCTCGGGTTGGCTCGCTTCCAACAGACACCATCATCCTTTACTCGACTATCTTCAAGGATGGCAAAGGTGTGGACTTCGTACCCCGCGAAGCGCTCACCCTCATTTCACGGGCTGCCAACTCCCCGGTGTTCGGTCTCTATGAGTCATACCTGGGTTATGGCATTGTCGGAGGCCCATTGGTGAGCTGGCAGAATCTGGGCAAAGAATCCGCTCTGATGGCGCTCAGAATATTGGGTGGTGCATCACCGGCATCCCTCCCCTTTGGCGGCGAGCGAGCATACATAAATCTCTACGACTGGCGTGAGCTCAAACGCTGGGGCATCCCCGAATCAGAGCTGCCTCCGGGCAGCGAGATCCGCTACACCGAACCTTCACTCTGGAGGGACTACAAGGGGACAATTGCAGGGATGATTGCCCTGATGACCGTAGAGGCATTGCTGATTATCGGGCTTGTCTTGAATCTCAGGATGCGACGGAGGGCGGAACAAGCGCTGCGCGAGAGCGAAGGTCGAGTGGCGCTGGCAGTGTCTTCTGCCGGAGCGGGCCTGTGGAGCCTGGATATGGATACCGGGCATTTTTGGACCTCGGACAGGGCGCTGGAGTTGTTCGGTCTTGCGCCGGACGAGCTATTGGATTACGAGAAGTTTCTCAGAATGATTCATCCTGCGGACCGCGAGGTCGTTCGTCAAGCCACGCAGCAGGCCGCGCAGTCGGGGCTGTTGTCTACTGTTGATTACCGTGTGGTGCTGCCGGATGGAAGCATTCGCTGGGTAGCCTCGCGAGGCAGCTTTCAGCAGAGCCCTGCCAACGGACCGAGCTGCCTCATGGGTGTGTCTGTCGACATCACCGGGCGCAAGCAGGCGGAAGAGGAGATCGAGCGTCAGCGCAGCCAACTGGCCCATGTTACCCGCGTTTCCATGGTTAGCCAACTGGCCTCCTCGATCGCCCATGAATTGAACCAGCCGCTCGGCGCCATCCTGCGCAATGCCGAGGCTGGAGAGATGTTTTTGCAGGATCCTTTGCCGGATCTTGACGAAATACGCGCCATCCTGGCGGACATTCGCAAGGACAACCACCGCGCAGGCGCGGTGATCGATCGAATGCGCGCCTTGATGAGACAATGCCAAACCGAACGGCGCCGGCTCGATCTAGACCATTTGGCGAGCGAAACAGTCACCCTGGTGCGGCCTGATGCCGAGAAGCGTCAGTTGCGGCTGGTGCTGGAGAGCGACCAGGCCCTGCCACCCGTTCATGGTGACCCGGTTCAATTACAGCAAGTCTTGCTTAATTTGCTGCTCAACGCCATGGACGCTGTGGGCGCCAATCCACCGGAAAGGCGCCTCGTTACGGTTCGGACCCAGTACGCGAGATCCGGGGTCGAGGTCATTGTGAGTGATACCGGCTGCGGCATTTCGGAAGAAGAGCTCTTGCGGGTTTTCGAGCCGTTCTTCACTTCCAAGCCCAACGGCCTGGGGATGGGGTTGGCCATCTCCCGCGACATCATCGAGGCGCACGGCGGGCGACTATGGGGGGAAAACAACGTGGCCGGTGGGACCACGTTCACATTCGCTCTGCCTGCTGCAAAAGGAGGTGAGGTAAAGTGAATGCGCCCATACCCATTGTCCGGATAGTGGACGACGACGTCTCCTATCTGACAGCTGTCGCACGAATGTTGCGTGCATCCGGTTTCTCCGTGAAGACATTTGCTTCGGCGGCGGAGTTTCTGGCCCAACCGGAGCTTGATGTGCCGGGGTGTGTCATTGTGGATTTGCAGATGCCTGAGTTGAGCGGGCTGGACTTGCAAGAAGCACTCGCAAGGGAGGGACAACGGTTGCCGGTCATCTTCCTCACTGGTCATGGAGATATTGCGACAACCGTGCGGGCGATGCGCAGGGGTGCGGAAGATTTTCTGACGAAGCGAGCGCCCAAGGAGGATCTGCTCGACGCAGTAAAACGCGCGCTCGACCGCGATACCTGCGAGCGCGACGCGCGTGCACGGTTGAAAGCGTTACGTGAGCGCTTCACCGCGCTCACCCCGCGCGAACGCGAGGTGCTGCACCACGTCGTGCAGGGAAAGCTCAACAAGCAAATCGCGTACGACCTCGGCATCCACGAACGTACGGTAAAACTCCATCGCACTTCCATCACGACCAAGCTTGGCGTGTCGTCGACCGCCGAGTTAACGAAGTTGTGGATGGAGGCCCGCGGTCTCGACGTGTAGTTCTTTCTTTCCATTCTCGTGTCACCAATTTCCCTACCTTCCCTAAAGGGCAGTAGATGCCTCGGCCTTCCAGCTGCTATGCTCTATTTCGATGAGCAAAACCCGAAACATCTATATAGCGGTTATCGATGACGACGAGAGCCTTTGCCGCTCAATGAGCCGACTGCTCCGGGCGTCCAACCTCCAGGCGATCACTTACGTCTCCGCCGAGGATTTCCTCACGGACACGAAACGTCCGAAGTTCGATTGCCTGGTGATCGACATCCAGCTCAAGGGGATGTCCGGGCTGGATCTGAGCCAGAGACTCTCCGCGGTCAAGGATGCCACCCCTATCGTCTTCATCACGGCACACGACGATCCCGAGGTTCGAGCACAGGCGAAGGCAGCCGGTTGCGCCGGTTACTTTCGCAAGATGGACTCCGGGGCTGACATCCTTGCTGTCATCCATAGCGCGATCAGCCATGAAGACTCCCGTTCGGCTCGCAGGGATGGGAAAGCCAATGACCAGGAGATCGCCGACTAGTACTGCTTGGCTGATTTGCCGTGCCGGTTTGGGATGGATCGCACCCTTCGGCCCGCACTTCGG
>CAZOEL010000149.1:0-7240 GCA_964578835.1 uncultured Syntrophobacteraceae bacterium | reverse complement strand
GATGCGAGGACTTACACCTCGCCAGCTCTGTGCCATGCCAGGCACACACGCCAAAGATGAGCGGTGGCGGGCCAAGGGACAAGAAGAAGAAAAAAAGGCTTCCCCCGCCATCCGCTCGATCTTTTTGTTGGGCTTTCTCGCATCGGTTAAGTGGCTGTCCATGCTTCTGAGAGCACTTCCGCCTGCTCCAATACAGTCTGCGTTGCCTTCTCCTGTTTGTCGGGCGGGTATCCATACTTGCGCAGCACGCGTTTTACCAAGACGCGCAATTTAGCCCTCACACTTTCCTTCACTGTCCAGTCGATGGTGACGTTGTTGCGGACGGTTTCTACGAGCTCCCGCGCAATCGTTCTCAGCGTTTCGTCCCCCAGTACTTTGACGGCGCTGTCGTTGGTCTCCAGAGCATCGTAGAGTGCGAGCTCTTCCTCGGTAAAGCCCATGCTCTTTCCCCTGCACTCAGCCTCTCTCATCTCTTTGGCCAGAGCAATGAGCTCTTCGATAACTTGGGCGGTCTCAATGGCCCGATTTTGGTAGGCCCGGATTGCCTTCTCCAGCATTTCTGCGAACGAGCGCGACTGGACTAGATTTTTGCGTGAACGACTTTTGATTTCTTCTTTCAGGAGCTTGCGAAGGAGCTCGACGGCGAGGTTCCTCTGTGGCAGTTCCCGGACTTCGCGGAGGAACTCATCGGAAAGGATGGAAATATCCGGCTTCTTAAGCCCGGCTGCGGCGAAGATATCGATGACCTGGTCGGACGCGAGCGCTCTAGAAACAAGTTGCCGCACGGCATGATCAAGGTTTTCTTCAGGCTGAGGGCTTGGCGCACCGGACTTGGCGAGCGCTGTACGGACCGCCTGGAAGAATGCAACGTCGTCACGGATCGCAAGGGCTTTGAGATGAGGCACAGCCAGCGCGAAGGCTTGAGAAAGCTCGGTAACGACCCTGAGCAGACGAGTCTTGCCGTCTTCTTGCTCGAGAATATGTTCCTGTGCGGCGGGCAGCAGGCCGAGTCGTCGGACCGGTGAGCCCACTGCCCACGCCGACCAGTCGAATCCATGGAAAAGAGCACAGCAGATCTCATGCTTTTCAAGCATGATCGCGACGGCTTCTTCCTGATCGATGGCGGTCTTGCCCGTGCCGCCGCTCTCGGTGTAGGTGGCGAGAGCCTTGCGGAGACTATTGGCCAAGCCCAGATAGTCCACCACCAGCCCACCCGGTTTGTCGTGAAAGACGCGGTTGACCCGTGCTATAGCCTGCATCAGCCCGTGGCCTTGCATGGGCTTGTCCACATACATCGTGTGAAGACAAGGTGCATCAAAACCTGTCAACCACATGTCGCGCACAATTACCAGCTTCATCGGATCGGAGGGATCCTTGAAACGCTCGGCCAGTGCGTCCCGACGGGGCTTATTGCGGATGTGCTGCTGCCACTCCAGAGGATCGGAGGCAGAGCCCGTCATCACCACTTTGATGGCGCCTTCCCTATCGTCCTCATTGTGCCAGCCGCCACGTATTGCAGTAATGGAATTGTAGAGATCGACGCAGATGCGGCGGCTCATACAGACGATCATGGCCTTTCCGTCCAATGCCTCCAGACGTCGCTCGAAGTGGTTGACGAGATCCCGGGCAATGAGTCGGATGCGTTTCTCTGCGCCGACGATGGCCTCCATCGCAGCCCACTTGCTCTTGAGCTTCTCCTTTTGCGCCTCCTCTTCGCCCTCGGTAATTTCCTCGAACTCTTCGTCCAGATGAGGTTTCTCCGCCTCGTCCAGTTCGAGCTCGACCAGGCGGCTTTCGTAGAATATGGGCACGGTCGCGCCGTCTTGAACCGCCCGCTGGATGTCATAGATACTTATGTAGTCCCCGAACACGGCCTGCGTGTTCTTGTCCGTGAGCTCAATGGGTGTGCCGGTGAACCCGATGAACGAGGCATTCGGCAAAGCGTCCCTCATGTGACGGGCGAATCCGTCGATGAAGTCGTATTGGCTTCGGTGTGCCTCGTCGGCGACAACCACGATGTTGCGCCTGTCGGAAAGCTCCGGGTAAGTGTCGCCTTTCTGTTCGGGCAAAAACTTCTGGATGGTGGTGAAGATGACCCCGCCGGCCGCCACCTGGAGCAGTTCGCGCAGATGAGCGCGATCTGCAGCTTGCACCGGTTCCTGACGCAATAGATCCTGACAGCGGGCGAAGGTTCCGAAGAGCTGTTTGTCCAGGTCATTTCGGTCGGTGATGACCACCAGAGTCGGGTTCTCCATGGCCGGGTGAAGGATGATCCTCCCGGCATAGAAGGCCATGGTGAGACTCTTGCCCGATCCTTGAGTATGCCACACCACTCCGACACGCCGGTCACCTGCTTTGGCTTCAGACCTGCGCCCGGCGCGATAGGTTCCCTGTTCTTCCCCCCACACCCACTCGCCAATCCCCCCCCTCGGCACACGCGCGCACTGTTTCATCAACGGCCACATTGACGGCGTGGAACTGGTGGTATCCGGCGAGCTTTTTGACAAGTACTCCACGCTTTTCTTCTTCAAACACGATGAAGTGCCTGAGGAATCGCAAAAAGCGCCTTTTCTCGAAGGCTCCTTTTACCAGTACCTCCAACTGAGGCAGGAAAGAAGGAGCCAATTCCTCTCCCTCTATAGTACGCCAGGGAAGGAACCACTCCTGATTGGCCGTGAGAGATCCGATGCGCGCCTCAAGTCCATCAGAGATGACCAGGGCTTCATTGAAAGTGAACAGAGAAGGGATCTGTTGCCTATAGGTCCGAAGTTGGCTGAACGCTGTCCACACAGTGGCGTTTTCGTCGGCTGGGTTCTTGAGCTCAATGACGGCCAGGGGCATTCCGTTTACAAAAAGAACGATGTCCGGGCGACGCTTGTGCTGACCCTCGACGACCGTGAACTGGTTCACTGCAAGCCAATCGTTGTTTTCAGGGGTCTCGAAGTCAATCAACCGTGCCTTGTCGTGGATGATCCGCCCATCGCCTTGATATTCGACATCAACACCCTCTACCAGCATCCGATGGAAGAGACGGTTCCCTTGCACGAGAGGCGGGGAATCGATACGGGAGACTTTGCGGAATGCCTCTTCAATGGCTTCCGAGGGAACGATGGGGTTAATCCGTACCAGTGAGTCACTGAGGCGCCGGGAGAGAATCGTTTCCTGGTAAGTCTCCCGTTCTGCCGCCGGCTCTCCGGGAGCGATCGAGGGTCCGCAAAGGATAGAATAGCCAAGACTATCGAGCCAGGTAAGCGCGGCTTGCTCTACTTCATTCTCTGAAATCCGGTTCAAATCCACCATTGTCATAGCCTCAATCAGGACCCAGTCCAAATAGCGCCCGGAGCTCGTCTAACTCAATTCTAAAACCTGTGCGATCTTCATCACGGCGAGAGGCGTTTCCGACCACTACATACTCGAACTTCCGATCTGGCGCATTGCCGTGCGTCTTTCGGAAGGCGCAAAGCATTGTCGTATGTCCGGCTGCATCTTCGCAAAAATGGAGTAACGGTCGAACGCTGAATACGCAATCATCGCACACTGCAAGGATCTCTCCTTGTCTGAAATACCGTTGAGAATCCCGCACCTGTTCGCTTGTCAGCCGGATGCTCTTTATCGTGCGTGTAAAAGAATGCCCTCGAAAGATCTCACAGCGCAAAGTCCGACCGTCGATTTGGTTGAGATAGCGCATCACGGTCAAGCCTGAAAGCCCTTTCAACTCATCCAATACATCGACGACATCCTCATAACACTCACCAACCCAGGCTCTGGCCTGAGCCTCTGATTGAGCCGCGCTGTGGGAGAAAGCGTTGCGTGATTGGTTCAGGTTCCTCATGGTATCGAGGATTCGGCTGGGGACAATCCGGCTGAGTGACAGTGAGATACCCTGTGTACCGGCATGATTGATGATGCGCTCGATGTTCAGTAAACGGTCGGAAATGCGATCCGACAAAAGGTGTCTGAATGAAATCGGATTTTGATTTCGGCAACGGCGCCAAGTGTCTTATCTGCCATACTCCGCCTCCTGCAGCTGAGCCAGAACGGTCCTACAATTCATTGCGGCTCGAGCGAATTGCTCCATATGCATTATGAGTAGCTGTCTGGTATTTTCCATGAAGTGGTTACGCATCGCCCTGTCCTTTGTCTCTGGGCTTGCGCACTCGACGGGCACGCTTAGAGCTTGCTCCAGCTTCGTCTTCCGGTGGTCGCTGTTCGAGTCGCTTGACCTCTTCAACGGCCTTGTCGAAATCGCTGGTGGGCAACTCTGCCTCCAACCGCCGCTGCTCGGCTCGATATTTCTCGAATTCCCTCTCAGCGTGCTCATGGGCCAGCTCACGGGAGATCGTACCGGCGTGCGATAGGATGTTCCGCTCGTTAAATTGGAGGAAAGCGTCAAGCTTGGTAATCCAGTCGGCCATATGCATCGGCTTGTGCCGGTGGGCTTGATCTTCCGCATAATCCAGGTACATCGTTACGATCCGATTCAGTTCGGTAATCTCTGTTTCGCTCAGATAGTTCTTGGCAACTGTTACATCGGATTTGCGAATTTGACCGTGAGGGGCGTTCTTCCAGGTTGTCAGGCCCATGTGGGTTTTGTCTGAATCGGCCCGACGGGCGACGATTTCGGCGGCAGTGTGGCCGTGGATGGCCCAGTGTAGCTTGTTCTGTACAGTGGCGAAGAATGTCTGGCTTATTGCAGCGTTCGGATCATAATCGATGCTTGTGGCATAGATGTCGGTGATCTTTTGATAGAAAAGTCTCTCTGATGCACGAATGTCACGAATGCGCTCGAGAAGCTCATCGAAATAGTCCTGGCCGATAGTGCGCCCGGCTTTGATGCGCTCGTCGTCGAGCGTGAAACCCTTGACCAACAATTCACTCAGCCGGGTGGTGGCCCACTGGCGGAACTGCGTACCACGGGCTGAACGAACGCGGTATCCAACGGCCAGGATGGCATCCAGGCTATAATGATCCACCATCCGGGCAACATCGCGGGCGCCTTCTCGTTGAACTATCCGGAATTTCCGGATAGTTGCCTCGGGGTCCAATTCTCCTTCCTTGTAGATGTTTACCAGATGCTCATTGGCAGTTTTGACCGACACCTGATAGAGATCTGCAATCAGCCGCTGGGTCAGCCAAACGGTCCGGCCATCAATCCGGACCTGGAGGTTCAAAGCGCCGTCGCGATAGATGAGCACCTGTCCGGCCGGTGGTAGGGATGCAGGCAGGATGTCGTCTGTCATGTCGGCTCCTCCATGGCAAATCCCAACTCCTTCAAATTGGCCCAGATGGCCTTGTCAAGCCTCTCTGCCTCGACGCACTGTTCCTTGAGCCTGGCAGTAAGCCCCTTCATCTTATCCTCGAATGGCTCATCGTCGTCCTCAACCGCTTCCGCCCCTACGTAGCGGCCGGGAGTCAGCACATGGCCGTGGCTTCGCACCTCTTCAATCGAAGCGCTCTTACAGAAGCCGGGAACGTCTTCATATTCGGCCTTGCAGCCCTTGTCGCCGCGCCAGGCGTGGTAAGTTTCGGCAATCTTAAGGATATCGTCATCTCTAAGCTCCCGGTGCACACGGTCGACCATGTCGCCAAGTTTTCGGGCATCGATGAAAAGCACCTGTCTGCGCCGGTCGCGGAAACGGCCGTTGCTCTTGTCGCGGGCAATGAACCAAAGACATACGGGTATGGGCGTCGAATAAAACAGCTGACCGGGCAGAGCAACCATGCAGTCTACAAGGTCGGCTTCAATAATAGCTCTGCGGATTTCCCCTTCGCCGCTGGTGTTGCTGGACATGCTCCCGTTCGCGAGTACGAAGCCTGCCAGGCCCGTGGGGCTGAGGTGGTGGATAAAGTGCTGTACCCATGCATAGTTGGCGTTACCAACCGGCGGAATTCCGAACTTCCATCGTTTGTCCTCTCGAAGGCGCTCGCCCCCCCAGTCGCTGGAGTTGAATGGTGGATTTGCAAGGATGGTGTCGGCCTTCAGGTCGGGGTGCAGGTCGCGGTGGAAGCTGTCGCCGTGTTCCGGACCGAGATTGGCGTCAATGCCACGGATTGCCAGATTCATCTGGGCCAGCCGCCATGTAGTGGGGTTCGACTCCTGACCGTAAATGCTGATGTCTCCAACCCTGCCGCCGTGCTCTTCGATGAACTTCTCACTTTGAACAAACATCCCGCCGGAGCCGCAACAAGGATCATAGACGCGCCCCTTATAAGGAGCGAGCATTTCAACGAGCACCTGTACCACGCATCGTGGTGTGTAGAACTGACCGCCCTTTTTGCCTTCGGCACTGGCGAACTGAGCGAGAAAGTACTCATAGACGCGGCCAAGAATGTCTTTCGAGCGGTTCTCGGAATCTCCAAGTCCAAGGGTACCGATGAGGTCAATCAGTTCGCCGAGGCGCTGCTTATCCAATGCAGGTCGGGCGTAATCTTTGGGAAGAACCCCTTTCAGCGTTTTGTTGTCACGTTCGATGGCAACCATGGCATCGTCGATGAGCTTGCCAATGGCCGGCTGCTTGGCGTTGGCCTGGAGGTGCTGCCAGCGTGCCTCCCTGGGTACCCAGAAAATATTGAAGGCCCGATACTCATCCGGGTCCTCCGGATCGGCTCCGCTCGACTTTTCCGCAAGAAGCCTGGTGTGGTGTTCCTCGAAAGCATCTGAGATGTACTTCAGGAAGATGAGACCCAGAACCACATGCTTGTACTCAGCGGCGTCCAGGTTATTGCGCAGCTTATCCGCCGCCTGCCAGAGCTGGGCTTCGAATCCCAGGTTGCCCGCGGTTCCTTTATTGTTGCCGTTCATTTCACTCTTCTTTCGTGCCACAAAAAGCCTCGTCCTTTCAGTTCACGTCAATATTCAGGGGAATAGGGTGTGCCCAACAATATAATTAGACAGAAGATCTTCTGCCTAATCCAATTATTCCCGGCTTATCCAGAAAATCTTCGGCTTTTCACCTTTCTGCTTTTCGCGCCAATTCCGGGATTAGGCAGAAGATTTTCTGCTTTTCACCTTTCCGCATTGCCGTTATCCGACGGTTATTTCAGAATCGGATTTCTTCCTTGAACATGTAATCGGGATACGTGGAGTACGATTCGCTTCAATCGCATACGCCTCTTTGTCTCCCAGCGCCATGCATAGGTTCATGGCAGTCTTGATCTCCTCATGTCCCGCTGGCTCCCCGGGCGGTCCGGACGCCGCAGCCTGATTCCGTGAAGATGCGTGGCAAAGGGATGAGAGGGA
>CAZOEL010000148.1:0-7313 GCA_964578835.1 uncultured Syntrophobacteraceae bacterium | reverse complement strand
CCTTTTACACTGTAAGTCTTGCCGAAATAGCGATGTTGACAGGACCATCAAGGTGCTCAAGTTTGCGTGATCATATGGAATTTTGGGAGTGGGCGTTCGGTGAACGCGATACAGGAGAGTGCGCCGCGCACTGCGATCAACTTGGGAAACCCGCGAGCATGGCATCACAGGACCTGAAGCCTGTACCAGGAATGAGCCCGACGTAAATGAGGCTAATCAAATTTCTCTTTGGGCAATTCAAAGTGAGGTCTTGTACCAGAATGCTGCGACAATGCCGTAGATGAAATTCAGAAAAATCACCACTACAGGCGTCAGGGCGCCAAAACCGAGGCCCAGTAATCCTTTGCCCATGCCTGGAAAGACCATAAAGAGCATCATGGCAGATGGCAAAAGGCTGAAGATACAGCCGCGAAGTACAGTCCTATTTTCCCACAATGGCAGAAGAAGCAGAAGCATCCAGATACCGCCCCACACCATCCGCTGGTAGAGCCAAGGAGCGGTAAATTCCGGCTTCATACTGACTCCCAGTAGGCTTATTATCCCTATGCTGGAAAGAATCCAGATGTTGATGCTGTCCACTAATCCACCGATCGCGCCTCCGGTAAAGGCTCCACTAAGCTTTCGAATGATCATGGTCTTGACCTCTCACATTCCTCATTGGAAAAGTGTTCACCATCCGAGAATGAAAACAAGATATGAACTCGGTGGATTCTGGTCAATCAGGATATGCTGGAGGGCATACCCCCATTCCAGTTGCGGTACAAGATGCTCACCAAGAGAAAACCCGCAAGCGGGGAAGCTCGATCTCAAAGTACCTTGCCAATGTGGCTAATTCCTAACAATCAGTCGTCATAGAAGATCTGTTTTTCATATCCTCACTTTTGGAGCCGCCGGTTATCAGAGCAAAATTCCCTTGAGCTCTTTCAGCATTTGGAATTTCCTGATCAGATCCTCTTCTCCCTTAAGTTTCAATTGGTCGTAGAATTTGTCGACTGTTTCCACCTTTGCGTTGGAGAAGACGACACGCTCGCAGACGCTTTTGTACAGCCCCCGGTCAACATCCAGCCACAACACGATCAGCCGGTCTGCTTGATGACCATACTTGAGGAGCTTCTTGTAGGCAGTGTTTTCGGAGAGGGTGACCTCGAGCCAAGATCCATTCTCGAGGAAAAAATCCGGATTATAGAAAGGATCGACTCTTAGCTTGAGTTGCTGATCCTCGGAAAACTGCAAATACCATGGATTTGGAGGTTTACGTATTGGGCTACAGCACCAAGGATCTGTCATGCCGTCGAAGTCCTGCGAGCTTGGATCAGCTTGAGATGGAGTGCTCAAGGGGGTGCGAAAAAAAATCTTCAGCACAACATCAGCATTCAGAAATCCGCTTTATTACCTCAATAATAGGTTATGAACACTAAGGAGGGAAACAGTGAACGCCATAAGCAACGAAGAAGTGATTCAGTTTCTCAAAGAGAGCCCGAAGTAAGGACGATCTGTACCAGCCCCTGTTTAGAAGCTTTGAAACCAAGGATTGCATTTCGAAGACACATACCTTTGAGAGGAGAATGAGATGCTCACAGAATCAAGAGGGAGAAGGGTCAACGACCTAGTCTGGTACGATGGCGCATTGAATGTCTGCGACAACGGCCACGGTGTGATTGTGTCCATCGAAGATAATGGCCATTACGCTCAAGTGGAATGGTCTTGCCCCAATGGCCCCGTGCAAAGACGTGAGTGGCTCGGAGATCTCACTCGTTTTGTTTGCGCCGGGTAAAGAGAGCAAATGTGTAATTTGATTCCTCGTCGAGGGTTGCAGCTTCGGCGATGGGTCGGATTACGAGCTCGGGCTTTCGAAATATACCGCTCCAGACGTGTAAGATGGATTAAGAGTCGAGTAGGAGGAATTGCGTAAATCAGAACATCGCGTACTGAGGCCCATAAAAACCGCTAGCGCCGAGGTGATTATGTATACCAACGAATTAGAGCGGTTAGCCGTTAAGATGAAAGCGCAAGGAGAAAAGAGATGAAACGCGCCAATCATTTTCAGGCAGAGGTTTAGCTTGCAGACGGCTCTAAGATAGAGATCAAAGGTGGGTGGAAAGATCATCCTGACAATTTGAATGACATGCTGCCCGTTGCCCGCGAGACTTCGCTCATACAGATGGCCGCATGCTGGATGGACTGGCCTAGAAACATAAGGTAGCTCTTGAATCTTCAGCTTGCGAATAACCAGCGAGAAAGAGGTGAAATAAATGTTTATTCCATCCCTCTCCGTACGGTTCGGAACATTTAGTGTGGAGTAGAATAATGGCACGCGCTTAAAGAAATGGCAGAGTCCTTCCAGAGTAAAACGACTGACGTGGCGGATATCCTTAGCACAATAGCGGAGAAACAGGTAAGGAGTTGCAGTGCTTCCTCGATGGGCATCGGATCATGCGTACCTGATCTTCAAAGCAATAAGCGTGGCGATATTACCGACGGCCAGCAAGTCTGCCAGAATGGCCGGTGAGAGAGTCGTCCATCGCTATGAGAAGGCGTAGTTCAGTGACGTTGCCACTTTTCAGGACAAAAAATGCCATTGAGGAATCTCTACGGCTCAGAGATACCCCAACGGCTATGATATTTTCTTTTTCAGTTACTTCTCTTTTCTTCTATAGCTACTTCCCCCCAGGATGAGGATCTCCGAGCGAAAAACGAGACGGTCTGCTATAGCGGTGGCCACAGTGGTGGAGTCGAAGACCTTCCCCCATTCAGTAAAGGGCAGATTTGTAGTCAACATGGTTGACTTTTTCTGATGCCTTGCGCTGATGACCTGGAAGAAGAGGTGTGAGCCCTGTTGGCCAAGGGATAGGTAGCCAATCTCGTCACAGCAAAGAAGATCCGGAGATTGATAATACTGGAGCTTTTTGAGGAGCGAATGATCCGCCTCGGCGGCAATAAGGTGGTTGATCATATCCATGGCGGTGGTGAAGAGAACCTTCATATTGGCATTGCAAGCAGCTCCGGCTATGCAATTGGCCAGGAAGGTCTTTCCCGTTCCAGGGTTTCCGATCAAAATCACATCCATTCTCTCTCTAATAAACTCCAGGTCCATGAGATGAAGGATCTGGTTTTTGTGATTCTTTCTCGATCTGTCATGCTCGAAGTCAAACTGATCGATGGTGGGCTTATCTGAGAGCTTCGACTGATCCCAACGAAGCTTTATGGCGCTTTGCCATCTGCGCTCGAGTTCAAGGTCTGCAAGACCGCTCAAGGCGGTGATGAAGCTATAGTTTTTGCTCTTGGCATCAGCCAGGACAGTCTCGAGGGAGCTCGCCATGGCTTTGAGCTGGAGTTTCCCGAGTTTTGCTTTCAGATCGTTAATATCGGTCATGGTGTTTTCTTCCTTCTTATGATGAAAGCATCGTATTCGGCAAGGGAGGGTTCTTCGAGCCGAATCCGGTTGAGAGCTTCCTTTCTGAGTTGGACAGGGGGATGGGTTCTCTTGGGCGCCATATGCTGATAGAGGATATTCACGATGTAGTCAGCTCCAATGGCATTGTGAGCCGTGGCCTGCTCTATGGCATCTATTAAGGCTGTGGAACCGTAGTCGTCTCTGAGGGCAAGGAGTCTTTGGATGTTCTTTTTCAAGGGGAGATCCGCGGCTGCAAGTTTTTCCAGATAGGCTTTGACTGGTTCCCCGAGGCTTATGAGGACTGCCGCCTCATCTGAGTGGCGTCTATGACCCCTTTGAGCCTCTTCACAGTGTGAGGGCAGCTCCGCTCGGTGGCGCCTCATCCATGATCTTGGATGGGTGGCAACGAGTTGGTCTTTAAAATAGATGGTGACGGTTTGATGGTCGGCTTTGACTACGACATCTTTTCCTATAAGGTGCGGGGGAACCGTGTAGGTGTTGGCGTCAAAGTGGACACAAAAATCCGTGTGGACTTTGGCCACTTCCAGGTCACGGCAGTCGGGAAGAGCGCCTGGTAAAGGCATCATGGCATCGGGCTTGAACCTTTGGGTGGGCTTTTCTCCGGTGGTGTTGTGCAGCCTCACATTGGCGGTGTGATCCCTCCAGTGGTTGGCCTGTGACTGTACGTCCGAAAGATCCTTAAAGAAGCGAAGAGGAAAGAAGTTATGCCGGATGTAGTGAATGGCTCCTTTTTCAACTTTTCCCTTCTCATGGGGCGCTCTCACGTTACATGCCCGGGGAACCGTCTTGAAGGGGCGCAGGAAGGAGAGGAAAGCCTCGTTGAATCGGATGAGAGGTCCGTCCCGCTCGATCACAGCCGTAAGCATATTGTCGACCACAAGCGACCTTGGGGCTCCCTCAAAGAAAATGAACCCATTGAGGAGAGCCCTATGGAGAGTTTCCTGTCTTTGGGAGTGCGTGAACTCGAGATAGAGCATGCGGCTGTGGGATTCGATCATTGCCAGGCAGTAGAGCTTGCGGGTGGTGTTGCCGTAAGGAAGGGCTCCGAAATGGCCCCAGTCGACCTGAACCTGCTCGCCTGGAGGAGACTCGAAGCAGATGAATGCCCGCCTGCTTTTAGCTCGCAGTGTGCGAAGGTAGTCTTTTAAAATGGTGTTGCCGCCATCGAATCCAAGAGGAGCAGGTCTTTGGCGAATCACCTCCGAGCTTGCTTGAGGATGGATCTCAAGGAGACGTTTGATTTCCTCCCGGAAGGGATCGAGCTTGCTGGGCCGCCGCAGGGTGATCTTTTTGCGAACAGGATCGTCCAGATACTTTGCCACGCTATCGCGGCTCAAAGAGAGCCTTTGGGCGATCTTCCTGATGGAGAGTCCTTCCAGATGGAGTCTATGGATTTCAAAGATGGTGCGCTCATCGATCATGGCTTTTCTCCGAAGGTCTGCCGGAAGATCTGGCGGATGGTTGCCGGATCGGATCGCTCCATGTCCTCCTGGGTCTTGAGGAGCACAGGGGCTCGGGGGAGATCGGGAAGGGAGCGTACCTGGAAAAGGCGACCATCGAAGGCGATGAGGTCCTTATCGATGAGGGCGTTCCTTGCCTCAATGTAGTCGTCCACCTCCATCTTCAAGATCGAGCAGATGGAATCAAAGCCATAGAATGAAAGCCCATGCCGGTCAGCTGCCAAAATGAGAAAGAAATAGACCAGCAGCTCAAAATGAGTGAGAGAGGCCATAAAGCCATCCCGAATGAAGCGGTGCTCGATAGAGGCAAAATCAGCCTTGATTGTCCTTACACGCTCATGAACCAGAATCTTTTTGATCATAGCTTTCTCCTTAGTCCTGGCAAATCTAACACCAGGGAGATCCTAGATCCTATCGAGTCATACTTTGCAAGATCGGTGGGCATGAGCTATGTTGCTGGAATCAAACGCACTTTCACTGCTGACGCGTCCATCTTTGCAAGATCTGCCGATTCGGGCATGAGGTAATAAGTTCCTTGGATTACAATGGGTTGCAACTCTGACGCGTCCATCTTTGCAAGATCGACCTGTCGACTGTCGCGTACCTTTTGCAGCTCACGGTTTCTACGGGTATAGTCGGGATGGCTCAGACGATAGTCTTTCCAATAATCGGGATTGCGGCTTCGCCACTGCTCATTGGATTTACGATGGTTCAGCTTGTAGTCAGGATCACAGGCAAGTTTTTCCTTCTGCCATAGCCTTTTTCTGGCGCGTTGGCATTCCTTTTTGCTGCAATATCGCTGGTTCTTCACCCGTGGATCAGGAGAAAAGAGGCACGAGCAGTGTGCACAGCGAATCCGATCTCTCATGGTTTCCTCCGAAAAACCATGAAAGACCCTGCCGTGATTGCGAAGGGAAGAAAATATCGAAGTAGCAGAACAAAAAAGATTGAAGAAAAAGGATTTTGAGCGGGCGTAAAAAAACGATAAGAAAAAGAAGATCTGGCCTACTTACGGCCGCCGTGGCGGACGGCTTCCTCACTGCCCATTTTGGACTACTTTCTCACAGTCGTTGATATGGCGATAAAGATGAGAGTCACGAAATTGGCGATGATTATTATCGGATATGTGACGATGCAGATTCCGTAAACGGTCCAAAAAAGGACACCGGCAAGAAGAATGCAAAACGTTGCAAGAGATACGTCTTTGGCTGACTTGGTTTTCCAGGTCTGGATCAACTGAAGGAGAAGAGAAAGGGTAATCAAAACACCTGCTAGAATCCCAAAAGATCGACAAAATTCATCCCGTTTCCCTTTCAGCCAGAGCCATCGGTTTTAAGCATAAAAAAAGCCGGAGCTTTTTATCACTCCGGCTAATGTTCATTCTGGAATAGCTTTAACTATGTTCAGGCTAGAGCTTCTTCACATTGGTTGCTTGAGGCCCTTTAGCGCCTTTTTCCTCTACGAAGCTTACTCGCTCGCCTTCAGCCAGGGATTTGAAGCCTTCACCCTGGATGGCTGAGTGGTGAACGAACACATCGTGTCCTTTGTCAGTTTCGATAAAGCCGTAGCCCTTAGCATCATTAAACCATTTTACTTGACCTTCCGCCATGTTTTGAATCCTTCTTTGAATTAGTATTTGTTTCACTGCTTTTTTTGGTGCGGTACTCGGAGCTACTCTGAAACCGCACCAATCAGATTGGCGAAAGATCGATTTCCTGCATAACCCAAAATAACGTACTCAACTAGCACCCTCTAAGGATAACCGAAAAGCACAGGAAAGAAAGGTAAATGTGCATCCAGCAGGCATTATATTATATTTCTTTAACACGGGGATATTCTTGCTTTACTATCGTTTTGTCGGCCTCAAGCTCCACAGGTGCATGAGCCGAGTCGCTCGGTAGCTGTTTTTCACATTTCAGGAGGCTGTGGTCCTGGTCTCTTGTAGATCTTGACTGTGACAGTTCACTGGATGCTCAAATCGATTTCCCACATGAACTGAGACATATTGCCGGATCACCTCTAACCTTCGATGGCAGTCCGAGCAGAGGAAGGCCGGACATTAACGACCTTTACCTCATCCTGTTCAGCCGCCGCTACATCTTTCACCCGCTAGCGAGGCCCCGAAGTCGCTCTGGATGGTGAGCACTCAGGTTTAGCCCACGATCTGATCAACTCCAACGCTCGAAAGGTGTCGAAACTCTTCGGCGAAGGCGGGATTACTTTCCGCTGCGGTGAAAATGGCGGAAATACCGGAATGAGCAATGCTCATGCCTTGGAGAAAATTTTTCTACAGAGAAGCTTATTCTCTCGCACAAAAACCTGAGAAACCAAACTGTTGTTCAATATGTGGGAGACTGTCTTGAGTTCCCACTATGCGCAGACTAAAGTCAATGATCCCTATCTTTTGCCGCAGTAACCGTATTGTCGAAAATACATCC
>CAZOEL010000147.1:0-7523 GCA_964578835.1 uncultured Syntrophobacteraceae bacterium | reverse complement strand
AGTGATGCACAAAAGCCGGAAGAAAGTGATGGTCCATTTCAGGGAATTCCTGCCCCGATTTTCATCAGCCCAGGAAAATACTCTGCCCACCTTATGAAGGCCAAATAGAGAAGTGCTGAGGAAAAAATAACCTCAGGCCCGGCAAAGTCATTATCGCTCTCGACCCGTGGACGGCATATTAGGGAGTGCGTTGATTGTGGACGTGCGTTGGTAGCGGCATTGGCGGTCGATAGAAGCTTTCAGACAGCCGTCACTCTTTTCCGAACCAGTTCTTCCGGTTTCCGGAAATCAGATCTTCGCCTTCTCCCGGGTATTCGATACGATCGGTCTCCGGCGTCGCCTCACGCACAGTCGGCCATTTCCCCGGGACGGGGTCAGGCCCCTCCAGGGTGGTCTCTGTGGGCGCCGAATCGATCATGCGCGGATTTTTGCGCACATCGACGTCATTGACATTGTAGCTGAATTCTATGGCGATGCCGTTGGGATCAAAGGAGTAGACAGATAGTATGAACCCGTGATCCACTACTTCCGAAGCCCAAAAGCCCGCAGCCTCGAGCTTGTCCTTTAGGACCCAGAGATCGTCCCTGCTTTCCACTCCGAGCGCTACATGATCGAAAGCAAAAGGACCGGCAACCGGATAGCCGTGATCTTTTTCTTCAATGGGCTCGACTTTCGGCCATTCGAAAAAGGAGATCATGTCCTTGTCCGTCAGTGCGAAGAAGTAATTCCTGTATCCGGGCCTCCCCAATCCTACGACCAATCTCAGTCCGAGCAGATCTCTCCAGAACCGGACCGTTTTGTCCATATCGCCGGTCGCCATCGACAGGTGGTTGATTCCATTGTATTTGACCATACTTCTCACTTTCTTCGGCATCTTGTCTATCGAATGCGCTCTCGCGCCCCGCTTGTAAGTCTTAGATCCACAACTATAATCGATTTTGTCCATCGTTACAGGATTGATGACAAAAAACGAGGCGACGGCGCCTTGTTTTTTGTCATTTCCGAAAAGGCGTCGAACCCGCCTTTTTTGCCCGCCAAATTCGATGCCGAGAACAGCCGGTATTTGACTTGACACATAATTTCAATTAGTTTAACGTGCTTACATTCACAATATTTTGTCCTTTCAGGACGGTCCGTTGACGGGTTCGCGACTTCGGGTTACAAATGCTTTTGGGCTATGTACGCCTGTGCTATAAATTGGGTGTTGGCGCGACTCCGGATCGGCGCGTTCTGAAAAAAAACGCGGGAAAAGGCATTGAGAGCATGAAACTTGAGAAATTTTTAACACAAGAAGAATCCGCTATTCTCGACAAGTGGTTCGATCGCATAGTGGAGTCCTATCCGCAACAGACGATAAACCTGTTGAAAAGAGAGCAGAACCAGTTCGCGAACCCGGTGGGTCACAACTTGAAGGCCGGAATCCACGGGTTGTATAAAGCATTGACGGGAGAACTGGATCCCGATAAGGTGCATTCGCTTCTCGACCAGGTGGTAAGGATCAGAGCGGTTCAGGACTTTACTCCGGCTCAGGCGGTGGGCTTCGTGTTTCTGTTGAAAGAGATCTTTAGAGAGACGCGGGGCAAAGAGCAATGGAAAGATCTGATTAGTCCTGACGATCTTTTGGCGTTGGATTCCCGGATCGACGAGATTGCTCTGCTCGCCTTCAATGTATACGTGGCGTGCCGTGAAAAGTTGTACGAGGTGCGAATCAAGGAGGTTAAAAACAGGTCCTTCAGGCTTCTGCAACGGGCGAATCTGTTGGCTGAAATCCCGTCTGAGGAGCCAGGCATAGGGGATAGCATCACCTAAAATAACTTAAACTTATTAGATGAGGGATTGTTAAATGGGTATCGAGTTTTCCTTAATCGCAGTCGTTGCGCTTATCGCGGCTGTTTTCTTGGGAGTGAAAGTGGCTGGGCTGGCCTACTTCTTTGGAGTGGTCGTTCCCTACATGGCCATTTTCATGTTCTTGGGGGGATTCACGTATCGGATGATCAAATGGGCGCGCTCGCCCGTCCCCTTCCGGATCCCGACGACAGCCGGTCAGCAGCAATCGTTACCGTGGGTCAAGCAGAACAAGCTTGACAACCCCTCGACCACTGCCGGAGTCATCGGCAGGATGGCTCTCGAGGTGCTCCTCTTCCGCTCCCTTTTCAGAAATACCAAGATGGAGCTCAAAGAGGGGCCGAAGGTTACCTATCACTGGGAAAAGTGGCTCTGGCTCGCCGGTCTGGCGTTTCACTGGTCCTTTTTTGTGATCTTTGTTCGCCACCTGCGGTTCTTCACCGAGCCCATCCCCTTTTTCGTACATATGACTGACAAGTTTGACGGCATTCTGCAACTGGGCCTCCCCGGGATCTACCTGACGGATCTCTTGTTTCTTGCCGCCGTGACCTACCTCTTCGCCAGAAGAGTGCTCATACCGCAAATCAAATACATTTCGCTCGCCGCCGATTATTTTCCACTGTTCGTACTCCTTGCAATGGGCGTTACGGGCGTGCTCATGCGCTACTTCACCAAGGTGGACGTGGTCAAGGTGAAAGAGCTGGCGATGGGGCTCGTGACTTTCCGTCCGGTCGTGCCCGAGGGAATAGGGGTTCTGTTCTTCATCCATTTCTTTCTTGTTTGCGTGCTGTTTGCCTATTTCCCATTCAGCAAGCTGATGCATCTTGGCGGCGTGTTTCTTAGCCCGACAAGGAACCTGCCCAATGACAGCCGTATGCGCAGGCATGTAAATCCCTGGAATTACCCTGTTAAAACACACACATACGAAGAATACGAGGACCATTTCAGGGAAAAGATGGTCGAAGCCGGATTACCAGTGGAGAAGGAGTAAAAATGGCTAAGATTCCTAAAGCAAACGAGCTCGTTATAGATCATAAAATGCCCAAGAAGGGGTGGATGGATACCCCGGTGGATTTCAGCAAGGGCAACTGGTGCTATCCCGGCAAGGCCAAAAATCTCGACGCTGTAGGACTTCCGAATCCCCGTGAATGGACTCCGACGGATGATGACTGGAAGCTGCCCAGCGATTGGAAGACGATACTTTTTGAAGGCCTGCGCGAAAGACTCGAAAAGTTCCGCTCCCTGAGGCTCTTCATGGACATCTGCGTGCGCTGCGGAGCCTGTGCGGACAAGTGCCATTTTTTCATCGGCACGGGCGACCCGAAGAACATGCCCGTCCTGCGCGCCGAGCTCCTTCGCTCCGTGTACCGCAAGGATTTTACTCTGGCCGGCAAGATCCTGGGCAAAATCGCGGGCGCTAGAGAGCTCACGGAAGATGTCGTAAAAGAATGGTTCATGTACTTCTTCCAGTGTACGGAATGCAGGCGCTGTTCGGTCTTCTGCCCCTACGGCATCGATACGGCCGAAATCACCATCATAGGCCGCGAGCTGCTGAACCTCATCGGATGCAACATTGACTGGATCGCCGGTCCGGTGGCGAACTGCTTCCACAATGGAAACCACCTCGGCATTCAGCCCCATGCTTTTAAAGATATGATCGAGTTCTTCGTGGATGAAATCGAAGCTCTCAACGGCGTGCGGGTGGAGCCCACCTTCAACCGCAAAGGCGCCGAGATCCTTTTCATCACGCCCTCTGGCGATGTTTTTGCCGATCCGGGCACCTACACGCTCATGGGCTATCTCATGCTCTTCCACGAGCTCGGGTTGGATTACACCTGGAGCACTTACGCTTCGGAAGGCGGCAACTTCGGCTTCTTCACTTCGCATGAAATGATGAAGAGACTGAACGCCAAGATGTACGCGGAGGCGAAGCGGCTTGGCGTAAAATGGATCCTGGGCGGAGAATGCGGCCACATGTGGCGCGTGGTCAACCAGTACATGGACACCATGAACGGGCCTGCCGATTTTCTCGAAACCCCCGTTTCGCCGATCACGGGAACGACCTTTGACAACGCCCGCGCCACCAAGATGGTTCACCTCGTCGAGTTCACGGCTGACTTGATTCGCAATGGAAAGCTCAAGCTCGACCCGAGCAGGAACGACCATCTCAGAGTCACCTACCATGATTCATGCAACCCGGCTAGAGGCATGGGCTTCTTCGAAGAGCCGCGCTACGTGATCAACAACGTTTGCAACAACTTCTTCGAGATGCCGCCCAACACCATTAGAGAGCAGACCTACTGCTGCGGCGCAGGCTCCGGTTTGAACACCGACGAAATCATGGAGCTCCGCATGAAGGGCGGCCTGCCAAGAGCCAATGCCGTCAAGCACGTTCATGATCTCCATGACGTCAACATGCTTTCTTGCATCTGCGCCATCGATAGAGCCACTCTCACCCCGTTGATGGATTACTGGGTTCCCGGCGTAGGAGTTACAGGAGTTCACGAGCTGGTTGGCAATGCTCTAATCATGGAGGGTGAACAGGAGCGGACTACCGACCTTCGTGGTGAACCCCTAGCAGGAATGGAGGATAGTGAGGATGAAGATCTATAACGCGAACAAAATCATTCCCGGGTTGGTGATTTTCCTGGTGGCCGTCACTCTTCCCCTCTGGTACAACATGGGAAGAGCCACTCAGGCGCCCGATCCGAAGATCGATACCCCGGTGATTCAGAAAATGCAGGTAAAGCAATGCATATTGCCCAAGGATGAAATGAGAACCGGCCATATGCAGATACTCAACGACTGGAGAACCCAGGTCGTTCGCAACAGCAACAGAATTTACACGGCGCCGGACGGCAAGAAGTACAACATGAGCCTTCAGAACGAATGCATGAAATGCCATTCCAACAAGGCTCAATTCTGTGACCAATGCCATACCTATGCCGGGCTGAGCGCTGATTCCACGCCATACTGCTGGACTTGCCACGTTGCCCCGAACGCGAAGGAGACAAAATAATGGAGAAGAGCAGGAGAAGCTTCCTTAAGATCGGCGGCGCCTGCGCACTGGGGCTGGGAGCCCTGCCGGTCGTGGACGCGCTTGCCAACAAGGCCGCGCAGCCCACATACGCGCCCAATGACAAAGCCCTTGCAGGAAAAAGATGGGCTATGGTCATTGACATGAAGAAATGCTGGGAAAAAGGCAAAGCCGGTTGCAAGGATTGTGTGATCGCATGCCATACGGTCCATAATGTTCCGATCATCGACAACGCTGAAGAAGAGATCAAGTGGCTCTGGGCCGAGCCTTACGAGAATACCTTTCCCGGCCAGGGAAACGAATACAACATGCATAATCTCAAGGACAAGAACTTCCTCGTCCTGTGCAATCATTGCACCAATCCCCCCTGCGTGAGAGTGTGCCCGACCAAGGCGACCTTCAAGCGTGAGGACGGCATCACCATGATGGACTATCATCGCTGCATCGGATGCCGTTTCTGCATGGCGGCGTGCCCCTTCGGAGCGAGAAGCTTCAACTTCAGCGAGCCGAGGCCCATGGTGCCTAAGGATAAAGACGGCAACGTGCCCAACGTCACTTTCCCCACCAGGGAGCGCGGTGTTGTGGAAAAATGCAGTTTCTGCGAAGAACGATTGGCCGTGGGGCTCCTGCCCGCCTGTGTTGAAGCTTGTAAGTGCGGAGCAATTGTGTTCGGCGACCAGACCGATCCCAAATCGCCCGTTCGAAAGCTTCTGGCCAGCAGCTACACCATCCGGCGAAAGCCGGAGCTCGGCACAGAGCCCAACGTATACTACATAATATAAGGGGTGCGTTATGATTGAAAGGGCGCTAACTGGATCTCAAAGATATTACAGGTGGCTGATGGCGCTGCTTGTATTCATGGGGCTCGGCTTTGCATCGTACATGCTGCAGCTGAATAAAGGCCTCACGGTAACCGGTCTGACCAGAGACGTCTCCTGGGGATTCTATATCGCTCAGTTCACCTTCCTGGTCGGCGTCGCCGCTTCCGCTGTCATGGTGGTTCTCCCGTATTATCTGCACAACATAAAAGAATTCGGAAGAATTACCATCCTGGGCGAATTCCTCGCGATCGCCGCTGTGACCATGTGTCTTCTCTTCATCATTGTCGACCTTGGTAAGCCGATGCGCTTGCTGAACGTCCTGCTCTACCCAACGCCCAATTCCATCCTCTTCTGGGATATGATCGTTTTGAACGGTTATCTGTTCATCAATCTCCTGGTTGGCTGGAACGTTCTGGAAGCGGAGCGCAAAGGCGTTCATTACCCTGATTGGGTAAAGCCCTTGATTTATCTCTCAATCCCCTGGGCTGTCAGCATCCACACCGTAACGGCCTTCCTGTACGCGGGTCTCCCCGGCAGGCATTACTGGCTTACGGCAATCATGGCCGCCCGCTTTTTGGCGTCGGCCTTCTGCTCTGGTCCCGCTCTGCTCATCCTGCTTTCCTTCGTGGTGAAGAAATACACCAAGTTCGACCCCGGCAAAGAAGCCATCAACAAGCTTTCGATCATTGCGACCTATGCGATGATCATAAGCGTCTTCTTCATCGGCCTCGAATTCTTCACCGCCTTCTACAGCGGGATTCCGTCACACAAAGAGGCTCTGACCTACCTCTTCATGGGGTATCATGGGCATGGAAAGCTTGTCCCCTTCATGTGGGCGTTCGTCATACTCGCACTGGTGGCCCTCGTGCTGCTGCTTAATCCGAAGACGCGAACGAACGAGAAGACCCTCAAAATCGCCTGCATAGCGGTGTTCACCTCCATGTGGCTCGAGAAAGGTCTGGGACTGGTTGTTGCAGGCTTCATCCCGAACCCGATGGATCAGGTCCGCGAGTATGCGCCCACCATTCCTGAAATATTCATAGGATTGGGCATCTGGGCGACGGGCCTTTTCATACTGACTATACTCTATAAGGTCGCGCTCTCTGTAAAAGAAGAGACCGCCTCCTAATCAGTTTTTCCAGGCTCATTTGGCTTCACCGAAGCCCATCCCGGATACGGGGTGGGCTTTTTTTATGAAGCTGTGCTGTGGCGCAAGTAAGGCAGCTCACAACAAATAACCTACCAAAATTGGTTCAGAAACACCCACCGACATTCCGGCAGTCTTCAAGCGGGAATCCCGTTTTTTCGCGGGGCTGGATTCCACCCAAAACCACGCCGGAATGACAGAACCCCTCTTCCTGGTAGGTTATTTGTTGTGAGTTGCCTAAAGTCTTTCCTGAGGCCAAAAAACGACTTCAAGCATCATCCCCCAAGCGCTAAATAGCTCCCGGGCTCAACTTCTGTAGGCGCGTATAAGGGTCGAGATGAGGCATTCACCCCGCTCGCCCTGAGCTTGTCGAAAGGCTAAAACAAGCCGTTTACTCCCTTCGACAAGCTCATGGCGAGCGGAATAACCCTAATCTAAAGGAACAACCCAAACCTCATGCTAGCCTACAAAACTTATGTATGGGCGCTTAAGTAAATGCGCTCCTTTCAAAGGATAGCTTATTCATGCGATTACGCAGGACAACAACTCACCGGAGAGGGATTGTCGGAATCTGTCATCGTGCTTACGCTAACAACTAGTGGACCGTCAACATCGTTCCTTCCAGTGGAAGCGGGCCCCCTCTCCCTCAGGGAGAGGGTCGGGGTGAGGGAAG
>CAZOEL010000146.1:0-7578 GCA_964578835.1 uncultured Syntrophobacteraceae bacterium | reverse complement strand
GATTGTGGTGTTTTAACCATAAGGCTCGCAGTGCCTGATAGGTGAGGTCGGGCAATGCTTCGGCGCTCACCAAAATTGACCCACTTGCGCTCAGAAAAACTGACCCTTCCGATGCGCACGCACCAGACCCATGTGAAGCCCAGGGTATACCTGGCAGCAATGCTTTTTTCATGGGACTTCTTCAAGCCGCATGTCCAAAATGGATATTCTTTGTCTTCTGGTTCTTGTACTTCAAGGAGAGCACATCTTAGCAGTAGTAATAAATTCAGGAGGTTAAAAATGTAGCTAAAAAATAACTGAGATTTCGGACACTTAATAACTGGCTGATTTTCTTGTTGATGATACTGTTGGCGCGCGCCAACGATCTACTGACCTGCGAAACGAATTCCAAACCTGACTTCCCGTACCATAAGAGAAGCTAAGATTGCAAGGCCAAATTTCGATTTCCATCAAAATGGTCTCCAGCGCCTTCTACTGGTGGGTCAGTTCTTTGAGCATAAGTGGGTCAATTCATTTTAGCGCTGAAGGGCAATGGGACGAATCGGTCCTTGTGACCTTTTCCTCGGCGGATATGAACCAGTTTTCGCTTCCCGTCGATATCCCCAACCTGCAGGCTCAGGGTCTCGGATAAGCGCAGCCCCATGGAGTAGGTTGTCAGAAGAAAGACCCGGTAGCGGAGCTTACGTGTTGCGCCGATCAACTGTTCAACTTCGCTCACGGTGAGGATATCGGGCAGTGAGCGTATTTCAGGGGCTTTCACGATATTTATCCACTGCCAGTCTTCTTTGAGGACATGTTTCCAGAAAAACTGCAGACCGTTACGATCGATTTTGACCGTACTCCAGGAATGGGACTCTACCAGTTCCGAAAAGTATTGCTCCCTTTGTTCCAAGCTCAACTGATCGGGACAGCAATCAAAATGCTCACTGATCCGCCGCACTGCCCGGGAGTAGGCATCAATTGTCTTTTTACTTTTACCCTGTAGTTTGAGTGAACGCAGATGACGCTGATAAAGCTCATTAAATCGATTCGTTTCAGCTTGATTCATGGTATTCTCCCTCTTGTTTTGATGGAGCCCGGAATTGGGCAACCTATGGGAGAATATACACTATTTTGTTTTTCCCGCCGCGTAGCGGCTTCGTCCAACGAAAAGGTTGAGCGGCACCCGACCATGCGGCCAAGGAGCATGAGAAAGCGCCTACTGACTTCCACCGCGTGGTCGGGTGTCCGACTCCAACCGCTGGTTGGGAAAGGGGTGAAACCCACGACACCGGCAACTTGCCTGTCAAACCACTGCACGCCACAAAGGCGCCAGTTCGCGTGTGGAAACCCAGGGAACGGTCCCGCAAAAAAGCGCGCCCAAGTCCTCGGACTTCGTAATCTGAAGGACGAACAAAGAGCGCGAGTCGCCTTACGAAATCACCAATCCCTTGGGGACTGCTCCATGCCTCACGTCGGCGTGTTCGACCCCGGTTATTCAGCTACACGCAGGGCTTCTTGCGCTTCGCGTGGCAGCTGGACAAAAATGAAATACGACTGTGGATAGAGATAGTCCTCGCCTGATTCGTCAATGACTCTCAGGTATCCTTCTTTCTCGGCGTTATGATCTGGAATCACTTGATAAATCTTGCGCTTCTCCAAATCTTCACAGTCTCTATTCTCTATGCAAAGTGCAAATCTATAATCTTCCATTGGTTTCCGCATGCTCCTAATTCAAGAGTCTCTTGATTTTGATTTTCTTTCTGCCGATTCCATGGGCTTCATACCAATGGAGCTCAGCCTTGCAAATCTTGCCACTCTGAAGTCTAACGAGGGCAAGCCCCTTGACTTTTTGTTAGCGATCTAGTCCGTATTGCTTCTGAAGGCGCATTATATCACGGATATTGCCCCCGATCGCTATGGTATCAATCTGTTCGATTTCACCAATGATCTCAAAAAACATGAGTATTTAATCTCCGTGGTTCTGAGCATCTTATTCGCACCCCAACGCAAAGTTCACCGGCGAGCGAAGCGAGTCCGTGTGAACGCCGGTCATCACCGGCACGAAACCACGCCGCCAAGGAACTACAAGAGACGCCAAAAAATAAGCCCGGCGCGGTTTTGTGTCCACGTGCATGACCTTGATACTGTGTAAGGCCTCCTGATGAAGGAACCACATGGGAGCTATTCATACCCACTGCGGTGTGCCTGCTCTGAGAGTATTTATCGGTTCTGGCCAGAACAATTCCTGCCAAGACGAATCTGAGCTCTGGATAATGAGCTTAAATTGTGGCATGATTGCGTAACGCAATCCTGGGTATTCTACTACCTTCCACAGAGCATCCATAAAGGAGGAGATGATCATGGCTTCATCTGAGAAAGAACAGCAACAGGGGAGTCGGCGCATCAAGCTCATGAATTTCAGGAAGCGCCACTTTCTCAACTGTAGAGAGCTTGCTCACCTGGTCGGTGTGCATCCCTCTCAGGTCACTCGCTGGGAGATTGGGACTCAGACTGTTCCTCAGTGGCTGGAGAACTTCCTCTCCTGCCTCGATAAGCAACTCTCCGCCACATCACAGGAGGAGCAAAAGCCATGAAATTCTACACCAAGCAGCACCAATATTACTGTGGAATCGATCTGCACACCAAGAAAATGTACGTGTGCATACTCAACAGCTCTGGTGAGATCGTGCTGCACAGAAATCTCAACACCCATTCCGAGACTTTCCTCAATGCCATTGCTCCCTTCCGGGAAGACATCGTAGTGGCTGCCGAATGCATGTTCACCTGGTACTAGTGCTACTGTGTCACAAATCAGCATGATGCTGTTGGAATGCGATTCTATTGAGAGCACAGCTCATCTCGTCATTCCGGCAATCTTTTGAGCCGGAATCCAGCCCGGCGCTCTCCCATGTGGCTGGATTCCGGCTTAAAACCTGCCGGAATGACGAAGAGGCGTCATGCCGGAATGACGAGTCGCGCCGCTTTTGTGACACAGTAGTACTAGGTGGCCGATCTTTGTCAAAGGGAAGGAATCCCTTTCGTGCTCGGCCATGCCCTCTACATGAAAGCGATTCATGGAGGGAAATACGACAAGATCGACTCCCACAAGATTGCCGTACTCCTGAGAGGAGGTACATTGGCCCAAGCCTATGTCTATCCTGCCAAGATGAGAGCCACCAGAGATCTCCTGAGGAGGCGCACTCATTTGGTGAGAAAGCGAGCAGAGCTCTTTGGCCACATCCAGAACACCAGAAGTCAGTACAATCTTGCGGACCCCCTCGGGCGCATCGCCAAGCCCCAAAACAGAGAAGGGGTAGCAGAGCGCTTCGATGACCCGAGTGTGCAGAAGAACATGGCAGTCGATCTCGAGATGATCTCTGCCTATGATCGCATCATAGAACCTCTGGAGCGCGAGCTCGTAAAGACTGCCAATGTACACAATGCTCTTTTCTACCATCTGCTTCAAACCATTCCGGGAGTGGGAAGAATCCTCGCTCTCGTAATGCTCTATGAAATAGAGAGTATCGAGCGATTCGAATCGGTCCAGGACTTTGCCTCCTATGCTCGCCTGGTCAAGTGCGCCAAAGAATCCAATGGCAAAAACTATGGAACCAGTGGCAAGAAGATCGGCAATGCTCACCTGAAATGGGCCTTCAGTGAAGCATCGGTTCTTTTCATCAAGGGAAACGAACCGGCTAAGAAGTACCTCGACAGGCTTGCCCAAAAACACGGAAAAGAAAAATCCTGGCCCATAAGCTCGGGAGATCTGCCTATTACATGCTCAAAAACAAGGTGGCTTTCGATCAAGAAAGGTTCTTAAGCCACTGAACAGTTGGAGGAGACGGATCAGCCCACGGTCTAACTGGAGACACATGGGAGTGGAGCACGCATTCGCCTCAATGAGGATTAGATCATCCTTAGCACCGAAAGAAGTGCTGGAGAGAGGATGTGCCCGATCGATACCCGAGAACCCCTGACCTTGATTGGCGATCCGTCTTGCTCCTTCAATACATGCTCGATGTTGGTTCAGGTTCTGCCCCTTACCCGAGCCCGCACCTAACTGGGGAGAATAACACCCCGAGTCTTGACTGGGACGGCACAAGGGAGAACGTCATAGCTTCTAGGTCGCATTCTTCTCGTTGAGGGCGCAACCGCCCCCTTGCATAAACTCTCTTCAGGAAGGGAAGGATGAAGCGAACCTCAATAAGTGTTTGGTGCAGGATTTGATTTCCCTTTGCACCCCTTGATGAAACCAAGTCAGAAGGACAGCAACGAGCAGAATGGCCGAACGGAAAGAAGAAGCTTTTTCCCGTTCGGAAGTGTCTTGCCAATAGACACACTATTCCTATTGACAAGGGGATACCTTATAAGTGTTAGGCAAAAGGGTATGTTTTTTCTATGTATTTCACGTTTTCAATATCTTTGAAGTGAGCATCTTGTGTCCAAACGAGAGCCCCATAGGTTTGAGCAGTGGCCAGTATGACACTGTCGGCAAGGGGTATCTTCAGTTCTGTGCCGACCTTTGCTGCCCTAAGGGCGACGCTTTCGCTCAAAGAGACAACTTGCCCCTGGTGCATTATGGCAACAACCTGAAGTGCAGCATCCTCACCTCTCTGCTGAAGTACACGTTTGAATACTTCAAGGATGCAGATGGTTGGGACAATGAGAGAGTCTGTATCCTCTATGGCAGGTGCATAGAAGTCTGCGTAGGATGTGTCTGCAAAGTACTCGAGCCACCCACAGGAATCGACAAGATTCATACCCGATCCAACTCCCGCTCTATATTGGTATCAATGCCCTTGAGGAATCCCCGCAGGCTCTTGGGGCTCTTTAGAGGGATGAGCTCAATTCGGTTTTCATATTGGAGTATCTGGACCTTCGTGCCAGGATGAATATCCATTGATTTCCTCAAATCACGAGGGATCACGACCTGAAATTTGGGGGAAACAGTCACTGCTTTCATGATATCCTCCATCGATAGGGATTTTATTATACGATATCACAATCGATCCCTCAGTGCAAGGAGGTGACAAGGATCGGCCACGGTGAATCTGTTCTGGGATAGTCCATAATTTAAATCGCCATCTTCCAATCAACTCTGGTCAAACTTCCTCCAACCGTGTATAAGGAGCGCCTCACTGTAGTTGAGCCGGAGGTAATCTGCCTTGAATTTGAGGGAAGTCCATGTCGAGCCAGTTGGGCGGTTTGAAGAGCAACGCTACCAGGAGCTGATGCAAGCGCATCATTATCTGGGGCGTCTGCCCAAGATCAGCGAAACCTTATGGTACATTGCCCTGTGGCAAGACCAATGGGTGGCGCTTGTGAGCTTCTCCGCCGCAGCCTGGAAGTGTGCAGCCCGGGACCAATGGATCGGCTGGGACTCACGCCATCAGTATGATCGCCTGAAACTGGTAGCCAACAACAGCCGTTTTCTGATTCTTCCCGACTGGCACATTCCAAATCTGGCTTCTCGTGTTTTGTCGCTGTGTCAAAAGAGACTTCCCGAAGATTGGCAAAAGACCTTCGGCCATTCCGTAGTGTTGCTGGAGACCTTTGTGGATCCTCAACGCTTCCAGGGCGCCATCTATAGGGCAGCAAACTGGCTCCATGTGGGTGAGACCAGAGGCTTTCGCCGTACCGGCAAAGGCTACAGCGCTAAGAGCCAGTCTCCCAAAATGATTTTCGTTAAACCCTTACAGTCAAACGCTCGTGCGTTACTCTCTCGCCCCATTCTCGAAGCACCGTATCGTAGAGGAGGAACAAGAATTATTTTAAAGGCTGAGCAAATGCGATCCTTACCCCAATTTTTCGCCGACATCTCCGACCCCCGCCGCATCCGAGGGCGGCGTCATCGAATTTCCACCGTGCTGGCCATTGCAGCCGGGGCAACCCTTTGCGGGATGCGCGGATACCGAGCCATCTCGGACTGGGCCAACAGTCTTGGTCAAAAGGCGCGCGAGCGTTTCCGGTGTCGTCGTGAAAAGGGCCGCTATGCCGTCCCAAGCGAGTACGTCATCCGAGATATTCTTATCCGTGTCGATCCCCTGCATCTGGATGCCGCCCTGCAGCAGTGGAACGAAGCCTACGGCAAACAAGACCAAAGTCTTGCAATCGACGGCAAGACGATGTGCAATGCCATTGATGATCAAGGCTACCAAACCCACATCATGAGCGCCATAGGTCATCAGACCAAGAGCTGCTACACCCAAAAAAAGTAGGCAATCTGCCCAAAGAGGGTGATGAAGAGATCAAACGCACCAACGAGATCAAGATGGCCATCCCACTCCTTGACGCCATCGATATCGAAGGCAAAGTCATCACCGCTGATGCCCTTCTAACCCAGCGAGGATTCGCCGATTACCTGGTCCTGAAACGTAAGGCCCATTATCACTTCACTGTTAAAGGAAACCAGCCGACACTCATTGCAGACATCGAGTTCTTCTTCCGGAATCGAGGAGAACCGGATTTCATTGATAGTACACCCCCTGATCATGGGCGGATTGAAACCCGTAAAATCTGGACCACCACTAAGCTCAACGATTACCTGAACTTTCCTCATGTTGGGCAAGCATTCGTAATCGAACGTCACTACATGGATAAGAAGACCGGCAAATCAACTTGTGAGATCTCCTATGGCATCACCGGCCAATCGCCCGAAGAAGCCCAAGCTCAAAGCGTTCTAGCCACCAATCAAGGCCATGGGAGCATTGAAAACAGCTGCCACTACATCATTGATTGGAACTACGATGAAGATCGAAGCCGCATTCGCATCGGCAATGGTCCGGAAAATATTACCCGCCTTAGGAGATTCGCGATTGGAATCATCAAATCCAAAGGTGTATCCAGCGTTGCACAGAAAATGCGCCAACTCACTCGCAACGTCCGCTTGGTCTTCGACTATCTGAAAATGACGAAAAATTCATGTGCTTCTGCCCATCCTTGAAGGAGAATAAATTTACCTGCACGGTGTCCTTTCAACGCCCAAAATCAGCGGCGGACGGCTACGGACTTGAGAAAACAGCAACACGCTTCCCCGCCCGTCCGCTGCATTTTGTTGTGTACGCCCGGCATGGGCGTGAGCTCATGGGGTGAAGTCCCCTGTATGTGAATCCTGCAAGTGCCCTTTCAGACATTTGCACAAGTACTAGCCGAAGGCAAGGGCGGAACCGCGAGGGAGCGTCCGAAGGAAGCCGGAGCGCAAAGCGATGAGCCGACGAACAGAAATAGCATACAAGGCCGAGTCTCCGGGCAAGTTAGCACGACATGACAAAGCCCCGGGTTCAGGAGATACGGTAAATGCTGCGGTTGTGTTGCAAAAGTTCACGTTCTTATCCTTAGGAGATCTGCCCAACCTGGCTTTTGCGTGCCGACGCGTGAGCCGTCCGGTGAAAGTGCCGGCTGGGGCCACCGGCTGACCAAGTCCCGGCGAGAAGGGCTGCGCCCGGTATCGAGTCACGAACCAATGGGAGCCAGACAGGACGGGGTAGCGGGTCAGCACAAGGGAGCGCTTCATGGGGCAGATCCTGAAGCGATTGGGCAGAAGTCAGCAGAGGTCATAGTGTGCGCTGGACAGCGCTCAAGTCAGGAGGGTTGAAG
>CAZOEL010000145.1:0-7650 GCA_964578835.1 uncultured Syntrophobacteraceae bacterium | reverse complement strand
ACACTGTGATTCAGATTTATCAACTTTCCGCTACATAGACCTGCTCAATGTCGGCTCAAAGAGCTTACAGAGCTTCTTATCGGTAAAGCCTTCCTCAGCGCACCACTCATAAGCCCGCTTTGGCATGTCGTCAGAGTACTTTGTCTTTCGGCCCCCCTTCGCCATGATATCCCCCTCCTTCAGCACGGCAGATTTATAACCGTGACTCCTTTGTTATTGGCCTTTAGAATCGCCTCTGCCCGTAACAGCCCAAGCTATCGAGGATATAACCTCGGTCGGGCTGCTTCCACTTATGCCCTCAGTATGATCTTCGGCGGGATCTACGCCACCTGATACTCCAAACCGCAATGCCTCCATAACGCTCTTGACTCCTGGTCCCATTTCCTGCGCGTCTTGTACTGGCTTCGCTTTACCTTCGAGTGACAAGATTCTCTGTTTTAGGCTCATTTCGGTAACCTTTCTTCGAGTTGTAAGATTCTGTTCTCAAGCTCCGCAACCTCATAAAGCTTAGGCAAAGTGGACAGCGCATAGATGATCGCCCGTGCTTTATCGGTCTCTATGTCTCCCCCAATCAGGTCATTGACCACACGATTCAGAAGCCGGATAGCATCCGCCGGTTTCTTCATGCGGATCCGGTTCCGTCTCTCTCCATCACTGGGGGGTTGCTTGCAATCGACTATTTTCATTTTGTTTTCACCTTGGCAGAAGCGCAAAAACTGAAGCATTAAAGCCGGTTTTCCTGCACATTCTGCTTTTTAATTCGCAGCCGTCATGCATTCGCCCAAGGCAAGACATCGGATCTCTAGCTCCTCGAAAGTGGCCGGTGCTCTCCCAGCTCTAACGCAGCTCCCGCACACGCCTGTTACAAGACGAATGCGCCCAGGCGGAATTTCATAATCAACGTTGGTGTAGATGGTGTCAGTCTTTCCACAGCTCACACATTTAATTATAGTCTCCGTCAACATACTGTCTCCTTGTCTTCGTCGCCTGCCCTTGGCTCTTTTATCGCCCGTAAGCCTGCCCGCCAGTGATCGCGGAGGCCTTCGAATTCCTGCCAACAATCGCGGCCCTCTTTCCATGCTGCTGTGAATGCCTGCTCAAGCTCGTCAAGCTTTGGCTTCCATCCTGGAAGAGAAGCAAGCCGCTTCCAATGCTCTTTTGTGTAGTGCTGCCCTATGGCTTCATAGACTCGAAAAAGTTCCGTCAAAACTGGATTCTCTATTTTGGGGTGTTCCTGGTGTTCTTGGTGTTCCGTTTTTCCTATATCCTTGATGGGAGCGGTTTTAAGAGTATCAGAATCAGGAACACCCCAATTTTCGTCTGGTGTTCCTGGTGTTCCTTTTTCGGCTTTAAACTGGCCGATGAGCGATTCAAGCAGCATGGCCGTTGTCCTCCGGGATCGTAACGACATAGAAGCGGGACTTCTTCTTCTGAACTGTGAGAGATTGCGCGCTCTTCCCTTCGCCGCCAGGCGACAACCATCCAGCCGCAAGCAAAACACTCGTAATCCGCTTCACATCGAAGCCCTTCACTGCCTCTCGTAAGCCCGCAGAGGTAAGCAGCCATTCGCGCCTTGTTACCTCGTCGCCATCTACGTTCTTTGGAGTGTCTCGCCAATAACCCGCCCGTGCTCCATGAAGCTGCTTATAGTCCTCCACATCACTAAAGCGGGCGTCTCCCCATTGGCTTATGAAATCGGAGAGCATTGTGAGGATCTGCGTCTTTTCGGCATCGCCCTTGCCCCTGTGGTTGCGCCAATGAGTAAAGCAAGCCTTTGCCGCATCTATTGCCGCGCCTGGCTTCCAACCGGTAATCTCTTCCTTTGTGGCTATCTCCCCCGCAGCCGCTACAAGCGCAAAGGCTGTAGCGGCCCGGTCCTCTTGCGATGAAAGATCGTCCTTGGTAAGCAGGTCGGCGATAGCTTTGACATCCTCGGATATGTCCTCGCCGCCTTGGACTATTGCCGTTAGTTTCTCAAGGAAAGCAATGCCGGGCGTCCCGTAGTATTTCGATGCAGCCGCTACCAAAGCATTGGAAAAGGCTTTTCCGCTCGAGTACCCATGAAGATCATCGAAGGCGCCATATTTGCCGAAAACGGGAAGCTGTAGGAGCCGCACCAATTGGCCCGCCTTGGTTGTTATCCCGCAAGCCGCAAGCTGCGCCTCTAATGTCTTCTCACCATTGGAAAGGGTAAGAATCCGCCATGATCGTACAGCTTTGGCGCTGCCGGTAACATGCGCCCGCTGCTTTCCTTTTCCATTGCCCAATGCATAGACGGTCCTCTCTATCTCTCGCCCGTCTCCGTCTCCCATCTCATCGAGCACAAGGAGCCCGTCATTAAAGAGACAAGCCGCGCCTTCTAAGCCGTTGGCTGTCGCCTTCCATGATCTCATGTACTCTTTCCATTCGCCCCAGGTCGCCGCCGCCACTTTGCAGCATGTCGTTTTCCCTGAGCTGGAATCGCCGAAGATATGAAAGCCTGCTCCATCGATATTGCAAAGCCTCAGCAGAGGCCCGGCAAAGGATGCGCTGATGGTGAAAGTCAGGAGCGGGTTCCCCACGCATAGAGCCGCGACATGGGTGCGCCAATCGTCCAGGCTTCCCCGTGTCGAGTAATGGACAACGCCGGCTTCCTCCGATTGAAAAAACACAGCCTCGCCGCCGCTGCTCGTACCGATAACCCGATCCGGCAAAACAAAGTCGTTCTCATGCCATCCGACTTGAAGAGCCGCCCGCATTCGCGCTTTTGGGTGCTGGCTGTTGATGTAGACGGGAACACCCGCCTTATTTTTGATATCCAGAAAGAGCCCTTGGCCCAGGAGCTCTTTTCTCATTTCGTCGCCACCATCGAGGAGCCTTGCCGGCATGTTCCAAAGCTTCCAATCGCTATCCTTATTGCGGAATCTGAGCATAAGCCCGTGGTTGCCGCCGTAGCTGTCGCGCGTGATTGCATCGACATAGAGAGGATCGCAAATCCATTGATCGACAGGTGAAGGGATTTTGTCCTTTGTCTCTTTACTCATCGCGTGATAATAGACGCCTGGCTTATCCTTCCCATTCGGCCCGCACCAATCCTCATAGACTCGGTAACAAGATTTCTGTCGCTCGGCTTCATCCGGGAAACTTTCAGGAACACCGGGAACACCTGCGTTTTTTTCGGTGTTCCTGGCTAAACTCGCACCAGTATTGGCCGGAACACCGGGAACACCAAGAACACCACTTTTTGAACTGGTTGAAAGATATTCGAGCCGCTGCCGTTCAAGGTCTTCAAATTCGATAGGGCTCTGTTGTCCATGCCTTAAGCTATCTTCAATGGCTTTATAAGCAGCATCGAGATTATTTACGTTTGGCTTGGCTTCTATCGCAGCCCGCAAGCAAGCTTTAGCATCCTCCTCTGAGAGAATTCCCCCCGCCACATATCCACCAAGCAGCTCCCCTGCCTTCAGCAAAACGTTGAGCTTTTCGCCATCAACGCTTTGTTCGATAATCTTTTTTGCCGTCTCAAGCGCCCGCTCTCCGTGCGTGAGCTTTCGCCCTGGATCTGCGGGAGCTGAAGAAGCTCTTCCTTGCGGTGAATTATGACTCTTCGGCCTTGTCCCGTTATTTGAAACAGGAAGGATTTTCGCCGATTCGTTTATGAAAAGATCGGGATCGAACGACACAAAGCAGAGCCGCACAACCTCTTTAACCTTCGGGTCGATATCCACATCATACTTTGCTTTGAAGTAGGCTCGAGCGGAAAGAAAGCTTTCCTCATGCCTTGTTCCGTCGATTCTGATACCTATCTTCAATCCTCTCGCGCTTGCCGAAAGGAAGCAGAAAAGAACATGCTGATCCATCTGTATTTTCTGCCTGAAGGCCTCAAGGTCATGGATCTTGTCTATGTCGATCTGCAATAGGTTGCTGTGTGCTCTGAGCTTCTCGGGGAGGGGAATATCCTTCGCCCTGGTCGTTAAAATGGCGGACATACTGAAGGCGGGAAGACGCTTCTTGCGGGCGTCGTATTCCTTCTCTTTGTGCTCTGCGATTAACGCCCGCAAAGGCTCTATCTTGGCCTTATACTTGCCGTCCTTAATCTCGGCGAGAATCTCTCGCATCGTGGCGGATCTGGAAGGGTTAGTATCAAGCGCATTCGGGAAAACCGATACTCCCACATCAAGAGGGGGAAAGCCTCTGTTTTGGCTTGTGGCTTGATTATCCTGCCACGTTTTGCTATTTTTCATTCGTCCCCTCCTGTTGCTTAATGGAAGGGAAAGCCGCTTGCCTGCCCCGCCTGCCCGCGGGGTTTTTCTTTTCCAGAATCCCGAGTTCAGCAAGAGTACGTTCCACTACGAGCTGCGCCCGCTCGTTGTCGGCCATGATGCACACTTGCGAGAGCTCGCCATTGTCCGTAAAATGAAGAATTGCGCCAAGTTTCATTCTTCTACCCCGCCGCCTGCTGTCCCTGGATCTTGTGGCGCTCCATGAAGGCAATCACGTCATCGAGAGAATAACGGACGCTTCTTCCCACTTTAATGTAGGGTATCCGCCTTTGTGTGGACCGGTCGTTTCTGAGCGTAGAAAGCGCCAAGCCAGTTAATGCCGCTACTTGCTTTTCATCTATGTATTTTCTTTCACCCATAAAATGCCTCCCCGCGTAAGTTAAAGTAGATAAGCGTTAATCTATGTAGGCTCATCGTAGCCGGGGGTATTCCGCGTAGCGACGCAAGAAAGTCAGATTCTTTCTTGCGGAAGGGGCTAAGGGATTCGCATTTAATATTTACGGCTGAAAAAGAAGATGTTCGGTGGGGAATCGGCTAACTACTTGTCATTTTGTTCTGATATGGCTCTTGTCCGAGCGTACATATTCTTCTCTCTAGAAATAGCCATTTCGAGCGTTCGAACACGTACTTTATACTTTGAGCATAAAATTTCCTTGGCCAGCTCTACAGGAGTGCGGGAGAATGGATCAATTGCGTATTCTGATAGGAAGGGGAATCGCTCATTAAATAGTTTCTCCAATCTCTCTTGAGTTAATCCTTTGCCCTCTAATATAAAGGGTTCCAGCATTTCTATAAGCTGCACATACTCAAGGTATACGGGCCCAAAATCAGGCTGCTTGCGGCCTGAGCCAACAAATGCAAGCGTTTCTCCGATCCGTTTCAACCGATCTCCGGCCATTGAGTGCACCGTCTTATCCACAAATGGATCATGAAGAAGGTCCTGCCAAAGTGCAATTTTCTCCTGGAATGGTTCATACATAAGGTATTTTGGAGATTCTTGAAGTAGGCTGAAAAACAAATCATCGGTCAAAGGCTCATGGCCGTCTAGTATCAAACGGAGCATGGTGTTATCAATGCCGGTGGGATCTATAATTAGAAGATGCGACGGTGGTATATACTTGTTGAGCATAGAAGACATAGCCAAGATCTCTTCTTCCAAACTCTTTCGCCATCGCTGCGACTCTTCAACATCCCCTTTCTCAAGTTCTTGTTGTATGTATGTCTGTGAACCAGAAGGCGCCTTCAACTCTTTCATATCTGACTTCCCCTGTCAGACTCCCGTTGAAATCCAAGGGAACCCGGTGGGAGTACCGGGCTTGTCAGCCACGTTGATCAGACGAGGCCTATCCCTGGAAGCTGTTTTGCGCAATCATTCACTGATTTTTACGTTCGTGAATCTCCTGATGATGACGGCATAGGCATTCTTGCTTGCTGCCGTGGTGAAATAATGGTGCTGCTCGGAGCCCCGGACAGTCTGCCACTTCCCGGGCTTCCTACATTCAATCAAGATTTGATCGCCTGCGAGAGCATCCCCTTGCTCTCTATGAACCTCGTGCTCTTTTCTCCTAATCGACTCCGGCAATTTTCCCCTCCCTCTCGAGCACTTCACATGCCTCCACGATCAGAGGCAAAGGAAGATCAAAAGCGTTCACCAGGTCAACGTAATCGATGACTTCCCCATGGTGCTGCTCGAAATAGTCTTTGATCATCACCTTGGCTGTATCGATGCTCGGGACGTAATCTTTTTCTATCTTTTCAGCTTCGGCACCGCTCATGCTTATTCCCTTCTCTCTTTGATTTGGAGAATATTTTGATTTTCTTGTTTGCCGCCGTTCATAGCTTGGTCAATGATACACCCGGCCAGATCGGAGGCTCTCTTCAGCGCCTCATCACGAAGATGCGCATACCTCTGGGTCATGGTTGGACTTTTGTGGGTGAGAAGCTTCTGCAGGGTATAAATGTCAACCTGTCCAGATGAGGCCAGCATGGAGGCGTAAACGTGGCGTAACCCGTGCAATGGCCTAAAGTCCTTCGGAAGCCCCGCTTTGTCTTTTATTCTGTTCACCACCCTGTGGGCGTTGCGCCGGCTGCCCATGTCTGATCCTGGAAAGACATACTCGCTCCCTTCCATCCTCGGATGGTCGTGCAATATCTGTCTTGCAGCCTCGTTCAGCGGAATCTTCTGGTCGGGTCCGCCTTTAGGATCTTTGATATGAAGGAACCCACGTTCGAAATCAACGTGATCCCATTTCAGCTTGAAGATTTCCCCTTTCCGCATTCCAGTGAAAAGAGCTATCCTCATGATATTCGCCACCTGTTGATTCTCATCTTCATCAATAGCCCTAAGCAACCGGCTCAGTTCATCAGGTGTAAGGTCCTCGGTCTTCTGATTATTCACCTTTGGCATCTGAATACTGAAACTCAAACCTTCGCAGAGATGTTTCTTGGTACCGAAATTTACAATACGGCGGAGGAGCTCAAGAGCATTCTTAACAGTAGCGGGCTTAAGGACCTTTTGAAGGTTTATCCGAAGTCGATCCACATCGAGCGGAACAAGCTCTTTTGGCTCTTTGTTTCCCAAGGAGTCTTTCAGGTAGCAATTGAATCGATCGTTGTCTTTTCTCAGCGCTTTTACATCCTGGTTTGTGGCTTTATATTCATCCCATAGCCGGATAATGGTCCATCGTTCCTGAACCTTTCTTTCAACTTCTCGTTTCTCCTGGTTCGTGAGCTGATCTCCCTCAATCCTTTGTGCTCTGACGCCGGCAGCTCGGGAGGGGGTCATATCGTCCTTGAATTGCCTCCCGGCCTTCTCTTCGATCAGCTTTCCATTTTTACGGTAGTGAATATAGAAAATCTTTTCCGGTCTACCGTCAGAGGCTTTCCCTTCAATGTAATAAACTCCAGCGTACTTGGTCTTGAATCTCTGCTGCCTCGGCATTGCCGGTCCTCCAAGGGATCACGAGAGATGATAACAGGGGGATTTTATCCCCAACACTATCCCCAACACTTCGCTTGAATATAGAGGTAAATCGAGGGAAGTCAATAGAAATCAAGAATACGCGAAGTGGCTTGAAATAAGAGCTTCTGAGATGCTCGGATAAATCGAGGTAAATAGTGGGGGACGCCTTCGAAGCCCGTCTCCCGCTCCAGAAAATACAAGGGGTTACAGGGGTTACCTGTTGCCCCTTTTTCTTTTACGTACGCGGATTGCATTTTTCCTCCCGCACGTACCTGGCAAAGAGCCGGGTCCACCTGAGTGTCTCCCGCCGGGGGCGTCATCGAGATGAGGTTGGAATTTTCGACCACATACCATGCTCTCGGATCTCCTATGGTGTCCTTTCGGCAAGGCTGAATGCATTTATTTTTAGAGCAGGCTATGATCGGC
>CAZOEL010000144.1:0-7758 GCA_964578835.1 uncultured Syntrophobacteraceae bacterium | reverse complement strand
CTCAAGAACCGGAAGAAGACGATGCTTCCACCTTGTCCTACTTTCATCATCCCAGCGAGACTGCCGCTAAGGAATTGTCGTGGTCCTGTGAGCTTCAACCGGACAATGGTCGGGACTTTCCGCTTCGGGGCCTTCAAGCTCAACGCTTTTCATGCTGCGGGCATGGTCGTGGTTTTGCGCCGTAGGATCGCCGGACCAGATCATCGAATGCTCGCGATAGTAATTTGTCATAAAAATGTTCATCTTGAGCCTTGTCCCGGGCTCCAAGCTCTTGATCCCCAGTAGCTCCTTGGGGAAAAAGGCTTCGAGAAGCATGTGAGGAAGAGACTTATTCAGGCGCTGAACGAAGCCTTCAGTCGAAAGCTGCTCAAAGGGCTTCCCGTTCTTGTAGCGATAAAGCACGGGAGTGACCTCGAAGCCGTCGGGAAATTGCGGGTTGCGCTTCGGAATGAAGTGGATTGCGAAATGACTTCCCTTTTCTTCGGCTTGCGTCACAAGATGAATCTGAAAAGCTTCGGACAAAGGGAATTCTCCGTCGTACGCGAGGAAATTGGGATCTACGTAGGTATTGGCGATGGATAAGAGGTAGAGTCCTTCCGGACTCCAGGCGAGGTGAACGTCGCCAAAAGGAACATAAGGCTTGGGAGTCTGAAATCCGGTCAAGAGCGTAGTCTCTTTATTCCAATCCATGAAAGACTGATCGGTTGCATCGATCGGCTTTTGCGCGCGCGTAATCTTTACAGGCTGTTTCTCCGATTCTCCGAGACTCACCTGCTGAAGCCCTTTACCGTCGCTCGCAGGAAGCCTGTTGAGGCTTTCCTGGTGAATGACATCGAGTTTTGGATTCAGCAGTCGGAAAGCGTCCGTGACCTCTTCATAGGGAGCGTTGGCCGTATCGATGAGTCCCATGTTGTAGTCCTCGCCATCTTCACGCCCTCCAAACGGCTCATCGCAATACTGAAACCAGTGGACTCCAACGATGTTGGGAAAACGGGCGAAATTGGCGACTGCGCCGGCAAGCCCCCTCGCCCGGTCCGCCTGAGTCTGGACCGTCATGAGGTGTCCCGGCTTCGGGTGCGCGCTTCTTGCCGTCTCGTTAAGGTTCCCGCTTCTGTTCTCCTCTGCTGCATAAAAGAACTCAGTCACAAGCACCGGCTTATTCGCTAAGGCGCGCAATCCGTCAAAATAATAGGGCGCCACCCATCCATCTGGAACATCTACATTATAGTTAGTCGATATGACATCCACATTTTCGCCAATGGCCAGTACGGCGTCCTGATGGTAATAGAGCGGCAGGCGGTCTCCAAGCACCAGGGCTTCCGGATGCACTTCCTTGATGGCGCGATACATCATTTGGTAGTAACGCTGGGCGCAAAGGAACAGGAAGCGATCCACCACGCGGATGCCTTCTCCGCCGGGCCTCAGTTTGAGAGCTGCGTCGGCGCTCCTGAGATTTTCGAAGCTTGCAATCGAGCCCTGCGGAACCCAGTCGGCAAGCAGACGGGCCCAGTCGCCGTCGTAATGATCGTAGATGAGCTGCCAGAGAAAACGTTTGGTGTGGTTTTCCCATCCCTTGGAAAGATACCAAATGAAAAGGGCGGAGTTCCACCATCCCACTTCATTGTCCGAAAAGTAGCCTATGAGGCTCGGATCGCCGCGAAAAGGAGCCGTGAGCTTTTCCGCCCATTCGACAACTGTCTTTTCCATGGCGGGATCAAAAGGGTCGAACCAATGGAATTTGGAGTTTCTCCCGAGCTCGATATCGACTGTCAACGCCAGATCAATGTCTCTGGACGGGTCGGACCATCCGCCACGAGTATTGAACCCCCAGCAGTTGAGCTGCATTCCAGCGGAACGCCTCCAGTCGTCGATGGACGGGTAGAAATTCCTCCAATAGAAAGCCTGCTTGCGAAGACTCTTTTCGCTTTCCTTACCGCCATCGATGAAATTCACTCCTTTGGAGAAAAAAGGGCGGCCTTCAGGCGTCGACAGCCAATGAACTCCATTCTTTTCCATGACGCCCCATGCGCGGGGCTGGTCGCCAAAAGGCTTATCGGATGCAAAAATCGTAGAGGCCAGCAACAAAAAGGTAACAAGAAATGCTAGAGCGCGCTTCATCACAGTACTTCCCAAAGACTATTGGTTCCAGGCAATTCGTAGGATTTTAAACATCATGATATGAATCATGAGAATAGAGTCTAACAACGGGTAAAAATAAAAGCAATTAACGAGCCATCCGATTCTTCTGTTCGAACCATTCGGCATATTCTATGGGTATCGACATAATGTGAGAAGACTCCATGCGGAAGAATAGCTCGTAACGGATCAGAAAATATTTGAGGAGCGGGTCGTATAACGGCGCGAATTGGCTTTCATGAGCCGCTAGAGCGCGCCGTTTGGCGGCCAGTTCCTCGGAAGTAATGGGCAAGCAGTGCCAGCTGGCTTCCGATAGCGCTCGATAAGCGGCTGGTGAGCCGCCCACGCCGTCATTGCCGATTTTTGAGAGCCATTCCGAGGTTTCGGGATAACCGGGATAATGAACGAGGTAGGTGAAAGCCTGAACGTTCGCAAATGATGGATTTCCGTCCTGTTTGAGCTTGCGCAAGGAGTCCAGCACGAATATTCCCGTTGAGCTGTGATCGGGATGGTTGTCCCTCGGGTCGGGGAGCACTACCCAGTCCGGAGAGAAATTCGTCAGTATGCGCTCGATCTCACCCCTCAGGTCGTTTGCCGAATACTTTACCCACCGGTTGAAGCTTTCCTTGTATTGCGGGTGATCGAAGCGCGTGTGAGGAGATATGAAGGGTTTGTGCTTCGACCAGTGCCCATCGAGCAGATCGTCTATGCCATCGTCAGGAAAGCCGAGAAATATCCCGTCGCCAGGTTGCAGCCCAAGTTCATGCAAAGCCTGGAGCGCTTCCTTGTGGCGCATTCTCCCATATTCGATAAAATCCTGGCTGGTGGTTTCCTGACGGTCAAATTCACAACGTACTCCATCAAGAAAACCATCTCCGTTGGTTATGAAAACGACTCGCACCTGCCCGCCTTTGGATAGCACTCGCTGTATGAGGCCACCCGAAGAGAGCGTCTCGTCATCCGGATGAGGCGAAAAAACAATCATACGGAGCTGATTCTGAACGACCAGTTCCCTATTGGGGAAAGTCGGGTAGGGAGATGAAGGCTTATCCGAGGGTGATCGCGACTCGCCGAGCTCATAAGCCAACTGTAGACTTTGCCCGGCGTTTCGCATGGCGGTCGATTTATGAAGATTATCCTGAGTATGTTCCAGATTGCCTATTTTGCACTCGGCATGGGAATAAGAGCTCCACACCGGCAACAAAACGAATAAAGCCATTGCGCCAATAGCCGTGCGCTTCAGCAATCCACGGCCTCCAGCTATAATCCTCATAATATCCTCCAAATTTTCCCCGCCCCAATCGATATAACATCTTTTATGCCAAAAGCCCGTCCCTATAAGAAGGAAGAAAGAAAAAAACAGGATGGACCAGGCTCAGAGGAGGATCTTTGAGTTATTCTCCTTATTGTCGTGATTAATCAGGTGATTATTATCATCAAGGCCGAACTGAGACCGGTAGAGCGCGGCGAAGGGGCCGCCTCTATTGACGAGCTCATCGAACCTTCCCTGCTCGACGATTCTGCCGGACTTCAGCACGATGACAACATCAGCCTGCCTCACGGTTGACAGCCTGTGGGCGATAATGAAGGTTGTCCGTCCGGTGGTGAGCTGATTCAGGCCCTCCATGATGAGGGCTTCGGTCTCGGCGTCTACCGACGATGTGGGCTCGTCGAGGATCAGGATTGGAGCGTTCCGGAGTATGGCCCTGGCGATGGTGATGCGCTGTCTTTCTCCTTCCGACAGCGTTGCTCCCTGCTCGCCCACCACGGTGTCGTATCCGGCCGGGAGCCGAGCAATGGAGTCGTGAATGCGCGCAAGACGCGCGGCCTGAATTACCTCGTCTTCCGTTGCGTCGAGGCGTCCGTAAGCAATGTTCTCCCGGACTGTGATAGGGAAAACGAGAGGCGGCTGAAGCACCATGCTGATCTGGCTTCTAAGGGATTTGAGCTGAAACTCCCGGATATCGACTCCGTCCATTGTGACTTTACCGGTCAAAGGATCGTAGAATCGGGGAATGAGGCTTACGAGCGTCGACTTGCCCACTCCCGTCGGACCGACGATTGCCACCTTCTGGCCGGCGTGAATGTGGAGATCGATTTTTTCCAGGACGGGTTGATCGGGCGTGTACTGGAAAGAAATGTCTTTGAATATGATTTCTCCTTTGGCGCCGCTTGCCGGAAAAAGCTTTTCTCCTTCTTCAATGTCCCTTTCGACTTCCAGGATTTCAAAAGCGCGCTGTACGCCGACCTTGGCGCCTTGGATGAGTCCCCATGTCTGGCTGATGGTGTTGATAGGAGCGTAGAGGGACGCGAGATAAGTGGTGAAGACGATGAGCTCTCCAACCGTGAGACTTCCGGATAGAACGTGCTGAGCGCCAAACCAGACGACAAAAGCGGTTCCCAGCGCCATGACGACATTGATTACGCCCGAGTAGAAGGTCTGGAGCGTGTACAGGCGCAGGCTGGCGCCGAGGCTCTGAGTGCTAGCGCTCATGAACTTCCTGTGCTCTTCCTCTTCCTTTGTGAAGGCCTGAATGATGCGCATGGCGGACATAGCGCGCTGAACCACGGAATAGACTTCGCTTTCCTGCTGCCTGGCGTCCATGGCCGCAGCGGATATTTTGCTGCTCATTGCCGTGATGGAGAGAAAAAGCGCCGGACAGACGCTCAATGCGAGGAGAGTGAGCACCCAGTCTATCTTTATCATGATGACGAACATGCCCGTGAGCAATGTCAGCGCCGCCAGGATGGGAAAAAGCCCGTTCATGGTAAGGCTCTGGATGGCGTAGGTGTCGGCTGTGACCCGGTAGAGGAGGTCTCCGACCTGGCGGCGGCTGTGGAAGGCCAGGGAAAGGCGCTGAAGATGGCTGTAGAGATCCCGCCTGAGATCGTTTACCATATTCTGGCCTATCCTGATGGTCGTATAGTTGTTGAGAAGCGTGATGGCTCCCAGAACGATATAGATCAGGATCATTCCCGTACAGGCGAGCAGGAGCAGGGAGGTCGTTGAAGATATGTCGACTGCCCATTGTGGCCGGGGATTGTCGCCGAGCACATGGTCTATGATGAATTTGAGGGGCCAGGGCTTGAGCAGCTCCAGGCCGCTGATCATGAAAACCTGAATCAGAGCGAAAATAAATGGCATTTTATATGGCCTGAGGTATGGCCAGACTTTACGTATCATGAGGCGTCTCTTCCAAGTCGAAATTTCTATAATCTCTTGTTGTTACGAAAATCACTCGCATTAATTTCAAGCCATAAGCGGCTTGACCGAAAAAAGAGCGCGGCGTCAAGCCGGATTCACGGGGGTGAGCCCCGCCTTGGAAGCCACTACCTGCGCGACGTTATACAAGATCTTGCCCAATTGAATCTTTTGGCTCACGATGACGGCGGTGTTGACCCCTCCCGCTGTCGCCGCGGCGGCAACCGCGGCGGGAATGTCAAACGTCATGCCGGCGATGAAAAGGGCGAAGTATCCCGAGAGCGCCAGGATAGCAGGCTTGGAAAACCTTAGAGAGCATCGGAGCCTGAGAAGACGCTTGTTTCCCCCGTGGTTTTCGGAGCACACCTTGATGTGCGCCCTCGACCAGATCCCGCGCGATATCTTCAGATCCCAGTCGTTCCATCCCTGGTCTATGGTTACGAAATACTTCCGGGGCAGCAGGAAATCGGTGAGTCCCTGGAGGATGCTTTCTTTTTCCTTTCCTTCCTCCGTCCAGTAGTCGAGGAAAAAAGCGCGTTCATGCCAGGAAACCGTAGGCTTTTGAGATGTACTGGCAAAGGCGATGGGCTCCATATGCGTGTAACCTGAAGTGCGCCATCGATAACGCTCGAAGCTTCGCACGAGGGGCCCGAGGTAGATGAGCAATGCTACGAGAAGTCTAGCTCTAATCCCTTTGTGGCGGTCCGGGAGATGCGCCTTCATGGCGCCGTTCAGCGACCATGCCCATGAAATGGCGAGCGGGGCGGCTCCAAGCCAGAGATTTCCGCCGGGCAGAAGCGAGAACAGAAGCAGTAGAACAGCCACAAGGCTCCACTCGAGAGTGAAAGGCAAATAAGAGATGATCGAAGAAGGAGGCTCGTAAAGGGTTTGAAAAAGGCCTCTGCCGAAAACTCCGGAGTAAATGACCGACCTGCGCGAGAAAAGCGAGGAAGAAAGATCCCCATAGATCCTGCCGAGCCAGCGGGTTTGTCCGAGTAGATTGAACCGGTACGGGTGCTTGAAATAGACGAGAGCTTCGGCCTTTCCGTAACCCCGTTGTTGCCTCAAATATGCCGAGACGGTATTTCTTCTGAAATGCCAGATGACTGCAGCCGGGCTGAACCCGATCTGGAAGCCTTCGTTCTGAAGTCGCCAGCAAAGGTCCACATCATCGCCCGCAACACGGAAATTGGGGTCGAACCCGCCGATCTTCTCGAAAACAGATCGGTGGAAAGCCATGTTGCAGCCCGCTATATGCTCGGCTACATCGTCGCTCAGCAAAACATGGGTCGGTCCTCCCGGGGACGCGGCCACGCAGGCCGGAACGATGGAATCCTCCGGGGGAGGATAGTTGGGACCGCCTATTGCGTAATGGCCTGAAGACAGAAATTTCGAAACCAGATAGGTGAGCCAATCCGGATCCGCCACGCAATCGGAATCCGTGAAGGCGATGATCTCGCCTCGGGATGCTGCGATGCCGGCGTTGCGCGCCGCACTGAGCCCTTTATTCTCCTGATCGAGGATGCGCGCATGCTCGTGGCTGCGAGCGATATCAAGCGTGCGGTCGGTGGAGCCGTCGTTGACCAGAATGACCTCATAGTCGGGATAGTTGAGATCTTTCAGAGACGTGAGGCACATGTCGAGCGTACGTTCTGCGTTGTAGGCGCATACGACTACGGATACTTTGGGATAGCGGGAGAGCGCCGGAGGCAGTGGAGCCTTGTAGCTGTCTTGCACTGTTTGGAAGGACGGTTTTTTTTCCCGCTCTCGATCGACAAGCCCGAAGGCCCAGTCATCCATGGAGAAGCCGCCGGTAAACCACTCGTCTGTCCAGGAAAAAATGGTTGTCCCCGCTGTTCCCATGTCGAAGCTTGCGCGAATCTGCCATGCAAGGATTTCCGCCTGCGCCTCTTTGCCTTCTCTGATGGAATCGATGCCGAACTCGGTAAGCACCAGAGGCTTGTCGCCCGCCAGGTTATGGAGTCGCGAAAGATAACGACGGAAATCCGCTTCTCGATGTAAATAAACGTTGAAACAGACGAAATCAGTGAAATCCACCTGCAGATATTCGGTTGAAGGAAAATTAGCATAGCTTACGAGAGTCTTCGGATCGAGACTCTTCGCTACCGACATGAGCTCTCGCAAAAACGCCCGCACTCGCTCCGGCCCATGCCATCGAATGATATCGGGAGGGATCTCGTTTCCAAGAAGATAGGCGAAAAGCGCAGGATGTCGTTTGCACGAGCGGACTCCGTCTGCAATGGCTTTGCGGATGCCTGCCTTGATGGCGGATGATTTGAGGAAGCTGACATGCTGCGACCAGGGAATGCCGACGAGCACGCGCAGGCCCTTCTCGGCGGCGACATCCAAGAGCCATTCGGGCGGGACCGTGAATGTGCGCAGGCAATTGGCGCCCAATT
>CAZOEL010000143.1:0-7802 GCA_964578835.1 uncultured Syntrophobacteraceae bacterium | reverse complement strand
ACCGGTGAACCTCTTCCTTACCAAGGAAGTGCTCTACCTACTGAGCTACGTGGGCCCGTGAGAAAGCAGCCTTAAATGACTGGAGAGGATTCATCGTGTGACGCAGGAACGGTGGACCTTGTTAAACCGAGCCGAACCGATCGCCCGATCTTGTTTTCCCGCTGCATGTAGTCCCAACGATAATGACCCGCTGCCAGGCTGCCACTATCTCCTACATAATTCTCTTGCTGGCTGGATGTGGTGGAGAGGGGAGGATTCGAACCTCCGAAGGCTTCGCCGGCAGATTTACAGTCTGATCCCTTTGGCCGCTCGGGAACCTCTCCACAAATCCTTTTATCTTCCTCAATCACCGCAAGGAAGCTTCTTTACTTAACAGGCATCGGACAAAAAGGCAAGCATTTTTTTACTTTTCGCGGTGAAAAATGTTTCTGCTTGGCCTTCCCGCCCCTTGGGTTCACGATGATCAAAACCCATGGCGCCTGTCCTCGTTCAACTTTCTCGACATGTTCAATCAAGAACGCGCCGTTCGTTGAATCTCCCTTCAATAGCATGGAACACCAACTTTAGGCAATTTGAAAGTTATCTGTTTGGATGATTTTTCTCGATTGCTTCTCACACCCCGTGCCGGGGCCGATATCGATGTTATCCACATCAAAAAAGCGAGGGCGTTATGGATGATTGCAGAGATCGCTTGTCGAACGTTCGCGAGCGATTAAATTCTAGAAACATATATAGAAAGGATTGAAGACGAGATGCATAACGAGTCCGGGCAATATGGCAATAAGGGGCGGGTGGGCTGTGAACGCTTTTTACGTCTTTTGCATTTGGTTTCCTTTCGTCTTCTCGCCCTATTGCAGGGTCTCTATTTTCTTCTCGGAGGTCTGTGGCCTCTCATCAGCATGAGCTCATTTCTTGCCGTTACGGGACCGAAAGCTGATCTTTGGTTGGTAAAAACCGTAAGCCTGCTGCTTATGACAATAGGCTTGACGCTCATAATTGCATGGGGCAGCAAGCGGGAATCGATCGAAATCGTCTTGCTTGCAGCTGGAAGCGCTGCGTCGCTGGCCGCCATCGATATCATATATGCTGTCAAAGGGAGGATTTCGTCCGTCTACCTGTTGGATGCAGCGGTGGAGTTGTTTTTTGTAATCCTCTGGGCGCACATACTGCTTCGCAGACGTCGTGGGAACAGGTGAAATTCATGTTGGCGCGCCATTGGAAGCGTTTTCTTTTCCTATCTCCCCTTGAAGAACCGGATTGTCAACAGCTTGCGCCGGAGGTCCCCTTTATGGGACAGTTCCACGCCAACTTGCGGTATCTCGTCAATTAAGCTCCGCCATTCAATCAAAAACACATTCTTATATGTGGACAAAGCCTGAAGGTAATAGTAAAAATAAAGCCTGTCCCACTCTTAACTCCGGTCGAACCTTCACTGTGAAGATTGGCAGTCTCATTCTCAAAATGCGGCTCCGATTTCTCTGCCCGCGCATGCTAGCGCTAATGCACTATTTTAGGGCCTCGGCAATGATTTGATGAAGACGGGAACGTAAATTGAAGCCGGTTGCTGAGAGGCTCTCCTTTCTCAGCGGGCTTCACTCTGTAGCGGAAAGACCGGATTCACTGATTCGGAGGCGTTAATCGCCGTCTATTGCGCACCGCGCCCTGTCCCGATTAGGCAATACAGGCAAGTATATAATTGATCTGGCGTCACCTGGCTGAAAGAGAGCTGTCCATCCAAAAAGAAGACAAGCCCGGAAGGAGGTAATGCTATGATCATCATATCGCCAACAATGCGTCTATTGTGGAAATGGAGATCAATCATTCTGGCGGGAGCTCTTCTATTGTTGAGCGCGTGCATGAGGGAGGAGCCGAGGGATTCGGCGAAGGACGCCATACGGATTGGCGCGCTCTATCCGCTGTCCGGGGTGGATGTCGTTGTCGGCGAAGACATCAAGGCCGGACTTGAGCTGGCTTTGGAGATAATCAATGAAGATCACGCGCTGCCCATGCCTCTGGCTGAAGGCGTGGGGTTGCCTGGAAAAGCGGGGAGAAGGATCGAGCTGGTCTTTCGCGACACCCGGGGAGATCCCGTCCTGGCGTCCAAACGGCTTGAAGAGCTTGTCTCACAAGAGCGGGTTGTAGCCGTGATCGGCTGTTATCATAGCCAGGTGACAGCCTTGGCGAGCGAACAAGCTGAAATGCTCCGCATTCCATTTCTGAATGCTGAATCTACCTCGCCGGTGCTTACCCAAAGGGGGCTTAAGTGGCTTTTCAGGACCACTCCTGATGACCAGATGTTTTCCCAAAACTTCTTCGATTTTCTTGATGAAATGAGGAATAAGCAGCTTCTCTCTTCCTCATGCCCCTTGGTCCTGGTCTATGAAGACGGGCTGTGGGGAACAAGCGTTGCGCAGGCGCAGCAACGCCTCGCGTGGCGGCGTGAGTATCGCGTAGAAGCCGATGTTCCCTACAGCGCTTCGGCGGATAATTTTCAACAGGAGGTGGAGAAAATCTCGCGCGCGCTTCCCGGAGTGATCCTGCAGGCGTCCTATGCCCGAGATGCGCTCGCTTTCATGAAAGAATACCGCTCGAGAGCTTTGCCTCCTTTCGCCATTCTCGGCATGAATGCCGGGTTTGTCAGTCCCGAGCTCATTTCTTCCTTGGGGGCCGATGCAGAGCATGTGCTGAGCAGAGAGGTGTGGGCCGCGGATTTATCCGAAAAGAAGCCTCTTGTCCAAAAAGTGAATGACTTTTTTCGCATGCGTTACCATCATGACATGACAGGCCATTCATCCCGCTCCTTCACCGGTCTGATGGTTCTTGCCGAGGCTCTCGACCGCGCCCGGGGGGAAAGTCCCGAAGCATTGCGAAAAGCTCTGCTTCAGACAGATCTGAGATCGGATCAGATTATCATGCCGTGGGATGGCATCCGTTTCGATCCTGAGACGGGACAAAACACTTTGGGCAAGGGCGTTATTGTGCAGGTTCAGCAAGGACGCTATGTTACCGTATGGCCCGAATCTCTGGCGGCAAAAGCGCCTGTTTGGCCTGCTTTGGATTGTATCCGGGAGTAATAAAAATGCGGCAAGCCAGGACCTTCATTCGCCACAAACATGAAAGCAGTATTTCCAGACAGATCGTGCTCCTGTTATTGGCGTTCGCAGTGCTCCCTACGATGGCCCTTACGGGCTTGGCCTATGTGATCGATGTCTCATTGCACAAGAGGGAGACTGTTCAGATACAGAGCGAAGTGGCAGGCAGGGTCGCACAGACCGTGGCTTTTCATGTGCAGAATAATGTGGGCAGCCTCAAGCTTTTGGCTTCTTTCTTCGAGCTGTCTGAGTGGGACCATTCGAAGATCAAAACTTACCTGTCCAATTTCATTTTTCAGCAAGCCGATTTGGATGCAGTGGCGCTGGCCGATGTTGGTGGAATGTCGGCAGTGAGGATTTCTAGGCTGCGCACTTACCATGGCGACGACAAGGAATGGCTCGGCGGGGAGCCCGGATTTCAGCTGGCGCTTGAAGGACAGGCAGGACTTGGTGGAGTCCAGACGTCCCCTTTGAGCCGATTTCCCCAGCTCCGGCTTTATATACCCGTCAAAGGCAAGTTAGACCGTGTCGCAGGCGTCATTTGCGCTGATATGAATATTTCCAATATGTGGCGGATAGTCTCCAAATCCTTTACCGGAGAGGATATCACTGCTTATATAGTGGATAAGAACGGTTTTGTCATCGCCGCGGACGATATCTCTGCGGTCCTTGAGCACAGGAATTTGAGGAATCTCGAAGTTGTTGCCCGCTTTTTGGCGGGAGAATATGGAGTTTTCGAATATGTCGGCATCAGGGGAGAATCGGTAGCGGGAGTGGTAGTGGAAGCCCCCCTGACAGGCTGGGGGGTAGTAGTGGAGACGCCGGCTCGGATGGCTTATCGACACAGTCGTCTGCTTTGGTGGAGTCTCGGGCCGATGTCGCTTTGCATCATTTTATTTGCCGGAACTTGTGGCTGGCTTTTCAGCGCTCGAAAGATCCTTCGTCCAATTCGCGTCCTCCAGAAAGACGTTCAGATCATAGCCACTGGGGACCTGAATCATCGAATCACCTTGGAGCGCAGCGATGAGCTTGGCAAATTGGCGAACGATCTTTCCCTCATGACCGAAAACCTTCGATCTCTCACCGTATCGAGAGAGATGCTCATTGAAGAAAACCAGGAAAGGCGAAAGACTGAAGCCGCGCTGCGCGAAAACGAGCGGAGGCTTAGCGATATTCTGGATTTTCTGCCGGACGCAACGCTGGCGATAGACAATGAAAAACGGGTGATCATTTGGAACCGCGCTATTGAAGAGATGACGGGAACGCCGTCTGAGGCGATGATCGGGCAAGGGGACTACGCCTATACCGTTCCATTTTATGGAGAACGAAGGGCGCAGTTGATGGACCTCATCTGGAGCTCCGACCGGGAGCTTGCATCCAAATATCCCAACATAAGGCAGGAGGGTCACTCCTTTGTGGCGGAAGTGTTCTGTCCCGCCCTTTATAACGGAAAAGGCGCATGGGTTTTTCTCAAGGCTTCGCCCCTCCACGATCAAAAGGGCGACATAGTGGGCGCGATCGAGTCCATACGCGACATCACGGATCGCAAGCGCACCGAAGAGGCGCTCGAGAAACGTCTCATCGCTTTGACCCTCCCCCTGGATGTGGAGGGGAATATCGAATTCGAAGAGCTTTTTAACCTGGATCAAATTCAGAAGCTGCAAGACCAGTTTGCTTTGGCCACGGGCGTGGCTTCGATCATAACTCGCACGGATGGCTTTCCAATAACCAAGCCGAGCAACTTCTGCGATCTTTGTGAATCCCTTATCCGCAATACCCGAAAGGGAAGGGAGAACTGCCATTACTCCGATTCCGTCATTGGAAGGCATAACCCGGAGGGTCCCATTGTCCAGTTGTGCTTGAGCGGCGGCTTGTGGGATGCGGGGGCCAGCATTAGTGTCGGGGGGAGACATATAGCCAATTGGCTGATAGGGCAGGTCCGAGACGGCGCCAAGGATGAAAGTAGGCTAAGGGAATACGCTCGAGAGATCGGAGTCGATGAGGCGAATTTTATGGAAGCCTATTCGAGGGTTGCCTGCATGTCTGAAGAAAAGCTCAAGAAAATAGCTCAAGCGCTTTTTACTCTGGCCGAGCAGCTTTCTTCCATGGCCTATCAGAATATTCAACAGGCGCGGTTCATCAGCGATCTCAAGCGTGCTCAGGAGGAAAAAGAGAAGCTGCAGATTCAGCTGCTCCAGTCGCAAAGGATGGAATCGGTGGGAAGGCTCGCCGGGGGCGTTGCTCATGATTTTAACAACATGCTGGGAGTGATAATTGGTCATGCGGAAATAGCTCTTGAACAGGTCGAGCTCGCACAACCGATCTACAACGATCTTCTCGAAATCCATAAGGCCGCGCAGCGCTCGGCGAATCTGACCCGTCAACTCTTGGGCTTCGCTCGGAAGCAAACCGTCAAACCCAGGGTATTGGATGTGAACGAAACGGTGGAAAGCATGCTCAAAATGCTTCGACGGCTTATCGGCGAGGATATCGACTTGCTCTGGAAGCCGGGTCTCGACCTTTGGCCTCTAAAGATGGATCCGTCCCAGATAGACCAAATTTTGGCGAATCTGTGCGTAAACGCTCGTGACGCCATCTCGGGGGTGGGAAAGGTAACCATCGAGACCGCCAACTACGCGTTCGATGAGGCCTATTGCAGTCAGCATCCGGGTTTTATTTGCGGGGAATATGTCCTGATCGCCATAAGCGATGATGGTTGTGGTATGGATAAGGAGACTCTGAACAACCTGTTCGAGCCCTTTTACACCACCAAGGGTTTGGGCAAGGGGACGGGCTTGGGGCTGGCGACGGTTTATGGCATTGTCAAGCAGAATAACGGGTTCATAAACGTTTACAGCGAACCGGGCTGGGGGGCGACCTTCAAGATATATCTGCCGCGATCCGGCGACAGGGTTTCCGAAGCGCGGGAGCACGTGACTGAGGAGAAGCTGCTGAGGGGATCCGAGACAATCCTTCTGGTTGAAGATGAAGAATCCATTTTGGACTTGGGTAAGACTATTCTTGAGCGCCTCGGGTATCAGGTTTTGGCCGCTCACAGCCCGATAGAAGCTCTTGATTGGGCTGAAAGGCATTTGAGTCCGATCCATCTTCTGATAACCGACGTGGTAATGCCGGGAATGAACGGAAAGTATCTCAAGGAAAAGCTTAACGCCCTTCATCCTGAGATGAAAAGCATATTCATGTCCGGGTATACCGCAAACGTTATTGCTCACCATGGCGTATTGGATGAAGGGATACACTTCCTCCAGAAACCGTTTTCTGTGAAGCTTCTGGCTGAAAAAGTCAGGGGGGTGCTGGACTCTTGACCGAACGGGGAATTTATCGCAATGGCGACGGGACGGGGTGCGACCTTTTGGAATAGAGGCTTTGACCCTTTAGGAGAATGGCCTTCATGAAGGATATTGATCTTTTGCTTCGGCCCGTGGGAGTGGTGCGCTCGTCGCTCAAGTCCCGCAAAGACTGTCCCAGGCAAGGCGTCGAAGGCGGTCCGGAAGCCTGGCTGGAGATCGATCCGGCCTTCAAAGATGCTCTCGAAGGCATCTCCGGGGGATGCGAGATCTTCGTTTTAACTTGGCTTCACCAGGCGGAGCGGGATGCGCTCAAGGCCCACCCGCGCGGTAACCGAAATGAGCCTCAACGAGGCGTCTTTTCAACACGCTCCCCAAATCGACCCAATCCCATAGGGCTGCATCGCGTGGACGTGCTGGAGGTTTTAGAGGGAAACCGCATCAGGGTGCATCCGCTGGAAGTCGTAGATGGAACCCCGGTGCTGGATATCAAGCCGGTTATAAAGGGATCGAAAGAGAGATGATTCCACCGGTTAAAGCAAACGAGGTTGACCTCCAAAGTAAAAGCTTGAAAAAGTCTCAATTGTGTATTAAAGAGAATGGCTCCACAAGTAATGACGGTTTTGTGCTGACCATATCCGCAGCTAAGCTTCCGTCACTGCTGGCAGTGGAATCGCATGCGCCCGTAGCTCAGTTGGATAGAGCAACGGACTTCTAATCCGTAGGTCACAGGTTCGAATCCTGTCGGGCGTGCCACTTTGGAAGGAACGGGGGTGTAAAATGGGGGTGCATACCTCATTTTAGACCCCCTAGTTTTTTCATCGAATCATCGTTCACCTTTCCAAGACTCCTTAAATAGTATCTGCGGATGAGTATGTGCAGCGAAGAAAGCTCTTTTGCAGCCAGAGAATATCCGGAAACCAAAGAAGACCAGAAGTCAGCCAAGCGCCGCGTTGCCTTACGGTTTAGGTCCGATACTTCCTCTTTGCTCATAATCATCCATCATATGTAGAGCTGATCCAGTTGCCTTGCGAGCGCGGAGTTGTCGCTCATAGGCAGGTTATATTCGCCCTCGTCGAATCGAGACGCTTTTACACTATGATGAATCCTCCATATATATGGTTCTATCTGTCCTACGACCCTGGCACCTGTTGAGCAGATAGCAGCACAGAACAATGATGCTGTGAGAACCTTTCCAGTAAATGTGCGGAACTGGAAAGGTGATGCTCATGATCTTGCAGCATCCAAGGTTGGACTTTCAGGACGAACGGCAGAGAATGGTGCAGAGGCGGTTGCTACAATCGGTGCACTTGAAGCCCAAGGCGAGACCAAGAAGGCATAGGAGATCGTGTCCTTTCGGCAGGTCAGAGTAAGCCGAAAAAAAACGTCAATGCAAGCAAAG
>CAZOEL010000142.1:0-7884 GCA_964578835.1 uncultured Syntrophobacteraceae bacterium | reverse complement strand
ACCCTCTCCCTGAGGGAGAGGGGGCCCGCTTCCACCGGAAGAAACAATGTTGACGATCCAGTAGGTTCCTGGCCGGCGCTACACACCGGCTTGAGAGAGGGTGGTTTTATGGCGGTAAAAGTAGCTGAAGAATGGTTGAATGCCTGTTCGGGATGCGAGATTTCCATCGTGGATCTCGGAGAGAGGCTTCTCGATGTGCTCGCCCTGGTCGATTTCGTTCATATCCCCGTGCTCATGGACCATAAGTATTACGGGCAGCTCGGAGAAGGACAGCACTTAGAGATACCGGAAGCCGAGGTCGGCATCATTACAGGCGGGCTCAGAAACGAAGAGCACCTGGAAGTCGCCCGCGAAATGCGGAAGAAGTGCAAAATCATCATTGCGCTCGGGACATGCGCAACGCACGGCGGCATCCCCGCCCTTGCAAATTCCTATCATAACGAGGAGATCCTCGATCGCTATTACTCGACAGAAACAACGGACAAGCCCGAAGCCCTGCCGACCGACGGCGTTCCCCCTCTTCTTGAAGCGTGCTATGCGCTGGATGAGAAGATAAAGGTGGATATCTACCTGCCGGGATGCCCACCGCATCCGGATCAGGTGTTCGGCGCGCTCACCGCTTTGCTGGAGGGGCGCTCCATCGAGGCTTCGGGAAAAAGCGTGTGCAATCATTGCCCGACCCTCAGGCAGGGAAAGGGGCAGGTGAAAGAGCTACGCCGTTTTCTCCAGGCGCCGCACTACAAGGCCCCCGATGAGCCGCTCGACAAAATGCGCTGCCTGCTCGAGCAGGGAATCCTCTGCATGGGCCCCGTAACCCTCGGCGGGTGCGGCGGCGATAAAGATACGCCCCGATGCATTTCGGCCAGAGTCCCCTGCCGGGGCTGCTCCGGGCCCGTACAGCGCGACGGCAACCAGCTCCTCGATATGCTCAACGCTTTGGCGTCAAACGGGATCAATATCCGATCTCTTCCCGAGCACACATCTCTTCTAAGGTTTTCCGGGGCTCATCATCTCCTGCGACCCGCGCGAAAACAAAGGGAGGCTTAAACTCATGTCCAAGATCATCAACATTTCACCCATTACCCGCATCGAAGGGCATGCCTCCATCGCCATTCAGCTCGACGACAGCGGGAACGTTCAGGACGCCAAGGTGCATTTCATGTCTCTGCGCGGCTTCGAGAAGTTCGTGGAAGGAAAGCCCGCGGAGGAATTGCCCCGAATCGTCAATCGCATTTGCGGGATCTGTCCGTGGCACCACCATCTGGCTTCGAACAAGGCCGTGGACCGCTGCTTCGGCGTAGCGCCTCCTCCGGCGGGCAGAAAGCTCAGAGAGCTCATGCAGACCATCGCGCACGCCGAAGACAAGCTCCTGCACTTCTTCTTCCTCGCTGCGGCGGACTTCGTCATGGGCCCCGACAGCGACTATGCGGTCCGAAACGTCATCGGAGTCGCCAAAGCCAATCCCGAGCTGGCTCAAAAAGTGGTCAGGATGCGCTACATGGCGAAGATGATTCTCGAGAAGTTTGCGGGCAAGGCTATCCATCCGGTTGCGGGTGTTGTGGGCGGCTTTTCGAAGCCGCTCCCGGAGGAAGATCGCAAGGAATTCCTGAAGCAAATGCAGGAACTTCTGGACTTTGCCCTCTTTACCATCGATTTCGCCAAGACTCAGGTTTTCCCGAAATATCTCGATACGGTGAAATCCCTTGGCGTGATCACTACGGGCTTCATCGGAACGGTTGACGACAAAGGCCTGCTGAATCTCTACGACGGGAAGATCCGGCTGATGAAGCCGGACGCCACGCACATCGATTTCGATGTGCAGGATTACGCCGATTACATCGGAGAGCAGGTAACGCCCTTTTCCTACGGGAAGTTCCCTTACGCCAGGTGCTGGAACGAGGGATTCTCTCTCGATCTGGACAACCCGAAAGGCATCTACAGATCCAACTGCCTAGCGCGCATCAATGTGGCGGAGGGGATGGCGACCCCGAAGGCCCAGGCCGAACTGGAGGAGTTCCGCTCTCTATTCGGCAGACCCGCGCAGGCGACTCTGCTCTACCATTGGGCTAGGCTCATAGAAGAAGTATACGCGTGCGAGCACGCGCTGGAGCTTCTGCGGGATGAGGAGATAACCGATCCCAACATACGCGCGAAGGTGGAGCCCAAAGCGGGCAGAGGCGTGGGGTGCGTGGAAGCGCCTCGAGGGACGCTCATCCACGATTACTCGACCGATGAAAACGGCCTCATCACGCGGGCCAACCTCATCGTTGGCACCACTCACAACCTCGGGCCCATCAATATGAGCGTCAATCAAGCGGCGCGCTCGCTCATAAAAGAAGGCGTCGTCGATGAAGGCATACTCAACAAGATAGAGATGTCGGTCCGCGCCTACGACCCCTGAATTTCCTGCGCTACCCATCGCCTGGACGGCGATCACGGAGTCTCCATCGAGATCAGGGATTCCTCTGGAAAAGTGGTAAGCAGTTGGCCGAGATAACACGCAATTTGAGTATTTCAGGAGAGCGGAAGATAAAGGCTTTAGCCTGCCTTTCGCTCTAGTCGACCATAAACTTTGAATGTTGAGGTTGCAGTTTTTTCGAATGTTCAGGTTGCAGTCTTTTCCTTCTCCCTCAGGGAGAGGGCAGGGTGAGGGGAGTTCCTCTTTATAAAAGAATACTTTTCCGTCAGCGAGCGAATACCAGCTCCCCGAGACGAGGGCAATGCTCTTTCAAAAGAATACTTCCCTCACCCCGACCCTCTCCCTGAGGGAGAGGGGGCCCGCTCCCACTAGTACTGCTTGGCGGAAATGCGCAGCCAGTTAAGGCGGGCGCGAAAAAACCCTGCCCACCCTACGCCTCCAAAGAGGTTGGAAGAGCGTAGGGTGGGCAAAAGCGAAGCGTTGCCCACCGAAACTGCGCCTAAACTTCCGCCTAGCAGTACTAGGGGAAACGATGTTGACGGTCCGCTAGTCTCTCCCAATTCCTGCTTTTCCCCTCGTTACCAAGTTTCCAGCTTGGTAACGCAATTGGTCGAGAAGCTCCAGCTTCTCTCCCCGCGCCTCTATCGATTCCAACCTGCCCTCCCCTCATCCTCTTCTTTACGTCTGCAAGCGACAGAAAGTCTCTTTGAGCCGATTCTCGAGAAGAATGCGGATCTGTGCGGGCGGACAAAGATCCATCGCCGATTTCAGCTCTTGGTCTACGGAGTATTCGGCTCCCAGCCGAGGCCATACCACTTCCTTGGCCAGGGAGGAGTATTTCTCGTTGATTCGATTGCTCGAACTGTTCGGTAAATATTGCTCCAGAGCCCGTGAGAAGATGAAAAGGCGACTGAACAGGCGCAGGTCATAATTATCGGTCGTGAGTCCGTGTTTGCTGTGACTGCTGATCTTCTGAGCCACCGATTCGAAAAGCTTGTAGAGCCTGCTCCTTACCGAAACCTGCACGGAATCCTCCAAGAGCGAGAACTCGCCGGCAATCTGATAGTATTGTGCGACGGAATATTCGTTCAAGATTAAAGTCTCTTGGAAGGACTCCGAAAAGAGGGCTTTGCTCCAGTCCATGAGCAACAGGAATTCGAGCTGCCTGCGCCACTCTTGAAGATCCCCAAGCGCAATGCCGCTTATCTCGGCAACCCATCGCAGGGGCGCCTTGCCCAGATATGCCTGCATCAAAGCCGCTCCGTATTGGGAGGGCTGCAGGGTGATGGGACGTCCTTTCAACTTGGGGGGCTTTGATGAAGCCATGTAGTCATACAACGTTTTTGAGAGCCATTTCTGATATAAAAATAGTGGTTCCATGCTGATTGCCTCGATCAGAATATGAAGTGTCGATACGATCCGCCGAAAAAAGGCGCATCGGTAGCAATTTCCTTAAGTTATAAGGTAATGCAGTCTTTTGCGAAACGCCGGTATTTGATAAGGGATTTCACATGATTCTGCTGGACGAGAAGCCTTGAGACCCGGGCGCGCTCTATCAAGCATCAGAGTAGATCTAGCGGTGAGCATTTGAAAAGGGGGCAAAGCTCCGGGAGTGAAGCGCGAAGCCCTTGCTGAAAAGGGCGCAATATCATAGCCCGGGGCAACGCCCCGGGTATAGAGATCCCGTCATATCCTTCAAGCCCTGAAAGGGCGGGACAACTCTTTTTGGATATTCCGCCCTTTCAGGGCTTCCATTTTCATTGGTATGCTCTGTGTCCCAGGGCGATGCCCTGGGCTATGATATTTCGCCCCTTTGGGGCTTCGTACTTGGCGCTTTTTGCAGCGCTTTGCCCCTTTTTCAAACGCGCCGTTCTAACGTTCGCGCAAAATCAGCGCCGGAGATCGTTTGAAGACGATGCGGCTGGCAGGCAGGGCGGCCAGCAGGGCTGTGATGAGGATGAGAGGAAGTGAAGGCAGAAGCGCGCTCCAACTGACGCTGTATATGAAAGTCCAGCCGAAAGATTGCTGATTTATGACGAAGACGAGCAGGTAGGAAAGAATGAACCCGCACGCGAGTCCTATGAGCTCGCCGGTCAAGACCATCAGGACGGCTTCCCAGAAGATCATCGACCGGATCTGCCACATGGAGGCGCCGCCTGCGAGGAGGGTGTGAAACTGGCGGGCGCGCTCGAGGACGAGCACCGTCAGGGTTGTCGTAATGCCAAGGGTCGCAACGAAGAGCGCAATAAGAAGGAGCACGGTGGTTATGGCGAAGGTCTCATCGAAGATGCGCAGGATCTCTCTTCGCAGGTCATTTCCGATGGTGATCTCTATGGCCTGCTGTTCATCGATGCAGGCGCTCAGGATATCGCTTCGAAGCTCTTGCGCCGCAGCTTCCGGGTCCTGCAGGCGGCTGCGAAAATGAACGCGAGCCCCGCTCCATGCGTTATTTCCACTCTTCTCTACGAAGCGCCTGAAAGAATAGTGGACCACGCCTCCCTGCGTGCGATAATCCCGGAAGACCCCGAGAACGGGCAGTTCCAGCTCGATGCCTTCCACCCTTGCCTTGAATATGTCCCCGGTCCTTAGCCCCGTCTTGTTGGAAAAAACCTCCGACGCCAATACGCCCTCTCCCCGCGCCAGTTTTGGGAGGGCTGTTTCGGAATCTCCCTCTATGAAGAGAAACCGGGCGTGTCTCGTGAAGGCGTCAAAGTCTATGGGCTCAAATTGATAGGGGGTCGATCCGTATTGCATGAATATTCTTCGATAAGGCAGTATGTCGATGGGCGCCTTCGTGTTCTCTAAATAATGAACTATCTCTCTAGGGACTGGATCGCGGTAATGATTGATTTCGGCCATCTTCGAGCGCAGGAAGAGATCTCCGCTTATGGTCTGGTTGACCCAAAGCTCTACAGTATTGCGAAAGCTGTGCACCATGATGACGAGAGCGGTAAACAGCGCCATGGCGGTTATGAGCGCGCCTACCGAAATGGCCACGCGCGTCCCCGCATCGCGCGCATACCGTCCGCCGAGATAAGCGGGCATGCCGCCAAGCCGCCTCAGGATCGGAGGAAGCCATGCCCCCATGAACCGTAGGCACCAGGGGGAAAGCAGAGAAAAGCCGCAAAAGAGAGAAAAAGTCGCGACATATCCCGAAACGGGAATCCCGGCTGGAGCGGGGAAGCGGGAGAGGGGCCAGACCAGCAGTATCAGCGTGAAGCCCAAAGCGGCGAGCCTTCTCGCCGAATCATCCCGCTTGGGGCAGTTATCGAGCATGAGGAGAGCTTCCCGCGGAGGAACGTTCACGGCTTCCAGAGCCGGCTGGCATGCCGCCAGGATCGCGATGAAAAAGGTCAACAAGAAGGAGAAGCATATTTCCAGAGGATCGAGCGTCAGATTCTCTACATGAACCCGGACAAAAAGGTGTGTGATGGTCTCGGTTATGCCGCCCAGCAGAAGCTTCACGAGAAAAGAGCTGACAGGAACGGCGATGAGCCACCCTATTACTCCGAAGAAAGCGCCTTCGGCAATGAAGAGGAGAAAGAGCTGACGGGACGAAGCTCCGATGGAGCGCAGAATGGAGATTTCATGCCTGCGCGCCGTGGCGTGCAAAGCCACTAGGCTGTAGACGAGAAACATGCCGACAAAAAGCGAGACGAAGCTCAGAACGGAAAGGTTCACCTGGTAGGACCTGATCATGAGCTTTCCGCTTTCCCTGGATTCTCCCGGCTGCTCCATGAAAACGCCTTCCGGAAGCAGGTCCCTGATTGCCTGCAGATCCTTTTCCGTTGCGTTCGGCTTGAGGAGAAGGTCTATGCGGTCAACGACTCCGTAGAGCCCGGTAAGCTCCTGAAAGGAAGAAATATCGGTCAACGCCGCCAGACCGCCCTCTACCTGAGCGAGCTCTTCCGGGGCGAGCGCGTCCAATATGCGAAATTCCTGGTTGTGCTGGAGATGATTCAAGACCAGCTTGTTTCCCGGAAAAAGATGGAGCCTGTCCAGCAATTTCCGGCTGGCGAGCAGCGTGCGCGGCTCGGCCATGAGGTCCAGGATCGGCGATGAATTACGAGATGAGGTGGGAGATTCGGAATCCCAGGAGCGGAAGCGGAAGCTGCGATCCAGAACAGGATCGAGCCCGATCAGCAGAAACGGCTCCGAGTTTGCGCCGGAAGGGCGAAGGTGCGTTGTAAGAAGCGGAGAAGCTCCGCGAACAGCCGGGCTCCCGAGCAATGTTGCAATCAGCCTTTCCGGGATGCGTCCGCCGGGGCGCGCTACGGTCCAGTCAGCCTTGCCCGTGATGGCGTCCACACTCTGACTGAATGAATCCACGGAAGCATTGATGGCGAGGCGAACGCTGGTGAAAACCGCCGCGCCCAGAGCAATGCCCGTCAACACTGCCGCCGTGCGCCATCGGTGAGCGATAAGCTGCCTCAAGCTGAACCAGACCCATAACCGGAAAAAAAGAATTATTCCCTGCATGTTTTCTCGATAATGACGCCGTCTTTGAGTGAGATCTCGAGCGATGCAAAACGATCGGCAAGGTTGCTGTGTGTCGCAATGATAATTGTGCGGCCGGAATCCCGGTTTAGCTCGGCTAGAAGCTGGATCACTATTTGACCATTGATGCTGTCGAGATTCCCTGTGGGCTCATCTGCAAGGATAACCGAAGGATCGTTGATCAAGGCGCGGGCAATGGCTGTCCGCTGCATTTCTCCGCCGGAAAGCTGAGCCGGGAAATGTTGGAGCCGCGCATCGAGGTTCAGCCAGCCGAGGAGCTCGCGGGCTCTTTTTTCCACCAGACCGGCGGAACGTCCTGCAAGCAAGGCAGGGAGCGTCACATTCTCCAGAACGCTCAATGTGGGGAGGAGATTGAACGACTGGAAGACCATGCCCACCACTTCGCGTCGGTACCGGGTCATCTCACTGGCCGAGGCTTGCCTCAGATCCTGATCGCCCACCGTCAGAACGCCCCGCGTGGGCTGATCGAGGCCGGCAAGCAAAGCGAGCAGCGTGCTCTTTCCAGAGCCGCTGTTGCCTTTGAGAACCACCAGCTCGCCGCTTTTTATATCCAGATCGACATCCCGGATGCCAGTAACCTCACAATCGCCAAGGCTATAGACCCGCGTCAGCCCTCTAGCAGTTATAAACCCCCGCCCATTCATATTTCGCCAACCTTTTGTTCTGTTGGTTATTCACCGCTCCTCGGCAGGTCGGGAAGACAGCTGCAGCCTGAAATGGGCAGGCGATGCCGCCGGCGGAAAAGCATATTCAAAATGCTCCATCCCGCAACTCCCACCAACCTTCCCGACCAAATCAATCTTAGCATAGTTTGGCGGTTCTGTTGTGAAGCTTGTGGTTATACCCCGGGGCAAGCTTATTCTGCGATGATCGAGCAACCGTAACGCCGGGTTAGTACTACTGTGTCACAAAAGCGGCGCGACTCGTCATTCCGGCATGACGCCTCT
>CAZOEL010000141.1:0-8276 GCA_964578835.1 uncultured Syntrophobacteraceae bacterium | reverse complement strand
TTGAAGAAATCCCCTTGGTCAAGCTAAAAGAAGTGGGGGCGAGAGGTCCTGCATGCCCATGATATCGTAGATTATTTTGTTTAGATGCATAACTCTTTGCAATTTATAGGTGTTTGGCGGTTGCATTTTACAACTGGATTAAACGTCTAATAATAAAGGTAAATATGGGATCGATAATTTTGGCTATTGTTGGCTTCTTTTGAATTGCCTTGGTTTGTGGTGGTTGTGCCAGTGGGTTGTTTTGCCGGGTGGGCTTTCATACTGCCTGCGGTCTGTTGATTGGCTTAGCGGTAGAAGCCAAAACCTTCAGCTCCGCTTCCCCGACGATGAAGCTCACGGTCTTCAATGGCGAGAAGAATAGATCAAACCGGGTGAACGGCGTTTTGATTACCGTCAATGGGACCTGCATTTTCAAGCCGGACGATTTCAGGCATCAGCCATACCCATGGATTTTCTTCCTGCTGTTTGGAAATCTGGAAACAAATCTCACCACCACCAGCAAGATATTAATCTTTTTAAGAATTATCGGTAGGTTGTCTTTTGTGAATTGCCTTACGCCCCGTACTTCACTCCCAAATGCTTCTCGTGAAAGCCCTTAAAGGGCGAAATACCATAGCCCGGGGCGTTGCCCCGGGTCCGATAGCCGCACAAACCCTCCCCGGAGCCCTGAAGAGGCGGAAAATCCGGAAAGTGGTTATCTCGCCCTTTCAGGGCTGGCTCCAACGCAGAAGCAACTGGAATAGAGGCTATCTCGGCGTTAGGATTGTTCGATCATCGCAGAACAAGTTGGTCCTGGCCTTTTCTTGGCATAGCTTCACACCCACCCGGAGGCCTGATATACTAACCGGGTTCGCCTCTCCCCATTTTGGCGCGCATCCTCCAGATTCTTGAAGACACGCGTCTTCAAGAATCTGATTTACTACTGAGCCCAGCGAACGGCGAATCTTTTTGCTCTGGCAATTCTTTAGCTTCAGATAAAAGGAAAAAACGACAATGAGCGCTCGAATGCAATACGAACTGCGGCTGGAGTCTACGACTTCCGGGGTGGGATATTTCGGCTGTCACCCGGTAAAAGAGGGTTCCTTCGATGAATATCTCGCTTATCTCAGGCAGCGTCCTTTCGACGATTTCATGCACCGCTATCTGCTCGAGATGATCGGCAGGCTGGATGAAGCAAACGCGGCCGGGATGCTCGAACTGGCGAGGGGCCGCGATCCGATCGTTGTGGCGCTTCTTTACGAAGCGTCCTTTTCCTTCCGACACCTGGCCCCGCTTCAGAGTCGGCTGAGCAGGGAAGAAATCCTGAGTCTTCTGCCTTATACACCTCAGATAGACATCAAATGGAGCCTGCTTCCGGACCGAGAACTGCACTACGCCTGGGTGCGCCTCTTTGAAGAAAACGCATCCTCGCACCGGGATCTTTCCTTGCTGGAGGATGCAGGCCTCGCGCCGCTTTATGAGGGGGAGTCTTCCATGTCTACGCCCGGGGCCGGGGCTCACGTAAGAGAGATTCACGCCAAGCTGTCACAGAGCGCCGTTCTTCCGCCAAATGTCGCGCTTCCGGCCGAAGAGGTAGCCTTGCTCGCCCTGCGCCGCCTGCAGTCAATCGATGTGATTGCGGGAAGCGAGACGAGACACAGCTCTTCCCTTAGCCCGTACGGTTTTTTGCGGAAATGGCGAGTCGAGACTGCAGTCCGAAACGGCAGGCACGATTTCACCTTTTCCGGCATTCAGACGAGCTACGGAAAAGGCCTTACGAGAGAAGCGGCGCGCGCCTCCTACTCGATGGAAATGGTCGAGCGCTGCTCTTCTTTCGCCAGCGTCGGTCCGGAGGGCATCCTTGGCTATGTCGAAGACTACCCGCTCACCCATGCCACTTATGGCGAGCTCGCGGCAAACGGCGACGCCGCCCTCGATCCGAACAGTCTCGGTCTGGAGGCGCCGTATGAAGATGAGCCTCTTTACTGGATGCGCGCCCAGCGGCAGGGCCTTTCCGGTCCCAAGCCGGCGCTCGTTCCCGCACAATGCGTCTTCCTTTTCTGTAACCTCGATGAGATCAATCTGTTCAGCGGTCTCGGATCAACCGGCCTCGCCTCGGGCATCACCATGGAACAGGCGAAAATGAGCGCTCTACTGGAGGTGATCGAGCGCGACTGCGAAGGGACGACGCCCTACGATCCCGCCAGATGCTTTAGAGTGGAGGCCGAAGCCCCCGACGTCGGGGCGCTGCTCGCGGAATACGAGACCAAAGGCGTTCGGGTCCAGTTCCAGGATCTCGGCAAGAGCCATGGCGTCCCCTGCTACAAGTGCTTTGTCGTGGGACCGCGCGGCCAGATTGTAAAAGGAACCGGGGCTCATCTGGACGCAAAAAGGGCGCTTCTCTCCGCCCTTACAGAAACGCCCTACCCTTTTCCCGGCGGCCCGCCGTCATCTGCCGGCCCCGAGCGGCTGCCGACGGTGCGATTCGAGGAGCTGCCCGATTACAGCACAGGAGATTCCACCCGAGATCTGAGCATCCTCGAGGCGGTGCTCGGCTCGAATGGCTACACCCCCATCTATGTGGATCTCACCCGAAAAGATTTGGGCATTCCCGTAGTGAAGGCGATCGTTCCCGGGATGGAATGGATGGCGGATTTCGACCGCTTCTCGCGAATAAGCCCCGCCATGTACGCAAGTTTTATGAAATCGAAGACCGGAAAAAAGTGATGACAGTATAAGCGAAAATCAATATTTCCAGATTCAAAAGTCATGTCAACAGCTTAAGTCGGTTGCATTTTGCAACCGACAAATTACTTTGAATTTCCACACCTTACACATATCGTCAAAATGGCCCTGGAAAGAGTGAGGTGTGGGGGAGGGATGAGCCCCATTCTTTCCCGAGCATCCAGGAGAATGAGGAACGAGCGTGACCAAAGAATTACGATGATGAGCGGCCGTTTTCGCTCAAAATCCCTTTCCACTTTTCTTGCCTCAGAGGGAGCTTAATGAGGAAGGATGCGCCCTTTCCCGGGTCGCTCTCTGCTCGTATGCTTCCCCCATGCCGTTCGACAATCTTGCGGCATATGGCGAGCCCCATTCCGGTTCCTTCATATTCCTTAGGATTATGCAGCCTCTGGAAGGGCTTGAAAATAAGCTGAGCATATTGTCGATCGAACCCGATTCCATTGTCTTTCACGCAAATCTCGCAGCCGCCGCGGTTATCCACGCTGGAAGAGACCAGAATGTGAGGCGTTTCGCAACCGCGATACTTCAAAGCGTTGCCGATAAGGTTTTGGAATAGCCTCAGCATCTGATTTTCATCGGCTTCGATGGAGGGCATTTGTTCGATTTCGATCAAAACGTTCTCTTTCTTGATCACCGCCTCAAACACATCGGCCGACTCCCGAACGATCTTTCCAAGATCGATTTCTTTAAAAGGCTCCGTTCTAGCGGCAACCCTCGAGAACTGGAGCAAATCGTCCAGGAGCTCCCGCATACGAGCCGCCGAGTTGAAGACTCTCTCGAGGTAGCTTTCAGCAGCGCTGTCCAAGGTCGATACGCATCTTTTTCTGGCCAGGTCGCAGAACGTTTGTATCTTGCGCAACGGCTCTTGGAGATCATGTGAAGCGACAAAAGCAAACTCGCCCAGCTCCTGGTTCATCAACTCGAGCCTTTCCACTGTGGCGCTTAGCGCGGCAGTGCGCTCACGCACTCGCAGCTCGAGCCCGTCGTGCGCCTTCTGTAAAGCCTCCTCCGCGCGCCGCTTCTCGGTAACGTCATGAAAGACGAGCACAACGCCAATCAGCTTGCCGGAGCTGTCCTTGATCGGCGCCGCGCTGTCTTCGATGGGAATTTCCTGCCCCGTAGAGTCAATGAGAGCCGTATGATTGGCCAGGCTGACGATGCAGCCATCGCGCAGCACCCGCCCGACAATGTCTTCGGCCGGTTTGCGCGTCTTTTCGTTGATGATCCGAAAAATACTCTGGATCGGCTGTCCGAGAGCCTCCCTGGCCTCCCACCCCGTAAGGCTCACGCCAATGGGATTGATGAAAGTCACCAGACCCGTATCGTCGGTGGCAATCACCGCGTCTCCGATGCTGCTGAGCGTAACTCGAAGCCATTCCCGATTCCGGCGCAACTGCTCTTCGGCGCGTCTGCGCTCTTCAACCTCCCGGCTCAGTTCATCCCTGGAAACAGTGGTGTCTTTCAGCTGTTGAGTCATCAGATTGAAAGAGCGGGAAAGCTCACCAATCTCGTCTTGCGCTACAATGCTAAGGCGATGATCGAGATTGCCGGAAGCCACTGCTTCGGTTCCATTGCGAAGCATTGCAAGAGAAGCTGCGATGCTGCGCATCATTCGGATCAAAAGGAAGAGGAAAGGAACGGTGGCGCCGATAATAAGCGAGAAGATGAGAATACTCATTCTTCTTCGGGTCGTGGTTATTTCATCATCGATAAGATGTTCAAGACGCAAGGCGTCCGAGAGAATATCGCTCGTCTTCACCACAATACGCCCCGTCAGCCGATCTTCCGCCTCCTTCAGCAGTTCGTGGCTCACTGTGGAAGCGGCGCGCTCGTAATTCAAAACCAGCTTGAGAAATGTCTCCTTGATAGAATGGCTATTTTGGCGGATGTTATCCAGGATTTGCTGCTTGTCGCCATCCGCGAAGCTCACTGAGGCAAGAAGCTTCGTCAGTGAGTCATGCTCGACTAGAAACTGCTTCTTTGCCCGCTCTTCGCGGTAAAGCATGAAGTGGCGGGAGAGACTGTTGAGCTCGTTTATGCTCTTCATGATCCGCATAGCCGTGACGCCCTCTTCCCGCGCCTCTTCCATTACGATTTCGGAATAGAGGAGCGTGACGCCGATGACTAGCGCAACGAACGCGGGCGCAAGGGCTGAAAGCTTTAATTTCGTAGCGATCTTCATAATGGGCCGCCCCTACTTGCCTACAATCCTCACCGCTTCGGGCATCACCGCCCTGAGAGCGTCAACGTAGATGAAATCCAGCATGTTCGGAATCTTCCGGGCGTCGTTGGAATCATCTTCGATCATCCACCTCGCCTGATCCTCCAGGTTCAAAACCAGGCTCTGGTCAAGCGCCAGCATGAAGCTATATTCCCGCCATTCTCTTCCCAAAAAAGGGCTGTTTACGCCAATGTGCGTTGAGGTAACGGCTTGCGCCTCGGAAGGTCGCTCTGAAATGAATTTATTCGCTCTGGCGACTGCCCGCAGGAATTTCTTCACCCGTTCAGGATGCTTATTCGAGAAGTCTTGCGTTGTTGTAATGACCCAGGTCATGGTGTAGATGTCTGAATCGTCAAACACAACCGCTTCATCGCCGAGCTTTTCGCGGAGCGCAAAAGTGTGGGGCGCCCAAGTGCTGACGGCGTCGACTTCTCCTTTCAACAGAGCATCCACCAACTGGTCGGCCTCGACGCCGACAATCTGGACATCCTTGGAATCAACATGAGAAACAGCCAGAAATGTATCGAGAAAGAAATGAGCGGTTGTCGTTGCGACCACGCCAATCCTCTTGCCGCGGAGATCCTTGGCCTCGGATATGCCTTTATCTCGCCTGGCGATGATGAGTATAGCCTCTTCAATATTACAGACGTTTGCGATCACAGCCACCGGCCTGCCCTCGATAATCGCCCGAGCAATGGGCGACTCGCCGGATACGGTAATGTCGGCTTCTCCCGAGAGAACAGCCTCGAGCCCAATATGGCCGGACATGACGGAACGAATAGTCGCATCAAGCCCTTCATCCTTGAAATATCCTTTCTCGAGAGCAATATAGAAAGGAGCGGAGGCAGGCCACGCAGTGGCGCGACACTCGATCTTCTCGAGCTGTCCGGATGCGACTTGCTCCTCTTTCCGGCCACAGCCGGCCATCGCTATGAGCAGCAAGGCAATGACCGCCAGAGATCTGATGATTCTGTTTGGCATATCGGCTTTCTCAACTATGCAGAAGAAGAATCTTCCACAGTTCTGAAACGCCTTTCATATTTCCGTCAGCGCCCAATCGCTCTATTCAGACTGCCCATGCTGTATCCAGCAAGGTCAAGCGTAATGAACTCGAAGCCCAACCTCTTGAAATGATGCACAATACGTTGGCGCACGGGATCTTCCGCCAACTTCGCAATGGCATCCGCTTCAACCTCAACGCGCGCCGTATCCCCATAATGGCGAACGCGCACCTGCCCCTGAAATCCCAAATCTCGGATGAATTCCTCGCAGGCATCCACTTGATCGAGCTTCTCGGCGGTTATGGGCATCCCATACGGAATGCGAGACGCCAGACAAGCATAGGCGGGCTTATCCCATGTAGGAAGAGCGAAGCCTCTTGAAAGTTCTCTTATCTCCGCTTTTGACAGCCCAGCTTCCGAAAGGGGGCTTCTTACGCCCAGTTCCAGCAGAGCTTTCATTCCTGGCCGATAGTCCTCACGATCATCGACATTCGATCCGTCCGCCACTATGGAAAAGCCCTTTTCTCGACCAAACTCGATAATTCCGGAAAAACGCCTCTTCTTGCAAATGTAGCATTTATCATTTGGATTGCTTGCAAATTCCGGAATATCGAGCTCATCGGATTCGAAGATGCGATGAGCGATGCCAAGGTCGCCAGCCAGCTTGACGGAGCTTTCGATCTCACGGCGAGGAACGGTCCTGGACTTTGCAGTAACTGCCAGCACGCGATCTCCCAGGATATCCCCGGCGACCTTCAATAACAACGTGCTGTCCACTCCCCCGGAAAAGGCGACAACAAGGCCCTCCATACCGGTAAGAAGCTGTCGAAGCTCTTTAAACTTCCTCTCAGTTGCTTTCATATGCGCAGGCTCTAGAAAACTTGTGGTCAGTGATACGTTCGAGTCTTTTTCTCCTCGTAATTTTTAGACAGATTAACGTTGCCGCCGGAATAAACCTTGAAATTCCGGACAACGGGTTTCTTCCCGCGAAGATTGGCTATAAGATGGCTTCCGCTTCGCAGTGGCTTCACCAGCATGATAAGCCCGAGCAATGCGCAAAAGCCGGCAGCGCCGGGCTCCTGGGAAGCGCTTAAAACGCCGGTATAAAGGAAGGTAAACCCCAAAAACAGTAAAGCGAGCTCAAGCATGATAATCCTCTATTCGAAGGGCGCGCCGCGGAGCTCGTTCGAGCAATTTCTGAAAAAAACTCTTTGCGGCGAGGGAAAACGCCGGCTCTAAAGGCCGACAAAACATTGTATTCTTTTAACCAAAGCTTTGCGCGGATATCACCAACGCTTCTGCGTCCATATATTATCCTATGATTATCAACAAGTACATGGTTTTAGAAATCCAGTCACCCGCTTTGACAAATTCCACGTGAATCTTTCTTTCAGAAAGACGAGCCTTCTGGACTATTCTTCCACTGTTTGTTAAACGTTCGATGCGCGCTTGATCACAACTCGGCGGCGGCGCTCCAAGGACGGAGCCCTTCCGACAAGGACCATGAATTGGAATAACGATGCACCCCTACTTTGTTTCCTTTCGCCCTGAAGTAAAGATGGATGTGAATCTTCCGCCTTTTAGCCCGATCGATTCCCCGGATATTCAGAAAATACTGAAGGAGGCGGCAGGAGTCTTACTTCCCACTTATGTTACCCCAAGCCGTTACAGCAGCATCATCCGTTACGCCGGCAACTGGTTCCCGCGCCTGGACACTCGGTTCAACTATTGCGGCAAGACAAGACAAATAACTCTCTTCCGTCGTTTTGGGGTTAGACATCCTGAAAGCCTCTTGTTCGATAACTCCGTCGAGCTGCAATCTTACCTGGAGAAGCAGAATCCACCATGGGACTATCCGATGGTTCTCAAAGGCGACACTGGGGGAGGAGGCAGTTCAGTCTTCCCAATTTACCACACGTCGGACTTCCACAAGCATCTCCCAAAACTTCCCCCTGACGAGCCGCTTTTGATACAGCGCTGGGTCCAACACGGGGGAAAGGATCTCCGAGTCGTAGTCTATGGCGAAAGAGCTATAAGTTACTTCCGTATTGGCGACGGACGCTTCTATAACAATGTCTGCCGAGGCGGAAGATTGGATCACGATTCATGGCCGGATCTGCAGAAAAGGGGAACTGCGGCGGTGCAAAGCTTCTGCCGGCTGACAGAAATTGATATCGCCGGCTTTGACCTCATGTTTCCGGATGATGAGGCCCCCGTGTTCATCGAAATAAACTTCCATTTTGGTCGTAAGGGACTGGGAGGGAAGAAGGGACACATGGAATACACCCTGAAAGCCATCGAACAATGGCAGAAGAAGAGCTTTGAGGCAG
>CAZOEL010000140.1:0-8752 GCA_964578835.1 uncultured Syntrophobacteraceae bacterium | reverse complement strand
CTTGAGAAGGTTGCCTGAGCGTTTCAATCCGTCGTTCCAAAAGAGCCGCACCCATTAAATATTTGATCCAATTCGCCTACGAAGTTTCCAATTGCCGCCCGCAGTTCTTCTTCACTGAGCTTTTCTTGCTGCTGAGGAGAGCCAAAGATCCCTTTTACAAAGCTTGGGAAATCTCCATCACAGCGATCACGAAGGAAGAGGTATACTGAGAAGACCATTTGGTTTAGCTTGCCATTTCTCATATTATAGCGTGGCAAAGGACATTTACTGAAGAACTGCGGCTCATTACATGTCCTTTTGCTCTTGCTATACCCACAGTTATTAAAATTAGTGAATGAATGCAGCTTGGGACACTTGGGTGCTTTGAGATCTTCTTTCAAACGATGGTAGGTTGGCTTCGGATTCATCTGTTCCCATACCGTCTCATTGACATAGTCACTGCCGCCAACATACTTGAAGCCACCTATCAGGTTCTTGTAGAGCTTGGCGTTTCTGCCATCCAGGGCGTCCTTAATGCTAAGGAGGCATTCTTCATCGTTTTCTCCAAGGAGATTACTGTACCATTCATGGTTAAACCTAACGATACAGCGGATCATTTTGATTTGCTCGGGGTATTCTGCCATTTCAACTCCTCTTCGTCCATGAGCGGTCATCGGGAAAGAAAGCCTTTCGGGCTCATTCGTTTAATGCTTCAAGGTTTCTTCTTTTATTTTGATCATGATCTTTGCACAGGCTTCAGCGTCTGAAAGAGCATCGTGATGTATAAGGGGTATATCGAAGAATCGGCAAACATCGGGCAGTTTAGTCGGCATGAGATTCCAAACCTTCCGCGCCCATTTCACTGTACATTCAAAGGGTTTCGCTGGTGGCGCCAGTCCATATTTTCTGCAGCAGACGTCAAGAACTGAACGGTCAAAAGAAGCATTGTGGGCTGCAAGAAATTCGGCTCTCTCTATCTTTGGCAATATTTCCGGCCAGATTTCCTCAAAGGTGGGAGCATTCTTGACATCTTCCAGTGAGATCCCATTGATGCGCGTATTAGTAAAGGCGCTGCCTGGCGGTTTGATTAAGAACTGAGATCGAGCCAGGATCTTACCACTTCTAACGGTGACAAGAGCCACCGCACATGCGCTGTCACGTGATTGGTTGGCTGTTTCGAAATCTATTGCTACGAAATGATCTGCTTTTATGCCGCGCCGCCCGTCCTCAGGGTCAGGAGCTGTTCCTTTCGATTTCCTCTCTTGTTCATCCAGAAGCGCACGAACCAATTCGGGCCGTCTGCCTCTTGAAGGCAACTTGTATAATTTGCAGAGCTCCTTTAGTTCTTCTACATTCAAGCATCCGAGCAAATCTCGTTCTGATAGCTTCGGTGTTGCTGAGATAGCCTCTCGAATACTCACGCTTCTGCGTAAATCTTCTGGTTTGGCGTTGAAGGAATCCGACAATCTCTTCAACCTGGCATGGCTTAACGAATCGAGAACGGCTTCCACTAAATTCATCACGACTCCTCCCACCAATAAATGGCTTAATACTCCTAGAACGCTATTTCACACCTCAACGACAACATTCTGTCAGTACTTGCCTTGTGCAGGATAAGATCCCTGCCGAATCCCACGTCAATATCGTGAATATGCATGGATAAGCTGATCGCGACTCAAAGGATGCTATGCATCTTCTTTTACCTGAGTCAGTTCTCCCGCTCCGTCGCTATAGGCAGTGAACGCATAAGATACTGTACGTTAATAACGTATATACCTATCGGATTAGCTACGTTTTCCTTGAATTTTATTTCTTACGTGCATTCCGTATCTTGGGGTGCATGAGAAGAGAACCGATTGCAGAATACTTTAGACTTGCCGTGCTGGAGATCCTCGGAGCTAAACCGGCTCGAGGCTTTCAGGTCAGACTCGCCAATGCCTCCGGCATATCTCCATCCTACCTCAACGACATCCTGAAAAGGAGAACGGATGGCTCTGAGGATGTGAGGAGGGCCATGAGCAAAGCCCTCAACAAATCCTATGAAGAATTGGTGAGTCGAGGCGAAGAGCTCTTCAGGATTCAAAGGCAGGGAGAAAAGATTGCTGCTGAGGCTGAAAACCTCAAGGGAGATCTGGAATGGATCTTAACGGGAAAGGGCGCGATCAAGAAAGATGGAGGCTTCCCAATTTCAGCAACACCGCATTGCATTGATGCTGATGCTCTCCAGCAGATCATCGAGTGGATAGAAGATGGACTTGTAAGGAAGAATGCCTTCCTCGAACCAGGAAAGAAAGCCAGGCTGATCACACTGCTCTACGACTATTACGTAGAAACTGGGAAAAGCGTGCGGAAAGAAGTCATAGAAAAGTACCTGAGCTTGGTCACGTAGACGGAAGTAAAGTTTTTGACCTATGCGTTCAGCTGCCAGAATCCTCTTCAAATAATCCATATTTTCCCATTGCCGCACCAGCCGGTTAAGCCTTGATGTGTCAACCATCAAATAACGATTCTGCATGACCGGGCAGCTTACCCGGTTGAATCAGACGGGAACAGCATGGCCCGAGGCTGAGATCGCAGGTTCGATCTCTCATCGAAGCTTCACCCCGCATTCCAACAAATCAAAGCACCCTTGCGAAAGGTCCTCTCGTTCTTGTCTTAGCTTATATTTCGCCACTCTATGAGTCGGAGTCTTGGGAAGCTTTGCGCGGAGTTCGATAAATCGAGGGATCTTGAAATAGGCGAGCTTTTCCCTGCACCAGGCAACAATTTCCAAAGGATCTATAACTTCATCCGGCTTGGCGACGATATAGGCCTTCACTTCATCATCATAGAACTGAGAAGGAATGCCGATCACCGCCGATTCCAGCACCTTCGGGTGGGCATTGATGACCCTTTCCACTTCGAGAGAAGAGACATTCTCGCCTCTTCGACGAATCACATCTTTCTTTCGGTCGGCAAAATAGAAGTATCCATTGGAATCCATCCATGCGTAGTCCCCTGTGTAGAGCCAGCCGTTTCGAATCGTACGCGCCGTCAATTCGGGATCTTTGAAATACCCTTTCATGATGGCCGGATTTCTCAAAATGAGCTCTCCCACAGTCCCTGCGGGAGCCTCTCGCCCCTGGTCATCCACCACCTTTATCTCGTTTGTGAACCTGGCTCCAGGCGCCTGTCTGGGCGCTCCCATGCTGCCTTCTTTTCTAAGACCGCTCACCGGCTGCATCGTTCCCATCCCGCATTCGGTCAAACCATATCCGCTCACGAACCGAATCCCGTAGCGGTTCTCCATGCGCTCCTCATCCTTGGCGCTCAAAGCAGGGGTTCCATAGGCCACCCGAATCCGATGGCTCTTGTCTTCGGAAGATTCGGGCTGCTTGCTCAAGATCGACAGCATGGCTCCAATGTAGTTGAATTCCGTTGCCCCGTATCGTTTGATCTGGCTCCAAAAGCCGCTCGCACTGAAACGTTCCGTGAGGATGAGGCTCGCCCTTGTAACCAGGGCTCCCATGGTGGAGTAGCCCTGGGCGTTGGCGTGAAAAAGAGGCAGGCAGGTAAAAAGACGGTCTTCAGACGTAAGCCCCAGGCAGTGAGCAAAGGCTGATCCCACCAGATGCCAGTATCGATGCGTCAGCATGACGCCTTTGGATGGACCCGTTGTGCCGGAGGTGTACATGATCTCGCAAAGATCTTCCTCCCCCACATCCGCGTCCATCAGATTTATCGAGGCGGCGGCAGATGCCTGCCCAAAGGATGGACCGTCCATGGAATCCGCATCGGGCCCCACCCAGAGGAGATGCTTTAGCTGCGGCGTTTCCGAGCGGATCCGCTCCACCACCTCCCATAGAGAAGTGTGAACGAGCATGGCGACGGCATCCGAATGATTGACGATATAGCTGGTCTCCTCGGTTCGATAGGCGGTGTTGAGAGGAACCAACACGGCCCCGATCTTTGCCAATCCGAACCAGCCGTAAATGAACTCCGGGGAGTTGGGGAGAAAGAAACAAACGCGGTCCCCTCTCTTGATGCCCAAAGAGAGGAAGACATTTGCAGCCCTATTGACATTTTCTTCGAGCTGCCCATAGGTGATCTTACGGTCCTCATAATAGAGGAAGACCTTCTCGCCAACCTCCTGAGCACAGCCTTCAATGAGCCTTCCAAGATTCATCATGAGTCTCATCATCACATCCGATTCCGTATTTGGAAGCTATCGACGGGCAAAAAATCTATCGGCGTAATCCTTGCGGTATTTGCGGTAGGTTTCATAATCCGTCCAGGCCAGGAGCTCTCCGGCATCCACATCGATGGCTTGGCCCGTCATCATCTTGGACCCTTCCGAGCAAAGGAAGAGGACCACATCCGCAATATCTTCCACTTCACAAAACCTACCCAGCGGGAAGCGGCTGAGCTCCGCCTGGCGCTCGGCCTCCGTCGTATTGGCGCACAAGAGCGGCGTTAAGGTGGCGCCTGGGCAAACGGCGTTGACATTGATTCCGAAAGGAGCGAGCTCAAAGGCCAGCTGCCGGGTAAAGCCCAGCACCCCCGCTTTTGCCGCCGTGTAGTGAGCCCCTCCGTGATAGCTGATCTTCTTTGCCGCCACGGAGGCTATGTTCACGATCTTTCCGTAGCGTTTGCTTTGCATCGGGCCAAGAGCGGCTTTGCAGCACAAAAAGACGCCGTTGAGATTGATATCTATCGTCTCCTTCCACACCTCATAGGGCATGTCCTCCACCATGAGCGCGTTTCCGATTCCTGCATTGTTGATGAGGATATCGGGCGCGCCAAACCGGTCCAGTATCCGTTCGAACATCCGTGAAACCTCATCTTCTTTCGAGATGTCCGCGGGAGTCACCAATACTTTTCCTCCTCGTTTTTCCAAATCCCGCCGCGTCTCTTCAGCAGCATCGAGATCGATGTCGTTGATGCAAACCGCTGCGCCTTCATCAACAAATCTCCCGGCGATAGCCCGGCCGATTCCCTTGCCGGAGCCCGTTATCAGCGCCACTTTTCCTTCAAATCCCATAAGAATTTCTCCTCATCGATAGGACGACTTTCGGAACAAGTGAAAAAATTGATTTGTTAATCTTATTTTCAGCATCCAGCGCGAGCAAATTGTGAGGCAAGAAGATTCAAGCACAGGATTGTCGTTATTCCAGATTGATTTTTTCCCTCAAGACCCCAGAGCACTTGAACGTGACTATCCGCCGGGAAGACAGCAGCACAGGCTCTCCTGTTTGAGGATTCCTGCCTCTTCTCTGGTGCTTTTCTCGCACGCAGAATTTTCCGAATCCGCTGATTAGAACATCTTCGCCATCTTCAAGAGACTGCTTCACAAGCTCAAAAAGGGTTTCGATGATGTGCGCTGATTCGCCTTTGGTGAAAAGGTTTCCGGCAAAAAGGTTTTCAACAATATGCGCTTTGGTGAGTGTCGCCAATGGATTCTCCTTGAGCTTTGTTTCAATTTCTCTGGATTGATATGGTTATGCTGATCTCATGATCTTTGGGATCAGATCTGGTGAAAGAAATTCCCCGGGTCCCATCTTTTCAAGCTCATCTTTCATTTGCTCGGTGGCTTGAAGAAAGAGAGATACATCAATGCCAAAACAAGAAGGAGTAAATGGTTTCATAAGCTCCATCCCAGATGAAATGAGCCTTAGAGCCCCTTTGAGATTGGACTTCCTGGCATGATAGACTCCTACTCCTATCTGGAGAATTCCTTTGAAGAGCTTTCGAATCTCTCCTTTTTCATTTCGCCACAGATCCTCGAGAGTCTCGTGGCATTCGTAGAGCTCTTCCTTATTGAACTGCTCGATGGCGTGAAGGAATTCTTTTGGAGGATCCTTTTTGCAATCGTTTCTCATCGTCAAGTCTCTTGCCTTTCAAGAGATGGAAAAAGCCGAATGATTTGACAGCGCCAATATGACTGGCTATGACCTGACGATCACAGCGCGGAGTTATTAGAGGATTCCGCTGTTCACCCTTTCCGGGCCATCTGTCGATATCTTTTATACCGAGTATGAAAAAGCGACAATCTTTGTTCGCACATATCTATAGAGGATTGATTGAAGGCCATCAGAAGGATTTTGAGATGAGATTGACAAAATAAGTCAAATGTAATTTAATCGTCAGTACATAGGAAAATAAATATCACCAAAAAACGGAGAAGAGCGTACTATGCAGTTCTATTCTAATTATCAGAAATTACTCAACGAACTGGCTGGAGTGCTGAATGAGAGGCAGAAGGGCTATTTATATGAAATGAAGGATACCTTCGCCTCTCTGAAAGAATCAAGCGACTTTGATAATGATTCATTAGAAAGCCTCAAAAAAGAGAAGCAAAATCTCAAAAAGTCAATTGAGTCCCAGAATAAGAAAAAGGAGAAAGTTACCAAAGGTTTGATCGTTTTGCGTCAAGAGTATGAGCGTTTAAAGCTTCAGAATCAAGACCTTCTTGAGGCGCAAGAAAAAACAGAAATCGGCATTGATACATTGAAATCTCAACTTAGAAGCCAATTAGTCAAGGGAGGAATAGTTCAAAGCAAGTATTCTAAAGCCACAGATGCCATCTCGGATATCTATGAGTATGTGCTTTCAAATAGGTGTCAGACAAAGGAATCATTAGAGGCAAGTCTTAAGCAGAAGTTCAAGGCGGCCATAAAGATCTGTCCGATTTGCAACCATTCTGAGGCTTCCTGTAAATGCTGAGTACCGACAGCTACAGATAAGAACGACTTGGCGGTATGGTTTCGTGCTGATGGCGGGTATTGGGCTGAAGAACTCCCTGTGTTGAGCGTGTGTATGGAAATGACTGAACGTCTCATAAGGATCACCCGCGCATCGATCACAGCAATTCTAAATTTGAAACCGATTATGGGAAAACCATCCATTTTATCCATGAGAGAATGCCTAATGTGGGAACCGGAGTTTTATATTTTACCATTTTATGGACCCAAAATGGTGGTTCCATAAACTCAGCGGCCCGAATTTAGAATTGACTGGTGTTAGTTTTAGGAGATCTTGTTCCAATCCATCTAGGTGGGAGCATTACCCGTTTGTTAATGAATCCCCCCAACCTGAGGGTGAATCGATGAGCGCCTGCTGATCCGATCTTGCCCTGTCTGTTATAAAGAGCGTGTAAACCGCAATACAGATATGGAGAAAGAATGCAGGCGGCATGCGCGCAGAACCTTTTTGATGGCAATGGCAGGGAGGGGGAAAATGAACGGGAGCAGTTTCGAGAGATGATTCACGAGAGAGTCGATCAATGGATAGATGAGCTGATGGTTGTCTTTGATGAAAAGAAACAACCAACGCTGATGGATCTGAGCGATCTTTTCACCGCAACTCGGCACAAGCTTTTGGGAGAATGCCTCCAGACCCTGATCGAGAGTAAATACAGGGACCTCATGGCCCAGGAGCGCAGTCCCTGCCCCAAATGCGGAAAAGTATGCAAGATGAGGCGAAATGCGAGAAAGGAGATCCTCACGATGCAGGGACCATCTACAATCATTCGCCCCTGGTTCTATTGTACGCATTGCTCGCATGGCTTTGCCCCTCTCGATGAGGCCCTTGAATTGAGCCGCAACCGCACTCAGTTCGATATCGAGAAGAAAACCACTCGCACGGCAGCCCAGGTTCCCTTCCTGAGCGCCAGTGAGATCTTAGAAGACTTGAGCGGGCAGAGGGTGAGCGATCACTTCATCCATGAGAGCTTTGAAGAAGTCGGGGCTCAAGCCAGTCTATCCGACATCATCCCGAGCAAAGATGAAATCAACCGAAGAATCGATAAGGTCACTGACGGCAACTGGCGCCCCATCCTTGTTGTAGCCTCCGATGGAGCCCATCTGCCAACCCGTCCCAAGGCAAAGCGAAATGAAAGACGAGGGGCGGGCAAGTACAAGGAGGCCAAGGGTTTTCGAATCTATCTAGTGGGCGAAGACTGGATCAGCCCTGTAGCCAGCTGGCATCAGATCCAGGATGAGGAGCAGTTTGGAGAGGATCTTGCCCTTGCAGCCTCACGGATCGATCAGGAAAGGGTGCGCATCGCCCTTCTTGGAGATGGAGCGGACTGGCTGTGGAAGCACATGGTGGCTCTCTTCCCCAAGGGAAGGCAGATCCTTGATTACTATCACTGTGCCGAGTACATCTACGATGTGGCCAAGGCTCAGCATGGAGAGAAATCCATAAAAGGGCTGGAATGGGTGGAAGCGACGCTTTGCCGCCTCTATTTTGCCGAGACGGATCAGGTTGTCAAAGAGCTTAAGGAAATGAAGCCAAAAGATGAGGCTGCTACCGAGCAGATCAGAAAAACCATAGTTTATCTGACCAACAACAGCCACAGAATCCACTACAGCTCAGATCGACTGGGAGGCTACCCCATAGGATCTGGAGGAATCGAATCGGCCAACAAGTTCATCTGCCACACCCGTATGAAGAGATCCGGCGCATGGTGGGTGAAAGAAACCGGAAACGAGATGCTAAAAATCCGCTGCGCCATCTACAATAGAACCTATGACCTCTTATTTGACCGCTACAAGCGAGCGAAGATCCCGACCTCGCTCAGGCCATTAACAAACGGGTAATGCTCCCCATCTAGGTAGTCTTTAGGTATGATTGGATTATGAATAATGACAATGCCTTCTGATTCAGACGAGCTAGTTTTCATTTGATTTCCTCTGTTCATCAGCTGATTGTAACACCCTTGTTCTATGTAAATCATTTTTTCACTACCGGACAAAATCGTAAGCCCTTCCATAGGGGGTTAGAATTCTCTTTC
>CAZOEL010000139.1:0-8779 GCA_964578835.1 uncultured Syntrophobacteraceae bacterium | reverse complement strand
GAAGGAGCATCTTCTTGCCGCGCTGTTCCGAAAGCAATTTGTGCATGTTCGTTCCCTTAGTCGATGGTCGTCGTATTCGCAGGATTATCAAAAGATTATCTTAAGCGCTGAAACCTGGCGCCCCTGACCGCCATTACGCGCCCGCCCTCTTTCTTCTTTCCATAAAAGCAGGCCTAATGAAGGTCTTAAGTACTCAGCTGGGCGCTTCGGAAAAATCTCGCTCCCCGGGTTCTGCTTGCGCGCATTTGCAGAAAGGGGCAAGTCATCGAAAAAAAAGTGGTAATGCGTCAGCCCCGAAGGGGCGCAACATCATAGCCCAGGGCATCGCCCTGGGTATGGGACAACGCCCCCTCAATAAAAGTCCTGAAAGGGCGGGATAACCACTTTCTGGATATTACGCCCCTTCAGGGCTTCCATTTTTCTGGTGTGCTCCGGGTCCCAGGGCGTTGCCCTGGGCTATTATGGTATTGCGCCCCTTCGGGGCTTCACAGCGTTCCTTTTACTCCCTTTCAGCCAATGCGCCCGTTCTGCTTTCCCGAATTTCTCACATGGCAACAATACCACCTGCGTCCCAAGTATTGAAGACTTTCATGAAGCGAATCATCAAAAAGGCAAAAATATGTGGGCGCGCATAGGGTTTGGGTTGTTCCGTCCGCCCTGAGCTTGTCGAAGGGCATAAACGAGCTTGTTCGCCCTTCGACAAGCTCAGGGCGAACGGGGGGAATGTCTCATCCTAACCCTTATGCGCGGTAACAAAAATATTACTGATCACTCACTGTAATGCCTCTTGAGCACTCTGTGGAGGGTCTTGCCCGTGGCCGTTCTGGGCATTTCGGCATCTTTTATGAAAGCGACGCTTTTGGGACGTTTGTAGCCGGCAATCTTTCCACGGGTGAAGTCGATGATTTGCCCTTCAGAGGATGAATCCGCCCGGCATCCTTCTTTAAGGACTACTACGGCCTTGATCGCTTCTCCCCATTTTTTATCGGGAACTCCGATCACGGCGACATCCTTGACCAGATCGCAGGAGCGAAGAACACTCTCCACTTCTGAAGGGTAGACATTCTCGCCTCCCGTAATAATCATATTGGCCTTCCGATCCACCAGGACATAATAGCCGTCTTGGTCTCGAATCGCCATATCCCCTGCTGAGAACCACTCCCCTTCAAAGGCTTCCTTCGTCTTCTCGGAATCCTTGAAATATTCTTTGAACACACAAGGCGCCCGATAGAACAATTCTCCCACCTGCCCGTCGGGAACTTCCTTTCTGTTTTCATCCAGAAGCCTGATGCGATCCGTCCCGAAGATTTCTCTTCCGATGGAGCCAAGCTTCTTGAATTGATCTTCCGGCCTGAGGAGCGTCGCCAGCCCACCTTCCGTACTTCCGTAAGCTTCCCAGAGCGCGGCGTTCTTGAAGTAGTCCATAATCTCGAGCTTAAGCTCCTTACTGGCCGGAGCGGAGGAGATCAGCAACTGCCGGATGGAGGAAACATCCGCGCTCGACTTGACTTTACCCGGCAAGTCCAGGATCATCCGATAATGGGTGGGTACGAGTGAAGTGAAGGTAACCCCATACTTATCGATGCACGCGAGCAGATCCTCAGGGTCGAAGCTTGCGTTGTTATAGATGAAAACGGGAGCGCTCATCAGAGTGTAGGGAAAAGAATACTGGATGGAATTCACATGGCACATGGGCATGACGAGCATCGCCTTGTCCGTAGGCCTCACGCCCATGTTGATATTGCTGAGAAGGTAGTGAGCGATATGGCTCTCATGAGTCCTGACGACGCCTTTGGGCCTTCCGGTGGTTCCCGACGTGTACATGATGTTCCAGACATCGTCGCCGTTCACCGCCTGACAGGGCTCCAGCGGCGAAGACTTCATCAGAAGCTCCTCATAGCCAATGTAGCCTTCCGGCGTGGGACCATCTCCCAGATAAATATAGGTGGTAGCGCAAAGCCTATCCTTAATGCTGTCTATCAGCGCAATAAAGGAAGACTCGACAATCATCGCCTTGCATTCCGAATGATTGACGACATATTCGATCTCGGGCCCGGCCAGGCGGAACAAGACCGGCACAACCACCTGACCTCCCTTGGCGCAGCCGGCGTAAATGTCCATCCATTCCCCACGATTGTGCGAGAGAACGGCGAAGGCGTCTTTATAACCTATGCCCAGATCCTTCAAGCCATTCGCGAACCGGCAGGACCTTTCATTCCAATAGCGGAAGTCGTAACCCTTGTCCTTATCCTGCCATCCCAGCTTATCGGGATAATTGCGGGCGTTCATTGCAAGGATTGCTCCCACATGCATCCATTTGCTTCGCATCATCTTCCAGCTACCTCTCTACGCCATCCTCTCATGCGGCGGAAGAAATCAAGAAAACCGGAAACACCACTCCATCAAACCCATTCACCTATTCACCGCCAAAAAAAATCAACGACGCAGATAACTCTCCTCCATTGCTTTCACCAAGTTCGCCATGGTTGCGTAGCACGGAGTTGGAACCCCTGTTTCCTTTCCATATTCGACGACTTTTCCTCCCAGAAAGTCGATTTCGGTTTTGGTCTTGTTGGCAATATCGAAGCACATGGAATCCTTATGCACTCCGACTTTCTCGAGATAAGCCATAGCCTGCGCGAGGTAGTCGTCTCCCAGGTCGTATCCCTTGGCCTTAGCCACGGCGAGGACTTCTTTGAAGCACGCGTCAGCTATTTCTCTCGTGGGCGGAAAAGTTAGAGCATCCTTGATCGTCCTGTCCGTCACAGCGCAGATGGAAGCCATGGTGCACTTCATAATCATCTTTTTCCAGACATAGAGCTTGATATCGTCTACAAAGAGCGTATCCAGACCACCCGATGTAAGAAGTTCGGCTACACTGAGACCAATCGGGCGGTTTTCGGGGATAAGGGCGCCCAGGTGATTTGGGCGATTGAAAAAAGCCATGCCCACTTCACATGGTCCTTTGAGAGAAACGCCGAAATTGAGAGACATCCGGAAAGCGGTAGCGGCTCCGAAGGCTTCAGCGATGAGATCTTCCGTGCCAAGGCCGTTATGGGTGCTGACGATCTTGGCTCCATCCTTGACCGTTCCCTTGAGCGCATCCAGAACAGGCGCCATATGGAAAGTCTTGGTGGCGATAAAAACGAGATTCGGACTGTATTCTTTGAGCTCTTCAATCCGCTCGCAGAAATGCCGGACCGGAACGCGACGCTCCAATTCTCCGGTTATCCTGATCCCATTTTTCTCGATCTCTTCTTTCAAACCCGGTCTCGGGTCCACCAGAACAGTTTCGGGATTTCGCTCGAGCAGGGCTGCCGCGAGTACAGCGCCCGTCGCTCCTACTCCTACGACTGCAATTTTGAGATCATCCACGACTTCTACCGCCTTCTATTTTGATGGTTGATTCCACGCCCTCGCGGGCCTCCCGCTCTCACAGCTCCTTCGATTCTTCACAGAGAGCTAGAGCCCGTCCTTCCTCCCCTCACCATAGCCAAGCTCTGAAGAAATAGCCCGAGCCTCCGCCTTTACCAGTTCAATCAGCCTCTTTTCGTTTTCTCCAAGCACCCTCTCCGCCGGCCCCGCCACTGAAAGAGAAGCCACAACCCGGCCCTTGAAATCGAGCACGGGGGCGGAAAGGGAGCCCACTCCCGTATCGAATTCCGAGTCGCTCTTGCTGAATCCCTGACTTCGAATGAGCGCCAATTCCTTCTTCAACGCCTCACTGTCTGTTATCGTGTTCTTATTCAACTTTTCAAGACCAGTCGCCTCAATGGTCTTATTGACGAAGCTCTGCTCCTTGTAGGCAAGAAACAGCTTACCGGGAGATCCGGCATAAATGGGCAGCACGCCTCCTTTGCCCACCGTGAGCTTAACCATTCTGGGGCTTTCTATCGCATCGACGCAGACAACATCCATGCCGTTCAGGACGCTCAGCAGAGCCGTCTCTCTGGAAGTCTCGGCCAGCGCCTTCAGATGAGGCGCAGCGATTTCGACCACCGGAAACTTCTCCGTAGCCAGCATCCCCAGCTTTAGAATCGTGAGCCCCAGGCTGTATTTATTGGTTTTTTCGTCTCTGGAGAGAAGCTGTTTTTGGTTGAAAACCTGCAGATACTTATAAGCCGTGCTCAAGGGCATGCCCAGCTTTTCAGCAATCTCTTGAGCTGAGAGATCGAGCTGCTCCATTTCGAATAGACAAAGAATATCAACCGCTTTCTCTAACGTGCCGAACGACTTGGCCACCTACTAATCTCCCATTAAGAGAATAAATTATACTATTAAGAGAATGTATAGATGGCTGCCTCATTGCTTGTCAAGCAGATATTTTATCCCGCACGCCCCGAGGAGAAGCGGATTTCGGATTATAGTCCTACATGACCGGACAGTGTCCATTCAGGCCGCACAGGAAACAAAGGTTCCTTCAACAATAACATAAACAATTAATTTTACATGTGTTTACCAGATTCCTCCAGCCACAGATCTAAGCCAGGCATGAGCTTTCAATCTCTACGCCCTCTCCGGAATGTTCGCTCATACCGGACAGATCCCCATTCCGTTGAGGCCAGGCTTTGAATGCGCCTCCTCTAATCCAGTAATATATTGTATTAACTGAAGATAAACCACATCGCCCTTATGGCATGATTCTTGATCTTCATTGAGGCTGAGCGAATTCAAGGCAAAAATCCACCGCCAGCAGAGCTGAACGCTCATTCCGATGCAGGTTTTAATAGTAGAAGGGCATTTCACATAACGAAAGAGAGGGGAGCCAATGAAGAACATGAAGTTGGGTATGAAGATGGGGCTGGGATTCGGTATTCTCATTGTGATAGCCGTTGCTTTGGGCGGGATGGCGATCTGGAATATGCGAAGCGTGGGAAATGCATCCACGACGCTGGCCAATGAGTATATCCCGGAAGTCGAGATTGCCAACAATCTGGAGCGGGCAGTTTCGAGCCTCATGTTCGAAATGCGTGGTTATGGGCTTACTGAAGAGAAGTCCTATTATGATGCGGGTAAGAAGCATCTTGAAGCGGTAAAAATCCATCTCAAAGAGGCAAAAGAACTGGCTGCGAAATTCCCCGAGCTCGTGAAGCTCAAGGAAGCAACCGAGAAAGCGCAGTCGAAAACCGCCGAATACGAGCAACTCACAAACGAAACGATGACCAGAAACGAGAACCTGGAGAAAATCCGCACGCAACTCAATGCAACCGCAAAGAAATTTCTGGATTCCACCGAAGCCTTCCTGGTCAGCCAGAACGAGAAACTGAGCCAGGAGATGAACGCGGGTCTCGAAGCAGACAAACTGAACGAGCGACTGAAAAAGAACATCCTCGTAAATGAAATCATCGATGCGGGGAGTAGAATACGGATTGCGGCCTGGAAAGCTCAGGCTGAGCGAAATCCAAGCGCCATCAAAGACACCGATAAGGAATTCGAGGCTATAGAAAAACGTTTTGCCGATTTGCGGGCCATAACGCGCCAGGAAGTCAATATCAAACAGATCGAGGACACCAAATCCGCAGTGGCTGCTTACAGGACAGCCATGCAGGATCTCATCGCCAACTGGACCGCGAGAGAAGAATTGAACAAGAAGCGTGCGATAATCGGTAATGAAATAACTGAATTGGCTGGGGAAACAGCGCGCGTTGGAATGGAACAGACCAAAAGCATAGCCAGCGATGCCGTTTCAAAGCTCTCTTTCGCATCGACGGTCATGACTGTCGGACTCTTCATTGCTCTTGCCATCGGGGTCTTCGTCGCACTTTTCATCACGCGCGCGATCACTCGCCCCCTGCTCAGGGCGGTTGCCGTAACAGACAGGATGAGCGAAGGGGATCTCACGGTGCAGATCGACGTGGACAGCAAGGACGAAACCGGTCAGTTGCTGAGCGCCATGAAGAACATGGCCGCGAAGCTTCGTGAAGTGCTTAGCGACGTCCAAACCGCTGCGGACAACGTGGCGGCGGGAAGCCAGGAACTGAGCGCCACGGCCGAACAAATGTCTCAAGGCGCAACCGAGCAGGCCGCGTCCGCTGAAGAAGTGTCATCGTCGATGGAGCAGATGGGCGCCAACATCAGGCAGAATGCGGATAACGCGCTTCAAACCGAAAAGATTGCGGGCAAGTCCGCCGAGGACGCGAAAGATGGAGGCAAAGCGGTTGCTGATACGGTCCACGCCATGAAAGAGATAGCGGGAAAGATCTCCATCATTGAAGAGATTGCCCGTCAGACCAACCTGCTGGCCCTCAACGCAGCCATTGAGGCGGCTCGCGCCGGCGAGCATGGAAAAGGATTCGCGGTCGTAGCCTCGGAAGTGCGAAAGCTTGCCGAGCGAAGCCAGACTGCGGCGGCCGAGATCAGCAAGCTCTCCACGTCGAGTGTCGCAGTTGCGGAGCAGGCGGGCCAAATGCTGCAAAGAATCGTCCCGGACATTCAGAAAACGGCTGAACTGGTGCAGGAAATAAGCTCGGCATGCAACGAGCAAAACGCGGGAGCGGACCAGATCAACAAGGCGATCCAGCAACTCGATCAGGTCATCCAGCAGAACGCTTCTGCTTCCGAGGAGATGGCGTCGACATCGGAGGAGCTCCAGAGCCAGGCGACTCAACTTCAGAGCAGCATCTCTTTCTTCAAAATCGGCAATGGCGCTTCCGGGAAGACGAGCGCAGGCGGAGGTGGAGGAAGCTTTGGCCGTGAAGGGAAAAGAGGGGGAGGAAAGACGGCGGCTAGAAACGGCGGCGCCTCATTTATGAATTACGGGAGATCTCATGATTCCGAGGAAGGCGGGTTCTCCAAGGGCTCCATATCATCAGGATATGAGGAATCGGGCAAGGCCAGGGGAATAGTCCTGGATCTTGACGGCAACGGGAAAGGCGATCGCGAAGACGCCGATTTCGAAAGATATTGATAGGTTTAAACTCGAAAGCGGTAAGGCTCCCGGCCTCTGCGCTCCTTCGAATACTGCGCCGGCAGGGGGATCCGGCCCGTTCAATGCCGGTCCCCCGATAAATCCGCCACAATGAGGAGCACAAGCTTAAATCGCAAGGAATTGCATACAGTGAGACAGGCTCAAGCGCGAGCATACGACATCGAACGAAGCTATAGAAAGTGGCGAGCTCCCCAACCAATGAAGCAGGAGATCACGATCCATATCGGAATGCTTTACGCCAGCACGGAGCCAACGATAATCTATACGTTGCTTGGATCCTGCGTAGCCGTCTGTCTATACGATCCGGTCAGTCGCGTGGGGGGAATGAATCACATTCTCTTGCCCGGAAGCGCAGACATGAGGCACTTCAACTCTTCCGCCCGCTACGGCATCAACGCCATGGAGCTTTTGATCAATAGGATCATGGCAATTGGAGGCAATCGTAAGCGGCTTGTGGCGAAGGCTTTCGGGGGGGCGCATGTTCTTCCCTCCATTTCCCTGGAAAACGGAGTGGGAAGAAAGAACTCGGAGTTTATCCTGGAATTCCTGGAGGTGGAAAGGATCAACCTCGTCAGTCACGACTTGGGCGGCTATGAGGCAAGAAAAATCTATTTTCATACCGACACAGGGGAAGTGCTCCTTAAGCGAATTCCCACGTCTCACAGCTCCTCAGTCGCCATTGAGGAACGAAAAGTCTTCAGCCGCGTTCTCAAGGAAACGGAAAAACCCGGGGGGATCACGCTATTTACGGATGAACCCGCCAAGGGGTCCTCGAAAAAGGAAAAACCCGGGCGCTGACCTGACGCACCACTTGATACGACTCGTCGCCTCTACATTTTCTGCATGTCTATGCGGGACGGCACACCGCGCGCTCCCTTCCGTCCCGGGCGACAACAGTTGAATGAAGGGAAGCCGGGCCGCCCTCACCGTCGCCCCGGCTTCCACCGGGGCGACGCAATAGCGAGTCACTTGAAATATTCGAAAACCTCAGCCCTTATTTGATGACGCTCACCTCGACCCCGGTCTGCTGCTTGAGCTCCTGGACGTGATCCTCGACTTCTCCTTTGAAAAGGGACTTCTCAAAGAAGGTCCGCTTCTCGTGGCCGAGCACCAAAAGATCGGCTTTCTCCTCGGCAATTACGCTTTTGAGAACTTCCAGCACGGGGCCCGCTTTCACCACCTTCTTGGACTCCACTCCCAGGGTGAGGGCCAGCTGCCCGGCCATCTCGACTATGTGCGCTCCAAGCCGCATCATGGATTCCTCAACCGGTCCGGTCAAAGCTATGCCGCTCTTAAGGAATGAGGCATCCACCGCATAGACATAGGTGAGCCGCGCCTCATGGTTTTTCGCAAGACGCGCGGCCTCCAGAGCCGCCTCCTGAGCATGCACGGACCCCGTCACGCCACAAACAATGCTTGTATATCCCATACTGAAGAGCTCCTTAGTTATCCATACTACTCCGTTAATTGCCAAATGCGCTCTCAGCCCTGAAGGGGCGCAACATTATAGCCCGGGGCAACGCCCCGGGTGAGGGAATATTACCCAAATTCCAGAGCCCTGAAGGGGCGGTGTATCCAGAGAACGGTTATCCCCCCCTTCAGGGCTTGGAGAATACGGCCGGATCTCTATACCCAGGGCGTTGCCCTGGGCTATGATATTGCGCCCCTTTGGGGCTTCGCATCTATCCCTTTACTCCTTTTCAGCCAATGCGCTCCATAGCCTCCCTGCCGCATCCGACCGGGGACGACTCGCTCCAAGAGCATAGCCATTCAAGCACACTTCTCTTTTCTCGGCTACAATCCTTGCTCTACATCTCCACCAGCAGGAGCCAGAAAGAGCAGAGCACGATC
>CAZOEL010000138.1:0-9052 GCA_964578835.1 uncultured Syntrophobacteraceae bacterium | reverse complement strand
GAGGCTAACCGGGCGTTACGATTGTTCAATCATCACAGAACAAGATAGCCCTGGCTTTCCTTTACACTGAGCTTGACAAGATTCCAATTTACCAGATGATCTTTCCTGGCAGTCAGTACCAAAAGGAATCCCATAATGCGGGCGGATGGGATCCAATATTGTGTTCTTCACACACTGATCGACGCTGGTTCGATAATCGACTGAATCACGCGCATCAATATAAGTTGCTCGATCATGAATCCTGACTAGGTTGGCCTGGACCAAAAAAAGGCCAACTTTTCGTAGACATCATTCCACAACAAGCGCCTGTGCGATCATCCCACATTTAAGCATGGTTACCCGCCTTGACTCTGTTTTCCTTTTACACACAATCGATTACTCATCCTCTTTTCCTCGCTTCCTAACGCGCCAAATTCTTTTATATATCCAAGGCGCAAGTATGAACCACTGAATATAGCCAGCAATAGTCAAACAGGACCATCTAATAAAGAGATCGACTTCTTTTCCAAAAAACAGATCAGGGAGCAATAAAGATTGCACAGAGAGAAGAACCCATACTATTTATTGTCCCTGCCGGAAAGGTGACAATCAACATAGTCAAAACAAAGGATACGGTGCGTTCCTGATTTTCGAATACTGCAGTGTTGCCGCCTATGAAGCTGTAAAAAATCGCGGCGCACATAAGCACCCAAACAACCCTCAAAATGAACTGTAGCTTAATGGGAACTGACATTGTATTTAGTCCATTCTTGCTGTTAAGGTTTCTTACTTTTCCTGCAATTTCTTATGCAATTGTCTAGGGTGTCTTCAGAATATTCTTGACAGTCTGTTCCAGTTGAACCGAGGTAATAATCAGGTCGCCGTTTTTTCCATTTATTCTGTAGGCAGTTTTCCACACAGTCAGCGCCATCATCCCGTTTTTCATAACAATGGACTATAGTTGTCCCGGATGTAACCGGCAGACCGTGGAATATGCCTGGATCATGAGCCCGCCCCAAGAGCGATGATTTGGAAGATCCCGGATGCTGGACGCCGCAGTGAAGCTTCAAACGCAATTCCTGCGTATGTCTATCCAGCATCCAAAATCAAGCATTCGGCATCAGAGCATTAAAAGCCCGGATCACATGGAAATATCCGTTGACTGTCAACGCTTTGCGTCACTCTTCCAATCAGCGGCTGACGATCAATTCTAGATTGACGACTATCTCTCCGCCCTCTTGCGGAGCGGGAAAGGTCCATGACTCGGCTTCTTTTCGAAGGCATTCGAGCAAAGCTATTTGGATATCTTTTTTCTGCCTAATTTGAAGGTTCTTCAATCTCCCGCTTCCGTCGACGCTCCACTGGAGGTTGATTATGCGAGGAGCGCTCTTTCCCCCAGCTTTGAGATAGCATTCTTCAATATCAGAAAGGTTCTCTTCGATCACTTTCCGGACCGTGGCTTCAGATAAGTTTCCTTTCACCGTCAAATTGGAAATTGAGATCCGAGTTTGTTCCACGAGCTTCGCCTTCTCTTCTTTGGTCGTACCGGGAGCCTTCGCTCCGTTTCCAGCCGTTTCGTATGTCCGATCACTGCGGCTTTCGAGCGGGGGGGCAGCGGGAGAAGGTTGCCTCGCTAAGGACATCGACTGTCCCACAGCAAAGTCGGAGACGCCTTGAGGCAATGGCAAAGGCTGGTTTACGACGGCCGAGTCTTCTCCCTTGCGGCGCGCCTCGGTGTCTACAGCGACAAAGGATGTGTAAGCCGTGAGAAGATTATATTTCAGGCCAAGATCAGTTATTTTGGCTATTCTTTCATCAGAAGCTCTCAATTTGTTGTAATCGGCAAGCTCGGCAATCTCCGAGCGCGCCCATAAGTAGCGCAACGCTGAATTCTCGGGCGCAGGGAGGGATGAGGCCGCGTTCACATTTTTCTCATACTTTTTGCCTCCGCTTAGGCCGTTTATTTTGATGTTTCCAGCAGGATTTCCTTTCCACTTGCCGAAAATGATCGCCGGACGCTCGGCGAATAGATCCGGGATGCCCGAAGGGCTGACATCATAAGCATCAAATGACCCGAAATCGAGCCGGGCGCGTGTGAGGAGCGGAGACTGAACGTATTTTCGAAGCTTCTCAGCAAGAGCCGGCGCTTCCTCGGGCTTGGTCACGATGAAAGGTTCTCCCCGGCCCACGCGCGCGATGCCCTCGATGAGGAACCGGTTCACACTCGATCCTATTCCGAAGGCAAAAAAGTTGGCGTCGCCAATCTTATTGCCTATGAGATCGAAGACCTCGGGCTCCACAGTGACATAGCCGTCGGTGGCAATGATGAGGGTGCGCGAGCGTCCTTCCGATCGAGGCAAAGCAAGAGCGCGCTTCATGGCCGGCAGAAGCTCCGTGCCTCCCCCTCCCTGCTGTCTTTCAATGAGATCTAGTGCGCGACGGATATTTTCGGCATCAGCCGGCAAAGACTTCTCGGAGAGAACTTGCGACGAACCGGCGAAGAGCAGCACGTTGAACGCGTCCTTCGGTCCCAGCCCGCCAATGAGATCTTTCAAAAGCTTTTTCGTTGTCTCGAGGGGATAACCATGCATGGAGCCTGAAATATCCACGATGAATATATACTCCCGCGGAGTGATGTCCGCCTGTGAGAAGCGCTTTGGAGGCTGCATCATGAGCAGAAAGAAGTTTTCATCCTTTCCTTCGTAGAGCAGCAATCCGGATTCGATTTCATTTCCGGAGAGGCGATACTTCAAAATAAAATCGCGATTCCCACCCGCCTGCTCCGAGGGATCGAGAATGACGCTCGCCCTATCCTTCCCCTCATAGCTGATGGTGGTTTTGTGCGACGGACAGCTCATCTCCTTTATTGGAAGCCCGGCGGAAAGATGCGCCTTGATATCAAAGCTGTAGGGCGGAGCTTCTCCTTCATGAAGATATGGGTTCTGAGACCATCTCTCGGATGGAGGCGCTTGATGGGCCTGCGCATTGGAATACCGCGGACCGACTACCGTCGGATAGACGAAATCATACATTCCGTCCGTCGGCGTCAGCAGCTCCGTATAGCGCAACTCCGTTTTGATCTCATCGCCCGGAAGTATGTTCGCCACATTCATCTGAAAGACATTAGGCCTCTGCTGCTCCAAAAGCGATGCGCTCCGCCCTTCCCGTTTGGCTTTTTCGTACGTTTGGCGAGCCTCCTCTCTCTTCTGAATCTGAGCAGCGATCGTGCGCTCGCCAATGGTCATCTTCACTTCATACACTGCGGCGCGCGTCGAGGCGGGGAAGACATAGATCGCCTCGAGCGCCTTCTTTCCTTCATTTTTGTAGACCTGAGAAACGGTGACATCGGCTATGACTCCCGCTATTTTTACATCCGCGGAAGTCGATTTCAGCGGAAGTCGATCGACGGAATCATCACCGGAATCGACAAAGAAATAGGGTGAAAGCGTCTTATCTTCCATTTCTTGAGCGCGCGCATCGAGAACCCCCGTCGCAAACAGTTCCATGTTGGCGGGAGCAGACCAGTGGGAAAGCAACACGAAGAATGACATAAAAACGATCCTTTTTACCAATCCAACCTTTGCGCCATTCATAGAGCCTCCTCATTATCCCAGTTTGACTGTTGACTTTCTCCTCAATTGACTTTGACAAAACAGGGACGGAAAAGTTCCAAAAATAAATTGCGTTCGCTCTTTTTCTTCGTAAATGAAGAGAGATCCGTTCTTTCATTATTCTTATAAAGACTTACATGCTTTACTCCGTTTAGGACGGGTGATTACAGTATATGAAGAATACCAAGCGCCACGCATGATTTTAAAGACATTTACCTATATCTATATTTCTTCCCGCGCCATAGATTGTCATCCTGATGGCTGTGCATGCGCTAACACGCGATAGCATTGGACGCGACACTATATGGCGCGCGGGAAAGAGTAAAGGAAAAGGCTTTTAGACAACCGAAGAGACAGGCTAGTGCGCAAAAGCGTATGAAAAAAGGAGAAAACCATGCGGGTTTCAGCTGAAAGACAGAAGAAGACCTCAATCTCGGATCCAACGCTTGCCGACCCCTTTCTAGCGGGCATCAAGAAGATGATTGATAGTGGAGACCTGGCCCGGACGCCTTCAGTTGCCTTCAAAGCTCACATAATAGAACAGGTGCAGAGCCATTCGTATGACTTATCGCTTCTTCCAGTCGAAGTATCGGATCTCTTTCTCGATCTATGCGATCTCCTGCTGAGCGGAAGGCTCTCGAAAATGTCCGAAGAGAGCTTCAAAACATACATGGTGCTCATGACCTACAGCGGCACGCCCGAAAAGCAACGGCTCAGAGAAAGGAATGCTCTGAAGATGATGACGGGAATCGATGAGGAAGCCATTCTTGACGAAGCCCTGAAGCAGTTGAGAGAGGACGGCTACATCGAATCGCTGGATGATCCCATTATTAAAAGAAGACCGAAACCGATGAAAGCGCGGAAAGACGATACAGAAGGCTTACTCTGAAGCTCCGTCGGAGGCGTTGGTCTTGAGACGGATAGGGATGTCGAAGGCGTGCTGCTGTCTTGTTAGATCGGTTTAGAACTGCGCTGCGGCGCAAGAGAGGAGTACGCGATGTTGATCAAAAGGTATCGAAAGCATATGTCGTGGGGACACTGCAGAGCGCAGGAAGGCTGTCTGCAATGCATGGCTTACCTTGATGGAGATATTTCCGAAGCCCTTCCCTACCTGAATGGATTGTTGGGAGGATTCCTTTATGTCCTCAATCCCCCTTCCGTCTCTTTCAAATTGAAAGGAAGGATCGTCGTGGTGTATACGACAAGGATCGGCATAAGCACGGTGAAAGATGAGACGGAAGCCGAGGAAATCCTGGATTTCCTGGTAGAGAGCATTAACAGGATGTGGGAGCGGAGGAGCGAAATACAGCCGCGCTTCGAAGCTGTTCAGAAGCCAAACGTGGTTGAGATCCTGCGCATCCTCCAGGGAGCTGACTGCACAATCTGTGGTGAGCCGTCCTGCGTTGCTTTCGCCGTTCAGATAGCCGAAGGGGAAAGGCAGTTGGAAGATTGCCCAGCTCTCTCAGAAGATAAGAGACAGCAACTCAGGGAGTATCTTCATCGTCTGAGTGAAGAAGGATCTCCATAACCGGTTTTTGTGGATGGCCAATTAGGCTGGAGACGACCCGACGGGAATCCATTGAAGAAATGTTTGAACGCCTTCTCGGGAGGGAGGACAGGCGATGAATGAGATCCATTGGACGGAAATCGTCTTCGGGACAGCCACTTTCCTTCTTTTGACCGGCTATCATGTCTACTGGATCATACAGGTGCGCAAAGCGCCTCTGCAGACCTACATGGGCGTTACGACCCATTTGAGGCGCGTATGGGTTGAATCCATTATTGCGCAAAAGAGGGATATCCTCTCTGTGCAGACCCTCCGCAACTGGATCATGGCCTCGAGCTTCCTGGCCTCCACAGCCATGATTATCGGACTGGGGCTTCTCAGTTTTCTATTCAAACCGGAGCACGCTTCCGAGATTCCCTTCGATCTCACCCTGATGTTTTCGAGGATGAGAACCTTGCTGATGGCCAAGCTGATGGTGCTGATGGTTCATTTCTTTTTTGCCTTCTTCAGCTTCACCCTTTCTATCCGATACATGAACCAGGTCAATTTCATGATCAATGTCCCCGTCGACTGCGATCCTCATCTCACGCCCGAATTCATCGCGCACACTCTCGATACGGGAATGGCGCACTACACTCTGGGCATGAGGGCCTTTTACCTGTCTGTGCCCGCTGCCCTCTGGTTATTTGGCCCGCTGTGGATGTTTCTCGGCAGCATTATCCTTGTTTTTGTTCTCTATAAGCTGGACCATTGCTGCACGATCGACTATTCCACCGCGCAATGCGATATCGAAACGCGCGGTAAGGAGTACCGACAATAAAGATGAAAGAGCTTGAAATCGATCAGAGAATCAGAGCTGATTGCCACTGCCTCGGCAAGTGGGGGAATTGCTGGATCATGTTGCACCGTGATTCCACCGTTCGCTGGCTTGTCATAGTCCCGGAAACGGACGCCGGTGAGTGGCATGATTTAGACAAGGGGCTTAGGGACCAGCTGGCCTTTATGGCCTCTTCGTTAGGGGCCGGGCTCAAGAAGAAGCTTTCATGCGACAAAATCAATATTGCAGCGATAGGAAACATCGTTCCCCAGTTTCATTTCCATGTGATCGGCCGTTGGAAAAACGATCCTTATTGGCCCGGCGTTGTCTGGGGAAGGAGCTCCATCGATGCGGAATACACGCAGCAAGAAGTTGAAGAGCTCCGGATGTTGTGCCTCGATGCTCTGAACGGTCGTGAACATCGCGACTGACGGAGCGCCCGCCCATCACTTCAATTTTTCGACGAATGTCTTGATTGCCGCCATGTAGGTTGTCGCCCCGGTGAAGAAAATATCGTTGTGCCCGGCATCGGGAATTGTCACCAGGGTCTTGTCTTTCGCGCGGGAGTATTGATAGAGAGTCTTTCCATCGGAGAGGGGAATGATGCGATCCTGCTCCGCATGAATGATGAGGGTTGGTCCTTCAAATTGCTGGATCTTGTCCACATTGCGGAACCCTTCCTCTTCTTTGAACCCGAGCCTCGAGGCGTCGACGCCCAGAAGCTTCAGAAGCGGCGAGGCATAAGCAAAGCCGCTTTCAATCACAAGACCGCGTATCCGCTCCTTATGGTTGGCTGCAAGCTCGAGAGCCGATGCGCTTCCAAGCGATCTCCCCATGACGACGATCGGTCCCGTATAGCCGTTCTTGCTCAGCCAGTCGGCAACGAAGTCGAGGATTTTGTGCGAGTCTTTCAACATGGCCGTGACTGTCGGATTTCCCGTAGATCTGCCATAGCCCCTATAGTCGACGGGAAGAAAGTTGATGCCCATACGGTTGTAGATGGGGCCCAGGTCTTCGTAATCGGATACGATCTCTCCATTGCCATGAAAAAAGAGGATATTGGAAGCCTTCTGATTCGCCATATAGAAACTCGCGCCTATCGCGACGTTCTCTTCAACGGGAATCAGCACGTTCTGACCCGCCCCTCCAGATATGGAGCCGGACCATTCAGGTCGCGGATGAAAAAGAAACCTCAGGATTTCCGGTCTGTCCAGCGCCGAGTAGTCGATCTGAAGAATGCCATCCATCAAAACGTCTCCTTTGAATTCATGGGAAATGCTTGCTTTATTCTCATTTTTCGCCATAGCCTCCAGCCGAAGGCATCAGAATAGTGAAAGCGCAAAGACTCAACAAAACGACGCCGATGAGCGTCATCTTTTCTAAAACTTCTAACAACAGGATGCCTCTTTGTCAAAGCCTATGAGGCCATAGGATCGAGCTCACCTGCCAAGCGCGATTAAACTGCGGCGCCTTTCCCTTACTATTGGAGAAAAGGAGCCATATATTTTCAATAGGGTCTCAAACAAATCGTATATTGACCCGATGAGGCCGATCATCCCGCGCTCCTCGGAGGAAGAACATGAATTATAAAGGAGGCATGGATTTGCCGGTAAAAAGTGAGGACCTGCACGGAAACGCTCCAGACCGCTCGCCTGTAGCGCTTCTCCTAATCGATGTAATCAATGATCTCGAATTTGAAGGCGGAGAGGAGCTGTTGCGTTATGGAATGCCCATGGCCGAGAGAATCAGGGAGTTGAAGACCGCAGCGCGGCAAGCTGGAATTCCATCGGTTTACGTAAATGACAACTTTGGCAAATGGAGATCGGATTTCAAGGCTCTGGTGCGGCATTGTCTCGAAGATGGCGTCAGAGGAAAGCCAATCGCCGAGATACTGAAACCCGGCGAAGACGACTATTTTGTCCTGAAGCCGAAGCACTCCGGATTTTTCTCGACCACACTCGATCTGCTGCTCAGACGCCTGGGCGCAAGGGTCCTTATCCTTACAGGAATAGCCGGAAACAACTGCATCCTGTTCACGGCGGCAGACGCCTACGTGCGCGATTATGAGATCATAGCGCCTTCGGACTGTGTGGCTTCAATAGATCCGGAAGACAATCGACAAGCATTGGAGCTCATGCAGAAGGTGCTCAAGGCCGACATTCGGCCCTCGGGAGAATTGAACATGCATGAATTGATGAGCTGATGATAAATCCCCCTCCACGATGAATGATGCGGAATCGCAGAGGGGAAAGCGCAAGGATCGCTTGAAGATGAGCCTTCATAATAGAAAGTGGAGCTTCATATAGCCAAAACCGGGGGCTACCTACGACTCTCAATTTCATCAACCACGAGTCCACCCACGGCTCCGACCGCTCCTCCCACTGCCGCTCCGACAGCAGCCCCGGCGCCGGGATTTCCTGCGGTCACAGCTCCGATTACGGCGCCGCCCGCCGCGCCTATCCCAGCTCCACTCAATACCCTCTGCTCTCGCGCCGTCATACCGGCGCAGCCCGATAGCATAAAAACGACAGCAGTAACTGCAACGACTCTTTTTATCATTGTCACAAACACATCTCCTCTCTGCTTTAGAGTTTGCTCGCCCTTTGGTCCCACAATCCAGCTCTACCGGTAAGCTCTCTCAGATACGTGGATGTTGTCACTCTCCAGCATATACAAAGGCGCCCGCTATCTGGTCACCACGCAAAAGAATCGTTCCACGCGCTCAATAAATTGCACTGATTCTTCTTTGGAAGTATCCTCACCACTGTGTTAGCTTTATACTGAAATGAGCTAGAATATTACTCGCCGCAGTAAGCATCGGCATGGCCTGCGGCCGCAACCAAAGTCGGCGCAGCGAGTCATGCGGCTGCGACGGTTTTTTCATCTTTGAGACAGATCTCTAACTCGATGTTCAAGTTTTTTGGTTTGAGGTTTTTCTACCCCGAAGGGGTTTGATAAACCAGCCCGGGGTAAGCGAGAGCGCCACCCCGGGAATAGTGTCAGACAGGGTTCTATTCCCTGAAAGGGATACATAAAGATCGGCACATCTCTATGTATCCCTTTCAGGGAATCATACCTTCTTTCACCGCATACCCGGGGTGATTACCCCGGGCTGGTTTATCAAACCCCTTCGGGGTA
>CAZOEL010000137.1:0-9154 GCA_964578835.1 uncultured Syntrophobacteraceae bacterium | reverse complement strand
CCGTGAAGATCGCTACCCTTCCTGAGCGGCGGCAACAGCCCTGAAGATCGCCCTTACTGTCTTGGTCGGGAACCGAAAAGAATCTCTGTACGAAGATGTGAATGGCTTCGGCCTGGGCAAAGGCCCCACCAGAAGAGCCGCTCGAAATTGGGCCGGAAAATATCCGTGGAGATATGAAGGAAGAGTAGGCGTTTCCCCGGGAGGACGCCATCGAAATGGTGGCGTCCTCTCATTTCCATTGCCCCCACCATGATCGACACGGCCTAACAGCATTGAAGAAATCGGCGGATACATTCCCGGTCAAAAGAAATGCGAGCCTCATCCCCCTGGTTGATGGTCAGTCTCAACACCCATCTCAATTCATCTCTTACGGCAAAAGAATATCTAGAATTTTAGCTTACTTGTAAAAGAGAATTTTCTTGATTTATTGCCGATAAAGTCTAAGCCTTCCCAAACGTCTGCTGAAACAATACCTTTAGAGGATACTTTTGCATTCGTCGGGGTGTTTGTCTTCTTGGAAATTTTGACAGGACTGATGGATATGCCCTTCGAATCGAAAGAAAATACAATATTCTCCAGAGTGAGGCCTTTACCCAACGCCGCGCCCTGAAGCCATTCCGTAAGCATTGCCTCGAATTCTTGACGTCCTGGGGCATCAAGGCTCATCTCGAGTTTCTTTCCATCGGGTGATAAGATAAAAATGCCTGTGTAGGAATGAATTCCATCGGGGTCATGAAAGACAAAAGAGCCGCTATTCGCGCCCGGATCTCCTGCTGAAATCACGATTTCTCCATTTCCTTCGGAGCTGTCGGAACCCAGCCCGTTCACCTTGGCCTTCGTTTTGGAATATACGTCCCAAGTTCCGGTAATGTCCTCAATACTGGCAGCGGCTGCAGATGTTGTTATAAAACAAAAGAGCGCTAAATACCCTATAGACCATATCGATTTTCTTCTCATGGCGCATTTCCTTTCTCCTGAGGCTTATTATCCCATCAGGATCTGCATTATCGGGCGCATTAGCTATCTCCATCATAAAAAAAGGACTAAAAAGCGAGCACCCCTCCATACTCCTGCCCCCATCTCGTATCCTGCTCGAGTCGCTCTACTATTCTGCCGGGGTTCAGATAGGCGTACCGTTTCTTACAAAAAATGGTTAATATAAGCGCCATACATTTGAATTCATCTTCCGTTCGATCTTCAGCACTCCAATTCGCCTTAGCAAAAGCCTCGCACCTCCTGCAGGTAAATCCGCTCCAACCCTTCTCGATTGCAATATTGAGGCATGAGCTGTAGTGATTGCAAAATAGCCGTCTTTCTTCATATGATGATTCTCGTGATGCGGTTGGATTTAGATTTCCCCTCGTAGTGCCTGGTGGCTTTATGTTGCAGAGCATAGCCTCTCCTTCACTCAGCAGTCAATTATAATTCACCGAAAGAACTGCGGATAACGACTCTGACTGTGAAAATCCGCCCCTAAGAAGACATTCTTCAAGAGAATAGAATCTCCATTAGTAAAATTTAATAGGGAATTTGCTCATTTTGATAGGATATATGCTTAATATATGGGGAAATGGAACCAATATAATTTCCTGGCTCTACCGTGTAGTTCTTTCGGGCTTTTCTCACATCTGACAAACCCCTGATTTTTCATGGGCCGGCGACACGCGTCTCCCAAGCCAATACTTTACTCGTTCTATCTCCCGTACTGCTTGGGAGGCTCACCGTAAGTCTACAGGAGAACAGCTTTTTCGGCAGGCATATTGGGGTCAATTCGCTCAAGAGTTACATCAGATTGCCAACTGTCGCCAAAATCAAATAGCATGGTCTGAGAGATTCCAAGCGGGAGATCGCCCACTGAGACATCGCTCGTCCATGGTCCTTCTTCCAGAAAGGGATGGCGGACTCTTTCCAGAGCGCCGAATCGGTTCCAGTATGATAACTGATAAAGATGGTCTTGCTAAACCTGACCGCGTTGAGGATAGCCGTTGCGAGTATGTCCAGACTCAGAGCTGCACGGATTGCGATCCGAAGCCACACCTTTCCCCATGACACCTTGAAGATGCAAGTCCCCTCCCGAAAGGTCCATTGAGAAATAGGCAGATTGTTTCTCCACTCGGGGAAATAAGGCTGCAAGAGAGGCTGCAAAACGCCGGCGGAGCCCAATTTATCTATCAATTTAAGGATGTTTTCGATGCTCCCAAAAGATCTGCTCACCAGCAAGCTCAGCAAGGCATCACCAAAAGGAGCACGGTAGATATGCTCGATGTTCCATGCTTTTCCCTCAGCCGGCAACCCACGTTGAATGGATATCACGCCGAAAAACTGGAGAAGTCCCAGATTGTGCCAGCCTGGAGAGTATCGCAGTAGATCCTCAGCATCCCTGTTGCCGGCAATCCTTCGCCCTCCTTGGGGAATCTCCTCGAAAAAGAGCCTCCACTCCCGAAAGAGGTCGGGAACTGCGAACCGACTGCCGGGCTCTCCGATGATTTCTGGATTTGCTCACAGCCATTAGCCGGTGGTTGAGCCCATAAGGGCGATACCACCGGAAGGCAAGCGGCATCATGATTCTGCACCCTGACGGGGCGCCAGAAAGGGTATGCTGCGACCCCTGCCGAGGTCGTATCCTTCTAATGACCTCTCCCGGGGGTATCAGCCTTGCGGCCTTCACCCCCCGGCTAATGGCTGGGAGCCCTACGGGCTCGGGAGGACCAAAAACCGGGCAACGGTCGATGGCCAGTTTGGACGCCCTAGCGGACCGTCAACATCGTTTCTTCCGGAGGAAGCGGGCCCCCTCTCCCTCAGGGAGAAGGTCGGGGTGAGGGAAGTATTCTTTTAAAAGAGGGTCTCCCCTGCCCTTTCCCTAAGAGAGTAGGAAAACTTGCCCTGGTCCCTATGTCGTGGGCAATGAAAGCGTTTCAATCCACGCCCCCGCGTGAGGGGCGACTGCGTAACTTCTATCTAAAGGATAATACAGTACTTTTGAATGCTAATCCGCGAACCATAAGAAAAATTGTGAACGAAGGAATCATTCAATTTAGTCAAAGCTAATTTCCTTAGAGTTTCAGTAAGTTATAACTCCGCGAATCTACCGGCGCTGGGATGTGCATTTGGGGTTCGCGGAACATCAGACGATCAAAGGTCCCTCCTGATCGAAAGATGGCTTGGCTCCGATGTGCTCCACCCGCTTTTGCCAGTTGACGCCAAGGAAATAGAAGCGCAGACTATCTTCGGATGGATCGATAATATCTTCCAACTTTTGCCGCTGCACAGTCCACTGGGCCGGGTCTACTAGACATTCAAAGACTGAATACTGGACCCGTTGACCGTGATTTTTGCAGATTTTTGCTACTCTCCGCAGACGTCGCTGTCCCTTGCTGTCGCTAGTGGCCACATCATAGCTGGCCAGCACCATCATCCGATCACCTCCAGACAAATGGCGGATAGCCGTCCAGGTCACTTCTCAAGTGGCGCGCCAGCAAAAGAGCCTGAACATGAAAAAGGATCCCAACAGCTACTTTTTCGCCCAGGAAAGGGTGCAAAACTTCATCTTGCTTGCGTTTCTGGTAAGCCATGATGACCTCTTTACGGGTATCATCCGTCATAGTGACGACTCCTGTTTCGGATTTAGTGAACCCCTTCGCATTCACCTGACCAAGGTTTATGAGTGATAAAGCCAACAGGTCTGCCAGAGACGGACGGAACTCCTCCATCAAATCCTGGGCAAGTCCAGGACGGCCGGGACGATCACTCACGGTGGAGAAATCCCACCGCAGGATCGAGTCCGACGCCTTCCAGAGCCGAACGAACGTCATGAACCAACAAGGTGTAGAGAAACGACAGTAAACAGTTGACATTGTCCAAGGGGGGCCGCCTATTTCGCCCCCTGAAAATGAAGCCATCCTTCTGGTTGGTAATAAGGTGATCGAAGACGCTATAGTAGCACCGGGCCGCTTCTCCCTCTATGCCTCTTAATGAATCTAATGAGTCAGCTGCTTCCAGGCGTTTGGCGAGCGGAGAAATTGCCAAGGCATTCGATGCCGGCTCTCAGTTCGTTGAGTCCCAGCTCCACAGTCTCACGGCGCCAGCCAAACACGGCTTCGGCCTTACGAGCACTGCCTCCAAGGTAGTCCAGGCTCACCTGAGCCTCGAAAGCCCGTCTTTTGACACCCGTCAGTTTGTGAGCCGCATCCTTCATTGTTTGGATATGTTTTTTCGACAATTCTTTCATGGATTTTCTTCTTGCTGTTTGGAAATCTGGAAACAAATCTCGCCACTACCAGCAAGATATTCATCTTTTAATGAATTGTCGGTAGGTTATTTTTTGTGAATTGCTCAAAAATGGCACTGCAGCAGAAGCTGGAGCAACTCGGCGATCAGCCCCATGCGCTTCTCTTGGTAACCGATCTCGAGGCCCTCCATCCCTATCTCCGGGTGGGCTCAATCGAACAGAAGCTCCAGGGACAATTCAAAGTGCCGACGGTCTTCCTATACCCTGGTGTCCGCACGGGCAAGTCCACCTTGAAATTTCTTGACATTTACCCTGAAGACGGCAACTACCGGTCTATCCATATCGGTGTCTGAACCGGGATTCGTATGATTAAATGATTTCCATGATATGGCTCGTCAGGGCAATCAGGCAAATCTCATAAATCACAGTTCGGAGAATGATCTATAAGAGAGGTTATTATGATGCGTATAAGAGAGCTCTTCGATCCCAGCAAAAACATCGATCGCCGGATTGAAAAAGTCATAACCTACGATTCGACCGATCCTGAACGACTCCGCCAGGAAATCACGGAATATGTCGCAACCGAAAGTATCGAGCTGAGCTTCGAACGCCTTCTTGATCTACTCGATGAAGGAATGGGAGGGGGTGGAGGCCATGAGATCGGTGTCTGGGTATCCGGCTTTTATGGTTCCGGTAAGAGCTCTTGAAATACCTCGGGTTTGGCCTGGATCCTCAAAGGGCTCTGGACGGCAAGCCCTTTCTGGAGTGGCTGCAGAACCGATTTGCCTCTCAAACGCTTCGCGCCCGCCTTGCCACCGTCGCCAAAAAGCATCCGACAGCGGTGGTCATGCTGGATCTTGCTAGCGAACAACTTGCGGGCGCCGCCATGATGGAGATCTCCAGCGTGCTCTACTCCAAGGTCATGCAGTGGGCCGGCTATTCGCGGGACAAAAAAGTCGCCTATCTCGAGTACATGCTGGAGAGAGACGGCAAGCTTCCTCGATTCGAGGCGCGAGTCTCCGAGCTTGCCAAGGGGAAAACCTGGAAGGAAGTCTACAACCAGCCACTTGTGATGCAAACCCTTGCCTCACGCCTTGCAGCGGAGTTCTATCCCGATATCTGGCCGGATTCCAAATCCTTCAACGAGATCACGGTGGATGAGGCGGAAAAGGAAGATGACCGGGTCCGTGAGATGATCGAGCTCGTTCGGCGACGTTCCGGAAAGCAGAACATCATCTTTGTTCTGGATGAGGTCGGCCAGTATATGGCCGCGCGAGACTCCCTCATTTTGAACCTTGACGGTCTGGCCAAGAACATCAAAAACATTGGAAACGGCCGCGTGTGGATCTTTGCAACTGCCCAGCAAACGCTCACCGAAGACGATCCCCGCGCACACATGAACACGGCAAAGCTCTTCAAGCTCAAAGACCGCTTTCCAGTGCCTATCGACCTGGAAGCGAGCGATATCAAGGAGATCTGCACGAGGCGCCTGCTCGGCAAATCAAAAGAGGATGAGGAGACTCTCAAGAATCTGTTCAACTCCAAGGGTCAGGCCCTGCGCTACGCCACACAATTGGCCAATACCCGCTATTACAAGTCCGATCTGGATCAAAAAACGTTCTGTAATCTCTATCCTTTTCTTCCCCAGCACTTCGATATCCTCCTGGAGCTCCTCAGCCGCCTGGCCAAGACAAGCGGCGGCATCGGGCTACGCTCGGCCATCAGGGTCGTTCAGGATGTTCTGGTCGATCAAAGCGGAGTCAGACCCGGTGAAACCCTGCTGGCCGACCAGGAGTATGGAAACCTGGCAACCACCGTTGTGCTCTACGATACCATGAGGAAGGATATCCAGCGCTCTTTTCGCCACATTGTCGAGGGAGTCGAAAAGGTACAAACGGCTTTCGGGGCAAACTCCATCCATACACACGCGGCAAAATCGGTAGCGGTGCTGCAGGTGGTCGAAGACTTTCCGGTCAGCCGTGAAAATCTTGCCGCCCTGATGCACCCCTCCGTCGAGAGCCCCTCCCTGATGCCTCAGGTGAAAGATGCCGTGGAGGATCTTCTCAAGGATCCGGTGATCCCGTTGAGCGAAGTCGACGGCAGCCTCCGTTTCATGAGCGAGGCGGTCTCCAACCTGGAAAAAGAGCGCCTCAACCTCCCCTGGAAGATCATCGACCCCAGGAATATTCTGAACGCCAAGCTGCGCGATGTTTTCACCCCGTCGCCAAACTGCCTTCTTCTCGGAGCCCGTACGGTGAGCTCCGGCGTCAAGGTGGTCAGCGGGGGCCTTACCGTCTCACTCCTCGGTGAAAAGGAGGAGATACAAACCCACCTGGAATTCGTATCTGAAACAACTTACGACGCCAGGCGCCAGGAGCTTCTTCTCGACTCTCAGCAGCGTTCCAACCGCAACACGATTTTCCTGACAGGTATCGAAGATCCTGAAATTCAGAACGTCATGATCGAAATCTACAGAAGCCGAACCATCTACAATCAGAACCGAAACAAGGAGGTTGAAAAGGAGATCACGGATTATCTGAACGGTCAATTGCAGCGCTCCGAAACCCTCAGTGATGAGCTTGAAACCCGACTCATCAAGGCGCTCTCCCGAGGCTCCTTCCTTTTCCGCGGAAAGCCGCGGCCCGTTTCTGAACTGGTCCGGATCTCAAAGAGGCCTCCAAGAAGTTCCTCAAGACTGGTGCTGAAGAAGTCTTCGAGAAGTACGGCGAGGCGCCGGTTCAGGTGGAATCGTCCATAGCCGAGCGCTTCCTCAAAACGGACCAACTTGATAAAATTGCCTTGAAGGATGACCCCCTCACTCTAGTGAAGAAGGTCGGCAAAACCACCGGGATCGATCTTGGCCACAAGGCGCTCGTTTCCATCAAGGACTACCTCGAAAAGTACGGCCAAACGGACGGCAAGAAGCTCCTGGACGATTTCTATGCCTCGCCTTATGGATGGTCCAAGGACACGACCCGGTATCTTATTGCAGCCCTTCTGGTCGCCGGCGAAATAAAGCTCAGAGTGAGCGGCCAGGACGTGACCGTTCGCGGCCAGGTAGCTGTTGAGAGCACCAAGAATACCAACAGCTTCAACAAGATCGGTATTGCCTTGCGGGGAAGCGATAATAAGCCTACCCCTGAAGAGCGCCTTCGCGCTTCAGAACGTTTGCTGGAGCTCACTGGTGACAATGTGCTGCCGCTGGAGGAAATCATCAGCAAGACGGTTACGAAGCATTTTCCAGACTTCCAGCAGGACTTTGCGCCGCTCGCAACACAGCTCAAGAACCTGGGACTTCCCGGAGTCGAAATTGCCCAGAGCGTGCAGGACAGCATTTCCGAGATCCTCAAAGGGGATGCCTCTGATGCCACTCACCGTTTGGGAGGCGATCCGTGCCCACTCTACGAAAACCTGATTTGGGTAAGAAAGGTGAAAAAGGCCTTTGACAACGACATCGAAGCCATCATCAGGAAGGTCAACCACTATCTCACAGCCATTCCAGCCTTGCCAAACAGCGGAATTCCCGGTGAGTTGATTCACGGCACGGAGACGATGCGGCAGGGGCTTCAGGAGCTCATTGGCAGAAACGATTTTTTTGATACCATTCCCGAATTGCAGACACGGCTGGGGAGCCTCGATAGCATGATTGAAGAGGCGGCCTCGGCCCTGATTAAAGACGAGCAGAGCTGGATCGAGAACGAAAAGGAGCGTCTTCAGAAATCGAAGGAATGGGGCAAGCTGGGTGAAGATGACCGCATAGCCATCGGCATCCGAATGGATGGGCTGAAGGTGTCTGTATCGGCCGATCTCAAGGGGATTCAGAAAATCATCAGTGATCATTACAGCCTGATGCAGGAATTCAAACTCATTGAAGAGGAAATCAAATCCCGCGCAGAGGCTGACGAGGACAATGGAGACACAGGGGGAGAGGGACAGGAGCTTCTAGACGTGGAATTCTCCGTTCTTCCCATTTATATCTCTTCCCCTGACGGCGTTGATGCCATTATCAAAGAGCTGGAATCTCTCAAAGGCAAACTGGGCAAGTACACCCGACTTCGGATCAACTGGAAAACCGTCTGAACTGTGATTCGTGTGATTAAATGATTGCCATGACGAACGCAATGATGCAAATCACAGTTCAGAAAGACTCGGAAAAGAGGCAGTGGATGCCTCGTGCAATCATGGTAATCATTGAATCACACGAATCACAGTTCAGACGAGATTGGGAACTCCGCACGTGAATACGCTTTCTTTTCGCATGCTTGGCGAAAGCGATAAAGCTGATAAACTTCTATCAAGTGTAGAAGCTGTTCGTAGCGGCTTTTCATCGATGGCCACCCACATTGTCGATCCGGATTCGTTTCGGCAGGTGCCGGGTACACCTTTTGCCTATTGGGTAACGGAATATGTCAGACGGCTTTTTTCCTCTCTCAACCCGTTTGAAGCGAGGGATCGTCTTATCCGCATTGGTATGAAAACAGGTAATGATTTCAGATTCCTTAGGGCATGGTGGGAGGTAGAAACAAATGATGATGGATGGGTCCCTTTCGCAAAGGGGGGAACTGCCCGCAAGTTCTATGCAGACCTACCTTTGGTCGTCGACTGGCACAATGAAGGGCGAGAGGTAAAGCAATTTATTGCTTCTCGGATGGTCGAAATGTTCGGCACACCGAATTGGGAATTCTGGATTAGTAATAGCTCGCTTTACTTCAAGCCGGGTTTAACATGGCCGTTGAGAGCGGCTCACTTCTCACCTTTTGCACTTCCTCGTGGATGTATCTTCAGCGTTCGTGGATACGCAATCTTGGCCCCAGAAGCCGAACTACCCTTCTTGCTGGGCTTGGGCGCATCATCGCTTTTTGATTACTTATTTAGGCGGTTGCAGAACTCCACGAGCTAGTTCAGCTGTGAAGAAGATTTGGACAA
>CAZOEL010000136.1:0-9200 GCA_964578835.1 uncultured Syntrophobacteraceae bacterium | reverse complement strand
GACCGAGTCGCTCATGCCTCCTTCGCCTTCCCTGGAGCCCGCGGCAAAGGAATAATCGAGATTATGACTTCCTAAACTTTGTAGGAGCGGCCTGCAAGCGCTAAAGAAATAATTAGAGGAAACCCGCACTCGAAAGCCGCTCCCACTGAAATCATGTTTTCAATCTTTCATCGCATATCTTCAACTCTGACCTTGCGAGCGCATGTCAGCCCCAAATCCTTAAGGGCGCCCCCTGCGTTGCGAATCGATCCATAGACGGGTCGTAAGTCGCCGTGATGCACTGGATCTGATGCATTCCTTTTGTGATAAGATGCCACCACCCGTGAGCCATCTCATCTTCCGTAGTCGCAACGCAGGCGGCGGCGACTCCTAGAAAGCGCGAAAGCCGGTTCAAATCGACCTGCCCCTGCAACGGGATATCTTCCTTGCCTTTGGTAATGTAGAGAATCAAGCCTTTCTTCATTGCAACCTCCTTCAGAATAGCCCGGAAGCGAATGCGCCTCCAGGCGCCTGCGAAAAATGGATTGGAGCTGAGAGCTCACATGGCGCTCGCCGACCGATTTCGGCAAAAAAAAAATCCCTAGAGCTAACAGCTCTAGGGATTGCACCCTGATTTACTTCATCCCTGCTGCGGCCTATCGGACATGTCCACGCGCCGATTCGCCAAATGACATCAGGCAGGTCTTCTGACTAACGGATCGTTCTACTCTTCGAGCCTTCCCGTCATGCAAATAACAGTGGCTTTTATCGAATTTCGTCCCCGTTCACAGCGGCGGGACCGTTCCCGATTCACACGGGATTCCCTTTTAAGCTTCTCAGCGCCTGATGACGATTAAAAATTTTCTATACGCGGTAGATCTTTAGACGATGGGATGAGCTCTGTCAATGAAGTATTTTGAATGAACGTTTTTTGGGGAGAAACGTAGATTGGGTATTATACCTCATATAAGAAAAGGTAAAATGGGTAGTAGTACCAATATAAAGTCCATATGGAATGGTTAATTTGCTAGTCACTGATTTTGTTTTTTTGCCGTTGCCTCAACCGCCTTGAAACAGGCTATGAATAACCGGAGGACTGAAAATGAATAAGAATGCTTCATTTCATGAGACTTCTGCGGGAGCCATCAATATTTCTGACTTTGCCTTGGCGTTCCTTTTCCTGATGACCGCTTTCATTATGTTCTTCTCTTTGCCTGGAGGCGCATCGGCTTCGTTGGCTCCATCTTCTCCTGAGGGAGGTGGTTATGAAACGAAGGTCTGGCGTGTAGGCGGGCTATCGGTTGCAGGTGAACATGCCATGATCATAGCCAAAAGGGGGCGAGGCCGCGGCGGCGATTCAGATCGTGGGTTTAGCCATTCAGGCCGTGGCTTTGACGATCATGGATTCGATGACCGTCGTGGACGAGGACGCGGAAGAGGGTCTGACGACTTTGGATTTGATGACCACCGTGGGCGTGGGAGAGGTTCGGACGACTTCGGATTTGACGATCACGGTCGCCACGGTTTTGGCAGTCATGGTTTGGACGACTTTGGGATCGACGATCACTGATGCCGGCAGATCTGTTGTCGATATTCCGTATTGCCGCCCATAAGATGGCATTTTTGAGAAGGAGGGATCGCATGAGAGATATAACAAGGATCATAGCCGGTCTAATGCTGATCGTCATGGTTTATGGTTGTAGCGGGATGAGCCGTCGAGAGCAAAGGATGCTCAGCGGCGGCGCCATAGGAGCTGCGGGCGGAGCGGTGGTTGGAGCTGTTGCAGCCGGTAATCCCGGAACCGGGGCTGCTGTGGGCGCGGCGATAGGCGGTGCTGTGGGAGCAGTTGGAGGTCTCGTTGTAGATGAGTTGGAAAAGCGCTGAGAGCGGATTGAATGAGACGCCTCCCCTCCACGCGCCGGTCTGGGAACGGTCAGGAGGGGAGACAAGCTCCGGCGCGATTGCTCTCCAATCGGTGTATGCTTTCATATTCATCAGTGTAGGGAAATGCCTACACTCTCTCCATCTCCTTTGTGGCTCTTCAGCTAAGATCGAGCCGCTCCAAAACAGTCCATTCTTTGCTGTATGCGGTTCTCCGATTTCTGGCCCGTCTATTGCATAAAAGTCTTGCCAACAAGCAAATAGTTCCGGACCATGGATGAAAAAAAACGAGCTTGAAGTTCGAACCGGGGGACAATATGGCGCGAATTCTCTTAGTGGATGATGATGAAGGAATGCGGTGCATACTGAGCGAATACCTCGGAGCGATCGGTCATGACTGTGCGTTGGCTTCCAATGTAATAGAGGCAAAAAGACAGCTTGAAGGATTTAAGTTCGATCTGGTTTTATCGGACATCAATATGCCTGGAGAATCCGGTATGGACCTCCTTCAGCATGCTTCCAGCCATTATCCCGACATGCCGATCATGCTCATGACTGCTGATGAAAGTCCGAGGATCAAGAAGGAGTCTTTTTCTATGGGCGCCAGTGCGTTCATAAGCAAACCCTTTCGGCTCGCAGAGCTTCTGGATAAGATAAACGGCGCTTTAGAGTCGCGATCTCACCGCGTGCAAACAAGATTTGAGACTCTTCCTCAGGTTGCTTCAAGGCGTATGATTGCTTTGGAGGAGCTCAATCCTCATCGATAAAAGCGCAGAGGCCGGCGCACAGGCATCAAGCGCCGCGCCTCAGCGCGCATTCCCGCTTCAATTCGAATCGGAATTCCCGCCTTTGAAAGCAGCCGGTTCGAGGCCGTATTTGCGCAAAAGCTTGTAAAATTCAGCCCGATATCTTCCCGCCAGTGAGGCCGCCCGTGAGACGTTGCCTCGAGTTTCCGTGAGAATCTGTGTAAGATAAGCCCTCTCGAATTCCTCCCTAGCTTCGTTTAGGGGCAGCAGTTTTCGCGCCTCGGGCTTTTCTTCGCGGCCCAGCAGAAGCTGCTCCGGAGCGATGGCTCCCTTTGAGGCAAAAGCCACGGCTCTTTCTATGACGTTGCCGAGCTCTCGAATGTTGCCGGGCCACCGATAGAGCATCAGCCGCTGCATGGCCTCTGGAGAGAAGCCTTCAATGTTTTTACCCATTTCCCGATTAAACTGGTGCAGGAAATGGTGTGCAAGCAGCGGTATATCTTCGACTCGCTCCCGCAAAGGCGGTAAGTCTACGGGAATAACGTGAATGCGGTAGTAGAGGTCTTCACGAAACTTGCCTTCGCCGATTGCCTTCCACAAATCCCGGTTCGTAGCGGCAATGAGCCTTATGTTCGTCTTGATTGGCTGAATGCCGCCCACCGGATAGAACTCGTGTTCCTGAAACACCCTAAGCAGCTTCACCTGCAAAGGAGGCGTCAGTTCGGCGATCTCGTCCATGAAAAGGGTGCCGCCTTCAGCCTGCTGAAATAGTCCTTTCTTTGGTTGATCGGCCCCGGTAAAGGCGCCTTTTGCATGCCCGAAGAGCTCATTTTCGAGTAAACCGTCGGGGATGGCGCCGCAATTGATGGCGACGAAAGATTCTTTAGAGCGCGGGCTGCTAAGATGAATCGTTTTGGCCATCAATTCTTTGCCCGTGCCGCTTTCTCCGTAAAGGCAGACGGTGGAGTCCGTCGCAGCGATTTGAGCGACCTGTCGGAGCACTTGCTGCATCTTATCGCTGGATGCGACTATCCCATCGAAGTGATATCGCTCCCGCACCAAGCTGCGCAGCCGTTCCACTTCCTCCTTCAACTGCCCAACCTCGCGGGCTTTATCGAGGCGATGGAGAAGATCTTTCGCATCAAAGGGCTTGGTGAGGAAATCGTAGGCCCCTTTTTTAGTGGCTTCGACCGCTCGTTCTATAGTGCCGTGCGCAGTGAGAATGATCACCGGAAGGTATGGTTGGATTTTGAGCAGCTTCTCCATCAAGGTGATGCCGTCGATGCCTTCGAGCTTGAAATCCAGCACAGCCGCGCTGTAAACCTCTTTTTGAGCAAGCGCCAGGGCCTCTTCTCCCTCTTCTGCAAGCCTGACTTGATAACCCGCAGATTCAAGGCGCGCCTTCATTAGAGTGAGCAGCCCCCGGTCGTCGTCCACCACCAATATATTCTCAACGGACATAATGAATCCTAACGAAATAGCTCTCGTTCCCTTTGCTCCATCTCCTCGTCAATTTGCCTGTATCGCTGGAGCTGTTTGTTCATCTCCTCGATCGTTGCATCTCTGGTTTTAATTTCTTCTTCAAGACGCAGCCTGTCTTCTTCGGAGCCATCAACTTCCGATTGCTCCATCTGCTTTTTCAGGTCGCTTATTACCCCTTGCTTTGACTTCACTTCCTTTTGGAGTTTCCGAGTTTTCGTAGCGCTGGAGAGGCTCTTACGGATGAGGTCCATCCATACGCGGGCCTGATAGGCCCAAGGACTATCGGGGTGCTTGAGGATGAGCTCTTCGAGGCGCTTCTGTCCTTTGGCTACATTATAAAAGGGACTGGGGGAATAGACGTGCGCGAAGGCGATATTGAAAAGGGCTTCGGCGCATTCTTCACTTTCCTGGCAATTCTTTGAAACGGCTTCGTTTTGGGCGAGAAAACCAGCGTAGTCTCCGCTTTGAATCGCCTTTTGAGGGGGGAAGACGGGCATGGACGGCGGCTGGACGGCGGGCTTTTCCGAGAAATACCCTCGGATGGCGCAGCCGGCGGACTGAAGAAACAAAAGGCTTGCCGCCAACAAGAGAAAAGAAGTCTTTGCATGTTGGGTATATGATCTTAGCATTTGTCTTCACCCAATCGAGGGAAAGTGGAGCAACTTTTGAATTCGCCTGTGGAAGTAGTGACTGGGATGGTGAAAAAGAAGACCGTTCCTCCCTCTCGCCTATTTTCAGCCCAAATATGTCCTCTATGAGCTTCGATGATGTGACGGGCTATGGCAAGGCCAAGTCCAGCGCCCTGCTGCCCTCGCTTACGGTTGTTGGCGCACTGGTAATAATGCTCGAATATGTACTGAATTTCCTCATCGGGAATCCCCGAGCCGGTATCGGACACCGCCACTTCGATCTCCGCGGCGTCTCCGTCTCGTTTCCTCCCATGGGAAGCTCTAACCAGTATTGAGCCTCCCTGCGGAGTAAACTTTATGGCGTTGCTCAGAAGGTTGTCCAAAACCTGACCTATCCTGCGTTCGTCAGCATTGATCATGGGCAGTGGAGCGTCTGTGTCGACCGACAGGCTAATTCCCCGATTTCTGGCAATCAGCTCCACAGGTTGAACGCTGTTGGCTATAACTGTATTGAGATCGCAGGCCGTAAACTCGTATTCCATCATCTCAGCCTGCATCCTGGAAAGATCCAGAATCGAGGAGATGCTTTGAAACAGTCGTTCGCTATGATTTTGAACGATCTCGAGGATCTCCCGTTGTGCTTTGGTGACCGGACCCGGGATCTCTTCAAGAAGGAGCGCTGAACCCTCGCGGATAGCCGTAAGGGGGGTGCGCAGCTCATGTGACACATGGGCTGTGAAATCCGCCTTCAACCGGTCGAGGTGAGCCAATTCTTCCGCCATGCGGTTGAAAGCTCCAGCCAATGAGCGCACTTCTTTCGGTCCCTTCAGTTCAATAGAGCGAGAAAACTCGCCCCGGCCCACGATCTCCATCTCTTTAGCGAGTTGTACGAGCGGAGTGCTCACGCTTCGCGCATGCATGTATGCAAAAAACAGCCCAGAGGCGATTCCCGCCATGGTCATCCAAAACATCCATTCGGCGGCTGTCGCCGCCTCGTCCCGCGCCGCGGCGGTCTTCGCAGAGGCTGATTGTTCGCGGATCTTTATGAGCTCATTGACCTTCTCGATGATGCCTTCGCTGATCTTACCTTTTGCCTGGCTCGATAGCAGCGCGCCCGAAGTCTCATGCGCAGAAAGGTTTTCCCCATAGATCGCGTGCAGTATTCCGATTTCTTTCACAAGATCCTTCTCCCGCTCCGTATCGACCAGCGAAGAGACTTTTGCAAGGGCGTCGTTAAAATCAAGGGAGCTCGTGGCGAACGCGCTCATAAAGCCCTGATCGTAAGCGAGCAGGTATTTTTCCGCGTTTCGCATCTCGGCGAAAAAAGCTTTTAGAAGTCGCTTTTCTTCATTGATGCTGGCTGAGTCTATGGTCAGGATATCCGTATTGAGCTGCGTAAGGAGGTGGAGCTTCATCTGGGCGAAAAGGCTTACGGCTCCCACAAGAGCGATGATGACGCCCTGAGCGATCATGACTCGGGAAAAGATCGTTAATCTCATAGCGCTTCTCTGTATTGGCTCTTACATGGCGAAGGGCTTGATGGGATCGAGCCCTTACGGTATGCATGGAGCCTTTCGTGAAGATGACGTCGGATGTCGAGCGAGATGCGGGACGTCGTCATCCTCGTTGTTCAGGGTGAAATCCAAGAGATTGTTTACAAAGAATTGCTCTCGATTTATAGATGACTTCATTGAGACTGTCAAGTGACTGGATGGCGGGTCAAACCGCTCGGGACGCTGAGATCTTCGTCAATTCAAGCCGATTCCATTCTCGGATTCGGTCGGCAGGTGGATGACGAGGCGGTGGGTGTCGGCTTCCGTTTGTATTTCGATGCGTCCTTTGTGGGCTTCAAGGATTTTCCATGCCTTGAGGATGCCCATGCCGGGACCGAAGGTTTTCGATGAAAAGTCAAAGCCAAGAAAAGCTTTCTTCTCCTGCTCGGGCAGAGCCCAGCCCTGGATGTAAATCACTATCTTCACCGAATCGGGGGCCTCCTCTCCTGAAAGCTCGACGCAAAGCTCCGCCAGATTATCGTTTATGAGCTCCAACAATGCTTCGAGGATATGGCTTATCGCCCTCTTTATGGCGTCTTGATCGGCGTAAACAATAGGAGTCTCCCGTTCGTAATTCCTTTTGACTTCTATTTTCTTCTTGTCGAATGCTGATCTGAGTCCGTCGATGGCTTCATCGAGAGTCGTCCTCAAGTCTCCTTCCGCTCTGTGAGGGGCGTACGCCTGAGAGAGCGCGATCAGCTCGTTGAGCGCCTGCTGGAGACGGAACGACTCGTTTACGATTATGTCCGCATACTTGACGAGGCTTTCCTTGGCGTCGGGGTTTTTCACCATCCTCTGGGCGAAGCCCCCGATGGCCATGAGTGGGTTTCTTATTTCATGGACTACGGCGTCCAGGACGTTGGACACGGCCTTTCTGGTCTCGGAGGCTGTCTCCGTGGGACATTCCGCAATATGCTCTTCAGAGCGCGAAACGAGTCCGATTATCCGGCCGAGATTGACCTGCAGCGAGCTGTTGATTCCCGCCAAAGCCCTGTTCGCCCGTTCTATTACGAAAAGCTTGTCCTCTTCCGAACAAGCCTTTAAGCGAAGGGATTCGGCCATTTCTTCGACTTTGGAAAAGCTGGATTCGAGTATTTCGTGAACCGTCTCCGGGCTAATTCCGAGCAGCGCAGCGGCTCTCTGGATGAACCCGAAGTCCGTCTTTCCTCCAAAAAATGTTTCGGCTCCAGCCCTTGCGATCTCGACTATCCGGCAAAGGCTGGACCGATCCTGGCTCAGAGCCTCTTCACCGAAGTATTTCTGACTTTCAATGACTTGCTCGGTGAATCGCCATCGGGAGAGCACGATCCGGCTCACCTGTCGGTGATTGATTCCCAAAGATCTCTCTTCCCATCCGATAAGCTTGTCCAGAGAGGCGTTGCAGGGAAAAGACTCTTTCATATCGTCCGGGCATACCTGGTAGAGCATGAGAAGGCCGATTTCAAGTATGAGCGAGGCGGTAAAAACCTCCTCATCTTTGGAAGGATGCATGGCATGCGATGTCTGGCTGAAGCCCTGCGCTATGATCGCTCTATAAAGCGAAGTCTTCCAGAAACGCTCGTAATCCATTCCTCCTCGCTTTCCAAAAGGAAAGGAGTCGCGAAGAGAGATGCTGAGGGCCGTGATGCGAAGCTTCTTGAACCCGAGCATGAGGATTGCCTGAGAAACGGTGGTTATCTTTCGATTGCGGACGTAAAAGGCGCTATTGGCAAGCTTTATGATGCGTGTGGTGAGGCTCGGATCGGTCTCTATGATGCGGGCTAGATCCGATGGCGACGAGCGATCGTCCGATGCGAGCTCGATCAATTGCATGAGCACGGGCGAGGGGGAGGGAAGGTACTCATTGTTGGCAAGCCTCTGTAAGATCTTTTTCCTCTGAATCTCGTCCATCCTCAAGCCTCCTCGATCTCGAGCGCTTTCATTCTTCAATGCGCGCATCAATAGATGCTGTCTGATTTAGGCGATTTTCAAACGGCAAGCCAAAATTGGGTCGAAAGAAAGTCGCAAGATGGATCAGACGTAAGATATTGCATTTCTCATTTGATTGTCCACGTCAAATTTGGTCGATGGAATCGTGATCGAAAAGATTGGATGGATCTTCAACCGAGCGGCAGTCCGGGCATGTCGCAGCCCGGGTGCGCCGCGCCTCGGCCTGGAGCCGGTAAATCGTCTCTGACGTTAATCCCGGAGCGAGCTTGAAGGAGCTCTGCTACTCGGAGAGATCGATTCTATTCGATTTTTCATTGTCCTCCCATCTCCCATTGAGGCAAACCATGCTGACTCCGTCAATGCAAAGAACGTGGCCGTGTTTATACTCTTCCTCTTCATAAGGACACGATTTCCGTTCATGAAGTGTGGCGATTTCCATGTCGTAACTCCTTTCGTCAATCTCCTCGGCTAATTCAGGACCCCTTGATCCTAAACCGCGATAAATCCTTGAATTATCATGTAAGCATCCAATAGCGGGCTAACAAGTATCCGGCTGCATCGTCAAAGAGGATTGCGAGGAGCCAGAGCCTTTGCGCGCGTCCATAGATTGTCGACAGAAAGGAAAGACTGATCTCGCATGTATTATAATGGTTCATTATGGTTGATTATTATTGGTTCAATATGTTTCATTTAGTGTCGGGTTTTCTTGTTTGTGGTTGTTTCATGTTCTATGTATATGATTTAGTTGGATGTTATTTGTGGCACAATCTTTGCGTTCATAGTGGTGCAAAAAGAGGGGCTGCTTCCGCCTCTCTTGCCGCAAAGAAAAGGGGAGGCGGTTCTCGGGGCGGGAGGGCTCGAAGATGCTATGCAAGGCAAGAAAGAAGTGTAAGATAAGGGGGATGAGCGTCGAGGCGACTATCCCGAATAACCCCTTGTCTTGAGGAAAGCCGATCATGCGATTTAGCGTTCTTCTGGTCGATGATGAAGAGGAGCTGGTG
>CAZOEL010000135.1:0-9333 GCA_964578835.1 uncultured Syntrophobacteraceae bacterium | reverse complement strand
CCCTGAAGGGGCGAAATATCCAGAAAGTGGTTATCTCGCCCTTACAGGGCTTGGATGAGAGTATGGCGGGATCTCTACCCAGGGCGATGCCCTGGGCTATGGTATTTCGCCCCTTCAGGGCTGATTCCAACAGCAGAAGTGACTGGAATAGAGGCTAACCGGGCGTTACGATTGTTCAATCATCACAGAACAAGATAGCCCTGGTTCGGGGGATTTGTCTTCTTGGCCGGTATGGTGTAAATATTCGTTTTTTCAACCTTCACACTCTTATGGGGAAAATTCGAATGGGATACAAATTCAACAGAGGCTGCTGGGTGGAGCTTCGAGAAGATGTTTTGCTTGGCGGGGAGAACAGGAAGGCTACCGTCGAAGAGCGGATCGATCTTGCGTTGACGCTCTACACGAGGTGGGAAGCGGAGCTGCGGCATGACGGACATGTGTGGCTCATTCTCGATCAGCTGAAAAAGGCGTTGGAGGCCTCCCGGAAGACCATGTCGGATCTCGGGATCGATCTGGCCTGCGCCCGCTGCGATGAGTCCTCTCCCGAGGGAAGCTGCTGCAGCATAGGGCTCGAGGACAAATTCGACGCGGTTTTGCTGCTGGTCAATATTCTGCTTGGGGCGGATATTCCGAGCTCGCGAGCCAGAGCGGACAGCTGCTATTTCCTTGGGCCAAAGGGATGCGCGCTTTTGGCGAGAAACATGCTGTGCATCGACTACCTCTGCCCGCAGCTCGAAAAAGAGCTTGGCCATGAGGCGTTGGTGCGGATGCAGACGGTTGCGGGAAAAGAGATTCAGGCATGCTTCCTTCTGTGCGAAGCCCTCAAGAAGATCATTTTCAAGGACGGGCGTTGATTTAGCGCGTTGCCGTTTCCTGGCTTCATAGTTATCTCAGGAATGAGGAATATTGGAATATTCTCGGGTTCGCCGCAGAGACACAGAGAAAAGCTTTAGATGGAATAAATGAAAGGCAAAAGCGCAAAAGCTGCCCGAAGTGAGCTCGCAGGCCCCCTCTCCCTCAGGGAGAGGGGGCCAATTAAACTCACGCGGAGCGGAGCGTTTTTCTCCCTCTCCCTCAGGGAGAGGGTCGGGGTGAGGGAAGTATTCTTTATGATGAGGATTTCCCCTCACCCTAACCCTCTCCCTGAGGGAGAGGGGACCAAAAACCGCGTTTCTCGATGAGAGCGTAAAGGCGGCTTTTGCGCTATTGCGTTATAAGGAATGAATTGCAGATCTCTGTGTCTCTGTGGGCGCCCCTGATGAACAAAGCATAAAGGTGGTATTGAGTGGAGGATGAATGGGTGCGCCGATTGTCGATTTTGAGGAAAAACGGCTCGAGAAGCTGCCTCCTCGCGAGTTGAGCAGATACCTCATGAGCTTGCCGGTTAAAAAGCGGCTGGATCTCATCTTGCAGCGGGCCGATGCGGAAGAGGTCGTTGCGGCTTTGAGCGATCAGGATTTTTTCTTTTCCGTGAAAGAGCTTGGGCCGGACGATTCGCTGCCGCTTCTTTCTCTTGCCCGCGTGGATCAGCTGAATCATCTCTTCGACCTGGAGTGGTGGAAAAAGGATCAGATCGCACCCGCCAGCGCGGTGGGCTGGCTGGAGAAGCTGGCGAGGGCGAGCGAGGAGAAGTTTCTTGCATGGATCTACGAAGTCGATTTCGATCTTTTGGTGTCTCTTTTTAAGAAGTGGATACGCCTGGAAGTTGCGCCCGAAGACATAGACCTTGCGGAAGCGCGGGAGCAGTTGCCGCTCAACACCCTGGACGACCACTATTTTTGGGAGACGAGATATCCGCAGTATGAGGATTTCCTCAAAGGCGTCCTGTCTCTGCTTTTCGAGCTGAGCTACGGTTTTTACAAAGAGCTTATGAATAATATCATCTACGCCGTCGAAGTCGAAGTGGAGGAGGAGGCTTACCGTTTTCACCGTGGACGGCTGGAGGACCGCGCTATCCCGGATTATTATGACGCCCTGGAGATTTATCGGGCGGTTCGGCCTAACGAAGTCGTCGAGAGCAGAAAATTGCTTTCCGGGGATGGCGATGAGTTTGCGGCGCCCTCCTTTGCGCTGGCGCTTCTTCCCGAAAAGGATCTCCTGACCCGCGCGCTTCGCGAAGTGAAAGATCCCCTCCTTTTGAATACGCTCCAGATGGAGCTTGCATCTCTATCGAACAAGGTGCTGATTGCAGACCGGCTCTCACTGGATAATCCCGAGGTTTTGCGGAGCTCCGTGGATAAAGCCGGGGCCTACGTGAGCCTCGGCCTGCAGGTGATAAGCGCGGGACGGCTCGAGAATGCTGTCAAGCTTCTCGAGGATATGCTTCTCGAGCGCCTCTTTCGGCTGGCTCATACGGAAGTGATGGGGCTGCGGGACCGCATGCGCCGTGAGCTTCAGCTGGGCTGGCTCTCGAAATGGCCGGTCGGGCTCGAGATTCTGGATCAGCCCTGGATGGAAGCCGCTGAGCTTCTGCTGGAAAGGTCTCCGCGAATACTGAGGGTGTCTGCCGGCTCCCCGAAGGAAGACATCTTCAGAAGCCGGGAGGATCTCATACAGGGGAAGCACATCATCGACGTCATAGCCTCCCTTGAGGCGGTGTTCGAAGCCCTGCGTCCAGAGCCCGAAGGGCTGCGCTCTGCGCTGTGGAAAGACGCTCAGATCAATACTCTGGAGGATGTGACGCTTGGAAGCATGCTCTGGACCGCCGCAGCCCGCTTCAAGATCGAAAATGCCTGGAGGGTGGAGCCCTTGCCCGTAAGGCTCTGGCCGAAGCTTTTTCCGTCTCTCGCCCCGAAAGAAGTCGAGGTCGCTGTGAGATCTTTTGTTGGCGATACGTTGCAGGACCCGGCTCAAGTAAAGCTTACAGAAATGTACCTGCTTCCTCTGTTTGAAGCGTATGCTGAAGAAACGGCCGTCTTTGGGCAAGGGGGAGCAGGAGAGAAGATCCCCGATCCGCGTATGGTGAAGAGCTTTCTCTTTGCAGAGGCGTGAGAGGATAGCTCCCGATGTTAGCATTGAATTGACGGAGCTGTCTGACGGTAGCGCCGCCTTCCATGGCGGCGCAAGAGTGGGGAGAATTCTTGTCCCTGCGCCTTTGCGCCGCCATGGAAGGCGGCGCTACCTGATCAACGTCCGCCAGCTAACGCCCGACGTCGGCATCGATCAAAACCTTGACGAGGCTTCCGGGCTTTAAAGAGCTGGGCGCCGGGAACCGTATCTGCAGGTAATTTGTTGACGTGCCTCTCCATATGCCCGGCTTGACTTCCGCTTCTGCAAGCGCCTCTACGCGGCGTCCGATGAAACGGTTGAAAAGCGCTTCTCTTTTCTTTCTGCTGAGCTCTTGCAGCATGTGGGCGCGCCGCTTCATTTCGTTTCCGGGGATTCGGCCCGGCCATGACGCCGCCGGGGTTCCGGAACGGGGCGAAAAGGGAAAGACGTGCAGGTAATCGATGGGAAGCTCGCTCAGCAGTTGGTGCGTGTTGAGAAACTGGGGCTCGGTTTCTCCCGGCAGTCCTGTGAGCACGTCCGCGCCGATGGCTGCATCGGGAAAAAGGGAGCGGAGCTCTCGGATGAGGTCGGTGTAATATTTGGGAGTGTAGGGACGCCTCATGCGCTTCAGGGTTTCTTCGTCCCCGCTTTGGAGCGGTATGTGAAAGTGGGGGCAGATCCAGGGCTTCGACTGCAAAAGCTCTATGAGTCCAGACGACCATTCGAGGGGCTCGAGTGAGCTTAGACGGATGCGCGGCGGGAGAGGGCCTTGATCCAAAAAGGAGAGGAGCCCGGCCAAATCCTGAGGAGGCGTGAGGTCTTTGCCCCATTGACCGAGATGGATGCCGGTCAGCACCACTTCGTTGTAGCCGCTTTCGAGAAAGCGATCCATCTGGCTGCGCACCTGCGCGGGCGGGAGGCTTCGACTCCTGCCTCGCGTGTGGGGCACGATGCAATAGGAGCAGAAGGCGTCGCATCCGTCCTGAATTTTGAGGACGGCTCGAGCCCGCCCCGAGTGCATGCGGCTTATCGGCGCCTCCTTGAAAGCTCTGCTGAGCTTTGTCTCCCCGACGGCCTTGCAAGGTGTGGAAAAGGAACCCGGGGCGCTCAGCCAGTGGGCGAGATCGAGCTTTTCGGCATTTCCGAAGATGTGCGTTGCGAGATTTTCTTCTGCGAAGCGATCCGGCTCGAGCTCCGCATCGCAGCCGACTACGGCGATGCGGGCTTGGGGGCTCAGCCTTTGAGCGCGCCTTAGGAGCTGCCTTGTCTGAAATCCTGCCTTGGAGGTCACCGCGCAGCTGTGAACGATGTAGAGATCCGCGCGCTCGCTGAAGGAAACCGGCGTGTATCCTTCTCTTTTCAGCTCTTCGAGAAAATAGGAGGATTCGTACTGATTCACTTTGCAGCCCAGTGTCTCCAGGGCTACGGTTTTCATGGGATGTTCCTCCTTATGACGCCTCCGCCCAGGAGCATATCGTCTTCGTAGAAGACGGCGGCCTGGCCGGGAGCCGCCGCCCGCTGCGGCTCATCGAAGCGGATGATTGCTTGTTTGCTTCCAAGCGGAGTTATGACGGCTGGGGCTGGTTTGTGCTGGTTTCGGATTCGCGCGTGAGCGCGCAGAGGATCTTCAGGCGCTGGAATGGAAACCCAGTTCAGATGCTCCACTTCGATTTCGCGGCAGAGAAGATCGCTGTTGCGGCCGACTCGCACGGTGTTTGTCTTCGGGTTTATCTCCACCACGTAATAGGGGGCCGTGGAGGCGATTCCAAGGCCGCGCCGCTGTCCGACCGTATAAGCGAAGACGCCTTTGTGCCGGCCCAGTTCTTTTCCGTCCATATCCACGATCGGACCCGAGGTGGATTCGGTAGCGAGGCCAAAGCGTTCGAGCAGGAAATCGGAATAGGCCCCTGCGGGGATGAAGCAGATTTCCTGGCTTTCTTCGGGAATAAGCCGGGCGATGTCCGTTTGCGAAGCCCACTGAATCACGTCCAGCTTTGTTGCGCCGCCGAGTGGAAACATGGCTGTGGCGAGCTGATCCTGGCTCAGGCCGTAAAGGAAATAGGACTGGTCCTTGCGCAGATCGTGCGCTTTGTATAGCCGAAAACGATCCGAGCTTTCATCGGGCGGGAGCATTCGCACGTAGTGGCCCGTTGAAAAACGGTCCGCGCCCAAGGACAGGGCCTTTTGCCCGAGGATGCCGAATTTGACTGCAGGATTGCAGTAAACGCACGGATTGGGGGTCGAGCCCTGAAGATAGGACTCGAGAAAGGGGCGGATGACCAGCTCTTCAAACGACTCGCGCATTTCCACGACGATGAGCTCTATGCCAAAGCGGAGCGCGAGCTGCGATAGATCTTCCTCGCGGGCTTTGATAAGGCTTTCCGCTCGCCAACGGCCGCCGGGAGAGGCGGGGAGGATGCGCATGTGGACGCCGACGATCTCATGGCCGTTCTCTCGGAGGAGAAGCGCAGTTTTGAGGCTGTCGACCCCGCCGCTCATGGCTACTGCAACGCGCATTTCGTTTTCAGGCTACCGCGTTTCTATCGAAAATGAGGAGCATCGCTCTCGCCGGGCAAGCCTTCATGCAAAGCTCGCAGGCGCTGCAGCGTTCCGATTCGAAGGCCACTTCCATGGTCGGCCGGTTGATATGCAGCGCTCCCGTGGGACAAACTGACGTACAGGCGCCGCATTGGTAGCATTTCTCGTTGTCGCGCCGGATGGCCTGGGCCACCGGTTCGACTTCTACCCCGATGTCTTTGAGATACTGGATGCCGCGCTCGTAGTCTTTCCGTTTACCCTGCAGTTCGAGAACGACCATGCCATCCTTGCGGGGTGAAACCTGGGCCTTCAGGATGCTGAAGTCTAAATCGAAATCCCGCACCAATCGGGTGATGATGGGCTTGTTTACAATTTCTTTGGAGAAATGGAGAACCAGCATTCTGGAATACATTTTTTTGACGCTCCTAATTGTCCTGTAAAGTTAAAGGCATTGAAAAATAACATATTGAGCGGAAACTCCAAACGCTTTTTCTTGTCCAAGAATCTATCGCCTTATGACCAACTTTCAGTTAATTTGCATGCTTCCTCGCGCAAATTCCACCAAGAGCTTATTTTAATGGTGACCCTGCGCCATGCTTGAACGCTCTGAGACTTTTGAGGCGCTGTGGAACCGGCTGCAATGGAATTCAACCAATGTTGTGAAAGGAGAATGTCCGATGACCCGAGACCCCTTTAGCGCCAGGCTTCAGCGCTTTCGAAAGCTCATGGAGGAGGAGAGCATTGACGCTTACCTGGTGGCGACGCCTGAGAACCGGTACTATTTGAGCGGCTATGAGGCTGAGGATCTGCATCCGGCCGAAAGCTCCGGATACCTGCTCATCACCGGTTCCTCGCAGTTTCTTCTTACCGACTTTCGCTATCAGGAGGCTGCGAAGGCGGAAGCCCCCGACTTCGACTTGGTCATCTACAGTGAAGGACTGCCTCAGGCGCTGCCGGATCTTTTTTCTACCTATGGGGTAAAAAGGCTTGGGATCGAAAAGGATTATCTTTCCTACCGAAAGTATCTCGAGGTGCGGGATGCGCTCGCGGCTTCCCGGCCCGGCGCTGAGATCGCCACGCCGGAAGACCCTGCGGAAAAGCTGAGGGTAATCAAAGAGCCTCTGGAGATCGACCGGATCAAGGCTTCTCTGGCTCTGACCGAAAAGGCCCTGGGCGAAGTGTGGGAGATGGTGAAGCCGGGCTTGACGGAAAAAGAGCTTGCGTGGGAAATCGAGCGCAGGATAAGAGAGGGAGGAGGGGAGGCGGTTTCTTTTCCGCCGATTGTCGCTGCCGGCCCCAATGGAGCCCTCCCGCACGCGGTTCCCACAGACCGCCGAGTCGCGTCGGGCGACCCGGTGATATTCGATCTCGGCTCGAAGCTCCATCACTACTGCTCGGATATGACGCGGACTTATGTTGCAGGGACTCCGGACCAAAAATTGCAAGAGATCTATCGCATCGTGCGGGAAGCTCAACTGGCGGCTCAGGAAGCCCTCCGCGCCGGAAAAGACTCGGTGGAGATCGACGGGGCCGCGCGCGATTTGATCCATAGAGCCGGCTATGGCGAATATTTCGGCCACGGCCTCGGCCATGGCGTAGGGCTTGCCGTTCATGAAAAGCCGGGCCTCAGGAAACGTAACGCTACCGTGCTCGAAGAAAATATGGTAGTGACCATCGAGCCCGGAATCTATCTTCCCGGCTATGGGGGCGTTCGTCTCGAGAACATGGCGCGCATCACTCGAGAAGGATGTGAGATATTGAATCGTCAGGATCTTTTCTATCGGTGGTAGTGCTTCGACCACCGCCGAGGGGTGTTGTTGGAGGCGGGAATGCAATTCCAAAAGCTTGTCTTTGAGAACGAGCAGGGCGTGAAGCTTGCGGCGCGACTCGATCTGCCCCTGGACGAGAAGCCTGCTGCCTACGCTATTTTCGCGCACTGCTTCACGTGTACGAAGAACTTCAACGCGGTCGTCAACATCGACCGGGCGCTGGCGAGAGAAGGGATAGCGGTGCTCAGGTTCGATTTCACGGGGCTTGGAGAAAGCGAAGGGGATTTTTCCGAAACGAGCCTCTCATCCAACGTCTCCGATCTGGTTGCCGCTGCGGACTTTCTGAAAAAGAACTTCGAGGCTCCAAAGCTCCTCATCGGCCACTCCCTGGGGGGAGCCGCCGTTTTGTTGGCGGCGGCCCGGATTCCTTCGGCCGTGGCGGTTGCGACCATAAGCGCCCCTTTCGATCTCACCAGGATTGCCCGGTTCTTGGGTAGCTCCAAAGAAGAAATAGAAAGGGACGGCGCCACCGAAATCACCATGGTGGGCAAGCAGTTCAGCTTGAAGAAGCAGTTCCTGGACGATCTCGAACGAACCCACATGGAAGCGGCCATCAGAAATCTTCGGCGCGCTCTTCTCGTGCTCCATTCGCCCGTGGACTCGGTGGTCGGCATAGAGAATGCGGCGCAGATTTTTCAGGCGGCGAAGCACCCGAGAAGCTTTGTCTCTCTCGATTCCGCCGATCATCTGCTCTCGGACCGCAACGATTCGATCTACGTCGGCTCGGTGATGGCCGCCTGGGCGAGAAAGTATCTCGGGCTGCCGATCGAGGAGCGCTCGCCCAAAGATCTGAAGGATAACAGAATCGTGGTCCGTGTGGGCAGGAAGGGCTACCAGACGGAGATATTGGCCAATGGCCATAGCTTGATAGCCGACGAGCCCATCGCCCTGGGAGGGTCTGATACCGGCCCCACCCCCTATGACTACCTGGTTGCGGGGCTGGGGTCCTGCACGGCCATTACATTGAGAATGTACGCCGACAGGAAGGACTTGCCGCTTGACTACGTTGTTGTGAGACTGAAGCATCGAAAGATTCATGCTCAGGATTGCGACCATTGCGAATCGAAGACGGGAAAAATCGATTTCATCGAACGGGAAATTGAGCTCGGCGGAGGTCCTTTTACCGAAGAGCAGCGCAAGAGGCTGCTTGAGGTGGCCGATAGATGCCCGGTTCATCGCACGTTGCATTCTGAAATCAGTGTGAAGTCTTCCTTGAAGGAAGAAGGAGCGGAATGAAGCTCGTTCCGCTTCAGGAGGAGTATGGATTATCGCGCGTAACCTGCGCACAGGAGGAGAATCAATGAAAGTCCCTTTGGAAATTGCTTCGAGAAATTGTGATCTTACTGACGAAATGGAAGAGCTCATTGCTGAAAAAGCAAAGAAGCTGGATACCTTTTATGATGGAATCATCAGCTGCCGCGTTATGGTGGATGTTCCGCATCGCTCTCAGCGCAAGGGAGTCTCTTATAATGTGCGCATCGATCTGACCGTGCCCGGCGGAGAGGTGGTGGTCAAGAGGGAGCCGAACGAGGATCTTCACGTGGCGATTGTGAGCGCTTTCGACGTGGCGGAGCGCAGGGTGAAAGAATACGCCGACAAGCAACGAGGCGAGACCAAGGTGCATATGGAAAAGCCTTATGCGCGCGTGAGCAAGATCTTTCCCGAAAGCGGGTACGGTTTTCTGACGACCCCGGATGGAAGAGAGATTTACTTCCACCAGAACGCTGTGCTGGATGGAAAGTTTGAGGGTCTCGAAGTCGGGACGGTTGTTGATTTTATCGAGCAGCTCGGAGAAAAAGGCGCTCAGGCGAGCAGCGTGACGGTGAGATAAGCCGGCATCAAGCGCCGGGCTTGAGGATGTATTGGCCGGGGATGATGTTGTCGCAGTAGAACTGCTCTTGTGATTGCACCACAGAGACACAGAGGACACAGAGATTTAAGAGCTTATTTTTAAAAGCTTTTCTCTGTGTCCTCTGTG
>CAZOEL010000134.1:0-9423 GCA_964578835.1 uncultured Syntrophobacteraceae bacterium | reverse complement strand
CACCCCGGGTATGCGGTGAAAGAAGACATCATTCCCTGAAAGGGATACATAAAGACGAGCTGATCTTTATGTATCCCTTTCAGGGAACGGCCCCATACCTGACATTATTCCCGGGGTGGCGCTCACGCTTACCCCGGGCTGATTTATCAAACCCCTTCGGGGTAGAAAAACCTCAAACCAAAAAACTTGAACATCGAGTAAGAGAATGCAGGAGCCGGAGTCCGGAACAAGACCGCTTCCGGTCCATCCATCTTTCCTCTATTCTCATGCTTCATTGCGATCCATCAGGATCATGGGAGTTAATACGCACGCAGCCTGCGATCAGATCCTCGGACGAGAGTCCTCAATCGGATGAAAGGTCAAGCCATTTCACCCCGATTGCTCTTTTTTCCATCATCGAGGACTTTTCCCGGGAGCGTCAAGCTGCGGTTGCGAGTGGCCACTTTGCCCTCATCGGACATGAATCTCGCAACCTCTGTCACTCGCAATTTCTCTTAAAGAGAGGAGATTAAAAAATGAAGAAGGTTGAAAAGGGTCATTACGTCAAAGTCTGCTACACGGGAAGGCTCGCAAGCGGGGAGATATTCGATCAAACCGAATCCTGCAATCCCCTTGAAGTTCAGGTGGGAGCCGGCGACGTGCTCAAAGGCTTTGAAGACGCCCTTCTTGGAATGGCCCCTAATGAGAAAAAGACATTCACTCTCGAGCCTGATGACGCATATGGAGTCAGAAACGAAGATATGGAGCAAAGCTTCACTCGCTCTGAGCTCCCACCCGACTTTCGACCTGAAACGGGAGAAGTCGTCGTCCTCCAGAACCAGGATGGAGAGCAGATGCTTGCAACAATAAAGCAAATGGACCAGGAAAACATCACGGTGGACCTAAACCATCCGCTGGCGGGAATGGCGCTCACATTCGACATAGAAGTAGCCGAAATAAACGACGGGCCAAGCGCATCCCCATCCACATGCGGCTCCGGTTGCTGTTGTCATTAAAAAAACGGTTGGCGCGCATAAGGGTCGGGGTGTTCCGTTAGCCCTGAGGTATCGAAGGGCGAACAGCCCCGATCATGCTGAGGTATCGAAGCACGATCGGGTGGCGTATCCCAACCCTTATGCGCGCCAACAAATGTTTAGCTCATAGAGACGTAGGGTGGGTGCAGGCTTTATCGCGCCCACCATGCCAGGACAATCGCTCAGCTCGTCATTCCGGCAGTCTTCAAGCCGGAATCCAGGTTTTTACGCTGGGCTGGATACCGGCTAAAAACACGCCGGTATGACGAACTGAGCCGACATTGTGACACAGTAGCACTATTCACCTATTCACCGTTTTTCGTTTTGATGTCGAGAACATCCGAAAGTTTTTTCAGCTGTCTGATGATCTGATCGAGTCTTTCGTTCTCGTTGACAAAAAGAGATACCCGGCTTGTTTCTCCGTTGCCGATAGGCAGGCAGATGATGCCTTCGACGTTGTAGGCGCGGCGCGAAAAGAGACCGCAGATATGAGACATCACGCCCGGGTGATTTCGGACGATAAGGTCGAGCACAGCGCACTGGCTCAGGTCAGAGCAATCGGACCAACTGCTTTCATACGTTTGCGCAAACATAACCGTTCCCTCCAATCATATCTTTGTTTGCAGCGCCAGGAGGCACTATCGGATAAACCCATTCCTCAACGCATATCGGCGCATGAATGAGGCAAGGACCTTTCTCGCTGAATGCCGCGATAAGAATCTTTATAGGATCGTCTGCGCTCGCAAGATCGTAGGCCTTCACGCCAAAGCCTCGGGCGATGCTGATGAAATCGACACGATGATCGTAATCGGATGCATAGATCCTCTTTCCGTAGAAGAGATCCTGTTGTTGGTGCACAAGTCCCAGGGAATTGTTGTTCATAAGGATAATCTTGACATTGGCGTTCTGTTCAACAGCAGTCGCAAGCTCTTGAATGTTCATAAGAATGCTCCCGTCGCCGCTAAAACAAACAACCGCGCGCTCGGGATTCGCCAGCGCTGCGCCTATGGCCGCCGGCACGCCAAAGCCCATTGTTCCCAACCCGCCGGAAGTGATCCACTGTCGCGCTCTGCGAAAAGGATAGACCTGGGCAACGCGCATTTGGTGCTGTCCCACATCGGTCGCGACGATGGCGTCATCGCCCAGCAGTCTTGCCGCATGCAGGATCAAGCCGTAAGGAGAGCATGGATCATCCTCCCCGGGAACATGGTGCGGGTGGCTCTGTTTGAGATGAGAAATGAAGGCCAGCCAGTCGCTGCGCCGTCTCTCTGCGACCAAACCGCCAAGGCCTCTCAACACATCGCCGACATCTCCGGTTATTTCGCCATGAGCCGTTTTTATCTTCCCAAGCTCGCTCGGATCAATGTCTATATGGATGATCTTCGCACGAGAACAGAATTGGGAGACTTTTCCCGTCGCGCGATCGTCGAAGCGCACGCCCGCAGCAATGAGCAAATCGCAAGCTTCGAGAGCCAGATTGGTGTAAGGAGCCGCGTGCATTCCCAACATGCCGATTGCGAGCGGATGATCCGAGGGCACGGAGCCAAGCCCCATAAGGCTCATGGCGACCGGAAGAGAAGCTTTTTCGGCAAGCGTCAAAGCATCGTTAGCCGCTCCCGAATGGATGACGCCTCCACCGAGATAGAGAATCGGTCGGTTCGAGGCGTTAATCATCTCTGCGACAACCTCCAGATCAGCCAAATCGACTCGGGGAGGAGGATCGGGAAGTCCGGGCGCCGGCCATGATTCAAATTCCACAGCCTCGCACTGAACATCTTTGGGCACATCAATAAGCACGGGGCCCGGTCTTCCGGAAGCGGCGATACGGAAGGCTTCCGGTATGATCTCCAATAGATCCGATGCGGAGCGGACAAGGAAATTGTGCTTCGTAATTGGAATGGTCAGGCCGTAGGTGTCCACCTCCTGAAAAGCGTCGGTTCCGATCATGGAGAGGGGAACCTGGCCCGTAATGCAGATGATCGGGATGGAATCGAGCTTGGCGTCGGCCAAAGCCGTCAGGATGTTGGTAGCTCCCGGCCCCGAAGTGGCGAAACATACTTGAGGGGCTCCGGTCACCCGCGCCATTCCCTGTGCAATGAAGCCCGCGCCCTGTTCATGACGCGTCAGAACATGGCGAATGGAGCTCTTCGAGAGAGCATCGTAAAGCGGCAGGGTAGCGCCGCCGGGAATTCCCGCGGCAATGCGGATTCCCTGGCGTTCGAGCAAGTGTACGATGATTTCTGCGCCGGTCCTTTTCATCAGGATTTTCTCCCTTCTTGTTCCCTTTGGCGTTCAATCGGGCCCGGCGCGAGGGAGAAATAAAAAACCCCCTACCGGAGCCTTGCGCCGGCAGGGGGTTGAAAATTAGTCTCAGGCTCTTCTCAGTCCCGCTATGGCGCGAAGGCGTCTACGACGACGCGTACGGCTACCACTACGCCTACAACTACTGTAAGGGCGGCTAAACTAGCGCGAGCGGTGGCGGGATTACGCATCATAGAGGGTCCTGATGGTTATGGGTTCTTTTACAAAATCCGAAGCGAGGATAATCGTATTTCTTACAGCTGTCAAGAAAGGAGTAACAGCCGCAATGGGAAGAAACCAACGGAAGAGGAAGCCTCTCTTCTCTGAAGTTGAAGAAAAGAGTAAACGGATGGGGTGCAATGGGTTATAGAATAATGGTTTTCATGGAGCTTATGGCTGATGATTTTCATGGCATATGTTTTTTGAGACAAAGCGTCGAGCAATCACACAATCGCATATCGTTCTGTTGATCTTTTGACGCATAGAAGGAAGTCACAGTGCTTACAATTATTTCTATTTATCTCGGGGTTGGCGCAATTGCCGGCGTTCTTGCGGGCCTGCTCGGCATAGGAGGGGGCCTGGTCATTGTTCCCATGCTGGTCTTCGGCCTCACCTGGCAGAAAGTCTCCAACGACCTCATAATGCACCTTGCCCTGGGCACTTCCATGGCAAGCATCATGTTCACAGCCGTATCGAGTTTTTGGGCGCATCATAAAAGAGGCGCAGTCCATTGGGATATCGTGCGCCGCATCACTCCCGGGATTCTCCTCGGCACCTTTCTCGGCTCCTGCGTGGCTTCCCGCATGTCGACAAATTATCTCAAAGGGTTCTTTGTCGTTTTTCTATATTACGTGGCGGCTCAAATGCTCACGAATACAAAGCCCAAGCCCTCGCGCGGCCTCCCCGGCTGGATGGGCATGTTCGGAACAGGCAATGTCATTGGCGCGGTATCCAGCCTGGTGGGCATCGGGGGCGGGACGCTTTCGGTCCCCTTCATGCTCTGGTGCAATATCGCCGTGCACGAGGCAATCGGAACCTCGGCGGCTATCGGCTTCCCGATTGCCATAGCTGGAACCGCTGGCTATCTTTTCAACGGAATTCGGGCTTCGGGATTGCCGGAATATTCCCTCGGATACATCTATCTGCCGGCTCTGGCGGGCATCGTCTGCGCCAGCGTGCTGACGGCGCCGGTGGGAGTGCGTCTGGCTCACAGTCTACCGGTCATGAAACTTAAACGATTATTTGCCATATTGTTGATCATTGTCGCCACAAGGATGCTTACGAGCATGTTCTAGAGGCGACAATCCAGCAGACTCTCCAGGGGACGGGAACGGAATGCGCCCACGTCGGCGTCCGATAGCGTCGTAGCGCCCGCTAAGGGGCAACGCCCTGGCATGGCATGGCATGAAGGTTTTGGAGCGCCATATGAATCGGTCAATCAAAATAGCAATTCTTCTGGTAGCGTCAGCGATCTGCCTCGGGTTTGGGGCGTCATGGCTCCTCAGCGGCAACGGAGAGCCTTCCGCCCCGTTCCTCACGGCTCAGGTAAAACGTGGGGATTTAGAGGCTACCATAAGCGCCACGGGCACTGTGCAGCCGGAGGAAGTCATTGACGTGGGCGCCCAGGTCGCGGGCAAGATCGTCTCTTTCGGCAAGGACCAGGCCGGAAAGACTATCGACTATGGCTCCATGATTGAAGAAGGGACGATACTGGCTAGAATCGACGACTCGCTTTATGCCGCCGATGTCGCCCAGGCGAAGGCTCAACTCGATCAAGCCGGGGCGGGCGTCGCACGCGCGGAGGCCGACCTCGGACAGATGCAGGCGAGGCTTGTCCAGGCGGAGCAGGATTGGGCGAGAGCAAAAAAGCTTGGTCCTTCCGATGCGCTCGCCCGTAGTGAATACGACGCGCTCTTTTCCGCCCATGAAGTCGCCAAAGCCAATCTCTCGGTAGGCAAGGCGGCGATCCTTCAGGCGAAGAAAAGTGTCTTGCAGGCTGAAGCCACCCTTAGGAAAGCTCAACAAAACTATGACTATTGCATCATCAAATCTCCGGTGAAAGGCGTCATCATCGACCGCCGGGTGAACATCGGACAGACAGTCGTTGCAAGCCTCAATGCCCCCAGTCTTTTTCTCATCGCTAAAGACCTGACAAAGCTTCAGGTATGGGTAGCGGTAAACGAAGCGGATATCGGAAATATTCACCCGGGGCAGCAGGCGAACTTCACCGTAGACGCTTATCCTGGAGAGCTATTTCAAGGAGAAGTGAGCAAAATCCGTTTGAATGCAATGATGACTCAGAACGTAGTGACTTACACGGTAGAAGTCACAACCGACAATTCCAACGGCAAGCTGTTGCCATATCTCACCGCCAATGTGAGATTCCTTGTAAGCAAACGTTCGGACGTTCTATTGGTCCCTAACGCCGCACTGCGATGGGCGCCACTGCCAGGCCAGATTGCACCCGACAGCTCTCCGAAGCACAAAGAAGAATCGAAATCCGCAGACAAACCGGAAAGTCTTCATGCCGAGACAGCGGCTCTCGCCGGGAAGGACGGTTCTAGTCAAGGCTCCCTCTGGACGCCGCGAGGCAATTTTGTGCGTTCAATTCCCGTCAAAGTGGGATTCACCGACGGCTCTGTAACCGAGGTGCAGGGCGACGACCTGAAGGAGGGAATCCCGGTTGTGATAGGAGAGCAACAAAAAGAAAATCAGAAGTCCGCCTCGGGATCGAGTCCCTTTACCCCGCAGTTCTTCCGCGGCGGACGCGGCGGCGGTTCTCAACAGCGCTAAGGAGCCGGAAAGAAATAAGTCATCGCTTTTCTGGATTCCCGCCTTCGCGGGAATGACGGGAAACGGCTCAGGCAGTCATCTCCACACTAACTCAGCCATTCCCGCATTCCCACAGTCATTCCCGCGAAGGCGGGAATCCAGGTTCTTTCACAATACAGAGGAGTTATTCTTTTCCAGCTCCCAAGAGCCGGCGGAAGATTCCGGAACTTGATATAGATCGGATTTACAATGGAATTCATCGAGCTCAGAGATATCTGGAAATCCTATAAACTTGAAGGGCTCGAAGTCCCCGTGCTGCGAGGGGTCTCGCTTAGCATCGCCCGCGGAGAATTTGTCGCACTGATGGGAACTTCGGGCTCGGGCAAAACCACACTCATGAACATTTTGGGCTGTCTCGACCGCCCCACTTCCGGGCAATTCCGGATGGATTCGGAAGATGTGACAAAGCTTTCCTCAGACAAGAGGGCTTTGCTTCGGAATCGAAAGATAGGCTTTGTTTTCCAGAGCTTCAACTTGTTGCCCCGCACAAGCTCTCTGGATAATGTGGCTATGCCTCTCACCTATTCAGAGGAGCGCCTTTCGGAGCGGGATGTCAAAACCCGGGCGCAGGAACTGTTGAAGCGGGTCGGTTTGGGAGACAGACTCGATCACGAGCCCGCCCAGCTTTCGGGAGGCCAGCAGCAAAGAGTCGCTATCGCCCGGGCTCTCGTCAATCGCCCGCCTCTTCTTTTTGCCGATGAGCCGACGGGAAACCTCGATTCTCAGACAAGCAGCGAGGTCCTTCAACTCTTCCGGGAGTTGAACGAGAAGGAAGGCGTAACCATTGTCCTCGTTACCCATGACGAAGAAGTCGCCCGGTGCGCAAACCGCGTCATCCGAATCCGCGATGGCGTAATCGAAGAAGGCGGAGGTAAGTCTTCCGACAACCCCGGAGGCTCCAGATCCAGGTCCAATCAGGACAATCAAAGCGAAGCCGCTCGTCGCGGCGGGTTCGCTCCCATCCGGCTCTATCGCATGCTTGGAGTAGCCCTCAACGGCCTGCGCCGCAATATCATGCGCGCGGCTCTCACCGCTCTCGGCATCATTATCGGCGTTGCCGCGGTCATCGCCATGATGGAGATCGGGCGCGGCTCATCGACGGCCATCCAGGCAACCATCGCCAGCATGGGAGCAAACAATCTGCTCATCATCCCGGGAACGGCCGCTAGCGGAGGAGTCAGCTTCGGCACGGGAAGCGTCATGACCCTTACGCCGGAGGATGCGGAGGCCATCATGAACGAAATCCCTTCTGTGCGCGCAGCAGCTCCGGCTGTCAGAGCCCGCACGCAGGTCGTGTACGGGAACCGCAACTGGGTGCCCTCCACCATATATGGCACGACTCCCGGTTTTCTCGATGTTCGGGAATGGCCCCTGGCCGAGGGCGAACCGTTCACTGACCGGGATGTCCGAAACAGCAGCAAAGTCTGCCTTCTTGGGCAAACGCTGGTGCGGGAGCTGTTCCAGGGCGAGCAGCCCATCGGGAAAGAAGTTCGAGTCAAGAATGTGCCGTTCAGGGTCATTGGCGTCTTGAGCGTCAAGGGCGCCAATATGATGGGCATGGACCAGGATGACATTTTACTGGCCCCCTGGACGACCATTAAATACCGCGTAACCGGATCATCGGCAACCACTGCGAACCAGAGCGCCGCATCTTCGGAATCGAGTCAGCAGACCAATACTTTGAACCAGCTCTATCCCCGATCCGAAAGCAACCTCTATCCCGAAAGATCGGAGACTCAGGCCGCCAATACTCCTCAGCCGGTTCGGTTCGCCAATGTCGATCAGGTGATCGCTTCGGCTCGATCCGCTCAAGACATTGATCGATCCGTTCAACAGATTACCCGTCTTCTTCGAGAACGGCACAGGCTTCGAGCCGACGAGCCGGACGACTTCACAGTGCGCAATATGGCGGAGATGACCAGGGCGCTCTCTTCGACCGCCACCATGATGACCAACCTGCTGCTCGTGGTCGCTCTCATATCTCTTGTGGTCGGAGGCGTGGGGATCATGAACATCATGCTCGTCTCCGTTATGGAGCGTACGAGGGAGATCGGCCTCAGGATGGCCGTTGGCGCGAGAAGCCGCAACATCCTTCAACAGTTTCTCACTGAATCGGTCGCGCTTTGCTTCTTTGGAGGAGCCGCGGGAATTATCTTCGGGCGCAGCATTTCCTATATTGTCCGGATGCTGCTCAAGTGGCCAACGGAATTGTCTCTGGACGCCATAGCCGCCGCGTTCCTCGTTTCAGCTGGAGTGGGCATTATTTTCGGGTATTATCCCGCTTGGAAGGCTTCGCGTTTGGATCCGATCATAGCGTTGCGTTACGAGTAGAGAAGAAATGTAGAACAAGGAGATCCCGGAATGTTTGAGCCCAAAGGTCGAAGGCTGCTCCGGCTTACAATGAGCTCGCGCGTTGCAATATGCCTGTTTGCTTTTTTGCTGCTCGGTTTGACGGGTTGTATGGTCGGACCGGACTTCAAAAAGCCCGAGCTCCCTGTTCCTGAAACATGGAAGAGCGTTCCTTCTCACGAGAACGATGAGAGCGGCGTTACCAGAGAACACCCGACAGAGCTCGTCCGATGGTGGAGAACATTTGATGACCCGACGCTCACATCCCTTATAGAGAGGGCGATCAACTTCAACTTGAACGTCGCCCAGGCGAAGTCTCGCATCCGTCAGGCCAGAGCATCGCGAGGAGCAGTCGCCTCTGGTCTTTGGCCGACGCTTGACGCTTCGGGCTCATACCGCAGAAGCTTCAACGGCGTCTCATCTTCATCCTCCGCAACGTCAGGAGGGGGCGCTACGGGAGGGGCGCTCGGCTCTTTCGGCGATGTGAGCTCATCGGGGCGAGATCTCTTCCAAATCGGCCTGGATTCCGCTTGGGAGCTGGATATCTTCGGTGGCGTAAGGAGGGACGTGGAAGCTTCAGAAGCCGATATAGCCGCAGCCGTTGAAGATCTCCGGGATGTCATGGTTAGCCTTGTAGCCGAAGTGGGAACCAACTACATCGATCTGCGCGGTTTCCAGCTCCGGCTTGCGATAGCAAGAAGAAACCTCGAAGCGCAACAACGCACGGTCAATATTACCCGCAAGCGCTTCGAAGCGGGATTCGTGGGCGGCTTGGACGTGGCGAACGCCAGGGCCCAGGCGGCCACCACGGAGTCGCAAATCCCAACATTGGAAAGCTCAGCCCAGGCTGCTATTTTCAATCTGAGCCAATTGCTCGGCCTGGAGCCCGCAGCTCTGACCGAAGAACTGGAAATAGAGGAGCCCATCC
>CAZOEL010000133.1:0-9446 GCA_964578835.1 uncultured Syntrophobacteraceae bacterium | reverse complement strand
TCTTCTAAGACTAAGAAGGTGGCAAGTGCTGCCAATGCTTAATTCAACAGCATTGTCCCTGAGGGAGAGGGGGCCCGCTTCCACCGGAAGAGAAGATGTTGACGGCCCACTAGCAGCGCCTGTGAGCTCACCGTCGCCCCGGCGGAAGCCGGGGTCCAGAAACCGCACAGAACTTCTGGATTCCGGCTTTCGCCGGAAGGACGATAAGTGGCTGGCCCAACAACATCCCGCACCTTGGGGGCATGTGTGTATCATTGTCAGCTCTCCCTGAGGGAGAGGGAAAAACCGCAACCCGAACATTCGATATTGACGGTCCACTGGATTGGGTCGGAGCTGGTTCGGCATCAGGCATAAAGATGCTGGATGCCGGATGCTGTATGAGACGGTCAGCAATCGACATTGACACAATTTTGCTTTTGTGTTGTAAGAACACGTCATTCTGTTCGCGGCGATCCATTTCACCTGATTGATACACTCGCATCAAAAAAGGAGAAAGAGTATGCGAAGGATGTTTACGGTCGTGTTGTTGGCGTCGATGGCTTTTTTCTTTGCCTTGTCCGCTCAGGCCGAGACCATCAAGATCGGCTTCAATCTCCCGCTTACCGGAGACATACCGAAGGTGGGCGAAAGCTCCAAGTTCGCCGCAGAGATATTCAAAGACGAGATCAACGGCGCAGGAGGAATCAAGGTCGGGGATAAGACCTATAAGCTCGAATTCATTTATGAGGACAACGAGTCCAAGGCGGAATCCGCCATAGCCGCCGCCATGAAGCTCATTATGCAGGACGAAGTCCTTGCGCTCGTAGGCCCTCAAGCAAGCAAACAGGCCATTCCCGCAGGCGAAGTGGCAAACGCAAACAAGACCCCGATGATTTCCCCATGGTCGACCAACCCGCAAGCCACTCTGGATCGACCGTACGTGTTCAGGGCTTGCTTTCTCGATCCTTTTCAAGGCCCGGTCGCAGCCAACTTCGTGAGCTCTGAGCTCGGAGCGAAAAAGGCGGCGGTGCTCTACGACATCGGCAGCGACTATCCGAAAGGGCTGGCCGAGTTTTTCAAGGAAGCTTTTGAAAAGGTCAACGGACCCGGCTCCGTCGTGGCGTTCGAGACCTTCAGCACCAAGGACGCCAATTTCCGGGCTCAGTTGACAAAGATAGTCAACTCCGGGGCAGATGTTCTATTTGTTCCTCAGTATTACGCAGAGGTGGCTCTGATAGTCAAACAGGCTCAGGAAGCCGGATGGAAAAAGCCCATCATGGGCAGCGACAGCTGGGGGTCCGCCGAGCTCATGAATCTTTGCGGAGACGCCTGCAAAGGGTATTACTTCAGCACGCACTACGCCGCGGCGGGCGCCAAGGGAGCAACCAAGGAATTCATCGACAAATACAAAGCGAAATATGGCTACGTTCCGGATGATGTGGCCGCTCTGACCTGGGACGCCATGGGACTCATGATGGATGCGATCAAGAGCGCGGGAGGACTCTCCGGCAGCATGGAGAAGGACCGCGACGCCGTCAGGGCCGGCTTGTCCAAGATTAGAGATTTCGAAGGCATTACGGGCAAAATGAGCTTTTCGTCAGGGGTGGGTGACCCGGTGAAATGCGCCGTAATCGTGAAAATCAATGAGAAAGGCGAATTCGAGTTCTTCAAATCCGTTTGTCCTTAAAGCGCGCATCCATAAGAGAGAGCTTTCCGTTGTTTACCCCTCCATAAATTTTTTGGTTGGAGGGTTAAACAGCGAACGAACAGCTTTTGGGCCTTGAACAAATTCGCAACGTTTCAGGCAGGAGCGCTGCCCTTGTTTTTTGAAACTTTCTTTCAGAATCTTTTGAATGCGCTCGAATGGGGCAGCTTTTACGCCCTTATCGCACTGGGGTACACACTGGTCTATGGCGTACTCCTTCTCATCAACTTCGCCCATGGCGATATTTTTATGGTGGGCGCCTACATCGGTTTTTTCGTTGCAGGCCTCCTGGTCGGCCACTACGCTTCGGCTCTTCCCTTTTCGCTTTCCCCTGCGGCGGTATTCGCGCTGACAATCATCTTCTCTATGATACTCACCGCCGGCGTGGGAGTCGCCATCGAGCGCATTGCCTACAGGCCCTTGCGCAGAAAAGGAGCCTCGAGGCTTTACGTTGTCATAACGGCTCTCATGTGCGGACTCCTTCTCGAGAACGGCAACTTGGCGCTCCTCGGGGCCAGCCGCCGAAACTTCCCAGAATTGCTTTCCAAGGACGTGTATACCTTCGGTGGAGTTATTTTCACCAATATCAACATCATGGTCATCGCCGCCACGCTTCTTGTATTCCTACTCCTCGAGCTCATCGTAAGGAAAACCAAGATCGGCATGGCAATGCGCGCCATTTCCTATGATCGGATGGCTGTCCCGCTCATGGGCATCCCCATCGACACGGTTATTGTCTTCACCTTTGCACTCGGCTCCTCTCTTGCGGCGCTTGCAGGCGTTCTCTTTGCGACCGCCTACCCGGTGCTCGATCCTTATATGGGAGCGCTCGTCGGCTGGAAGGCTTTTATCGCCGCAGTGGTCGGCGGAATCGGAGAAATCCGAGGAGCATTCATCGGAGGCTTCGTGCTTGGGTTTATCGAAATTTTCACTGCGGCTATTTTTCCGTCAACTCTGAGGGATCTCATCGCTTTCAGCGTGCTCCTGATATTCCTGTCGGTCAAGCCCACTGGGCTTTTTGGGGTGGCTCGCACGACGAAAATTTAGCGTAGGCTGGATGCTGGATGATTATAGCCTGAAGATGAGCCTGGAGCTTTCGTCGGGTATCTCTATAAAGGCTGCCGCAACGCCAGACAGGAGGAGCAAGCCAAACGCATGCGTAAATACGCCGCTCACTTTTCATACCTCGCCTTTTGCATCCTGCTCATCGCCGCATCCAAGGCCGATTGGCTAAACGGCTACACTCAGCTCATCATCATGTATATTGGCGTGAACATCATTCTTTCAACGTCTCTCAATTTGATCAACGGATATATGGGGGAGTTCTCCGTAGGGCACGCAGGCTTTATGGCGGTCGGAGCCTATGTGACGTCAGTGCTCAACGTGTGTCTCTTTTCATCCAGCCAGACTTTCGGACAGCCTCTTCTCGCTCCGTCGAGCGCCGTTTATTTTTTCCCCGTCACTCTCCTCATCGGAGGTCTGGCGGCTGCCCTGGCGGGACTTCTGGTCGCGATTCCCTCTTTTAGAACGCGCGGGGACTATCTCGCCATTATCACTCTCGCGGTCAATTACATCGTGAAGAGCGCCATCGAAAACATACAGGCAATAGGCGGCGCTCGCGGATTCATGGGAATGAAGAACGTGACCGGCTCCATGCAGAAAGTCATGGATCTGCCCTGGGTCATGGTTTGGATTTTCATTGCGGTGGGCTTCACCATTTTCATCCTTTATCGTTTCGTCAACTCGACCTATGGCAAAAGCATTGTCGCCATCCGGGATGATGAGATAGCTTCCGAGATCATGAGCGTCGACACCCGTCGGATGAAGATGGCGGCCTTCATGCTTTCATCGGGATTGGCCGGCATTGCGGGAGGACTCTTCGCACATATCCTCGGCTACATTAACCCGGGCACGTTCACCATCATGAAGTCTACCGAAATTCTCGTGATGGTTTATCTTGGAGGCATGGGGTCGTTGAGCGGCTCGGTCCTGAGCGCCATAGGCTTTACGATAATACTGGAGGTATTGAGGCCCCTTCAGTTGGTGAAGTGGGTTGTGATCCCTCTGCTTCTCATCCTGCTGATGCTGTTCCGTCCCGAGGGGTTCCTCGGCCATAGAGAGCTCAGCGACGTTTTCCCGAGGCTTCGACGCTTGTTTTCGCCACAAGAAAGGCAGGCATAAATGTCTCTTCTGGAAATCAGAGGCGTATCGCATTATTTTGGCGGACTGCGTGCGATCTACGACTTCAACCTCGAGCTTCGGGGAGGCGAGCTGCTTGGACTCATTGGACCCAACGGCGCCGGCAAGACCACCACCTTCAACCTTGTGTCGGGATTCTATCGGCCATCGGAAGGCGCCATCATTTTCCAGGGAAAAGATATCACAAGGCTCCGCCCCCATCAGATAACATCAATGGGAATCGCTCGAACCTTTCAAAACATCCGTTTGTGGAACAGCCTCACGGTCTTCGACAATCTGTGCATTTCCCAGCACGGACAGATGGGCTACGGAATGATTGGCGCGATGTTTCAGACCCGCTCCTTTCATGAAAGCGAAAAGCGCATGCGCAAGACTGCCGAAGAGCTACTGGACCTGCTTGGCCTCAGCCGCTACGCATCCGAATATCCCAAGAACCTGCCCTATGGGTTGCAGCGACGCGTTGAAATCGCTCGCGCCCTGTCGATCCATCCCACACTCCTTCTCCTGGACGAACCGGCTGCGGGCATGAATCCGGGAGAGGTCGAGCAGTTGATCGAATTGGTGCGATGGATTCGAGAGGAGCTCAAGCTTACCATCTGGCTCATAGAGCATCAGATGAAGGTTGTGATGAGCGTTTGCGAAAGGATTAAGGTGCTCGATTTCGGCGAGACCATTGCAGAAGGATCGCCTTCCGAGATTCAACAGAACCATCGTGTGATTCAGGCTTATCTTGGAGACGAAGAAGCTGCTTATGCTTGAAGTTCAAAACCTGCGTGTGCGGTACGGAAACATAGAGGCATTGCACGGAATTTCCTTCGAAGTAAGAGAGGGAGAGATCGTGGCGTTGCTCGGCGCGAATGGAGCGGGCAAATCGACTACGCTCATGAGCATCATGCGGCTGCCGCCCCCTGAAGGTCCCATAGTAACGGAGGGAAGCATCCATTACGAGGGCGCCAATCTTCTTCCCGTACCCGCGCATATGATCGTGGCAAAGCACGGCATTGGCCTGGTGCCGGAAGGACGCCATATTTTCGGCAATCTCACCGTGCTGGAAAACCTCGAGCTCGCCACCTACGCAAGGAGGGATGCAGAACGGATTCGCACGGATTACGAGCGCGTATTCGCCCTTTTCCCGCGCCTTTCTGACAGAAGGCATCAGCGGGCCGACACCCTGAGCGGAGGAGAGCAACAGATGCTCGCCATGGGCCGAGCCTTCATGAGCGGAGTCCGCTTCATCCTGCTCGACGAGCCGTCGATGGGGCTCTCTCCCCTGCTCATGCAGGAGCTGTTCCGGGTGCTCAAGGAGATCAACCAGACCGGGACGACGATCCTCCTCGTCGAGCAAAATGCTCGACTTGCATTGAGGTACGCTCACCGAGCCTACGTGATGGAGACCGGAAGGATCGTCCTGGAAGGAGCGGCAAAGGATATTGCCGATAATCCCGAAATCAAGAAGGCGTATTTGGGATAATCGCCACGCCTTCTTTTCGATACGAAACGAGCAAGGCGATAGTTGTGTGAATTCCGACCAATGATGGCTTTCTAAAAGGAAGAGATCTATGAAGATTTTGATCTGTGACGGAATGCATGAAAGCGGCCTTTCACTTCTGCAATCGGCGGAAGGAATTCAGGTAGACGCCCCGGAACAGTTGAGCGCGGAAGAGATCAAAGCGATACTCCCCGACTACGACGCCATGGTCGTTCGCAGTCGAACAAAAGTGACGGCCGATCTATTGGAGAAAGCCTCCCGGCTCAGAGTCATCGGGCGCGCCGGAACCGGAGTGGACAACATCGACATCAAGGCCGCCAGCGCTCGGGGCATTCTTGTCATGAACACTCCCGGCGCCAATGCTATGGCGGCCGCGGAGCACACCCTCGCTCTCATGTTTTCCCTGGCCCGGCATGTTCCGCAAGCGACTCAGTCCATGCGCGAAGGCAGATGGGAGAAGAAGAGCTTCATGGGAACGGAGCTCTACCACCAGACGCTGGGCATAATAGGCCTTGGAAAGATTGGAACCATCGTAGCCGACCGGGCCCTGGCGATGAAAATGGACGTCATCGGCTATGATCCCTATATTCTCCCAGAGGCGGCAGCCATCCTTGGGGTCGAGCTGGTCTCTCTGGACGAGCTCTTTGCCCGCTCCGATTTCATCACCCTCCACACTCCCCTGACAAACAACACGAGCAATATAGTCAATGAGGCGACATTGTCCAAAGCCAAACCGGGGGTCCGCATCATCAATTGCGCGAGAGGCGGCCTCATTGATGAAGAGGCGCTGCATGAAGCGCTCATAAACGGCCGAGTGGCCGGCGCCGCTCTCGACGTTTTCGCCAAGGAGCCCCCGGCAGACAATCCATTATTGAAGCTGCCGAACATGATCTTCACTCCTCACCTGGGCGCCTCGAGCCTACAGGCTCAGGACAACGTGGCCAAAGCCATCGCTTCGCAAGTTCTCGACTACCTCCTGAACGACGTCATACGAAATGCTGTCAATTTCCCATCGATAAGCGCCAAGCACTACGAAAAGCTGAGGCCCTATCTCATTCTTGCCGAAAAACTGGGACGGCTCCAGGGGCAATTGGCTGCGCCCGCACAACGTCTCGAGATCGAGTACAGCGGAGACGAACTGCTGGAGCTCCCACTTGAGTCCTTGACTCAAACGGTTATCAAAGGCCTTCTCGAGCCGATTCTCGCTGAAAAGGTGAACTTGGTGAACGCTCCGTTGCTGCTCAAAGAGAGACAAATCGAACTGACAACCAGCACTACATCCAAATCGAGCGGTTACACGGGACTGATAACCGTGCGTGTTCAAGGGACACAGCAGGAATCGTCCGCAGCCGGAACCGTGTTTCAGCACGACGAAATCCGCTTGGTGCGTTTGAACAACTACCGCCTGGAGGCGGAGCTCGAAGGCATAAATCTGCTTACGCAAAACCTGGACAACCCCGGTGTGATCGGTTTCGTGGGCACGACGCTGGGAAACTTTCAGGTGAATATCGCCAATATGCACCTGAGCAGAACAAAGCAAAGGGACACGGCAATCTCCATTCTCCGCGTGGATGAAGAAGTTCCTTCGGAAGCTATCGAAGCATTGAGAAAGCACCCCGACATTCTATCCGTCCAGCAGGTGAAGCTGTAGACTTTTTCTTACGCCCTTCATCCGGGATAGAGAAGGTTTCTTCCCGGATGAAGGAGCGCTTCCCATCCCCTTTTCCTTCTTCTCGATTCATTCTTTTTCGCGCAACCATTATCCATCTTTGAGCAATGAGCGATTTTGTTTATAACCATACTTATAAGAAATAATATATCGAGCTCGTAATAGACAGGGAGCGGGCGCCAGGAAGCGCATACCTTGGATTCAGCGCATGGGCTGATTTGCAGCCGCCACACGCTCATCACCCAACGCGACATAGCAGAGCCGGCTTGTTTTGGGGAAAAAGGCCTTTATATGGTAAAGCAGAAAATCAGAATCCTGCTTGTCGAAGACGATGAAGATGACTTCATTCTGGTGCGAAGTCGACTCCACGATGCTTCTTCGAATCAATTTGAAATGGATTGGGCGTCAACGTTCGAGGAAGGCCTCGATATGATCGTCCGTAGCGACTACGATGTCTATCTAGTAGATTATCGCCTTGGGGATCGAACGGGACTGGAGCTTCTTACCGAAGCGATAGAAAGGGGCTGTAAGGCTCCCATAATTCTGCTGACAGGCCAAGGGGACTACAGCATCGACATAGAAGCCATGAAGAGCGGCGCCGCTGACTACCTGGTCAAAGACGAAATGAGCCCGGCTCTCCTGGAGCGCACCATACGCTACGCCATTGAAAGCAAGCAGGCGCACGCCCAAATCGTCAGATACCACGATCAGCTCGAGGATTTGGTGAAAGAGCGCACAGCCCAACTGGAAGCTGCAAACAAGAGCCTGAGGCTCGAGATCGCAGAACGACAAAAAGCCGAGGTTGCACTGCGTGAGAGCGAAAGGCGTTATAGAGAATTAGCGGATCTTCTCCCCCAGTCGGTTTTTGAGTTCGATGTCGATCGCAGGCTCATCTTTGTCAATCGAACAGGCTTCGACTCCTTCGGTTATACGGAGGAAGATCTGAAAGAAGGATTGGACGCTTTGCAGTTCATCGTTGCTGAAGAACGGCAGAAAGCGAAGGAGAACATCGTAAAGCGCATAAAGGGTGAAATCTCGGGTGGATCTGAATACACCATGCGGCACAAGGACGGCGGAACCTTCCCCGCCATCGTATTCTCCACTCCGATCGTTCATGATGGGAAGCTGGCCGGTCTTAGGGGCATCATAATCGATATTTCGGCAATCAAAGAGGCGGAAGCCAAGATCATCCAACAAAATATCTTTCTAAACCACGTGCTCGAGTCGCTGACTCATCCATTCTGCGTGATTGACGCCAACAATTATGAAGTCCTGAGAGTAAATTCCGCGGCCATCAAATCCCAGGAAAACGAAAACATCACCTGCCATGCGCTCATTCATAGATCGAGGACCGTCTGCAATGCCTCGGAGGAAAACTGCCCCCTCGCGCTTATAAGGAAGACAAAGAAACCGGTAACCGTCGAGCATGTTCATAAGGACAAGGACGGAATTCCGAGAAACGTGGAAGTCCATGCGTATCCCATATTCGATGACCAGGGGAACGTCGTTCAGATGATCGAGTATTCCTTCGACATTACCAAACGAAAAAAGATGGAGGAAGAATTGCGGAGAAACGCCGAAAAGATAAAGATTTTCGCTTACTCCGTTTCCCACGATCTAAAAAGTCCAATGATCGGCATCCATGGTTTGACAAGCCTATTGCACAAACAATACAGAAATCTTCTCGATAAGAAAGGCCAGAAGTACATGGACCAGGTCCTGAAGGCGTCCAAACAAGCGCTGGCTCTCATCGAGGAGATCAATGTTTACATCAGGACAAAGGAGGCGCCGTTGAACATCGAGGAAATCCAACCCAAGGAAATTCTCCAGATGATTCACGACGAATTCGGCGCCATACTCGGCATTCGTCAAATCGACTGGATCGAGCCTGAAATTATCCCGGCAGTTAAAGCAGACAGGCTATCCATCATGAGAGTTTTTAGAAACCTTGTGGATAATGCTCTGAAATATGGAGGCGATCCGCTAAACGAGATTCGGATTGAATACTCCGAATCCGAGAGCTCTCATATTTTTGCGGTCCGAGACAACGGAGTCGGGATAAAGGGAGAAGCTTGCGATAAAATCTTCGGCATCTTTCAACGACACGCTACTTCTAAGGGAACTGAAGGAGCTGGACTGGGACTGGCCATTGTGAAAGAAACGGCCAAAAAACATGCCGGAGACGTTTGGGTGGAGCCGGGGCAAGAGAACGGCGGGACCGTCTTTTACATTTCCATCTCCAAGAATCTATAGATAGCGCTCCAGAGAAGTCTCTCGAAGCGTCCAAACCTACCGATGAGCTTTGTGCGCAAGGCTGAATTGCTTCGCAAAGCCGAATCGCCCGCGGTAACACGGTAAATTTGTTCTCATTCAGAAATGACCATGTGTACGGGAATCTTTTTCCC
>CAZOEL010000132.1:4352-9830 GCA_964578835.1 uncultured Syntrophobacteraceae bacterium | reverse complement strand
GGCCGGTAGCCCGTTGACGACGCGTGTGGACATTCAGTTCCCTTCACCCTATCATTCGTCCCTTGCCCTTAACCGGAGAGGATTTCCGGAGGGGTTCTCCCGTCACCGTTCAAACCCGATTCGGTACGTTGTCCGCGGGGCTTCGCACCAACCATACAGCGTGTGGCAAGCACGCCCGCGTAGGGACCGGCAGGAACATGCCGGGTAATCCGAGATGCTACTTCAACTGATCGATTACACTCAACTTTGCGACATCGTGTCGCACGCGAACTTTAGCATGAGCGGCGAGCAACCACGCAGCAAGGATTTTCATAGTGCCGATAAACGTCACGCGTGGTTGCTCGTCCGATCCATGCAGAGTTAGCCGTTCTTTTGCTTCCCTGATTGCTTCCGAGTCCGCTTACTGGTTTTAGGCATGGTCTCGATGAGAGCCCGCAGAACCGTATTAACCGATTCAGAGGTTTTAAAGACTTCAGACACATCAGGATCAAGAGTGATCGTCACATCTTCCTCCTGTATACGAGAAGCAAATCTATTGGGACGAGCTTTTCCGTAGTCGAATTTGTACTCAGAGAGCATGTCATCTGAGTCTTTGCTGGTAGGCTTAGATGCCTCTGTTTTCTTCATAGTCCTCTCGTTCCATTTTGGTTGCCAAACGTGCACTGATAATTCGAACCACATCTTCGGCTCTCTCCGTGAAGCAGACGAGTAGAAGACGGTTTCTGGTAGAGTGGCCAATCATGATCTCACGATGCTCTCGGGCAGAGTGTGCCTCATCGTCGAAGATGAAAGCCAGTTGATCACGAAAGACTGTACTGGCTTCGTCAAAGCTGACGCCATGCTTTCGCAGATTTGATGCAGCCTTCCTTCGATCCCATTCAAATTGTACACTCATGTGAGCCTTCTCACAATTTGCGTATCGCGGTAGTCCTTTTACCACACAGTCTGAGGTCGCCAACTCGGCTAACGCCCCGCCATCAACGGCGCCAAACCACGCGGCTAAGGAGCCACGCGTAAAGCCATCCAAATTACCCCCGCGTGGTTTGGTGTCCGACTGCATGGCGTTGTTGGGCTCTGGGCTTTGCTTTGCTTGAAGAACCCGGTATGTAGCGACGGATTGTCTTCAATTTATCCTTTTCAGAAAGCTGTGCGTGATAGAGATCCCATCTGAGCTGCATATTCATCCAGAAGTCAGGTGTCATACCAAAGAACTTGGCTAGCCGGAGGGCTGTGGCAGGGGTTATTCCTCTACGACCATTGATGATCTCGTTAATGCGCTGATATGGAACGTGAATAGCATTAGCCAGCTCACGTTGGGTAACCTGCATCGGGACCAGGAACTCTTCCAGGAGCATTTCACCCGGATGGGTAGGAGTACGATCTGTTGGAATACGGATCATGGTGTTACTTTCTTCAATGTTTAGTGATAATCGACAATCTCCACTTGCTCGGGACCAGACTCAGACCATGTAAAGCAGATACGATACTGCTTGTTGATGCGGATGCTATGCTGTCCAATGCGATCTGCTCCGAATGCTTCCAACCAATTGCCTGGAGGGATTCGGAGTTCATCGAGCAGTGCGACTGAGTCGAGTTGATCGAGCTTTCGGGCAGCAATCTTCCATAACGACTCCGGGCAGGTTTTACGTGCTGCCTTCGTGTTCTTGCCGTTGAAGATGTCTTCTGTGCCCTTGTTCTTAAATGAAACGATCATCTGGACATGATAGCATGACTCTCATGCTATGACAATCATCGAAAATGCTACGGAGCAAGAGGCCCAACGAATAAGGATAGATCGTGAGCGCGAAGCGATCCACGATCTTATCCTGTCGTTGGACGAGCCCGTCAGAGTTTAGCCGGCGCCCTTTATATATGGAAATATCTATTTGGGAATGTGATGCGGTTTGAGCCCGGAGTGGGAGCCTGCTTTCTTTAGGGCGAGCGATACCGTTTAGCTCTCTGAGAGAAGCTATCGCGTAGGGAGCTCTCATGTCATAAAGGTGGTGAAATCCTCCTCATGATTGCGTTAATGCCAGGTTTTAGTCGGTTGAGCATCTTATCCCGATGAGCAGGCCGGTGGCCTGGTTCCGAGAACATGCATGGGTGCTTTGCAGATTGGGCACAGAAAAGCTGGTCTTGTCCGTGGTGTAGAGGCTTTTATCAAAACCTGCAAAATTAGCTGAACCAATTCTTACGATAGCGCGGATCGAGCTTCGCAGATCATTGGATTTGTTCAATTCATCGAGGAGAAGTGGAGCAACTTGGCGTTTTGTTAACGGCTTGTTTGTCATTGGGTCACGTCTATCGAAAAGCCTCTCTGTCAGCATTGGAGGGACCCCTGCAGGCTTGAGGATGAGCTCGATTAGGGTACGTTTTATGTGGACGAGTGTGGATATGACCTCAATGGCAACTCGCCGTTCGTCAGTCCCAAGATCCGCGGCCACGTATTCTCCTCCTGATCAGGTTTTCGAGATAACGTGGAACTAAGCGGCGGTGCGTATGACCTTAGGGATAAAGGAAAGACGTGGTTGCCCCGTCCGCTTCAGTGATTTGTTACCCCCGGCTCATGCTGCTATTCTGAGACTGACTCGCATTCCAGCTCTCGTTGCAAGAGTAATGAGCATTTCAAGGCTAAATCTCTCCCATTTTCCTCTCGTAAGGTCTGAGACTCTGGACTGGCTTATACCGAGGATTTCGGCCGCCTTAGCCTGTGTCAGTTCCTTTGCTTTGATGAACTTCCGAAGATCAGCCATAAGGTCGGCACGCATTTGAAGGATTGCGGCCTCATCCGGAGAAAACCCCAGATCCGTAAATACGTTCCCGGAAGAGCTAAGAATCTCCTCATTCATTGTTTACCCTCCAATCTGCTTGTATCTTTGGCGGGCCAATTCGGTATCCTGTCGGCTCGTTTTTCTGCTCGTCTTCTTAAATGAATGAAGCACGTAGACTGCATCGTGCAACTTCGCGACATAGATGACACGCCACTCACCCAATGCATGAACACGAATCTCTTTTGCTCCTGGACCTATGGCCTGCATTGGCTTCCAATCACTCGGATCAACTCCATTTTGAACAGCACGAAGTTCAAAACCTGCTGCCCGTCGGGCTTCATCCGGGAAATTCCGGAGATCGTCCAAACTTGATCCTACGAACTTTAGCGGCTTCATGTTCATTACATATTATATAAGTTCTTATATATTTCGCCACCCAAAAAATCGGGGACTTACGTTGGGGTAACACCGGGCATAACTGGCGGCGCGAAACCGGCACTGAGCTTGATTTTACACGACCAACTTCCGCGACAACACGTGGCCGCGCCGTCCAGTTCATGCCTTCGTTATGTTCCCGGTTCTAGTGACGTTTTTTGCTAGCTTCTATTTCTGGTTTCAGGATGCCTGTCATAGAACCCTTTCGAATCCTCAACCATACCGCCACACTTCGGGCAAACATTCCTATTCACGTCCTTTGCATAATAACTGCTTCCACATCCAACACAGATAACAAAGCTATCATCGTAGCCCTTAGGGATATTCTTGGATAAAAATGCATGCAAAATAAGGCAGATACCAAATAGGCAGATCAAAAGCCCTGAAACTCGAGGAACAGGGAAACCGGAGCGATAGTCTATACCCTTGCGCATAATCAAAATCCCGAGCCAGATGGAAGCGCCGCCACCAATGCACGCGATGAACAATTGTCGTAGCCTGATGCCATGTTTCATATCTACCGAGCTTCTTTCAAACAGTAGGTTCAAGTAAGCCGCTAAGCGGCAGCTGCGCGCGTCCTCATTCTTCATGCTATTTCCCAAACAGTCCCGCCACATTGCATCCACTCGGATGATTTCATGGTAACTCTCCTCTGTCGTTTATCCTTCATCCATCAATACCATCACAAAAAGGAGAGCTACCATGAAAGATTATTTCGAGCAGTCCATCAGAGCCCTTCAGTTGGCAGGCATGAGCGAGCGCACTCAAGAGTGCTATGCCCGCGCTGTGCGCATCCTCGTTGACTACTACGGCAAGACTCCCGATCAGATCATGGAGCCTGAGCTGGAGGATTATTTCCTTCATCGCAAAAATGTCAGCAAGTGGTCTGCCGCCACCCTTCGCATCGCCTACAGCGGCATTAAGTTCTTCTTTGTTCATGTGCTCAAGCGCGAGTGGCATATCTTCACCTACCTCAAGGCGAAGCGAGAGCAGCGTCTCCCCTGTATTCTGAGCAGAGAAGAGGTCTTTTCCATTCTCAACCACCTGACGACCTTCCACAACTATGTCTTTCACTCCACTTCTCTCATGCCTGCGGCTTGAGGATCTCGGAGGCTCTCGCCCTCCAGGTTTCGGACATTGACGGCAAGCGCATGATGATCCATGTCCATCGCGGTAAAGGAGCCAAGGACCGCTACGTCCCCCTGCCCGAAGAGACCTACCAGCTTCTTCGCCGCTACTGGGTAACTCACAGAAATCCCGTCCTCATCTTTCCTGCTTTGGGGCGAGGAGGAAACGAAGGCCCCACGGCCACGACTCCCATGGCTCTTGACAGCGCCCAGGGAGCCTTCCGTAAGGCCAAGGCCGCTGCCGGAATCACCAAACGGCGGGTCTCAGTTCACACCCTTCGTCACTGCTATGCCACCCATCTGCTCGAAGCCGGTGTGAACCCGAGAGTCGTCCAAAGATACCTGGGGCATTCCAGTCTCGAGACCACCATGGTCTACTTCCACCTCACCCAAAAGGGAACCGAAGATGCCTGCCGGATCATCAACACTACCATGAAAGGCTTCGACCATGATTTCAATAAGTGAGATCTTCCGCACCTTTTCTTCCGAGTACATCGATCGCTTCGCCGATTCCATCCCCAAAGGCGCCGAAAGGCCATCAATGCCATCAAGCAGTGCCGAACCGAAGCTGCGGGGGTTGCCGTCTACGAGTGCCGCGAGTGTGGAGAGACCTTCCATGTCAACCGATCCTGCGGCAACCGCCATTGTCCCACCTGCCAGAACGACAAAACCCGCCAGTGGCTCGAGCGACAGCTTGAAAGGCAGCTCCCCGGCCACCACTTAATGATGACTTTCACTGTCCCGGAGGATCTACGCCGAACCCCATCCGCTCTCACCAGAGGGTGTGCTACTCGGCTCTCTTTTCCGCCTCATCCGATTCCATCAAGGCATCGTCAAGGTCGAAGACCATACGGTTTTCTTCCGCTACCGCAAGAGCCACAGCAACCGGTGGCGCACCATGGCTCTGGATGTAATGGAGTTCATGAGACGTTTTCTGCAACATGTGCTCCCAAACGGATTCATGAAGGTCCGCTACTACGGCTTCCTCAATCCCAACTGCAAGATCGAGCTCGCAACCATCGCTTCCCTTATCGAGCTCTCCTATGGATTCAGGATCAGTCGACCCGAAGTCGAGATCGCGCCCCGGGAGCCCATCACCTGCAGTAAATGCGGTGGGACTCTCAGGCTGCGAGCGATCATCCTGC
>CAZOEL010000132.1:0-4252 GCA_964578835.1 uncultured Syntrophobacteraceae bacterium | reverse complement strand
GCCAATCCGGGCTTCTTGAACCCAGGATAGAGGGGAGTGGCAGAGGCTGTGGATAAAACCTCCCACAGCCTCTGCCACTCCCCTCTATCCTTATTCGTTGGTCGGGCGGTATTTGCTATTCTCAGTGTCTGCTTCCATCCGATTGGCAGTCTTGAAGACTCGCACCCACTGCGATGGTATCCGACCTGTCTTGCAGCAACGCGCCTCAAGTTCTGCACGAAGATCCCCACAGTACGGCACGATTATGTAGCCCGTTGTAAGATCACCAACCATCAGGCAATCCCTTCGATCGGTGAAGTGCAAAGCGACAAGCAGACATATGCACGAATCCAGACAGTCCTGCTCGCTCTTGCGCGGGGAACCATTCTGAGCACCCCTATCCAGCCACGTAGCGATCTCCTTGAGCCCGCGCTCCTGGAACGCTGCTGAAGCCTTCTTACAGACGTGACCCCAGTCCGCGATTGTGAAGGTTCCCTTTCGATCCGGATTGTACTTGGGCAGCCGACCTGTTGTACGGACATCGGGCAGAGTCCAACCAAGCGCAATCATTGCCAGTACGGGATAGGTCTCGAAGACCCGCGTATCTGCCAGCGGCATCAGGGGATTGGCCGCTCCGCCAAACTCTTTCAGGAAGTGCCAGATAGGTGCACCATTCCCGAACATCGTCGTCCTGTTCGTGTTCGCTGGCTGTACCCCGCCATATCGGAGACTGACCGGTGAAGATACGAGGTTCTCGACCGGGCGCTGGCCCGCAGCATTGTTCACAATGGTGGGCTGGTCCAGCATTACGATAGTCACAGCCGGCTCCGTTTCTCGTCGCCAAAAGCCAATGCTTGTTAATGCTTGGCAGTAATCCGCGTTTTTCGGGGGACCTAGCTCTTGGAATGTTCCGTCGTCAAGTTTCAGCACTCCGGAGATCGCGCCGCTGTTCTTTGCGGTCCATGCTGAATCGAACCCTATGATCAAAGTGCTCATAGCTGGATCTCCGCGCGAATCACATAACTGACAGCTAAGCCGCGCCCGCCAAGGACTTCGGAGCCAACGCAAAGGCGTGGTCGGGCGTCGGCTTGAGCGCAATGTTATACCTTGCTTCTGTTTCTTATGTCGCTAGGGCCAAATCAGTTTCTTTGCAGTTTCGCTTACGACATCTACAAGTATGTCTCGGAACCCAGAAGCGGCCTCTTTGCCGACTTTTGCGACGATGCTCTTGAACTTTGCTGCAGCTACCGCGGTATGTGGAGTGTCCTTGACAAGGTCGTCCAAGTTCTGATTCAGGATAGCTTGGTCCTCGGGCGATAACTCGCCTATGAACTGCGCCAGTTCCCTGGCAGCGTCCAAGCCAGCCTGGGTCCATGGAAAGGGTGCTCCGCATTTCGAGCAGAATGCCGGTCGGTGGTAGCCATGCCCGGATACGTGTGGAATGTGGCAGTAACCTCGTATTTCCTGCTGGCACGCAGGGCATTTCGCTATCGTTGGTTGGCCACACGTCACACAGAATTCAGAGGAATGCTCCGGGCGAGCCTTGGTCATGGAATTGACAACGTGACCATTTAGGCAGATTTGAGCGGAGTCGTACCAGGTACGTTCTTCACTCCGCCCATATGGATCATAGAAAGGGTTGATGCGTCTCATGATCTGTCCTTCTCCATACAGCGCAACAACACGGCTAACCCGCGCCGGGTAAGCACCTGTGGACATGAAGAAAAACTCCACTTTCTCTGAAGGTGCTGCGTGGTCCGGCGACGGGTTGAGCCGCAGGTTATACGATCCTCCGGAATCGCTCAGCGAGTGTCTTCAGCTTTTCGCCATCAACGAAGACAGTGTTGTTACGAACCGCACTGCTTTCGATTTTCTCGCAGATTTTCTCGATGGCGTTCTCTGTGAACTTCCCAGAAATGATAATCGCTAGCTTTGCGATACGCTGCCGCTGTTTTGTATAAAGATCGTAGAACGGCATCTTGAACGCGTCCGCAATCTGCGCCAAAATGCCGTCGATTTCAGCATTGGCGCCACCAGCCACGTCTCCGAACTTCACCTGAGCGGCCCAATATTCAAGATCTTCAAATTCGCTTATCCTTGCGAAGAGAACATCGCGGCCGAACTCTCTCTTTCCATGGTTATACTTCACGTTCTTGAAACCAAGCTTTCGAAGCATCGGCAGAACTGTACGGAGGGTGAACTCCTTCTCGTTGTCTGACTCACTTGGTGCCCACAGCTCGGTTCCGAGCCGCATCTCCGTTGCCCCCTCGATTTCCTGGACGATTTGTTCTGCCAATTCGACAGCCGTGGAGACTTTTAGAACCTCAGCCTCGGCCGAGTAAGTCAGGTGGATCCATGCCCCGTCATCTTCGTAGCCGTTGAACACGATGTCGCCGACTTGTGATGCCCGTTCCTCGACAATACTCTTCTTGGTTTCCATGTACGCTTTGAAACCGACAGTTCCGTCCCAGTACTTCCGAGTGCCGGAGTCCTCGAACTCGAGTCGTACGCGATCCTCTCCGATCTTTTGCACCCGAAAGGGAACAGTGCTTACCATGACAATGGAGCGCTCAACGCTGTCACAGATCTCAAATATGGCGGTTTCGGGCAGTTGATTCACGAGGGTTTCGCCAATCAATCCCTTTGGAAGATACCATGTCTCCCCGTCGTCTGAATCGAGTGGCTCTCCGTTTACTCGAATACCCTGAATCTCATCTAGTTCGCCGTGGACCTCTATCATTCGTCCTCCGGATGTGGCGCGTATAACGCCAGCCTGAGCGGCCAGCCGAAGAGCCGCTGAGTAGTCGGCTCGCACGACAAACGCTGGAAGAACATGTGGCTGCCGGTCCGCTCGAGGTATTCGTTAGCGCTGTCATGACTTAGCTCAGGCCGCTTCCGACAGCCGTTTATTGATGACATGCCAGAACTTCGAGAGAGCCTCTTCTTTGCCGTCGAAATAGTCCTCAAAGAACCCAGCCTCTTTGAGCGCCGGTGGGTAGGAATAGCGCTCCCCGTCCTCTCCGTATTCTGTGGTCCAAATGCTTGGCTCTCGCGGATCAATGACCTCAAATAAATGAAGAGGATAGAGGTACGGTTTGCCTGAATCATTCAGTATCCGGTAATCGTCTGCTTCGATTCCGATAACGAAATAAGGCTGGCCGGGCGTGAGATCTGGATATTCAGGATATTCCTCTTTGAGTTTTACAATCATAAGTTCCTTACCTTCTTTATCTTTATCTCAAACCTTCCGATTCCGTGGTGTTCATACCAATGATACTCATACATCTCACCGCAGACCTCAACTGGTGGACTGCTCTTTTTAGCCCACATCGAGGGTTTCCCACCGTATTCTTGGATGAGTCTTTTTATGTCCCGTATTCCTCGACCCTTTGCAATGACCCGGGATCGAGCGATGAGTTCTTCTGTGAGTTCAGGAAACTCCATACTCTCCCTTTTGCGGCCCCGCTAACTACCAACTCAGCGGCGGCGCGGGACTGGCATGGACTTACCTTTTGCACCACTGACTCTGTAAGAACACGTGGCCGCGCCGTCCGCTGCAGTGAAAGTTAGACAGAGTCCCGCTCACCTCTTTGTGCTGAAGACGCGCCGCCATAGTGCCTTCAGGTCTATACTCATGCCATATAAGCTCGGTTTGAGCTGGAGGATCTCCCGCTCCTGCGGCACTTGAATGTCTGGGAGTGCGCTGATTCTCTCTCGTCGACTTGCGAGATGATCTATTAGGCGAACTTTAATGTTTGTAAGAACTTGACTCACTGAACTCGGCCTAAATTGGAAGATGCTGACTTCGACGTTCAGATTGTCACGGATAATCTCTGAAAACTCTGTTGGACGCATCGACAGTGTTCCAGTTGCAGCCGAAATTCCTTCGAGTTCAGCGACACCATATCGCAGACGGATTTCATTAATGAAGGCCAGGTTAGGATCATCAAGGGCTAGTACTCGACCGTAATCATCGTACCATAGGCCGGGAACACCCCTGTATTCAGGCACGACGGTGTTTTCATTCATCGCCGGGTTATCCGCGAGATAACCCATGAGTTCAAGCCTGATCCAGGATGCCAACTCGCCATCAGCGATCGTGGTAGCGATTCGAAGCGCCACAGGCAAGCTTCGGCTGAGCGGTTGTTCCTCAACCAATTTTAAGACCTGTTCGAATGTATTCACTGTTTCTCCTCTCGCCTCATCGGGTAGGTCAGGGGCCTCTCGGCCCCATTCCCCCCTAGGAACCGTGCATGAGACTTTCGCCTCACAC
>CAZOEL010000131.1:0-10698 GCA_964578835.1 uncultured Syntrophobacteraceae bacterium | reverse complement strand
CTTAAAGAGAGCTCATAAACCATTTTACTGCTTTGTGCACCTGCTCAATGTCGGTTAGAAGTTTTCAACGTAAAGTCGATGATGAAGACTTTTCGCTTTTCCTCACTGCTGAAGTGCTTCTACAGGCTATTCGTGATCGTCAGAAGGAGATTGTGGAAGAGGTATGCAAGAGGCTCGGAGAGATCAAGGTTTTCTACCGCCATGATGACGTAAATAGGCCAACCTTGTATGAACAGATCGAGGACGTGCGCTTGTTTCAGCCCAAAGTACAGGCCGAAAGCCAGGAGGAGGAATAGACCATGGAAGAGCGCATTATCACGACAGAGGAAGTCAGAGGAGCATTGCAGTCAATCAGAGATGAATTTGACCATGCTACCATGCCGCTGCGATCCTTCCGGAATATCTTGACTGAGATCAATCTTCATAACGCCGAGGTTGCGCCGGTCGATGTCGGGACCGTTCTCGAAACGCTTATCCGTGACTGCTATCGGGTTATGAATGGCGCTTTGTGCGAAGAGGCCGGAAAGCTCGGGTTTGATTTTCCGAAAATGAAAGACGGTGACGAAGTATAGGTTCGTGGGCCTGGGGCCCTTGCCCCGGGCCTTCCCTTTTTACTTTTCTTGAGCGCAGCAGAAAGAATGAAATCCGAATTCTCAACGCGACACGAATCACACGGGATGCTTACCGGCAAGAAGGCCATTACCGAGTATTGCGGGCGATCCTGGGCGACCGCCAAGAAGTGGATCGATGAGCGGGGATTTCCCGCGGCTAAAATATCGGGCATCTGGGAGAGCGACAAGGAATTGATTCGAGCGTGGAGAAAGAGGCAGATATCGGAGCGTTTACGATGAGCTATTTCCCCGTATGAGGAATAATCCTGCCATTAAAGAAATCACGCTTTTCGAGTGTAAAAATCAGGAATTTACCGCGACATTCATAGCCTGAATACTTTGACTGGCCATCGCTATACCTTGCTTGAGCTTCTTCACTGCAGCGGTCCATGGTGAGGAAATATTCCGTTTTACCCGAAGCCAAAAAGTGGGAGTTGCCTTCAGTGTAGCAGCCACCAGAAAGGAGGGCAGAAAGGAACAACGTGCAGAAGCGCAAGATCCTGATGTGTAGTTGTGACTGAAGACTTCTGACAGATGATGACGCTTCACTCTTCATACATCCTACCGCTCACGCACAAAGATAAAATTGCCTATCCCACGGGGGAGGGGTTACCTCCATTTACCAGTATTTTTCTATTAAATGTTGGGGATAGTGTTGGGGATTATAAAAATGCATTTTGTTGGGGAATCAAAAAGGGGCCAACCATAACGATTGACCCCTTGTATTTTCTGGAGCGGGAGACGGGCTTCGAACCCGCGACCCTCAGCTTGGAAGGCTGATGCTCTAGCCAGCTGAGCTACTCCCGCGCGAACACCGACATGTTTAGCACGTGTTCGAGCCTTTTTCAATCAAAAATTATGTCCTGCAGGTCCAAAGCTCAAATGAGGCGCTTCCGTCGATCAGCTTTGGGCCACGGAACCCTCTTTCAAAAGACGCCCTTCTGGAACCGATATCCCTTGAAGCTAAAGATTGCTCCATCCGGGGTTATTTCCTCCAGCTTCAACCCGTCGCTCACTTCCTGTCCTTCGCGGGTCGTGCGGCCATTGATGTTTACCATCCGTTCTGCGGGCTTCTCGGAGTAGATGAGAACTGAGAAGGTCATCCTGGGAATGTCCTGCTGGACTGAGAACGGGAGCTCTTTGAAGCTGAGCGTCTTGCGGTCTGACGGAGCGCTGGATAGGGATGGCGGCGGAGCGGTGGTCTTCTGCTTCGGGCTTTCAGACGCGCCAAATGAGAGCATTTCCGAGAATACTTCCTCCGCGATTGCAGCTTCGTTTTTTTCTGCCGGCCTTTGCTGTTGGCCTCCTTTCTTCGATCCCTCTCGATTTGCTGAAGCGATGCTAACGGGAGAGGCTGGGGGGGAGCTTGATGCTTTTTCTTGGAATGAAGGAGAGGCTACCGTCTTTCCGCTTTGCTCCCCCTGTATGACGTCTTTCTCTCGATTGGCTTTGGATCTATTTGGAGCGGATTCGGGCTTGCGCGTAACGGGAGATCGGGATTCGCTCAATATTTCCGGGCCGTTTGAATCCTTTGTGAGAGATGGATCGAAAAAGGACCTTGCAGTTTTGCTGCTTCTGGCCGTCTTCTCAGTGGGATCGTCTGAAAGAGCCCGGGATGGACCTAACTCGGCCCCTGAGTGTGATAGCTCTCTCGCTTCAGAAGATTGCCTCTGGGCGTCATGCGATTGACTGCGAACGGCTTTGGAAGTTCCGCGGCCTCTATCGCTAGACCTGCTTAGCGGACCAGAAGGATTTGGCGGTGCAGGCGCGTCTGCCTGTTCGGACTGTGCGGCTGCGCTTTGCTCTCGAAGCGCTTGGGAATCGTTCGCTCTCCACGGTTGAAGCCACCATACCAGCAGAGCGGCATTTATCAGCAATGCGCCTGTTAGCAAATATGGCCAGACAGGGCGATGCGCGCGCGCCGTCTTTCCGCCAGGCTGGGGTGTCTGGAGATTTGGAGCGGTTCCCCGCTGGCGTTCCTGATCCGATTTTTTCAGCGCCTCAAGAATATAAGACATATCATTGATCCTTCTTTTTCTCGGTCAGCAGAGGTGGATCGCTTGCGCTTACCGCATCGAGGCGGATCAAAGTTTGTGGTCCGACGATGCCGTCAGGCCTCAGTCCGCTCGCGAGCTGGAATTTCTTGACCTCTCCAATCAGAAAGTCATCAAAGACGACATCCTCAGAGGGGGGAGCCGGTTTGCCCTGAACCGAGGCCAATCGAGCGACAAGCCACTCCACCGCCGGGCCTTTGTCGCCTTTTCGGAAGAGACCTTCAAATTTGGGCGGCGGTCTCCAGAAAATAGCGTATTCGCCCTTCCATCGTAACGCCATCTCGTCCAAAGGAACATTGACTGTTTCATCCTTGATTATCATTGTGGCGGCGCTATCTTCAAAGGCGACGATTGTGGCATGGAAATCGCGGCCTCCACGAGGGTCGGAGAACTTCAAGACGGCAGGCCGATTAGATTTACGCAGATCCTCGAGGCTCCCTTGCGCCGTCAGGCACCTCAGGCCGCTGGATTCAGCCTGTTTGCAGGCCGTTTCCTTTCCAGCGGCGCCATAGATGATATTCCATTGCTTGAGTAGCGCCTGATAGGCTGACGCTTCGCTGTTCAATATCGGCTCACTGCGGTCCCAAGGCAACTTTTCCTCGGGATTGATTCCTGTTGTTTGATCCGAAGCTCCATCCAGCAAAATCGGATCGCCGCCAGACTTTACGTCCTCTGCGAGAGCTGCTTGTCCGATTGGCTCCTCAGACGTCTGTGCGGGGGCTGCTTCGGCGAGCGTCGCCGGCTGCTCAACGGGCGCTTGCAGTGGGGGTTGCTCTTGCTGAGGCGTAGCTGCTGAGGAATCTTTCGGTGAGTTGGCTTCAGCGCCCGATTGTGAGGGCTCTTTGTCTCCAGGCAAAGCTATGAGCTTCTGGGAATGTAATTCCGGGTTATTTGTATCGGGAATCGGCTTGCGATGCTGAGGGCCGTCATGGCTCTTCTGCCATGACCGTATGAAGTCGGACGATGGCAGAAAGGATAGAGCCCCATCCTTGAAGTAGAGAGATGAAGTGAATGCCAACAAAACCAGAACTGCGAGAGAAACAAGCATCCATGTTCTTACTCTCTCATTCTTCTGTCGGGCTGGATCGATTTTTCCAAGAATTTCATGAGCGGCGTTTTTGAGTGTCTTGAAGTCGACTTTTTCTTTTCCTTGAACGTAGGCGCCCAGCAATGCCCGATCACAGATGATGTTTATTAGTCTCGGGATGCCGCCGCTCAAATGATGCAGCTTGGCGATAATGCCGGGTGGAAACAACTTCTGTCTAACTCCCGCTACCGCCAGACGATGATTGACGTAATCCTCCACTTCTTGTTGCGAGAGCGGGCCGAGATGGTGGCGAGCGACGATGCGCTGAGCGAGTTGCCTCAGCTCTGGTCTATTGAGGATATCGCGCAGTTCCGGCTGGCCGAGTAAGATAATCTGGAGCAGCTTGCGTTGGTTCGTTTCAAGGTTTGTCAGAAGCCTCATCTGCTCGAGTACGTCCGTGCTCAGATTCTGGGCCTCATCGATTATGAGCACAGCCTTTCTCCCCCTGCTATGAGCTTCGAGCAGGTAGGCATTGATGCAGTCTACGAAAACCTTAATGCTCTTATTCCCTTTGGGATAGCGGATGCCAAGCTCATCGCAGATTGTCGACAGCAGTTCATCAACTGTCAGCCTGGGATTGAGAATGAAAGCAAGGTCACACTCCTCGGGCATTTGCTCCAACAGGCAGCGGCAGACGGTGGTTTTGCCCGTTCCGACTTCGCCTGTCAGCAGCACAAAGCCGCCATCGCTCTTTACGCCATATAATAGGTGAGCCAGGGCTTCCTTATGCTGATTGCTCATGAAAAGGTAGCGAGGGTCGGGAGCGATTGAGAAAGGGGTTTCCCTCAGGCCGAAGTATTCATTGTACATAGCGAGCGTCCAGACCTGTTTGCGTGAATCCATAGGTTTGAACGATTATATTGATGGCGCTCTTCTTGTTCAAGCCCAAACTGATGCCGGGTAATGAATGTCGCGACCATTCCCGCATGGATGTCGTCCCATTTGAAAGAGAGGAAATGATTCGAGTAGAAAGAGACAGCGACCCATGAGAAAATGACTTGCCGTGGTTTTCTCAATATGGTAAATAATTGATTTCGCTCATTCTGTGCGGATGTGATATCCCAAATGTCGGGAATATATTGAGAAAGCATATAAGGAAAGGATAGATGAAGTCATGAGCCGGAAATGTGAATTCTGCGGAAAAACGCCTCAGGTAGGCAACAACGTAAGCCATGCAAACAATAAAACCAAACGCGTATGGTATCCCAACCTGCAGTCGGTTCGCCATGTGGGAAAAGACGGCTCCGTTCGTCGCGTTCGCGTCTGCACCCGCTGCATTCGTTCGGGCCTCGTAGCCAAGCCTGCTTGATCTCTCGGTCGAGAAATAATCCCGCTGTCATTTCCGTCGAGCCGGACACTGGCATCGCGATGGCGCTCCGTGCGTGGTTGGTGTGGGCCAGCCCTCTTTGTCCGGATTTCAATATCGAGAACAGAGGTCCATGTCGGCCTCTGTTCCTAAGCAGCCGATAGGAATCTCATGCAGCCCGAAACATGCGTGCGTCCGGAACAAACGCCCGAATGCGCTTCATCCTCGGAAGGAATGGCTGACTTTGGCTTTCTCAAAGTTCCTGAGGATGAAAAAGTAAATTGGGTTCGTCGCCACTTTAATACTGTTGCGCATAAATATGATTTCATGAACACCCTGCTCAGCCTTGGCGTCCATTATGCCTGGAAGCGAATCGCTGTCGGCATGATGGATCTAAAAGAGGGCGATAGGGTGCTGGATGTCTGCGGCGGCACGGCGGACCTTTCTCTCCTTGCAGCCCGGGATGTCGGCGCTTCCGGCGGGATTGTCCTGTACGACATCAACTGGGCGATGATGTTGGCGGGTAGACCCAAGGTTGTTTCCTCCCCTTTAGGGCGAACGATTCAGTATACTCAAGGCGATGCGGAGCGGATTTCGTTCGCGGATGAAAGCTTCGACGCCGCTATGGTGGGATTCGGAATTCGGAATCTTACTCATATGCGGGAAGGCTTCGAAGAAATGCACCGAGTCTTGAAGCCCGGCGGCAAGCTGATGTGCCTTGAATTTTCAGAACCGGTAACGCCCTGGTTCCGAAGCCTGTACGATTTCTATTCTTTTTATATCATGCCCGCATTCGGCACGCTGCTGGCCGGTTGTCGACATGCGTACACATATCTTCCGGAATCCATCCGCCTGTTTCCCGGGCCCGAGGAGCTCAAGGGGATTCTCGAAGAGATAGGCTTTTCGCAAGTTAGATATCGCAGATTGACTAATGGGATTGCCGTAGTCCATGTAGGAGTCAAGGCGTGAGGAGAGGTCGATGAAACTGAATTGGGCCGAGCGATGGGTTGTGAATAATCCGGTCCGGGTTATCGAACAAGGTTTCGAGATCCGCTGGATGAAGAGCGTGCTGCCGTTGGCGCCCGGTTCGACTATCCTCGAAGTGGGCTGTGGCCGCGGCGCCGGGGCCGGGCTCGTGCTTGACGAGTTTGAGCCTGCCGTGCTGCACGCCATGGATTTGGACGCGGATATGATACGAAGGGCTGACAAATATTTGCCCGCCTCCAGCAAAAACAAAATTTCCATGTATGCGGCGGACGCTTTGAACCTGCCGTACAGAGACGCTGTTATGGACGCCGTTTTCGGTTTCGGGGTCCTGCACCATATTCCGGACTGGCGAGCGGCGCTAAGGGAGATCGCTCGCGTGTTGAAGGTCGGAGGCGTCTATTATCTTGAAGAGCTTTATCCTTCTCTTTATCAAAACTTCATTACAAAGCATATCCTTTTGCATCCTACGGAAGATCGTTTTACGAGCGCTGATCTGAGAGACGCGTTGGAAGCCTCCCGCTTATCGATAAAAGACTCTTTCGAGGTGAAGATGGTAGGAATTCTGGCTGTGCTCATAAGGAAGGGCTGATGCGCAGAGAGGATGAAGCGATTTCTTCATCCTCACCATTTTTCGAGTTTCTCTTGTTATGCCATTCGCGTTTTGAGCGCTCTAACGTTCTCCTGGTAATCCGAGCCCTTGAAAACAGCCGAGCCGGCGACAAAAATATCCACTCCGGCGCTCATGAGCTCATCGATGGTTCCTTTGGCTACTCCTCCGTCTACCTGGATCAACGCGGAAAGCCCCGTCTGATCGATTAATTCCCTACAATGGCGGATCTTGGGAAGAACGGACGTGATGAACTTCTGGCCTCCGAAGCCCGGGTTTACGGTCATGAGGAGAACCATGTCGAGGTCGTCAAGCACCGACTCGACGCTTATGAGAGGCGTAGCGGGGTTCAATGCCACTGCCGCGCGCACCCCGAGCTCCTTCATGCTCTGTATGGCCCGGTGCAAATGACGGGTTGCTTCCACATGGATGCATAGCCAATCTGCGCCTGCCTCGACAAACTCCTTAAGAAAGCGCTCGGGCGCATCGATCATTAAGTGGACGTCCAATGGCAGCGTCGTGACTTTTCGGATGGCGCGAACCACGTCCGGCCCGATGGTAATATTGGGAACGAAATGGCCGTCCATGACGTCAACGTGAATCCAATCGGCCCCCGCAAGCTCCACTGCTTTGACTTCTTCTGCAAGCCTGCCGAAATCGGCGGATAAAATTGAAGCGGAAAGTAATTTCATCTCTTCTCCATGAACTCGGTTATCATCACTCTCAGGACGCTGGAGAGCATGTCCGAGTGTGGAAATTTTTGTTGGCGCGCAAAGGGTTGGGATACGCCACCCGATCGTGCTTCGATGCCTCAGGGCTAACGGGACACCCCAACCCTTATGCGCGCCAACAATTTTTTTGGCGAAGCGGAATAGCCCTCGATTTTGTCTGCATCTTCGAAAAAGAGGCTCCGCGCGTAGCGAATCAGAATCGGGAAAGCACTATATGCTTTCCGTTTTCTGCTTTCAAGGTGGTAGATAAAGCCTTTTGCGGTAAATTGCATCCTTAAAGCAGGGTGCAAATCTTTTCCGCCTCACATTGATATCGTGGTCTTCAATATTTAATTGAGTCATAATAAGTATCCGAGGAAGTCGCGCTTTTATAGGGAAAGCATTGTGAAAAGGCTATCTGATAGATGAGCAGAGTGCTTCTTGTTGAAGATGATGAAGCGTTGCGGCTGACTCAAAGCCTCTATTTGCAGCGAGAAGGCTTTGAGATTGTCTGTGTTCCGGATCGCAGCCGAGCGCTGGTCCAGTTGAAGAGGGAGCCCTATGATGTTGTGGTGACGGACTTACGCCTTGCAGAAGAGAATGGCATGGACGTCCTAAAGGATGCTCGTGAACTGCAGCCCGGCGCCGAAGTGATTGTCATTACCGGCTACGGTTCTGTCGATGCTGCTGTGATGGCCATGAAAGAAGGCGCTTACGACTTTCTCACCAAACCCGTGGATCCCGATAATCTGATTAGGGTCATCAACAAGGCCGTCGAGCGTCAGAAGCTCCGTAGGGAGGTTGCGACTCTAAAGAGCCAATTTGCGAAAGAGGCGGGGCTTAACGGAATAGTTGCCGCAAGCGAGCTCATGCAGCAGATCCTGGATGCTATCGGAGCGATTGCCGCAAGCGATTCCACCGTCTTGATAGAAGGCGAGAGTGGGACCGGCAAGGAATTGATGGCTAAATTGATTCATCAGCAAAGCAAGAGATCTGCCGGGCCTTTCATTGGGATCAACTGCGGGGCCATGTTGGAAAGTTTGTTGGAAAGCGAGCTTTTCGGCCACAGAAGAGGTTCCTTCACGGGAGCGCATAAGGACCGGAAGGGGCTCTTTGAAGCTGCCGACAAAGGAACCCTTTTTCTCGACGAAATAGGGGAGATCTCCCTTTCGTTTCAGGTGAAATTATTGCGAGTCCTGCAGGAGCATCGCATCCGCCGCATTGGAGAGGCCCGCGAGGTTGATGTCGATGTGAGAATAATTGCGGCCAGCAATCAGGATATTACCGGTCTTGTCCGAGAAGGCCGCTTTCGGCAGGATCTTTTCTTTCGCATCAAGGTGATTCCTCTTTATCTGCCTCCTCTTCGCGACCGGCGCGAAGACATTCTGCCGCTCGCCGAGAGTTTTCTGGAACGGTTGAGCAACCGCATGGGAAGACGCACTCCCATCCTCACCGAAGCTGCAAGAGCAAGACTCCTTGAATATGGGTGGCCGGGGAACGTGCGAGAGCTGGAAAACTCGTTGGAACGGGCTTTGATTTTCAACAAAGGCCGCCATATCGATGCGAGGGATCTGATGCTCGAGGGCTGTTTTCAGGTTTCCAGCCAGACTGAGTCCAACTCGGAATCAGTATTGATTCCTTTGGATGAGGTCGAAAGACGGCATATACTCGCCGTGCTCTCTCATTGTGACAACAATAAGACGAGGGCTGCGGAAGTTCTTGGCATCGGCTACAACACTCTTTGGAGAAAGCTTAAGAAATATGGGATCGCCTGAAGCTCGCAGCATTGGAGAATAAAGGATGTCAAAGATAGAAAAAGCCGTCGTCAAGAGATCTCAACAAAGGATTACAGCTGAGCTCGACCGGCTCAAGGCGATGTTGGACAGCATGGACGACGGCATCTACATTGTGGGGAGAGATTACCGGATAAGGTTCATGAACCGCGCCCTGCGCAATGAAATGGGAGACGGGGAGGGGCTCTATTGTCATGAGTTTTTTGGACACGGCCAGCCTACCTGTAATGAGTGTCAGCACAGCATGAGCTCGTTCGGTCCGGAGATCAGGCGCGAATGGACGTTCCCGGGCTCCCAAAAGGTCTATGAAGCTCTTGTTTCCCCGATGCATGAACCGAATGGAGAGGTTTCGCGCATCCATATCCTCAGGGATATTACTGTAAGAAAGAATCTTGAGGGCAAGCTCCAGGAGTATTCTGAAACTTTGGAAGCCAAGGTCGCAGAGCAATCGGAAAAGCTTCTTCGCCAGGAGCGCCTTTCGCTTCTCGGCGAGATCTCGGCAGGCCTCGCTCATGAGGTCCGCACGCCTTTGGGGGCCATTCTCACCGGGATCAAGCTATTAGAGAAAACATGTCCATCCGATGAAGAGCAGAAATCTCTCTTCGATATTCTCAAAAGAGAAGTAATGCGTCTCGAGCGCAAGCTCTCTGAGTTTCTTTCCTACGCCCGAGTCCGGTCTCCGCGGCCGGTCGAAGCAAACATCCCGTCTCTCCTGGATGAGCTCCGCGCTCTGATTTCAACCGACCGGGAGCTTGCCGGCGATGTCGAGATCAGGACGGTCGTCGATCCGCGGCTCACAGTATGGCTTCTGGATTACGATCAGATGAAAGAATCCCTGTTGAATATCTGCATAAATGCACTGCAGTCGCTTGCCGGCAAGGGAGCTTTGACCCTTGAGGCAAGGCTTTTGATGAATGCTGTCGAGATTCTGGTTCGGGACAACGGTCCCGGGATTCCATCCGATGAGCTGCCGCATATCTTCAAGCCGTTCTACACCAAACGCTCCGGGGGCTCGGGATTGGGTTTGGCTATCAGCAAGCAAATAATCGAAAGTCAGGGAGGCCGCATCGACGTGACCAGCATCCCGGGTTTGAATACTACCTTCAGAATCTTCCTTCCTTGCCCGTCAGCTCCAACGAGCAAAAAATCGATTGCCATCGGGTAGCGGCAAGGGCTCCACCCTTCCATTTTGCCATGCCATATTCCACTTTGGAATGATCAATGACTGATTCCATCTGTTCCAGAGCAATCTATTTGCGCATAGGCTCAAGATTGGTGGGATCTGGTATGCTTCTTGCCTTTATTTTGAAACGTAATTTTTGAATTGTCTATAGATTTAGGAGATATCCTCAAACAAAGAAATGAGGTGTGAGCATGTCGGAAGAAAAAGAAAAAAAATCAAAACCGATCAATTTTCGCGATCTAACCACTTGCGAGTCGACGATTCAGATGCTCCAGAAGGCGGCAGCCGATGGCGTTGACACAGCCTTCCAGAGGGCTGCGGACATGAAGCCCTGCCCGATAGGCGCCGAGTCCGCGTGCT
>CAZOEL010000130.1:0-10729 GCA_964578835.1 uncultured Syntrophobacteraceae bacterium | reverse complement strand
GTATTATGGAGGACGTGGCGTCAGTGTCGGCGAAAAGGCCAGCGGCGGCAGCTATGTGAGAAGCGGCTTTGGCAAGTTCGCATCGGCTCATGGCTTTAGCGGCAGTTAGCCTTAGACGCCGACAATTCGAATCCAGCGCATGCGCAGAATAAAGACCAGAGCCAGGCGACATTGGAAAAAGAAAGTGGAGGAGGTCGGTCTTTCCTTCCACCACACTTCGGAAGGGCTCTATTGGGATGAGACCGCCTACTATCGATTCAGCTCCCGCGAAATCGACATGCTCGAGCGGGCCACCAACGATCTTCACGAGCTTTGCCTCGCCGCCGCCCAGCACATAATAGATGCGGACCGCTTCGCAGATCTCGCCATTCCGCCGGAAGCCGTTCCTCTCATAAAGCAAACCTGGGAAGAAGAACCGCCTGCTATTTACGGCCGCTTCGATCTTTCCTACGATGGTAAATCCCCTCCAAAGCTTCTCGAATACAACGCCGATACGCCTACGTCTCTTCTCGAGGCAAGCGTGGTGCAATGGTTTTGGCTCGAAGAGCGCTTCAAGGGCTCGGACCAGTTCAATTCAATCCACGAGCGCCTTCAGGCCAAGTGGACGGAGTTGAAAGATTACCTCACGGGATCTCCTCTCTATTTCACCTGCGCAAGGGACAGCATCGAAGATCTCGTGACGGTGAGCTATCTCCAGGACACCGCGCAGCAGGCGGGTTTGACGACATCCTTGATACTCATCGAAGATATCGGCTGGGACCCGAAGAACAGACGCTTCGTCGATCTCGATGGCGAGACGATCACGAGCATTTTCAAGCTCTACCCCTGGGAATGGCTGATCAAGGAGGATTTCGGAGGCTATCTGCTCTCGACTTATCCGGCCATGCAGTGGATAGAGCCCATCTGGAAGCTTCTGCTTTCCAATAAGGGAATTCTCCCGATCCTCTGGGAGCTCAATCCCGGCCATCCCAACCTCCTCGAAGCCCACTTCCACAAGCCGGCCGATATGGAGGCTTACGTGAGGAAGCCGCTCTTCTCCCGAGAAGGCGCCAACATCTACTTGTTCGAGCCCGGCGTGTGCGACATAGAAACGGAGGGAGGCTACGGAAAAGAGGGGTTCATCTACCAGGCTCTGGCCCCGCTTCCCTCGTTCAACGGCAATCATCCGGTCATTGGAAGCTGGGTCATAGACGGCGAATCGGCGGGCATGGGAATCAGGGAGACGACGAACCTGATTACCGACAACACGAGCCGTTTTGTCCCGCACATGTTCTGAGTACAGGAGGCCGGAAATACACAGATCTCTTGTAGGTTGGGTTGAGCGATAGCGATACCCAACATTGATCGGCAAAATCGTTGGGTTTCGCTATCGCTCAACCCAACCTACATGTCTACATGTCGCCCATTTCCCCTTTGTGGTAGAGATGCACGTGGGTCACTCCCTGGCTCAAAGGGGTGAGCAGGTGGCAGATGGAATCGGGGATATCGACCGGTCGCGGCATGGCCACCGTGAGCTGGCAGCGCACGTGGTCGAGAAGATCGCGCACGGTTCCGAGAGCCCTTGCATCGAGCCTCTCCGCCTCATCGAGCGCGAGGAGGAGCATGCCTCTTTCATTCACGCTCTGCTCCCTTCCAAGAAAGAAAAGAATCGAAAGACACAGGGCGAAGTTCACTCCCAAAGTCTCGCCGCTCGAAAGGCCGCCTTCCCGCATCCGGTCTTCGGCATCAACGATCACCCGGCGTATGCGAATGTAGGATCTGTAGTCGGCGATCTGCTCCTCGCTCAGCGTCGTGTTCGCCTCCTTCAATATGAAGGCTCTGAGCTTTTCGATGAATTCCTTGAGCGTGACCACTTCCTGCCGGCTTATGAGCCTCAGGACGCTTTCGAGCTTCTTCATGGCCTGGTAGGCCGGGAGCTCCTCGATTTCGAGATAGATCCTTTTGATCTTGCCGAACCGTAGAGCGGAAAGAATCCGGTTCACCCGCACCAGGTGCAGCTTGAGGCGGCGGATCTCTCCTTCGACGCCGGAGCGCACCTCCTCGACGTGGCTCTTTATCTTGTATTCTATCTGCTGCAGCTCGTGCTGGAGGCGCAGAAACTGCTGCTCCAGGTGGTCTAGAGCGATTCCGGGCGGAAGCAGAAGCTGGAGCAGTTGAGGCGCAAGCCGGTCCGGCTGCGTTTCTTCCGGGAGGCGCAGGTCGTATTTTGCGCTCACCTCGGCGAGTCGCGATTTCAGGCTCTGCACGAGGCTTTCCCAGGCAACTTTGTGGTGCTCCCTTTCGCTGAACCGGCCGCCCTCCAAGTAGTTGGGCTCTTCTTCGGAATAATGCTCGCTCCAAAGCTCAATGGCCCTGGCGTGGTCCTTTTGCGCCCTCTCGAGATCGGCTTTCATCCTGGCCAGCGATTCGCTTTGCGAGCGGTACCGGTTCCTGAGCTCCCCGAATTTTCTTTCTCCTGAAAAGAGTGAATTCTGAACTTCCTTCCTCTCCTCGTCGAGTTCATTAATCCTGGTCTGAAGCTCTTCGGCTCTCCCGAAATCGACTTCGCCTCGAAGCACTTCATCGGTTTCCTCATCTTCGAGCCTTGCCAGCACGGTTTGAATCCGGGCCAGATTTCTCCCGAGGTCCTGGACCTTCTCATGGAGCGCGGCATGCTCTTTGGCCAGCCCGGCGTTCTCCGCCTTGAGCCCCTTCAGGCTTTCTTCCATTTCGATGTAGCGGTCTTCGAGCTCGAGAATCTCCTCGTTCAATTGCTCCATTTGCTCGGGGGCTTCAACGAAGTTGAAAAGCTCGCTTTTCTGAAAGAGCTTTTCGAGCATGGGATAAAGCCTTTCGACTCCAGGCGCTTTGCTCTCGATCTCTTTCAGTTTTTCTTTTAACTCCGAGGTCTTTGCCGACGCCTGCGAATCGGAGAAGGCGTCGAGCTTGGGGAGAAAGTTCTGGATGGCTTTGAGGCGCTTCGATATGAGGTCTTCTTCATTGCTCAGCTCCTTTAGCCGCTCGTCGATCTGGAGGAGCTTGTCCTGCGCTCGTTTTGTCTGCTCTCTTCTCGCCTCGGCTCCAATCCACACCGTTTCCTTCGGCGTGTACCAGCCAACCCCGCCGTAGGCCGCGATGACTCCATCCTCCCCTTCTTCCAGGATCTGGAATTTTTCCCAAACATCCGGAGAGAGAACCAGCAGGAAAGGCTCCTTTCCGCGAGCAAGCCCCGAGAGTCGCCGGTCTTCGTTGCCTTCGCCCTCTTCTGCTTCATCCTCCGTTTCCCCTGTAGGCTCTATGGCTCGGGAGAACGGGCCGATGGAATCCTGGCGCTTTTTTGCCTCATCCAGGCTCAAGGTATCGAAGCGATTGGTGAAAGGGAGCGCCACGCCTTTTTCCACCAGCTCGGCGGCGGAAGCCGGGAGCGGGAGGCGTCCTCTCGAAAGCTCTTCTATGAGCTCGTTCAGAGGCTTTTTCTGTTTTCTCAGCGCTTCCTTTCCCAGGGTGATTTCTTTTTCCATGCTTCGGAGCATGTTCTGCGCCGCATCGAGCGAAGAGCGGTCGATCTCCATTTGTCCAAAGAAATCAGGCCAGAGCTCGACCATGATGCGCGCCAGCTCTGCGGCTGCGGCGTGCGCCCTCGCGCGCGACTCCCACTGGCCGAGGAGCTGCCTCAGGGGCTTTGCTTCCTGGATCTCGCGCCTTTCCTCCGCAACTTGAAGCCAGGCTTCCTTGAGATCGGATGCGGAGCGAATCTCCTTTTCGAGCAGTTGCTCGACCCGCTCCAGATCTTTCTTGAAATCGCGCCACTTCTTAGCCTGGCGCTCGAGGCCCGCTTCCTTTTCCTTGCATCGGGCAAGCTCGTTGGAAAGATCCCGCATCTCCTCCCTCAGAGCTTCGATCCGCCTCCGATTTTCATCCAGCCTGGCTTCCATGGGAAAGACGTCCTCGCGGCTCCAGGCAAGCTCGTCCTCGAGGTCTTCGAGCAATCGCCGATGGGCAACGTATTCCTGGTGATGCTTATACTTGCGGCTCCACTCTCCCTGCTCGCGCAGGTACTTGTCCCGGTCCATCCCGATTTCGGCAAGCCTTGCGCGGACGGCGTCGAGCTCTTCGTTCAGCGCCTGCATCCTCTCATCGAATTGCTTGAACTTCTGTTCCCCCTCCTCAATCTCCGCCCTGATGCTTTCTTCTCTCTGCTTTGCCTGCCCAAGGCCCATCCCAAGGCAGCGGCGCCTGTGCCGGTCCAGCTCATCGGCCTTGGCCTGAAGCTCTGCGTTGAGCTCCTTCAATTCGGCAAGCCGCGTGAGCTGCCGCTCCGTGTGGAGCCGCTCCTGCATGAGCTTTTCCACATCATCGAAGGTCAGCCGTTTTTCGGGCTCATGGCAAAGCGTCTTCTGCAAAAAGCTGTTGAGCTCTCCCAAGTGAGGCTGCGTGGCCTGACGCCAGAGAAGCGAGAACTGCCTTCTGCCTCCCCGCGACAGGTCCAGAGGAAGCAGGCCTTCTTCAAAGAGAAACCTGTGGTACTCGTTCAAGGAACTGAACTCCTTGACCCTTGCCTGTGCGGAGCGCGCTTTGACGGCGGCGTTGAGCGCCTTGATGTCCGGCGCCACCACGCACGTCAAGGGATTCAGGAAAAGGTCCTGATCGGGCAGCGCGCCAATGAGCGCAAAGGGCTTCAGGTCCACGTATTCCGCCGCCGCGCGCCGCAGCACATGCACTCCTATGGCGCTTATGGAGGAATGGCCCCTCAGGTGCAGAAGAGCCCAGGCAACCCGTCCCTGAAGCTGGCCTCCGAGGTCGCGATCGTTTTGTCCGGCCGCGACGTTGAGATGTATGTACCTCTGGTCGGCGATGAGGATTGTTTGGAGAGTGTCGAGGAGGGTGGTTTTGCCGACGCCGTTTGAGCCGGCGAGGAGGGTGAGCCTCGGATGCAGCTCGATTCTGGCGCACGGGTAGAGCTTGTAGCCAATGAGAAGCAGCGCCTCGGCATGCACTTCCTGAGGGCGGAAAAAGGGATGACTCATTGGTCATCCTCTTCGGCTTCCGGCTCCAGGTCTCCCCAGACCTGAGCCACTATTTCATCGAGGTCGGCCCCCCGGCCGTTTTCGCCTCCCGCATTCACGTGAAGCGCCAGCTCCCAGAAACGATGGAGCGCCGGGAGCCTGTGCGCCGTGAGATCCTCCCAATTGGCCCTGGAATGAGGCCTTATGTCGATAAACCTGTATCTCGCCAGGTCGCCAAGGTCCCGCTTGAGGTAGCCGCGCAGCTTTTCGGCCTGATCCTCGCTGAGCTCCACCTGGCTGGAGCTTCCCGACTTCCTGACAAAGATGGAGCGCAGGAGGTTGAAGGGATAGCTGCTGACAAGCCTTGAAAAAACTTCCTCGGCCGTGATCCGGTCCGATTCCCCCGGTCCCTGCATGAAAAAATGCCACGCCAGGTAGAGCCCGAGAAAGGTCGCGCCGCGACTCAGGCGCGTCTGGCCTATGAGCTCCGTTACGGGCTCTAGGTAGAAAAAAGGGCTGCCGCCAAGCTCGCTTTTCTTAAGCCTGTAGCCCATCCACTGGAAGAATTCTTCCCAGGCTGCCGGGAAATTCTCCAGAAACCGGAATTCCTCGGCCATGTACGGGTCGATATGCTTTCCATTGAGCAGCGCATGGACGACTTTTTGCGATGCCCCGGGATTTTTCCGGAGCACCTCGAAAGAATCTTCATGGCCGTGCCCGAGGTCGAAATCTTCCATTCCCAAAAAACCTTATTTTGCTCGTTCTCCGCCGGAATCATTCGAGAGAATCGGAAGCAGCCGCATTTCCTCCATCATCCAGCCCTTTCCCAGGGGAACCCACCGTCCCGTGTGGCGCTGGATGGTAACCGACGGCGTCCATTTTGGCCAGTCCTGTATGAGGAGCCACAGCGCGATACAGGGCGAATCCTCTATCTGGGGCATTTTTTCCGCAAGGGACCTGATCCAGCCGCCAAGCTCGATTCCTCCGCTCCTTGCCGCATCCGCCCATTCGCTTTTGGCTTCCACAAGAAAGGACTCCTTCCATACCGGATCTATCAGCGGGATAGCCGGAGGCAGGAAGCCTTCCATGGTCCTGAGCCTTTCCAGATCGAGCAGCACCGGACGCTCCTGAGCCTGCCTGCTCCAGTTGAGATCCATGCGCGGCGTTCGCGGGGCGTCGAGCACGGACATGCGGATATCGCGCGTGAGCGCGTGCGTGAGTATCCTCTCCTGTATCCGGCGCAGCCGGTCGCGCAAATCGACCGTGAAGGCGAGGGACCTGTAGGCGATGCAATCCCGGATGAACTGCACGACGCCTTTTAGCATCGTTTCCACCCGCCCCCGGAGCACATAGGTGAAATTGAGAGACTGCTCCAGAGCTTCGTAGAGCTCGGCTCCGGGCTCCCGCAGCATGCAGTCGTGGAGCAATTCCTCGATTTTCATACAGCCCGAAGATTCCTGCACGGTTTCGACCAGTTCGCTCAAAGCAGCCCGGCAATACTCGATATCCGCAATAGCCGCCTCGAAATCCGCCTGATCGCGCCCCGAATAGGTTTGCTTGACTTCCTTCTTGCGCCTCTCGAGATCTTCTTCGATGGTGAGAAGCTTATACTCTATCTTTTCGCGTATGGTCCCGAGGAAAATGTAGTCGAGATATTTGAGAAGGGTGCCGCCTCCCTCGCTCGCAGCGGATTCGATCTCGCCAAGAGCGCAGTTGAGGAGAACGTTCAATTGCTCCGAATCATAGTCCGTGTCATCAAGCAAATTCCTGGCAAGGTCCCGGCCAAGGCAGGTGAGTCGATACCCCTCGCTGCTGCTGTCCGAAATCGCAATGCGGAGCACATCCAGCCGCATCAACTTCTGAATGAGCTGAGAAGGCTGCAGCGCAGAGCCGTTCAACCCAAGACGTTCCGCAGCCTGCAAGATAAGCCACTTGAGATGGGATTCCGGAATGCCCTGCGGACCTGTCTCCTGCTCGTAAAAGTAGAGCCAGCCAATGGCGGCGAGATCCTCTCTGCTGAGGCTCAAGCCACGCGGATAGCGCTTCATGAGCGAACGGAGCCTCGAGCCCATCTCCGCCTGGTTATCATCTTTCTTTCGAATGTCCGCCATTCACACTCCTGACATCTTCTTGCATCGAATCGTTTTCAATGAGGCAGAGATGGAAGTTCTATACCAATAAGGAAGAGTGATCAAGCTTATGCGGATTTCGTTAGACGATTGTTATTTCGAAGCCTGAGCTCGGATGAGGAAGCTACTGAGAGACGTCAGCGAGCGCATTTCAGTACTTTCAATGCAAGGCGCAAGGAAATGAGGAGAGCGGAAGAATTCCTTCGCGGGATGCTGCTTCTTCAAATATCCAGAGGACTCTTGATCCTTTGCACTCCCATTTCCCTCAGCACGTGAGTGTAGATCATAGTAGTGGAAATATCTTCATGCCCGAGAAGCTCCTGGATGGAGCGAATGTCGACTCCATCCATCAGCAAGTGTGTGGCAAAACTGTGACGGAATGTGTGACATCCGGCCTTCTTGACAACGCCTGCTCGCCTTACGGCTTGGAATACCGCTTTTTGCAGAGTCGTTTCATGGACATGATGGCGTCGGAGGACGCCGGAACGAGGATCCGTGGAGAGGCCATCTGCAGGAAAGACATATTGCCACCCCCACTCTTTGGCGGCATTGGGATACTTCCTGTCAAGGGCGTACGGCAGGCATACCGATCCGCGACCCGCCGCCATATCCTCTTCGTGCAACAATTGAACGCGCTCGAGATGCTCGCGCAAAGGAGGCTGAATGGAAACCGGAAAAATTGTGATGCGATCTTTTTCACCCTTACCATCCCTGACGCTGATCTCGTTCATCTGGAAATCCAAGTCATGGACACGGAGTCTAAGACACTCCATAAGCCTCAGGCCGCTCCCGTAGAGGAGCTTTGCCATCAATTGCGAGGTTCCCTTCATACATGAAAGCACTCTTTGAACCTCTTCCCGAGTCAGAACAACGGGGATCTTCCTCTTTTTGTTCGCGCGCACGGCATCGATTTTTTGGTCTTCGAGGGATATGCCCAATACGTGACGGTACAAGAACAGCAGAGCGTTGAATGCCTGATTCTGAGTGGAGGCGGCCACGTTTCCCTCCACGGCAAGATGAGTGAGGAATTCTTCAATCTCTCTTGCCCCCATCTCTTGTGGGTGGCGCTTACCATGAAACAAGATGTAGCGGGTGATCCAGCCGACATAAGCTTCTTCTGTGCGAAGGCTGTAGTGTTTGAGCCGGAGAACCTCTCTCGTTCGATCCAGAAGCTTCTTGGGCTTGTGGGCTGATCCTCCGTTGACAACACCGTCTCCATCCTGCATAGTAGCCTCACAATAAGAAATGTTTTTCAAAAGATCTTTATCGGCTTCCAAAACGCCCTTCAAAGCAAGAACTGGCAAGCATTCAGCTGTACAGCCCGAGGGGCAGTTTCAAGACCAAGGAGAGCGCATACCTCTCTTTCGGTTAGCGCGGGGCGAAACAGCGATGGTCTACTCGTTCTGCCTTTGGCAATAATATCGGGAAAAGCAGAAATGCAGATTACAGAAATTTTTCTATAATATCCGGCGCAGGACGACAAATGCAGAAAAATTTCGGCCTAAACAAATTGTTAGCCTGCAAGGGTTACAATTACTCTTGGCAGGCGGTAATTGAATCTTTTGGGGGGGTGTGATGATGCGGATGGTTGGTGTAATGTTGTTGGCGTTCTGCTTAGTTTCTTTTGTTGGGAATGCATTGGCGGCAGATTTCTTTGCTGAGCCGGAAAAGCTCTGCAATGCTGTTGCTAGTGAGTTGGGACCGTTAAAACATAGTTGGGGCCTTGTGGGACCTCTCTACCCTAATGATTATCAGTGTAGCGCTGGCGTTAATCCGATTATTGGACCGGGGAATAGCATTGCTTATTATGTAAATGGAACGAGAAGGGATAGGGTCGATAATGTTAAGGTCATCTTATGGATCAAGAAGCCCAAGGAGCGAGAAGTTGCATTGAATGCTTTTATAAAAACTATCGAGGCTCTGTTTCGCTCTATTGGAGAGCCTATCCCAAAGGAGCTCAGATCTTCTTTTAAGACATGGAAGCCCGTTACTGTGAGTACATCTTTTGGAAAAGTCGAGGTTGAGCGTAGGATGACCGATATTGAGAGTTTTGGCGTTGTGTTGACCGGCAAGAAGGAGGAGAAGCGATTGTATGGTGAGTTGCATAATACGCGCGCCCCTATGATGGGCTGTCCTACAATATTTGGCTGCAGAAAATTGTATGAAGCACTCTCAAGTGGCAATGTTAAGGGTGTTGCGACCGTTATGGCGAGTGGGATATGTGATACATATAAGAATAGCATTCAGGTTTACATCGTTGATCAATGTGTGGACAAAAATACGGGAGCGATTTTTCTCAAGATGAGAGAGCAGGATACAACAACTGATGGATTTTGGAGTCATTATTCCTTTCTTGAAGGATATGATGAGAACTCTACGTCGTGGGCGAACGAGATGGAACGTCATAGAAAGGGGAGCGATTGGTGTCGTTAGACAATTGTGTGCTCCTTTTGCACTCCCTCATGGTGCTCAAGGAGCTCTCCCAAGACATCAACCTTGAATTAGAAAAGTGAAAAGATTTATACCAAGAAGGTGTTAGGCCCCACTGATAGGCAAGGATATTAAAGATGCAATTACTTGATTTCGCAGCCAAGATAGTCGCATCCCTCGCATGGCCGGTAACTCTGCTGACTATCATTTTCTTTTTACGTAAACCGATAAGAAACCTGCTCCCGTTTCTAGAACGCCTGAAATATAAAGATTTTGAACTAAGCTTCCGCCGACAACTCGAAGAGGCTCTTCAAACATCAGATATCAAGCAGGTTACGCAAGGGGAGTATAGCGAGTCGGCCAAACTGGCTCTGACTTCACCGCGAGCCTCTGTGCTCCAGGCTTGGCAGGAACTCGAGATGGCCGCAGAAGCAAAATTGAAGGAGTTCCAGCCGATAAGCCGGCAGACAAGATTCGGTCCAGATGGTGCCCTCGGCTATTTCGAGTTTGTGGGAGCGCTTGTTCCCCGTACTAAGAAGGCACTATCCCAATTGAGAGCTCTGCGGAATCAGGCGGCACATCTTCCTGATTCTGCACTTTCTACTCAAGATGCTCTTGGCTATATGCAAGTGGCTGAAACGATTAAAAGACAAATAGAATCCCTTGCTACAATTCCGCAATTCAAACTGACTCGTTTGACACTCCTGATCCTTGAATACAATCATCTTTTAGATACACGTAAGTATGATTACGTAACTATCCAAGACATACACCGGGAGATTAAAAGCGGTACAGTGCTCAGATTCTTGGCTAAAGAGGCCGCTGGAGATGTCGATTTGAGCCTGTACATAGACTCAAAGGGCAGTTCCGACTTTGAGCTGCAGTACGCTCAACAGCTTCGAGCAATATACGATGGCTATGTTGGCCAGGAGCGAAGAAAATGGGGTGTGGAAAACCTAGGCCTATGTTTGCTCATCGCTTGGACAAACGAGATTATCCAGACAGGCTCTGGATGGCATCCTGATGAAGATATGGCCTAACCAGGGGATGAAGGCGGACACGAAACCACGCGGTGAAGTTGGTCAGTGTTGGCCGCAAGTCCTTGGCGCGTGGTTTCGTGCCGCTTATCCCCGGCGTGTGTGCCTGGCATGGCACAGAGCTGGCGAGGTGTAAGTCCTCGCATCA
>CAZOEL010000129.1:0-11227 GCA_964578835.1 uncultured Syntrophobacteraceae bacterium | reverse complement strand
CCGGAATGACAGAACCCCTCTTCCTGGTAGGTTATTTGTTGTGAGTTGCCTAAGCCAAACCACCCCGAATACTTACGGCGCCATACCGAAGGGGATCGCCAGCGCTGCGAGGCTTATTGCTGTAGCCTTTACAATCGCATTGAATCCGGTATGATCTCCTGGCCGTACTTGATCTCGAAAATGAGCATAAGTATAATTGTCTTCAATTACAAGAACATTCTTCACAAGATCCAATGGACGAAATTGCTTGATTAAAATTTCGACATTCTAAGTGCTGGAGTGCCGCAACCTCTCCCTTTGGGGAAGATGCCGGTTGTTTTGTTGTCCAAAATGAGAATTGCCGCTTGTATTTTCATCGCCTTGACAAAATGTCTGCCAATCGGTACTCTTGCTTCCAGCTTGAATTTGTTTGGGATGTTCTTGGGAAGGCATGATATGGAAGGAGGCGGGTATGACGGCCGGCCGTTTTAATTTTGCGATTCCAGCGCTTTCGCTTATGGTTCTCCTCTTTGCAGTTGCTCAGGCCCCTGCAAAAGAAGTCATCGTTTACACCTCTGTGGACTCGATCTTTTCAGAGCCCATCTTGAGAGAATATGAGAAGCAGACCGGAATTCGAGTGAAGCCGGTCTACGATGCGGAGGCCAGCAAGACGACCGGCCTTGTTAACCGGTTGATTGCAGAGAAGGAAAGACCCAAATGCGACGTCTTCTGGAATTCGGAATTTGCTCAGACGATATTGCTCAAGAAAAAGGGTGTTCTTGCACCCTATCAGTCTCCTTCTGCAGCCGATATTCCCGAGCATTTCAAGGACAAGGACAACTATTGGGCCGGCTTTGCTGCGCGGGCAAGGGTTATTGTGTGCAATACCAATCGCTTTAATGGAGTAAAGCCTCCAGAATCGATTTTTGACTTCACGAAGCCTGAATGGAAAGGGAAATTCGCGCTCGCCTATCCGCTGTTCGGGACCACGGCGACTCATATTGCGGCGCTCTACGTTGCGCTTGGAGAGCAGAAAACGCAGGACTATCTTAAAGCATTAAAGGAAAATGGAGCCGTCATAGTAGATGGCAACTCTGTGGCGAGAGACGTGGTGGTCCAAGGCGAGCTGCCGGCGGCGTTCACGGATACGGACGACGTAAATGTCGCAATTGAAGCTGGAAAGCCGGTTCGCATGGTTTTTCCGGATTCGGGCGGTTTGGGGACTCTCCTCATTCCCAATACGGTAGCGCTGATAAAAGGCGCTCCTCATCCCGGCGAGGCAAAGGCTTTCATCGACTACCTGCTCAGTCGACAGGTTGAGGAGAAGCTTGCTATGTCGGAATCTGCTCAGATCCCTGTACGGGAAGGGGTTAAGAGGCCTCCCAACATGCCGGAGATTTCTTCCATTACAGTAATGCAAGTGGGCTATGCTGAGGTCGCAGAGAAAATGGGCCAGGCTGCCGGGTTCTCTCAAAGCCTATTTGTCAGATAGCCCCTTCAGATAAGCTCGAATGACGCCGCCTCGAGCCTTTGCGCGCACTGTTCTTGCGCTCTTTGTAATTATTGTGCTCTCGCCGATTGTGTATATGCTGGTAGCGCCTTTTCTGCAGGGGCTTGGCGAGCAGTCGAGCATTTGGTCCCTTTTCGAAGAGCGTCACCTCACACTCGGCAAGAACAGTATCGGATTGGCGGGGGGGGCTACGCTTCTTGCCCTCATGGTCGGGATTCCTCTTGCCTTTCTTTTGGGCAGAACCGACTTGTGGGGCCGGGGTGTCTTTCTGGTTCTTTCAATCACGCCGATTTTAATCCCTCCTTACGTTCATGCAATTGTATGGAATCATCTGACCTGGCTGAAGGAGGCCTTCTCCATCAATATCCATAGCCTTGGGGGAGGCATGCTGATCCTCGCCCTTGCCTATTTTCCCCTTGTGGTCATGCTTGTCGCTTGCGGGCTCAGATCCATTGAAAGAAACCTCGAGGAAGCTTCATTCCTGTATTATGGGAAATGGCATACTCTCAGGCGCATCACGATCCCTCTCGTGACTCCTCACATCTGCTCGGCGGGAATAATCGTCTTTATCTTTTCGATTATAGACTTTGGAGTTCCCGATATTCTCCGGGTTAGCGTTTACCCTGTGGAAATTTTTATTCAGTTTAGCGCCTTCTATGACGAGAAAGCGGCCATGACCCTCTCGACGCCTCTCGTTTTAATCACTTTTCTCCTCGTTTTTCTTCAGAAACTCTTTATGGGGAATAGAGCCTACATTTTTTTGTCGAGCCCGGCTCGGGCGTCCGCAATGTATGGGCTGGGAAAGCTAAAAATCCCTGCTCTTTTATTCGTCCTTTCCGTCATAATTGCCTCGGTTGCTCTTCCTCTCGGGACGCTCCTGCGGAAAGCCGGGTCTTTCTCCAATTATGTTAAAGTATTGCAGACTTCATTCGATCAGCTTTCATTCAGCCTCGTCCTTGCGCTGTTAGGCGCAACAGCGACAGTCGCTCTTGGCTTTTCGGCAGCCTATATCATCGAAAGATCGAAGAAAGGGGTGTTGAGAAACCTTCTTCTTTTTGCTTCGTTCATCCCGCTTGCCACTCCAGGCATTACTCTCGGCATAGGCATGATCAAGGTCTGGAACCGTCCGGTCATCGATTTTGTCTACGATAGCTCTCTTATAGTGATCTTTGGATATGTCGCCAGATTTATAAGCTTTTCAGTTGTGCCCGCTACATCCGGTCTCAAACAGCTCAATCCGCATGTGGAGGAAGCGGCGCTGCTCGCCTCCGCACGTTGGGCTCGGGTGATCCGAAAGATTGTCATCCCTCTGCAGTCGGGCAGCTTGAGTGTTTCCTTCTTCATCGTTTTTATTTTTTCGCTTGGAGAGCTTGGGATGACTCTCCTCGTCATTCCTCCCGGCAAGGAGACAATCCCTATCAAGATCTATAACCTGATGCATTATGGCGCGGAACAGATGGTGGCGGCGCTGGCCGTGATAATAATCTCCATTATTTTTTGCGCTTCAGGTTTGCTTTTTCTGTTGTGGAGGAAACTGACCGGAGATGTAGTGCGTGATAACGGTAGATAAGGTGACAAAAAGATACGGCAAGGTGCAAGCATTGAAAGAGGTGAGCCTCAATATTGCTTCAGGTGAGATTCTGGTCGTGGTGGGGCCGTCAGGTTGTGGAAAGACCAGTCTTCTAAGGTTGATAGCCGGCTTGGAGATTCCGGATGAGGGCAGCGTTTTCATTAAGGGCGTTGAAGTCAGCTCCAAATCGAGGATGGTTCAACCACACCTGAGGGGAATTTCCTTGATTTTTCAGGATCTGGCGCTTTGGCCTCATATGCGGGTAAGAGAGCATATCGAGTTTGTGCTTAAAAAGGAGAGACTTACAAGAATCGAGCTGCGCCTTAGAATGGACGCTATCTTTAATGACGCTAATCTGGTTGGAATTGAAAACCGTTATCCTCATGAGCTTTCAGGTGGAGAGAAACAGCGATTGGCCATAGCAAGGGCCATCGCCCCAAGACCTCCCTACCTTCTTATGGATGAGCCCTTTAGTAGTTTGGATCCTCTTCTCAAGGAGGAGTTGCAGCGAGTCGCCCTGGATCTCAAAAGGAATCTTCAAATCGGCATGGTTTATGTCACCCATAGCGTGTCGGAAGTATTTGCGCTTGCTGACAGGATTGCTGTAATGAATCGAGGCGAGTTGGAGCAGGTGGGCAGCAAGGAGAGCGTGCTCAAGCATCCTGAAAATGAATTCGTTCGTCGATTCCTGATGGCCGGGTTATTTCATAACGTCTGTGAGTAGTTCAAGAAACGGGCAAGTGAAGAGCGCATAAGGTTGGACCAGATTTTCTGCTTGGGGGGCATAACCCGGACAAGCTGGAATATAAGGAAGCTCCTCATTCTGAGCCCCAAAATGAACGCCATCGAGTTGTGCGCCGGCTGGATGGAGGTCTGAGAACTTTTATAGGATGAGTATGCGTCGAAAATCGGTTTTTCTGATATTGTTTTTGTTGTTGGAAGCCGTATGTTCCTCTAGGTGGGCTTGCTATGCTTCGGGGACAGATCCCGCGCATGTTTACGCCACATGGGAGGGATTCGAAGCGGATAAATGCGCCTCGATTTGGCTTATTAAGCGATTTATCAATAAGGATGCGGCCATATTGATCCTCCCGAAAGGCGAGCCCATTACGGAAGGAATCCCTTTCGATACTCCTGATGCGACTTTGAGAAGGTATCAGAATATGTCCACCTTCGAGTCCTTTCTAAAACGCTATGAGTTGAAGGATCCAAAGCTGATAGATTTGGGAAAGATCGTCAACGATATCGAGGTGAACACATGGGAGCGGAAGAGATTTGAGGAAACCGCGATTGTTCGTGATGCGGTGAATCAAATCATTAGCGATTCGAAAAGTAATGATGAGGCGATAGAAAAGAGCTTGAACTACTTTGACCTGCTTTACGAAACGCTTCAATTGCGGCCAAGATGATTTCGCGGCAAAGGAAGTTGTTTTGCGGCGACTTGGCGAATATCGCCCGAACTGCTGGGGTTTTTTGAAAAGCTCTTGACAGGTCAAGCATCTGTAGACTATATAGAAACGCTTTAGTGCAGTATTTTGCAGAAGAGGAGGCGCTCGAATGCTGAAGAGCCCATGCTTTTGCTGCAATCGGGCTGCCGAAGATAAGAATCGGCGCTTCGAGAATATTAAGAAATGCTTTTGAAGCAAGGGACTTATGCGACGCTGTGATAGTCGGCCCGGTTCCGCTTGAAGCGGCCGCCAGGGAGCTGCTTTTTCAGATCTGCGATTATGCCTGGAAGTGGAAGCGCGGTGCGATGCAAAGTGATAATGGTGGAGGATCTTCTTATGTATGCGATTGTTAAATCGGGTGGGAGACAGTATCAGGCCGAGCCCGGAAAAGTAATCAAGGTGGAAAGGCTCCCGGGTAATCTGGGAGACGATGTTACGATGGATCAGGTGCTTTTGGTCTCCGATGGCGATCAGATCGAGGTTGGAGCGCCTTTGCTTCAGGATATCGTTATCCAGGGTCGTATCGTCGAACAGCACCGTTATCGAAAGATCCTTATATTCAAGCACAAAAGACGCAAAGATTACCGTAAGATGCAGGGGCACAGACAGCCGTACACAGCGGTCTTGGTCCAGTCCATAGGAAAACCGGGGCAGGCTGCCCCTGAGGCTGTTCCGGAAACGGAAAGCCAAGAGTCCAGCGAATAGTGGGAGGATTCATCCATGGCGCATAAAAAAGCAGGAGGAAGCTCCAGGAACGGCCGGGATAGCGCCGGTCAGCGAAGGGGAGTCAAGAAGTTCGGTGGGGAGCAGGTTCGAGCCGGGAACATAATCGTACGTCAGCTCGGAACCAAGTTCCACCCGGGGAATAACGTGGGAATGGGAAGAGATTACACTCTTTTCGCGTTGGTCGACGGTCGCGTGACCTTCGAATACATTGACAAGAAGCGCCAGAAGATCAGCGTATATCCAATTCCTGTCGCACAGTAGCATCATTATTTCTTCTGCCTTCCCTTTGGGACGGCGTGTGTGAATCCGCTATTCTCTAGCTTCGTTATAACAGGCGACAGCACTTTGTTTTTTTAAGCCTTGTGACGGATTGCCGGGGGGCAAGGGCTGCTGATGCGGTCCGGATTGGCCTCCCGGCTTTGGCGGGTTTCCCCTGTTCCCCATGCCTCTCCCTAGCCATGCTGCGGCGTCTGTTTTCCTCTGTTAATAAACGACATGCGGAAAGCGCCTCCAGACAAAATCAAATCAGGTTTTTCCATGAAAAGAAATCGGGGTGGCGGCTTCAATGTCGGAATTGCCGGCAAGCTGGGCCTGCTTTCTCTATCCATTCTTTTTGCCCTCGAGAGGATTGGCGCTGGCCAGGGGAATTTCAGAAGGCCGCTACGCGCTCGGCATCGGACAATTGACGATTAGGAAAGAAATATGAAGTTTGTTGACGAAGTAAAGATCCGGGTTCAGTCCGGCAGGGGCGGCCATGGATGCGTGAGCTTCCGAAGGGAGAAATATGTCCCGAAAGGCGGCCCGGACGGCGGAGACGGCGGCAAGGGTGGAGATGTTATTTTGATGGCGTCCGAGCGGAAGCATACGTTGCTCGATTTTCGTTACCGAAACATTTATAAAGCGTCTTCCGGGAAGCATGGGCAGGGGCAGAACCGGCACGGCAGGGGCGGAGAGGATCTCGTGCTGGAAGTTCCCGTGGGCACTTCCGCAAAAGATGCCGAGACGGGAGAATTGCTGGCCGACCTCGTCAAACCGGGCGACCGCTGCGTGATAGCCGCCGGTGGAATGGGAGGCCGGGGGAATGCGCGTTTTGTCACTTCCACAAGACAGGCCCCGAGAATCGCCGATGAGGGACAAGAGGGATTGGAGCGCGAAGTCATGCTCGAACTGAAGCTGATAGCCGACGTGGGCCTTGTGGGATTTCCCAATGCAGGAAAGTCTACGCTCATCGCGGCTGTTTCGGCGGCGCGCCCAAAAATTGCCGACTACCCCTTTACGACCCTCACGCCCAATCTTGGAGTGGTGCGCTATGAAGATGCGCCTCCCTTTGTGGTGGCGGATATTCCCGGCCTCATTGAAGGCGCGCATGAGGGGGCGGGGCTTGGGACGAGATTTCTGCGCCATATAGAGCGAACCCGCATTCTGGTGCATCTTATCGATATCGCGCAGGCCCCTCTTGATGATCCCCTGCGCCCCTATCGGCTGATTGAGGGCGAGTTGTCAAGCTATTCCGAGGCGCTGGGAAGCAAGGAGCGCATTGTTGTGCTCAATAAAATCGACATGATGCCGGACTCTGACGCCGTGGAAGCAATTGCCGAAGTCTATCGCCGTCTCGGTCATCCCTTGCTGCTCGTCTCTGCGTTGACCAGGCAGGGGCTTCAGGATTTGACGCTGCTCCTCACTCAGCGACTCTTCAGAGAGGAAGATGATGAGGACGCGGAGATCTCATAAATGAAATGCCTTGCTCTGCATGGGGCTTTTCGATAAGCTTCGCCGATGCGGTTTCTTTGAGTGACCGGCTCGAGAGGTTTATATTGCTCTATTGAAAAACTTGGCGCGTTTGTTGTGACGGTTACATGCTATCGGTGGATGCGAACTGATTTGTTGCTCTGATAAGGGATCGGGAATGACGCAGGAGTATGCGGACAGGAAAGCTTTGTTCAGTCGGTGCCGCCGACTGGTTATCAAGGTGGGAAGCGCTGTGCTGACGGGGCCTCAAGGATTGAATCGCGTTATGGTTCACAGGCTTAGCGATCAGATAGCCGAACTGCGGGAGAGAGACCGCGATCTTCGTATCATTATAGTCTCTTCCGGGGCCGTGGCCTCGGGCGCCAGGAAAATAGGCATGGCCGAGCGGCCTCGAACCATTCCCCACAAACAGGCGGCTGCGGCCGTGGGGCAGGGCGTCCTGATGGAGGCGTGGGAGGCGGCTTTTGATAAATATGGACTGCTCGTGGCCCAGGTTCTCCTCACGAGCGAGGATCTTGCTCATCGCCACCGCTACCTGAACGCCCGCAACACGCTCGAAACCCTTATGGATTGGGGTATATTGCCGATTATTAATGAAAATGATACGGTGGTAGTTGAAGAGATCAAGTTTGGCGATAACGATCAGCTGTCCGCCACTATTGCGGGGCTCATCGGAGCTGACTTGGTGATCAATATGACGGACACGGCAGGCCTCTACGACTGCGACCCGAGACTTCATCCAGAGGCCAGCCTGATCCCGGTTGTGTCCCGGGTGGATGCAAAGCTGCTGGCCTGCGCCACGCCTTTGCCGGGGGCGGTTGGAACCGGCGGAATGCTGAGCAAGATCAACGCAGCGAAAAAATGCCTTGCCTCCGGGATTCCCATGATCATCGTTCCAGGTAAAGAGCGCGATGTCCTGTTGCGTCTCTTCGATGGCGAAGGGCTCGGGACCTTGTTTTTTCCGAAGCGGCGCGTCTATCAGGGCAGAAAGCTATGGTTGGCCAACCTGCCAAAGCCCTCGGGCGATCTGGTTCTAGACGATGGGGCGGTAACCGCCTTGCGCAATCGCGGCAAATCCCTCCTCCCCATCGGCGTCCGTAAAGTGAATGGGAGCTTTGGCGTCGGGGCTCCCGTGAGGTGCGTGGATGAAATCGGGAACGTGATCGGAGTCGGGTTGAGCAACTACAAGTCGAGCGAGCTCGATTGCATCAAGGGGCGTCGCAGCGATGAGATCGAAGATCTTCTCGGCTACAAACACTCCGATGAAGTGATTCATCGGAACAACTTCGTGCTTGCAGGCGAAAACATTGAAGAAGCTGAGGGAGAGACCGATGCGTGAAGAAATACTCATGATGGGCGTCGAAGCCCGCAAGGCGGCGCATCAGATGGCCGTCAAGGACAGCGCTGTTAAACGGGCTGCGCTCGAGCATATGGCGGAAAGTCTCGATCGTGAGCGATCGGCCATTGCCGAAGCCAATGAGCAGGACATTCGAGAAGCTTTGGAAAGAGGTCTTTCCAAGGCGAAAGTAGATCGGCTTCGCCTGAGCGATAAGGTCATTAAAGAGATGATGGGCGGCCTTCGGGAAGTGGCTTTGCTGCCGGACCCGATAGGGGAAGTGACCCGGATGTGGACGAGACCGAACGGCCTTCGCGTGGGCAGGATGCGGATACCGCTCGGGGTGGTGGGAATTATCTACGAATCCCGCCCGAATGTCACCGTGGATGCCGCTGCGCTATGCATCAAAGCCGGAAACGCTGTCATACTGCGGGGCGGTTCGGAGGCCTTCAGGTCAAACCAACGCCTTGCCGAGTTGCTGCAAGATTCTCTGGAAGCTGTGGGGCTTCCTCGATCGGCCGTCCAGCTTGTCGGGACGACAGACCGGGATGCCGTGTTGGATCTGCTCAAGCTGGAAGAGCATGTCGACGTCATGATTCCGCGCGGCGGCGAGGAGCTCATCCGGTTTGTGTGCGAGCATGCCAGGATGCCCGTACTGAAGCACTACAAAGGCGTCTGCCACGTATACGTGGATGAGGCCGCCGATTTTGATATGGCTGAGAAGATTTGCCTCAACGCCAAAGTGCAGCGTCCCGGCGTCTGCAACGCCATGGAGACTCTGCTGGTTCATGAGAAGATTGCCGGCGCCTTTCTGCCGCGCATGGCTGAAGCTTTTCGCCGGGAAGGCGTGGAGCTTAGAGGCTGCGAGCGGACGTGCGCGATTGTCGAGGGCTGCGTCCCCGCTGCGGAAGAAGACTGGTACGCCGAATACCTGGACTTGATCCTGGCGGTGCGCGTGGTTGATACTATGGAAGAAGCCGTTCGTCATATTTCTACGTATGGCTCTCAGCACACTGAAGCGATTGTCACGGAGAACTACGAAAAGGCGCACCGTTTCATCCATGAAGTTCAGTCTTCTCTTGTTCTCGTCAATGCTTCGACTCGTTTCAACGACGGCTTCCAATTGGGACTTGGCGCAGAAATAGGCATTTCTACATCCCGCCTCCACGCCTTCGGGCCGATGGGGGTCGAAGAGTTGACCACTACGAAATTCATAGCCTTCGGGAGCGGTCAGCTCAGATCGTGACCGCGCATGAATCGATCCCCCTCTCGGCAAATGCTCTATAAAGGGAAGCTTGATTGATGCCTGAAAAAATAGGCATAATGGGAGGAACCTTCGATCCGATTCACATCGGGCACCTCAGGGTTGCGGAGGAGGCGGTTGAGATGCTCCGTCTCGATGCCCTCACTTTCGTTCCGGCAGCCATGCCTCCGCATAAGCTCGACAGGAATACCCTTTCCTTTGAGCATAGATGGCGCATGCTTTCTCTTGCTGTGGAGGGGAGATCGATATTTCATCTCTCTGATGTGGAGAACAGACTGCCCGGAAAATCCTATACGGTCGTTACATTGAGGAAGATGCGAAAGGAGTTGCCGCCGGGCAGCGCTTTGTTTTTCCTGGTTGGCTTGGACGCCTTCCTTGAACTGGACACATGGTGGCGCTTCGAAGAATTGTTCAAGCTCGCCAGTATGGTTGTGCTGCGTCGACCCGGGTATCATGGGGAAGACCTTGGGCGCTTCTTGAAAGAAACCATTTCTCCCCTCTACTCGTACGATTCTGAGCTCGCTTGCTTCAAGCACCCGGAGCTTCTTCCAGTCTATTACCTGAAAAACACTCGCCTTGGAGTGTCTTCTACCCGGATCCGCCGACTGGTGGCCGAGAGGCGGTCCATTCGCTATCTGGTCCCTGACAATGTGTTGCGCTATATAGAGGAGAACGGGCTATATCGGGCCGAAGCCGCAGTCGCTTGTGGCGGATTGGACGATCGCTCGTAACCCTTCTTTTATCGTGCGCAGGAAAGACGAAAAGCATGGAAAACAGTATTGAGGTGATTGAAAATAAACTTGGACCCGAGAGGGGAAAGGATATGAGCTCCAGGAGCAGGGCGATTCTTTGCGCTCGGGAAGCTGTGAATTTTAAGGCTCTTGACCTGATTTTGCTCGATGTCTCGGGATTTTCTTCTTTTGCGGATTATTTTGTTATTTGCAGTGGCAAGTCCAGCAGGCAGGTTCAGGGCATTGCCGACAATCTCGAATCGGCGCTTCGCGGCCGGGGGATCAGGCCTCTAGGCCTTGAGGGCAAGACGGAAGGCCATTGGATATTAATGGATTACGGCGAGGTGATTGTCCATGTATTCTATGAGCCTGTTCGGCGCTTCTACGACCTTGAGAGCCTTTGGTCGGAAGCGGAAAAGGTGCGCTTCGAGCAGGAGGATGACTCGGCCAATCCGAATGCGGGCTAAGGATGTTTTATGAAGCTTGTTTTATTGTGCGAAGCAGGCAAGAGACGCATAGCTCTGGCGACGCTCATCTGTTTTTTTGTAACGATGTGCGTGGCGTATCCGCGCAACGGTTGGGCGCTAAGCCTGAGTGAGGAAAAAGAGCTCGGAAGAAAGCTCCTCGAGATGATAAAGGAGCGAATGCCTTTGGTGGAAGATGGTGAGATCATTGCGTATGTTCAATCCATTGGAAACCGAATCGCCAGGCAAGTCGGCACGACCCCTTATCAATACCAGTTCTTCGTAATAAACGAATCCGTGCCGAACGCTTTCGCCATCCCGGGCGGGTATATTTTCATTTACCGGGGCTTGATAGAGTTGTTGAGCACGGAAGGGGAGCTTGCGGCTATTCTAAGTCATGAACTGGCGCATATTCAGGCCCGTCATATCGAACGACGCATGGAGGCCGGA
>CAZOEL010000128.1:0-11449 GCA_964578835.1 uncultured Syntrophobacteraceae bacterium | reverse complement strand
TCTCATTGTCGATATAATAGTAGGGGTCTTCAGCCGGTATGGCGATTGTCCCGTTGCTTTCCTTTGCCATGAGTCCTCTCCCTATGGTCGTTGACGCCGTTCTCCTGCTCAAGGTCTCCAGATCATCATGTTGTCTTGTCATTATGCGTCTCCATTCGATGAGCCTTCCAGTTGAATGCCGAAGCTTGCCCTTAGGTCAGTTCAGATAGAGAATGGGCTTGTCGAGCCCTTTCTTATGAAATACCTATTGAAAGCGTTCAGCCCTAGCGCCAGTCAACACACCTGAGCAAAGATCCAAACAGGTTCGGCAGTTCATCTATTCGTTCGACAAACTGCACAAGGCTGCTGTAATCTTTTTTGAGCGAGTCTTTTGCCGCGGGGCTGCAGCCTATTCCCAAAGTCAACAACTTGATGCGCTTCTTTTTGCAGAAGTCTATGGCGTCGGAGACGCCGCACCCCCAGTTCGAGGCGCCGTCAGTGATGTGGATGATAAAGGGTTGTTTGTTCCTGCCCTTCAAGTTGAGCGCAGTGGCGATGATGGCTTCGCCCGAAGCAGTCTTGCCGTGAGGCAGCACGGTGGAAAAGACTCCATGGTGAAAAATTTCGGTCAATCTGCACTTGTTGTTGACTTCGTTGTAGGCGAATATTCTTGCATTCTTGTTGTATGTCTTGATGGCGGAGAACAACGTCTGAAGAATTATTTCGGTCTGTTCCCACTTGTTCGCGTCGGACATGGATCCGGTCGCATCCACCACCATGATGATGTCGTTGAGCAGCTCGAATTCGTTCTTTTTGAGGTTGAAAACAGTACCGGATGTCGGCGCCCGGTACAACCTTCTGCGGTCGATTTTACCCGAAGTGAGTCCCCTGTTGAAGATCGTTTTTCGCTGGGCTGCAGACTTGATGACGAGCTGCAGCTTATAAAGCATCTGTTTGTCCACCTTATCCGGGACATGCATGATGATGTCGTTTTTTTCGATCTCCACCACATCATCGATGTTTTTCACATTCGCTCTGACGTCTTCGGTAAAGCTCACCTTCCTTCGGATGGTTGATTCAATCTGGCGGGCAAAGCTGTAAATCTTTTCCTGGAGCGCCTTTTTCTCCTCATCTTCCAGCTCGACCTCTTTAAAAGTCGGGTCCTGAATGAGGAAGGGATCGGATCTGTCGCCCGGCCAAAACTTGATGTATTCCAGGAGCTCGGGCCATATGGACAGGTACTTTCGCAAACGGTACTCCCCCCGTTCTGTGACGCGGGTGATCCGGGGACATTTGTGGATGAGCGAACCGACGATGGAATTGAGCAGCGCCATGGGCTTACCGTAAAGCTTGGTGAGATTGCCCACGCCTCTGACGGTTCCGGCGGTTATGTCGCGGAACTCCTCTTTGTATTTCTCTCCGCTCCTGTCCGCAGCCATCCTCCACCACAAATGAAGAAGGTGGGTGAAGGTCGGAGGCGTGAGAAACCCTTGGGCTTTTTCAAAATATTCCTTTTGCCGCGCCTTTTCAGTATAGATCCCCAAAATCGTGCGGTTGGAAAGGCAATCGAGATAAACCTGCTCGCACATGTCGAGGTATAATTTTAGCTTGTACCTATAGGGCGGCAAGGGACTGACCTCGGCTGCGCCGATTCCTTTGAGCCTCTCGCTCCATTCTTTTGTCGCCAGAGCCTGACGAACGGTTATGCCCACCATGATGTCCGTTTTGCCCGCAGGCACGGGATAAGTCCCCAGCACCTGATTGAGATCCAACGCGATCCCGTCCTTGTAATCCATGCCGGCCCAAACAATGGTCCCAAGGTTCGAACCGATAAATGAGCCGACTTTGCGAAGGCTCTCGAGAAGATTCGCAAGCTCCAGTATCTCGACAGGGGACCTGTCCGCTCGCCAAAAGGCTGAATACCCCTTTTCCCCATCTATGCGAAACCTGTCGATAGGCCCACTTGTGGATATAGCTTCAGCGTTCATGAGCGATCATCTCCTTTGCAAAAAGCGGATCGCGGCGTTGCATTCCGGCCTGGAAAAGCTCCCCGCCGCAGGCAAGCTACGGAGGGGAGCGGATAAAATCATCGAGCTATCCTTAGACATGGTCGCGGAAGCTCAGTTTTCCTTCTTCATGTCTCGTGCAGGTCATGTTCTGGGCGTCCCGGACCCAACGTTTCCAGACCGACCCCATTGCCGTCCGGTTGACCGTGCACTGTCCCTGGTCGGGATTTGTCGGGTCGGCAATTTGCCACTTGCACGTTTTGCAGGGCTTTGGCGTACCCATTTCCAAATGAAGCTGACTGACTACAACATTCATTGCATGCCTCCTGTTGAGAGAGTGAGATAAACCTTCATTATCGACCCGCTTGCGGCCTCCCGGGCATTAGAGCTGAAGATTCAGGTACTCAAAGTCTTGAGGACCAAATGTCTGCTCAGTTCTAGCGATAATGGTGTTCTGGCCGTAAGTGGGCAGATCCACAAAGCGGGCGCTGAAGCCTGCGACCCTGACGATGAGATCCTGATGCTTTTCCGGCTCCCTCTGGGCGGCCTTCATCTCAGCTGTGCCGACGACGTTGAACTGCACATGATCGATGTTCAGGTCATGCCATGTATCCATATAAGCATGCCAGATGTCAAATCCGTGCTTGCTGCGCATCATGGGCACCGACAAGCGTTGGTTCAGCAGATTGGCCTTTTGATTCTTCTGGACTTTGGATACCGATTTGAGAACAGCCGTGGGTCCCTTCTTATCCGTTCCGAAATAGGGTGAAATTCCACCATCGTCAGCCGCTTCTCCGCCGTAGCGGCCATCGGGGGTGGGACCCGTGCGGGAGCCGACTTCCATGTAGAGCGCGACAGCCTGTCCCACAGGCATGACCGGGCCGCCGGAATAGTTCGTCACCTTTCTCATCTCGCCGCCAATGATCTCTTCATAGTATTGCTTTATGATTTCATCCGCATAGTCGTCGTCGTTTCCCCATTTGGGCGCATTCTTGAAGTCCTTCTGCATTTCCTCGTAGCCTTCCCAGTTGGCCCTCAGCGCGTCCAGCAACTGTTTCATGGTGTATTTCTTGTCTTCGTAGATGAGCTTCTTTACGGCTACAAGCGAATTGCCGCCCACGATGGAGGTTATGGGGTTATGCCATCCGTTGGGCTGCTCCGAAAGACTGCAGGCTTCTTCTCCCAGTTCCATGCATCCATCGTCGAGGCTCGATACAAAAGGAATCTGGAGGAAACGGCCTTCCATGTAGCGACTCACGTCCTTGGCGCGGATGAGAAGGCTGATGCAATAGGCGTATTGCTTCTTGAACGCCTCCCATAGTTCTTCAAAGGTCTTGAAATTTTCGGCGTTGCCCGTCTCGGGGCCCAGTTGCATATCCGCATAGGACCAATCATAGCCGTTGTTAAGGGTGATCTCAAAGATCTTTGCGGGAAAAATGGACCCTCCGCCTTCGGACCGCGTTTTCTGTGTTTTCCTCCTGCCGACAAGTCCGGGCGACATGCACAAGACGTTGGCCCAGTCATAAGCCTCTTCGTCTGTAGCGCCGTTGTTGTTGAGGCTGAACTGCGCGTAGTATTTCATCTGCTCTGTGCCGATTTCATCGTTTTTGATGGAAGGATATCCCAGACCATCCCGAATGCATTCGAATACATGGTAGAGTGTCTTTGCGCGGTTCTTCTTGGAATACCGGAAGACTATCGAAGGTTCCGTGGTGCGGATGTTTCTTGCTCCTTCGAGGATGGCGTCGGTCATGTCGTTGCATCCATCGGAGCCGTCCCTGTTTGTGCCGCCAATCGTGAAGATGAAAAGATCGTTGGAACCGGGGAAAATTTCACGGTAGCCCCTCGACTTGCCGGCCCCATGCTCGGAGATCTTGAGGCGCTCCATCTCGACCATTTCGATGGCGTCCGCGTGGGTCATGGACTGGAAGGACTTGTTGATGACGCTGGCCTGATAATAGGGCCAGAGGAGCTTGTCTTCTTTGTGAGCGAAGCCGCTGGCGTAGCGCTCGATGCCGTGACAGATCAAATAAGTGTACCACTTTGCCTGGAATGCGTCTTTTAAGCCCTTGCAGGGCTCTGCGGGGATGCGGCGGTTGATGTCAGCCATCTCCAGGAGCTCTTCTTTCCTTGCCTGGTTCGTTTCGAAATTTTCCGCAACAATCTCGCAAAGCCTCGCATGGCGCCTTGCCCAGTTGATGGCCGCCTTATCGGCGACAACCATAGCTTCCCAGTTGTCGATTTTCTTTATCCAATCCAAACCCTTGGAGCCGTCCCAAGGTTGTTTGGCCATCTCCGCATTGGCTTCCTGAATGTGCTGCTCCGCGAGCTCTATTCTCTTCAGAAGGCCGTCTTCCAAAATAGTCTCATAGGGAGGAACGATACTGTTGTAGCCATGCGCGAACGATGGCGCCTCCATGGTGCTGACCTGATACATCCGCTGTAGATCGACGGGATTGAAATATTTCTCGCACTTTGACTGCAGGCTGTACGGCTTCCAATAATCGTTGATTTCTTCAGCCTCGGAGGCGGGAAGCGGTGAATAATCGCTCTGCAGATAGTCCTTCACATTCATGTAGGAAAGCTCGGGATAGAGAGGGAACATATTCGGATCTTCAGCGTGGTAGCCGATTATGAATTCGTCCTCCTGCAGCACAACGGTGCAGTTATTCAGGACATTTGCAAGTCCCTTCGCCCTTCGGATGACTTCGGGCTGCCCTCGGGTCGCCTTGTGCGACTCGGTGATCAGTCGCATCCTCTCGATGCCGGCGCGGACGCCCTTTTCGACGAATTCTCCCGCGGACGCATGTTTCCACCTACAGCGTCCCTTCAATCTTCTGGTTCTTTCCGTAGATGGCCTGAACAGATGCTCGTGCAATTCCTCATCGGGAATGTTCGCCTCTTCAGGGTTCGCCAGCGGGAAATCGATAACCTTGCCATTATAGGTTACGGGCTCAGCCAATGTCGTCATGATCCACTCCTCTTTTGCAGCTTTTAGGAACGTTTGCGGTAACTGTCACAGGCCGCGTTATTTTCGAACACCGGCTTTGACAACCAATATTTTCCCTTTTGATCTTTGTGTTCAGTAACACAGTCGGCCTTACCCATTTCAAAATCATCTTCGCCTTCGGAAATCCGAAAAAAGAACGCGCACTCCATGCATGTAGCCATTGCTCTTCCTTTCCATTGTTTGAATTGACGTCCTCGACCGCAAACCATCGTTTCGCTTGATTGTACTGACCGAAGTCTCACCCCCTCTCGCCTGGTTTCAGACCTTTTTCCGTACCCATGCCGACCATCCCTCCAATGCTCACCTGTATGACGCCGGCCTCTATGAGCGCCTTGGCAAATGGAACGAGACTCCTTGGAGAAATCTCCTTGACGCCTTTGTATCGGTAGGAATCTTCACGCCCGAGAAATTCATATTTTCTTTCTCCGTAAACATGATACGGCAAGATATCCACGCCGGTCAGCTTGCCCGAAAATGGCGCCAGGAATTCGACGCAGGCGTGATAATGCTCTTCGGAATCATTGAAACCCGGGATGATCGGAAGATGTATCCTGACGTTGGCGTCAGCCTCGAGGAGGTTGCGGATATTCGCGAGTACGGGCGCCAAGGGCCAGCCAACGACTTTTTCATGTTTCTCCGGATCCATTGACTTGATATCCACAAGAAAGAGATCAATGCAGCGCGTCAATAGTTCGAGCGCCTTCCACTCTGCAAAACAGCTCGTTTCCATTCCGACATGGATCCCTTCCTTCTTCAGTTGAACGGCGAGCTCACAGCTGAATTCAGGAAATACGAGGGGATCGCCGCCGCTTAGCGTAACGCCGCCTCCGCTTCTTTTGAAGAATGGCAGGTCCGCCATGGCTTCTTTCAGAATTTCCTCCATGGTGAATTCTCTGCCGACAATCCCCCTGGCTTCGCTCAGGCACGCATCGACACATTTCAGACATCCCAGGCACTTCTGGCGGTCGATCCCGGAAACGGATTTTTTACCCTTTCCGATGACCATGAAAGACGCTCCCGAAGGACACGCCTCCACGCATCTGCCGCACCCGACGCATTTGTCCTGATAGAAGTAGATTTCTCTTTTTCGGCTCTGCGTTTCAGGATTGTGACACCAGGGGCAACGAAGCGGGCATCCTTTCATGAAGATCGTGGTTCTGATGCCGGGCCCGTCCTGTAAACAGAACCTCTGGATCTCGGTAATGAGAGGGGTTCTGATAGTGGAGCTGCAGCTCGACTCTGTTTTCATGAGCTCTGATGATGAATTTTCCACGCTTTTCTCCTCGACTTGTCCTGATCTGCAGAGCATTTACAAGCTTTGGCGCCCAGAACAACCGCAGGGCTGTGGCGCAGGAGGCGAAAGAGAGGGAGTGTCAAGAGTGCTATTAGCGCTGAGTATCAACTATCTCCGCAGTGGGATTTACATAATCATAACCCCAATGCTTTGTCAAATATTTTTTATGAAAAAGTGATAAATGGGCATAAAACGGCCATGAATAAGAAGTTTGAGCTCGGTTCAAACTCGCAATAGGTCTTTTATCTAAAATATTAATCTTGAATCCCACTAGAAGAATTAGTATGTTAGCATCAATAAGAATAGGCCCTGGCGATCTTTTTGGATGCGCATCACGAAGGCGCCTTCCCGCGATGTCGGGTGAACGAGGGAATGTCGGACTCATAGAGGGCGCGACGCCAAAGGCTTCAAAACGGAGAATAATATTGGAAAAAAGAGAAAGAATCATCAAAGCCGCCCAGGAAGTCTTGGCCGAGAAAGGCCTGAGAGAATCCACGGTCACGGAAATAGCCAGGCGGAGCGGAGTTTTCGACTCCGAAATATATAGGTGCTTCAAAAATAAAGAGGATCTACTCTTTCACTCTCTCTCGGATAAGCTTGCGAAGGTGATAGAAGATTTGACGTTTCAGTTCAGCGGCATCATGGGCGCGACGAACAAACTGAGCAAGATGATCTGGTTTCACCTTCACATCAACGACTTCGATTCGGATTCCACTCGCGTGCTCAAAAACCTACTCTTTGAATGCCGCTCCAACAAGGGGTTTTATTCTCATGAAGGCTATCAGGCTCTGAGAGGGTACACCGGCATCATGTCTTCGATTTTAAAGGAAGGTGTCGAGAGCTCTGCATTTCGAACCGACTTCAGCGTACATGTCGTTCGCGACATAATCTTTGGATTGCTTGATGAGGAGGCGATAAACTTCCTGCATGGGGGAGAGACAGAGAAGACGATTCCTGATTTCGAATCCATCATGTCGCTCATCTTCGCGATGATTCTGAACGGCTCCCAGCATTCCGCCTCAGAGGATTACATCGACAAGTCCGCGAGAATCACAGAAGCCGCAAAGCGGGTGTTTGCAGAAAAAGGCTACGACAAGGCCACCATGGTGGAAGTGGCTAACGAAGCCAAGGTGGCGGAAAGAACCATTTACGAGAATTTTAAAAGCAAAGAGGAGCTTCTCCTTTCCATCTGCGAAAGGAAATTTGAAGAAAAAAAGAATTATTTTGAAGATATGTTTGAGTCCAACACTGCCCTGACCAAACTCCAGCGGATCATTTTTCGTTATTCCAATTTATTGTTGTCCGATCCGCAGTTTGCAGTGATTTTTCTCAAAGACGCCAAGCTGAACAAAAGGTTTTCCATGAAGTCCTATTCCTATCTTTCAGGTTGCATCACAACCTTATATAAGGTGCTGGACGAAGGAAAAAGCGACGGCTCGTTTCGAGAGGATGTCAATAACAGAATTTTCAGAAATCTCTTTCTTGGAGCTTTTGCTCATTTGATGACGAGGTGGGTCGTTCTTGGAAAATCGACGCCCATCGGGGTCATAGAGGAGCTCAATGAGGCTTCTTCACTTCTGTGTCGAGCGGTAACGAGAAAGTGCGACCTGCAGGTTCTATGACGCAAACACGACTGGATTACTCCAACTATCAATCCTACGGCGTTGACTTCCCCCCTTTTTCAGCATTTCTCATTTTGGGCTTACGAACCGGGTAGGTTGGGTTGAGCGATACCCCGACATCGATCGGCAAAACCGTTGGGTTTCGCCCAACCCAACCTACGCCTGCATCCACCCCTCAATTCAATAGCATTGCCCCCCCAAGAATCCTCTCCCAAAAAACCGCTCGAATATCGCACCGCTATTCACAGGTGGATAAATCACTAACAGCAGTACCAATAACACGCTTTATATTTCTAAGTTCACCCACAGCCACACCACAGAATCAGTATTATCATGATTTAATTAGATAAATAATTTTTATAAAAAAATATCTTGACAATATCGAATTATCAGTGCTTGAATTTCACTGCAATAACAGCACGACATGAATCTCATTTAACAGCAAAGGAGCCGACGGCAGCAAAAGAAGAGTTGGAGGTTATTCAATATAAGTAGCTAGAACTTAAGATTTTTTTCATCAGCGTGGATGAATATGGGTCAAAATGAGAGGGTATTTGTTGTGCTGCAGCAAGATGGATTCAAGAGATGTTAACACCCAAAGAAAAGGAGAAAGCAATGGCGAAAGAAGAAAAGAAGGCAAAGGAGCCGGATATCACTTTCTATCATCCGGATCTATTCGAGGTTCCGGAGGATGGCTCCGCTCCGTTTCTCAAGGGCTACCGCTGCAAACAGTGCGGCCAAATGGATTTTCCGAAACTGAACCCTTGCCCCAACTGCTGGGGCGAGGACTTCGAAATGGTCCCGTTGTCCAGGAGAGGGAAGCTTTACAGCTATGCGGATATTTTCATCGGTCAGCCCGGCCTTCCTACTCCCTACATCATCGGATATGTCGACCTGCCGGAGGATTTGAGGATCATGGCCATGATCGAGGGCGAAGTCGGGACTTTCCAATGTGATGAAGAAGTTGAGCTTACTGTTGGAGAAATCAGAAAGAACCGGGACGGCCTTCCTGTCATGAGCTACAAATTCAAGAAGATAAGCTGATGTCTACCCAGAAAAGGAGAAACAATCATGAAAATGCCTCGTGAAGTCTTTATTGCAGGAGTTGGCGAAACGGTTTTCGGCAAACGCAAAGAAGATTTTGAAGCACTTGGACGCCAGGCCGCCTTTCAGGCCATCAAAGGTTCAAACATCGACAGACCCGATGTAATTCAAAGCGCTTATTGCGGCAATGCGACCAACGGGCTCGTAACAGGGCAAACCATCTTGAAAGATCTCGGACTGGTGGGCAGGGCCAGCATGATGAATGTCGAAAGCGCCTGCTCAGCGGGGGCCATGGCAGTGCATGCCGCTATAAAAGATGTCGCGTACGGCATCACCGATTGCTCACTTGGCATAGGAGCGGAGAACCATACGTTGCACAGGGAGACGGGTACGGCATTCACGCCCGCAATGAATGACATTGAAACGGTTCACGGCGCCGTGATGACGGGAAAATACTCGATGCGCGCCACGCGCTACATGTATGAAACCGGAGCCACAATCGAAGACTTCGCCGCAATCACGGTGAAGAACAGAAGGCACGCGACGAACAATCCCTACGCATGGTTCAAGGGCGCGGTAACGGTCGAGGAGGTGGTCAATTCGCGCATGATCGCCTATCCGATGACGCTGCACCAGTGCTGCGGAATCGCAGACGGAGCGGGCGCCGTGGTCGTATGTTCGAAAGAGATGATTAAAAAGCTCGGCATCGAAAAGCCCGTGCGGGTAGCCGGAACCGTTGTCACCTCCGGACCGTATCACAATCGCCCCAGGGACATTACCGGAGACGATATTACCGAGGCGACCAGCGATCTGCTCTATGAAGAATCGGGAATCGGCCCTGAAGATGTGGACATCGTGGAACTGCACGACGCCTTCACTATAGCCGAGCTGCTCTATTACGAATGCATGCGCTTCTGCAAAAGAGGAGAAGGGCTTCAGTACTTGAGGGACGGCAATTCGACGCACGGCGGTAAGTGCGTGTTCAGCGCGAGGGGTGGGATGCTCTCCTACGGGCATCCAATAGGAGCGTCCGGGGCGGCTCAGATAGCAGCAAACGTAAAGCAGTTGAGGGGGGAGTGTAAGGGCTATCAGGTGGAAGGCGCCAAAGTAGCCATGAGTCATGTGACAGGTGGTGGTCTTTCCGGAACCGAGCACGCAGCCTGCACGATGCACATGCTCGCCCGCGGGTGGTGACGAAAGCCTGAGGCGCCGCCGTCCGGGGAGGCTACAAACAACAAGGAGGAACGCACATGGATGTCTATAAAAACAGGATTGCTCTGATAGCCGGTGCTGGAGACGAGATTGGCCAAGCGATAGGAATGCGGTTTGGAAGCGGAGGCGCAACCGTGGTTGCTTGCGGTCCGGATGCCGGCAGGCTCGACGACCTGGTTGCGAGAATCAACGCGGCAGGCGGCAAGGCAGTTGCCAAACTCATGGACCTAACCGATTCCGAGCAAGTCAAACGTGTGGTGAAAGACGCAGCCGATCAATTCGGACGAATCGACATTCTGGTCAATAACACGGACTCCCGCTGCGACAAGCAGGTCTGCGACGTGACAGATGACGACTGGGCGGCTTCGATTCGATGCAATTTGAACCCTGCTTTCTACTTCTGCCGCGAGACGATGCCCGGAATGCGCAAGCAGAAGTTTGGCCGGGTCATCAATATCAGCAGCCTGGACTACATAGGCTTCTCCGGAGAGGTTGGTTATTCGACTGCCAAGTCCGCCATCTTTGGCCTTACACGCGCTCTGGCCCTGGAGTCGGCAAGGGATGAAGTGACGGTCAACTGCATCGCAAAGGGCGATGTGGTTACGGCTCAGACGCCAAAAGAAGTCGCGGAGAAGGTGGGAGAAGCGCTTCCGGTCAAACGTATTGGGACTCCGGAAGATGTCGCCAGGACGGTGTGCTTTTTTGCGTCGGATGCCTCAAATTATATCACCGGTCAGACCTTCTTCGTGTGCGGCGGCAAGAGCGCGCACTGCTCCATGTCCATCTAGAATAGTCTGTCCGAGCCGCGGGATTCATAAACAATCGGAGACGATCGGAGACAAGGTATGGGGATAGCAAACAGAGTCGCATTGATAACCGGTTCGGCCAGTGGGATCGGCAAGAATACCGCCCTGCGCATGGCTCAAAACGGAGCCAAGGTGGTGATCAACGATATCGACGCCGGCAAAGTGGAAGAAACCGTAGCGGAATTCAAAAGTGAGGGCTTGGCTGCAATCGGCCAGGTGGCGGACATCAGCAACAAGGCCGCCGTGGGTAAAATGGTGGCGGAAACGGTGGAGGCTTTTGGAGGCCTCGACATTCTGGTGAACAACGCAGGTATGGAAAAAGCCGGCCCTCTTCGCAACCTCTCGGAGGCGGATTGGGACATCACACTGGATGTCAATCTCAAAGGGGCGTTCCTCTGCTCTCAGGCCGCCCATAATCACATGATCCCCAAAAATCACGGCCGCATCATCAATATCGCTTCGAGAGCCTGGCTCGG
>CAZOEL010000127.1:0-11616 GCA_964578835.1 uncultured Syntrophobacteraceae bacterium | reverse complement strand
CTAGCCCCTGGGGGTATGTGTGTATCATTGTCAGCTCCCTGAGGGAGAGGGGGCCCGCTTCCACCGGAAGAAACGATGTTGACGGTCCACTTGTAGTTCAGCAATTATGACCAACCATTGCCTGATTAGCCTATTACCCCAGGCGAGCAAAATATTCCCGGCTGCTTGCGCATGACATGGGTGGAGAATATCTTTATACAAGGGTGGAGCCGCATAGTTTAACCAAAAGACCTGCCGTTGAAATTGTCCTGCGTCGGGATGCTCCAAATGCTTGCGAAGTTTGTCCGAGAGCAGGAGGAATCTATGAAAAGTGAAGAGGCCATAGACCTGCCCACAGATCAGATCTCGGGTTTTCACGAAATGTCTTCCCGTCTGAAGCTTCTCGAGGCTGCTCTTCTGGAAAGGGAAGAGAGACTTAGAGCCCTTTTTGAAGATACCTTCGAACCCGTCTTGATTGTAGATGAAACCGGGAAATATATGGATGCCAACACGAGGGCGCTCCAGTTTCTCGAATGCGAAAAGGCGGATTTGCTTAAGAAAACCGTGTTCGATTTTATGCCTCCAGGATTTTCCGAGGAGCAAAGGAAAGAGAGCGCGCCTTTTTTGGGCCAGAGATCTCTCGAGGCGCAGTACTGGGTGCGAGGAAAGTTAAAAACACTTCTTCTGGATGTGATTCCGTTGCGCGTTTCAGGCAAAACGATTTACTACGGAATAGGCCAGGACATAACCGAGAGAAAGCACGACGAGGATGCCCTGCGAGAGAGCGAGCTGAGGTACAGGGAGCTGGCCGATGCGCTGCCGCAGGCGGTATTCGAGCTGGATCGGCGCGGAATGGTCATGCTGACCAACCAGGCGGGCTTTCAAATGTTCGGCTACAAGGAGGAGGATTTCCAAGGCGGGATCAATGCATTTCAACTTCTGGCGCCCGAGGACCACAAAAAAGCGCGGGAAAACATTGGCCTCAGGTTGGCGAGAAAAGAGACGCTTTCTCATGAGTACACGATTTTGAGAAAGGATGGGAGCCGCTTTCCCGCCCTTATTTACGCCAGCCCCATCATGAGAAGAGGGAGACCTGTCGGGCTTCGAGGAATTGTCATCGATATCACGGAGCGAAAGCGCACGGAAGAGTCTTTGAAGGAGTCGGAAGAGCGCCTGCGGTTTCTTTCATCCAAGCTTCTCAGCGTCCAGGAGGAGGAAAGGAGCCGCCTTGCCCATGAGCTCCACGACAGCATCGGGCAGGTTCTTATCGGAGCCATGTATCGACTGGAGTATTTGCAGGAAAGATTGGGGGAGGGCCGGCTGGAGGGCATGGGCAAGGATTTGTCCAAGCTCATCGAGTTGACGCAAAACGGCGTTCACGAGATCAGGCGCATCTGCACGGGCTTGAGGCCTTTCATACTGGATGATATGGGCCTTATGGCCGGGGTGGATTGGCTCATCGATCAGTTTCGATTTTCTTCCCCCGATGTGCTCCTCAAGGAGAGAATCAGCGTAAAAGAAAGCGATGTGCCCGAACCCCTAAAAATTGTGCTCTTCAGGACCCTTCAGGAAGCTCTGACCAATATAGCCAAGCATGGCGAGGCAAAGTCGGTCGTGGTATCCCTGTCGAAATCCGGAGGCTCGCTCAGGCTCATGATAGAAGATGACGGCGCCGGCTTCGATCCGGAGAAGGTTTTCTCGAGAGACCCTGCCAGAAAAGGACTTGGGCTCACCACAATGCGAGAGCGCACTGAATTGTCGGGAGGAACCTTTTCGGTCAAATCAACCGAAGGCAAGGGAACCTCCATCCGGGCTTCGTGGCCTGTTAAAAGGCCATCGCAAAAACGGCGCAACTCGGCGCCGCAATAAAATCCTTGTTGGCGCGCCTAAGGGTTGGGGTGTCCCGTTCGCCCTGAGCGAAGTAAGCCCCGCTTTCGGCGTGGCAAGGTGTTCGATAAGAAACTGCTGGAAGTCCATCGGAGCTGTTTGGCCTCTTGTCGATGGCTTCGGAATGCAGCATAAGTCATTGATTTTACTTATCCACAAAAGCTGTTTCTTGAGAGGTATCGAAGGGCGAACAGCCCCGATCATGCTTCGATACCTCAGCACGATCGGGTGGCGTATTCCAACCCTTAGGCAGCTCACAACAAATAACCTACCAAAATTGGTTCAGAAACACCCACCGTCATTCCGGCAGTCTTCAAGCCGGAATCCCGTTTTTTCGCGGGGCTGGATTCCGGCTAAAACCATGCCGGAATGACAGAACCCCTCTTCCTGGTAGGTTATTTGTTGTGAGTTGCCTTATGCGCGCCAACAAATCTTTTATACATTTGTACATTCAGTCCATCAGCCGGGCGAGAATGTCTGCCGTGCCCATGCCCATGGTCCATCCAAGGGTTCCATGCCCCGTGTTGAGCCATAGATTGCTGAATTTTTTGCTTCGACCCACGTAAGGAACGTTGGATGGGGTGGCCGGGCGCAGACCGGTCCAGGGGTTGAGGCTCTGCATGACAAAATCCTTGTTGCTATAGTCCATGCCCTTGAAGACGCCCGGGAAGAGCTCGGCTGACTTCTCCACAATCGGCTTTATGCGGTGATAGGAGAGAATCGTGCTCCAGCCCGCCAGTTCCGCTGTGCCGGCGATGCGAAGGTGCGTGTCGAGGTTGCTGAACACCAGCTTGTTTTCATCGTCGGTCAAAGATACTTTGGGAGCATACTCTCGATTCGCATCGTCAAGCGGAACGCTGACGCTGTATCCCTTGGCAGGGTAAATATTGAGGAATATTCCAAGTTTGAGAACGAGCAGAGGCGAGTATGAGCCCAGGCAGAGCACGTAGTTGCGGGCGCTATGGCGCTCCGGCGTATTGTCGGGGCCGATGGCGATAGCTCCGTCGATTCTTCCTTCTCTTGTTGTGAGCCTCTCAACGGATGTCCCATAGAGAAAGCGAACCCCGTATTTAGTCGCGCAGATGTCCGCCAGCGCCCGCGTAAAAAGGCGAGCGTTTCCGGATTCGTCCTCTCTCGTATAGGTCCCGCCCACGATGGCGGCGTTTTGAGACAGCGCAGGCTCAATCCTGTCGATCTCGGCTTTGGTAACCGGTATGCGCTCGCAGCCGTATCTGGTCATGAGCTCGGCGACGCGGCCGGCGACGGTGAATTCTTCTCTGCTGCGATAGAAATGAAGGATGCCCAGAGACTTGTGCTGATACTCAATCCCTTCATCTTCTCTTACCTTCCGATAGAGCTCTCGCGAGCGAAGGGCAATGTTGACGATTCTGATGGTGTTGCTTTCCGCCGCCGATTTGCGGCATTCCAGGAGCCATTGTGCGAGCCATGCCCACTGCTTCCAGTCCGGGCGAGGGGAAAAATAGAGCGGGCTTTCTTTCTGGGCGAGCCACTTCAGCACTTGAAAAGGGGCTCCGGGATGCGCCCAGGGCTCGGCATGAGAAACCGAGATCTGCCCTCCGTTGGCAAACGTAGTCTCCAGCGCCGCTCCGGGCTGACGCTCGATCACGCAGACCTTCTTTCCTTGTTTCGCCAGAAGATAGGCCGAAGTCACCCCCGTTATGCCCGCCCCGAGAACAATAGCGTCATACATGATCATCACCTCGCTATGGCAACAATCGATGCCGGTAAGAAAATTAATTGCCGCAGATCCCGAATGGTGAGGTTTCCGATTCCAAAGTTAATCATTCAGCATGGGCGAGAAAAATAGGGGGACGAGAATACGCCGTTCATAAATGCAATCCGTTCTTTATGAGCAGCGGAAGGCGCTGCCGCATCGTCGGATATTGAAAGGCGTGAAGCCTGATATTTATTACCTGACAGTCTACAAGAAGTTATTATGGAGGGTAATTATTCGATATTGGTATTCTTTTTGCGCTTTTCTCCCCTGTAGTTTCCCCTTTACATTTATTCGGCGTCTCTCATATTGGAGGCGGACCTATAGTAATTTGTTGGGCAACCGAACAAAAAAACGTATAAAACCGCTGTCGTGATCATCCCTCCATCCGAACTGTGGCCTCCGATTCAGGCCATCGGGAAAGGACGCCTCGAATCAGAAAGCATGACTCATATCCAATTTCAATCCGACCTGCAAGCCATGGATATTTCGCAAATAGCGGCGCACGCTGAGGTCCAGTCCCGTTCTGCGCTAGCTCCTTATGCGCAGTGGCGTTGGATGGCCCGGGGAGGCAATGCATAAGGAGAAAGCTTAGCGAGGCTTTCGTGGGAGCCATTGAGGCTGGTGGAACCAAGTTCGTATGCGCCATCGGCTCCGGCCCCAAAGACATGGCCCGAGCTGAGCTCGTTACCGGGGATAATCCTGATCGGGCGCTCTCCGAAGTCGCGAACTGGCTCAGAGAGCAACAACGTATGTGAGGAACGCTCCAAGCCATCGGGAATCGATCATTCGGCCGGTGGATCTCAATGAACGCTCTCCCACCTACGGGTATATCGCCTCGACTCCAAAATACGCTCCGGCGCCAGGACTCCTTCGGAAATCTTTTCGTTCGCGGTCGCACATGACACGCATCTGCAGTTTCGGGGAGACAACACGCTTTGGGCGAAGATCAACAAGCTGGCAACACGCAGGTCGCCGCTGGTGAGACGGTAGGCCCCAACCCCCTGCTTCCCCAATGTAATAAGAAAGAGGCCCTGGAGGTGTTTCGTATCTACCTTGGGTAGTCCTTTGCCCCTGTTCCGTTTCCATAAAGATGTACGACAAATTCGGTCTTATCCTCAGGATCGAGACCGTAAACGATGTCTCTTTTTTCAAGCACTACCGACTGGCAGAACACCGCGACGGCGCGGAGTCAAGAAAGCTTGCCCAAATGAAAAAGGGAATCGACTCTCTTCCCGCCCTCCATAGAATCCTCATTGTATCCAACAGAAGATGCCTCGAGCTCATCTCCGCCATAGATGATCCAGGCTGTGGCGCCGGCAAGCTCGACAAGATCTCCAGAGCAGTTGTTGAAAATGATCGCCCATACAAAGGCTTCAACATCTTCTCGCAAGAGGAGCAGAAGCTCTTCGAGTCCCTATCGAGTGGAGCGCTCACCATCAAGCGGTTTTCAAAACAAGCGCCTCAAGGCTAAGCCACAAAGAAAGAGACACCGCCCGCGTATCCCGCACAATCAAATGGCTTCATACCCATGACCTCATCCGTAAGATCGGCAACACCTACAAATACTACTTACAAAGTGCGGCGCCGAAGTCATTACCTTGGCGCTCAAGCTTAAAGAGCTCGTCATCATTCCTCATCTTGCAGGTCATCTCAGCCTGAACTGAAAGGATTCATTTTTTGCCATAAGAAACAACAATTCCAAATTAAGGTACTAGATCTAAGGTACTAAAGCGTTGCATGGGAGGCAGATGCCCACAGCAATATTTCCTTCCAAGGTGGAAATGAGCAACCGGGAACCGAATCTTGACCTCGAAAGCATATGGGAGCATATTGGGTGCTCTGGCATATCGCATCCTCAATTCTGTATCGATCTCTATCGTTCTCCATTTATGCTTGAAGAGTGTAGGTAATGACGGCTATGTTGCAGGTAAGGCGATACGAAACGGATTAGTTTCACATGCGGAGCCCACAGTGAAATACATTGAACCTCTCTCAGACCTTATCATTGACACCTTGAAAGATTTCTCTTTGTCAGGACTCAAAGTAACGCGAGAGTCTTTGTGTCAGGCTCTGGCTTCACGAGAAGCGATCTTGCGATTGGCCATTGAAGGTGATCCCGAGGCTCCCCCCCAAATATCGCTTTGCCCACCGAAGGGGCTTTTCGGGAATAATCCGCCACTCGATCTGGAGGAAAATGATGCGGGTATGTCTCGGCAGATCCTCGAGGAACCTCTCGCCCGCATTCGCAGCATCTTGCTGGATATTCTCTCTGAGTTGACCACGATCTGCAAAGATGAGCACCTTCACCGTTCCTCCGAGCTCCAGGAAAGGCTTCAGAACTGCCAATCGATGGATGCTCTATTTGACTATGGGAGTGATCTCCTTGACATCATTAGACTGCTTATTGGCCACACCAGAGAGGAGATGGAGCATACCGGCAGGTTTTTGGATGAGCTCGGCAAGGATCTCTGCGGGGTAGAAAACCAGATCCTATCCTACGACGACATCCATCAGCAGACCTACATCTCCAATGGCGTCTTTCAGGGAAAACTGCTTTCAGAAGCCGATCAAATGGAGGCTGCTCTTGACTCCAACCAAAACTCACACCATACAATCATGACAAAGCTATCCGCCATCAAGGCGGCTGTGGCCGGAAAACAAAAGGAGGACGAATTGAGGCTCCGAGAAGCGGATCGTCGATTGTCCCTCCTCCAGGAAAGCATCCAGAACTACAAAAACGAGATTGCACAGGCGAACCAGAAGGCGGAGGAATTGGAGAGAGAAGCCATGCTGGACAGCCTGACGGGAATTCACAACCGCAGGGCCTATGGGCTACGAATACGGGAGGAGTTTCGCCGCTTCCACCGGGACGGACAGGTGTTCAGCCTCGCGCTCATAGACGTGGACCATTTCAAACAGATCAACGACCGCTATGGCCACAGGACAGGAGACAGGTGCCTCAAAGAGATTGCAGCACGGATCAAGGGAGGTCTACGGAGCAGCGACTTTTTGGCTCGATATGGAGGAGAGGAATTCGTGGCCATTCTTGCGGGGACCAACAGGACTGATGCCAGGACAGTGGCCGAAAAGATACGATCTGTTATCGAAAGAACCCACTTCAGGTATCGCGATACAGAGATCCCCGTCACCATCAGTCTCGGTGTGACTGAGGTCATGTCCAGCGATGGTGGAACGGAGGCGATTTTCGTGAGAGCGGACGATGCCATGTACGAATCGAAGAAGAGCGGTCGCAACAGAGTAACCGTTGGTTGATGTTGCTTTTATTTCTTTAGTCCGGGTGGTTTCGCGCCGTCATGCTTCTCATCAGTTTTCCAGATATCATTTGAAGTTTGAAGATGACTGGAACCCCAGTGAATACACATTTGACAGCAGGCGTTTTGGGGTTGATAGTCTTTTGATCCGCGGCGCATTTAACATTCGGAGTGATAGCCATGAAAACAGCAGCGCTCACGATTCTCCTTGCCTCCATTCTTGCCCCTGATAGCCTGAAAGATAATGACATAGCGTCCGAAATCGAGACACAAATGTGCTTGACCCGCCTCACCGTACCTGCTACACAAAAATCGCTGGAAAGCAATTTCTTATCACCGCACCCTATTGAGAAGAAATAGAAATGCACATCATCATTCGAATCATCCTTGCCATAGCAGTGGTAGTTGTGGATTTGCTCGTCTTTTTCGCGCCTCTTGCAGGGCTCTTCCTCGCCTATGTTTTGACATTCAATCCCCCGTGGTTCAGGGGATTTCTGAATCGTTTGGCCGAGGGCGGCAGACGTTAGGGAGATTTTCGGCTCAAAGGAAGGGGAGTAATTGTTTTTCAAAACACTCAGTGTTGGCAAAGAATACCCCTCTTATTGCGCGGAAGAGGGTTTGTAGCGCTTTCGCCTCTATCTTTCTTCGATAAGGCGCTGAATTTTATTATAAAATAGCCAGCTGTCCGACTTGCTGGAGGCACCCGGGCGCACGGTAAATTTGTTCTGATTCACAAGTGACCATGTGTGCGGGATCTTTTGCCCTGCGCTTCGCTCCCAAATGCTTGCTGTGATAGCCCATAGGGGCGGAATATCCGGAAAGTGGTTATCTCGCCCTTACAGGGCTTGGAGAATATGACGGGATCTCTATACCCGGAGCGATGCCCCGGGCTATGGCATTTCGCCCCTTCTGGGCTGACTCCAACGCAGAAGCAACTGGAATAGAGGCTAACCCGGCGTTGCGATTGTTCGATCATCGCAGAACAAATTAGCCCTGCACCCGGGTGAATATGCCTTGACAAGTTATCATGGCGCTGTCTGTTCCAGACAACAAGTGGTTTCATATCGGTTCCGAAAAAGCGGTGGATCCGTATTTTTGCATCCTCCTGTAAAGCACATCCATCTCGATGAATCTTCCTTCCTTTCCCTTGTTCAGGTATAGAGGAGCCACCAGGCCGTAGCCAAGATTTCCAATCAGGGAATGCATCTCCTCAAAAAGAGGCTGACCGTCATACAATCTTACCAGCGGGACTTCACAAAGAATGAAATCAACCTGGTTCAAGAGTTCGCCACATCCCAGCAGCACTTGCCTTTCCATGCCTTGTACGTCCATCTTCAGCAAAACGGGCGACTCCAGGTTGAGTGTTTTTCCGATCTCGTCCAGTCGTGTAGCCTTCACATGTGTAAGGGACACATTCCTTTCACAATATCGAGGGTTATCATTAGAACTGTCGATTTGCAGAGCGGAGCTAAGCCTCGAATACTGATTGCGGTAGAACGGCATTTGCCCGCAATGATCCCCGAGGGCGCAATTGTATGCGTTGATTCTCCCGTTGCGATCGATGTTCTTCACAAGCTCTGAAAAGGCGTCGGGAAGAGGCTCGAACGAGTGAATGGTTGCACCGGGAAACTGAAGGGCTGCTGCAAGAGCGAACTGACCGACGTTGGCTCCAACATCAAGAATGGTTCCAAAGGAAGGTTGATGGCATTTAAGGGCCTGACTCAAGCGAAAACAAGGCATGGAGAAAGCCTTGGATCCGAGTATTGCTCTCAATCCCCCCGGATACTGTAGAACAGCCAGTGTATCGATTAGCTTATCAATAAAAGAGTTCATTTTAGTGCTCTTTTCATCTGACGAACGATTCGCTCGAAACAGCGGAACGCTTCATCAGGAGATGCGCTCAAGAAAAGGGGTACACCTTACTGGATCGATATCAGAAGGTTGTTTTTACTTGAATTACGAACGAACGAGCAGGCTGTGTTGCCTTGGTGGCTGAAATTGCCATAAGTTCTTGGAAGAACATGTACTCGCAATTTACCTGCGCTCATAATTCTGCTACCCTTTATAATCCAAACGGCGAAAGATGAAAACCAATTGAAGGATCCAATCTCATGCAAGATGCCCGACCCAAAGTCCTTCTGACAGGCGCCACCGGTTTTATCGGTGGCCGACTCTTAAGGCGCAGATGTTGCTCAGGCGGATTTTCTGTTTCAGAACGGCGGTTATAGAGAAGATCCTGATGGTGCGCGCTTCCTAGCCTGAAGAGTGTGGAAAGGAAGCCAACTTGACTGCAAAGGAGCCACTCGGGATGTTTGAAGCAGTTGTGCGGGCCGGCAAAAGGATCGGCGCCGTCGTAATGCTCGGTTTGGGCGTTCTTCCCATCGTCGATAGGGCTCAGTCCATTGAAGAGCCCAAGTACACGGTTGTGGCATTCGACACGTTCCACATGAACTTCGCGAAAGGATCCCATGCTTGTTATTTTGGTGAGTTTTGCCTTTGGCTTTGGACTGGCCCTGGCCCGGATCGGGCTGCCGCCCATGGTCGGATTTCTGTTGGCCGGGTTTGCCTACAATATGGCCGAGTTGGATAAACCTCCAGGGCTGGATTTAGTTGCGGATTTGGGCATCACCATGCTGTTGTTCTCCATCGGCCTGAAGCTGGACGTCCGCGGCCTGCTAAAGGGGGAGATCTGGGCCAGCGCCACGGCCCAGATGCTCATCACAACGGCTTTTATGTGCGGCGCATTGCTGCTGGGACAACAGGTGTTCCCCGTACCGCTGATGGAAATGTCTTGGTGGACCACCGTGGTGCTGGGTTTTGCCCTTGCCTTTTCAAGTACGGTGTTTGCGGTCAAGGTGCTGGAGGAGAAAGGGGATGTGACTGCGTTTTATGGCAGGATAGCCATCGGCATCCTGATCATGCAGGATCTCTTTGCCGTTCTTTTTCTGAGCGTCTCGGAGGGGAAAGCGCCCGGAGCCTCGGCTCTGAGCGTTATGGCTCTCCTGTTGGCGCGGCCATTGCTGTTTCGGCTGCTGGACATTGCGGGCCGCGGCGAGCTGTTTATACTTTGTGGCCTTTTTTTTGCCCTAGGGGTGGGCGCTGAGGGTTTTGCCCTGGTCGGCCTGAAGCCGGACCTTGGCGCATTGGTGGTGGGCGTGCTCATCGCGGCCCATCCCCGCGCAACGGAATTGTCCAAGGCCCTCTTCGGCTTTAAAGAGTTGATGCTGGTCGGTTTCTTTCTATCCATCGGCATGAAGGGGCTGCCGACATGGGACATGCTCATGGCTTCAATTCTTCTTTGCATGGCGCTGCCCATCAAGACCGGCATCTGTCACTTCGTTGTCACCCAGTTCGGGCTGCGTGCGCGCACAAGCCTTTTTGCCTCCCTGGCCCTGACCAACTACTCCGAGTTCGGGTTGATCGTGACCGCCATTGCCGCCGGCCAAGGTGTTTTGTCCGCAGACTGGCTCTTGGTTATGGCCATGACCATAAGTCTAAGCTTTGCCATTTCCGCTCCCTTGAGCACCCATTCAGAGTTTCTGTACCGCCGAATGTCCCTGTGGCTGCAACGCTTTGAGCGTGCATTTTGCCATCCCCATGATGCGCCTATCGACCTCGGTTCGGCGAAGGCCGTGGTTATAGGCATGGGTCGGATCGGCTCCGGAGCCTATGATGAACTTAAGAAAATATACGGCAATGAGATTTGCGGCATTGAGCATGCTCCGGAGCGGGTGGACTTCAATCGGGGCCAGGGCCGCAACGTGATACTCGGCGATGCCTGCGATACCGAGTTCTGGTTGAAATTGAGCAAGGATCTCCAACTGGAACTGGTCATATTGGCTATGCCCAATCACCAGGGCAACATGTACGCCGCTCATCAGTTGGGCAACTTCAGTTTTAGCTGCCAGGTGGCGGCCATTGCCCGTTATCCGGAAGAGGTCGAGGAACTTTCGGCCCTGGGAGTTTGTACGGCCTACGACATGTACGAACAGGCTGGAGCCGGCCTGGTCCGCACCGCCCAGGAAGGCTGTCGTTTAGGACCATAGGAATTCCAGTTGTTGCAACTGAGCATGGCGCAAAGCGATTCGGGCGAGAATTGCGTTCGCATTTTCGTTCCAAAGGAAAGCGTTCCCATGAGCCGGCATCTTACCGTCAGGGGATGAGAGGCGTAGGCCTGAAGACTGTAGGATCTGATCAGATCGGTCTTCAGCTCAGGATTCGAAGGAATGTCTCCTACGATGATGGGAACCCCATCGCGGACAACGCAGCCGCGGACGGCGACTCCATAATCCAGCCATTGGATATTTCCGGCCTCTTCAGCGGAAATACCCGAATAAGCATTCAGGCGAAGCTTTCCTGCGCCTTCGTCAGCCGCGAAGTTGAAGAAAGCCTGGCAGTCCAGGGCAGTCATGACTTCCTGGACGAGCTCGCTCACAACGGTCAATGGGTCATCCTCTCATCCTCGATGGTAGCTAAAAACACAGTCTCCAGTGGGATCCCTCCATTCTCTCACTTCGATATCCGCCGCCTGGTTGCGAGAATCTGTCATTCAATAATTTATGGCTACGTGGGAATCATTGGAATCGATTTGCTATTTGAGCACTATGCCTTATAATGAGACCATATAGATGTTACATGAAGGGCTGGCGGCAGAGATTTTGGACGCAATTCATTTTCTCTTTACTTGCCATGGACTCGATCGTTGACGTCTCGTCTTCTGCATGTTTTCCCCTGCCGCGC
>CAZOEL010000126.1:0-11721 GCA_964578835.1 uncultured Syntrophobacteraceae bacterium | reverse complement strand
CGGTGGGTGTTTCTGAACTAATTGTGGTAGGTTATTTGTTGTGAGCTGCCTTAGGGTGGAGAAACGAGAAAGTCTTCCTCATCATCTTTCGAGATCCACCGGATTTACTTCCTAAGGAGCCGGAAAGAAATAAGTCATCGTTTTTCTGGATTCCCGCCTTCGCGGGAATGACTGCGGCGGTGTTTCCCGTCATTCCCGCGTAGGCGGGAATCTAGGTTCTTTCACAATACGGAGGAGTTATTCTTTTCCAGCTCCTAAGCTCCCTGAGGTTCTCAAGGCGAGGATTGCATCTCTTTTACGCTGCATCGAAGGCATTGAAGCCGTGACTTTCAGCGTCAGCATTCGGCAGGGCTACTATCGGGCGGCGCATCTAAAGGAGCTTGAGTCCTTGCCGGAACATCTTGCAAAGGCTTGGCCAAAGGATTGCTCGCTTCCAGTAGTGGAGTGGATCAAGGACGCAAAGAAAAATTCAAGCTTGAAAAGCAGTGAGAAAATCCCCCAAGCACAAGCACAATGAGCAAAAGTCCAAAAAGGTTAGAGATAATCTTTACAGCGACTCGTAATGCTCAGGATTGTCCATTGTATATGTGCAATCATTATCACCAATTGTTGGCCTCAGGGCTTTTTGCTTGATCTTTTCTTGTCTACGGCTTGACAAAATGGCGATATGGGCAATTCCCGCAGGCGTTCAACTTTCCGTGATCATATGGAACCAGCGGGGAGGGCGTTGAGAAAACGTGACATAGGAGAGAAAGGTTGAATTTCCGCGCCAGCATAGATATGCTATTGGCGAGAGCAAAAGTTGTCTTATGCATCCTCGCTGTTCTCATGCTTCACCGGGAGAGAGATAAGAAAGGTCGATCCTTGTCCGAGGGCACTCTTGGCCGTGATGCTTCCTCGGTGACGGTCTACGATCTTCCGGCAGATGGCGAGCCCCATGCCTGTTCCCTCGTAATGGCTGCTTTTCCCATGCAGCCTTTGGAAGGGAGCAAAGATCCTATCCAGGTACTTCTCTTCAAATCCAACGCCATTATCTTCAACAGCCATCTCGAAAGAGTCAGGATCATCGGTGGAACAGTGGATCTTCACAACGGGATTCTCGCCATCTTTGTGGAACTTGAGGGCATTGCCGATAAGATTCTGGAAGAGTTGGCGCATCTGGGTAGGATCGGCGTCGATCGTGGGAAGGTGATCTACGAGCACCTCACCCCCCGTGCTTTCGATTCTCACCTCAAGGTCTGAGAGAACTTCCCGGATAATTTCGGCAAGGTCAACGGGTCTAAAAGGCTCTGCTTTCGTTGAAACACGCGAGTAGTCCAGAAGTGATTTGAGAAGGATCTGCATGCGGTCCGTTGCACCAAGCATCCGGTCCAGATAGTCTTTCCCTTTTTCTCCCATGGCATCTCCATGCTTTTGCTTGAGCCTGTTTCCAAAAGAGGTGACTTTCCTCAGAGGCTCCTGCAGGTCGTGTGAAGCTATGGAGACAAAATCCTGCAGAGCCTGATTGCTCTCCTGAAGCTTTCTCATGTAGGCTTCGAGCTCGCAGGTACGTTCCTGCACTCGAAGTTCCAATTCGTCGCGCGATCTTTTGAGTGCTTCTTCTGCTTCCATACGCTGGGTTATGTCCATGATCGCCACTGCGCTCCCCGTGACCTTGCCGTGAGCATCAAGAACAGGGGCTGCACTGTTGTGAACATAGGCTCGGTTTCCGTCGAAGCGCTCGATCTGCATCAGTTGTCCAACGACCGTTTCGCCCTTGCGGATTGCACGTGCTGCAGCCCACTCCTCCGGTTGCACCAACTGGCCCGTGTCCAACCACCATGCTTTGTAAGCGGCATAGTCGCTTATCGATTGCGTAGGCGGGGGAGAGCCACCCCAGACCTTCTCGAAAGCAGGATTAGACTTGATACTCCCGCCATGGGCATCAATGATGGAGACACCGGTTGGCAGGGCTTCCATTACTGCTCGTAGCATCGCTTCGCTTCTTCGAATGGCCTCTTCTGCCTGCCTTCGAGCGGTAATGTCAGTGAAAATGCAGTGGGTCTGCTTGAAGCTCCCATCTTTGTTTCTGCCGATCTTTCCATCGAAGGAAGTAATGATGCTCCGTCCCTCTTTACAGAGCATCTCAAACTCGACGCCATGCACTTCACCCTGTCCTTTAAAGCAAGGGAATCTCTCCTCGAACGTTCCCACGCACGGTGCAGCAAGAAAGCTCCCGAACCACTTTCCAACGACCTCATTGCGAGAGTAGCCCAGAGTGTCAAGCCATGCCTGATTGACCATAAGGAGACGCCCATCCTCATCGAGGGACTGGTAAGGAATAGGGGCATGCTCGAAAAGGGCTCTGAACCTGTCTTCACTCTCCCGCAGCGCTTCTTCGGCCTGCTTTCGCTCAGTGATATCCTGCACCATGGAAAGGAACCCCAGGAATTTGCCCCGGGAATCCTTTAGAGGTGTGTTCAGCCAGTCACAAAGGATGATCCGGTTATCTCGGGTGAGATTCTCGTTGACGCTGTGGGCGGTCATCTCCCCGGCAGCGAGGCGGCGAAGGATGCCATTCACATGCGGTTGAGTCTCCGAGGGGACAATGACTTGAGCGTGTCGGCCGATGAGTTCCTCGGCTGTGTAGCCAAAGATTCGTTCGGCAGCAGGGTTGAACTGGACAAAGCGGAACTCCTCGTCATAGACGATGCATCCGATCGGCATCCGCTCTCTGTGAAGACGGAGTCGCTCCTCGCTTTCCCGCAGCGCCGCCTGTGCTCGCCGCTTTTCCGTGACATCGTGGAAGACCAGCACGACGCCGATCAGGCTCCCTGTTCCGTCTCTGATCGGGGCGGCACTGTCCTCGATAGAGATTTCTCCCCCGTCGCGGGTGATGAGAGCCGTGTTGTTTTCCAGCATAACGGCCTTACCCTCACTTAGAACGCGCTTGAAGACATCATCCCTGGGCTCTCGAGTCCTCTCGTCAATAGCTCTAAAGACCTCCTCGAGCGCCTTTCCCGACGCTTCGTGCTCTTTCCAGCCCGTAAGGCTGGCCGCAACGGGGTTGATGAAGCCGATCTTTCCCGATGCACCGGTGGCAATAACGGCATCCCCAATGCTTGAAAGTGTGACGTGAAGCCATTCGCGCTCCTTTCTCGCCTCTGCCTCAGCATGTACGACACTCCTTGCGGAGAAAAAAGAAATAGCTGCATTTATTGAAATGAGCAGAGCAATCAAGAGGACTACAAGGGTGGCTGCCTTTGCCTGCGCCGATTCGATTCGAGAGTTGCTGAGCTCGATGAGCCGGTAGGTGTCGTCAAGAATGAACTGGGTCTTCAACCAGAGCTGAGAGGTAAGGACGTTCTTGCGCTCGGCTCCAATTCCTGCGTCATCCTCGGAGACGTCGAAGAGCCTGTCGAGGGAATAGCCGAGGTCAAGGTTGCTTGATCGTATCTGTCCAATGAGCAAGTCCTCTGATGAGTCGAAGGATGCCATCTCCGCGAGAAGATTTCCCAGGGACTTGTGTATATCGGCAATCTGATGAATATAGCCTTGATCGCGTCTGCCTTCGTACTTTGCTGAGAGTTGGTTCAGGGCGTGTATTTTATTGATGACCTGATTGTAGATGCGACCGCGCGCAGTTTCTCTTTCCACCTCTTGCAGAATCCAGAATGCACCTGAAGCAATCAGGACGGAAACTACAAGTGATGCCGCTATTCCGACAAGGATTCTCGACCACTTCTTCATGAGCGCCTACCTGAAGATAGTTACAGACCTGGGCGATACATCATCCAAAGCACCCGTATAGATATATTGAAGAACTTCTGGCGGATTACCGTCTTTCCCTTCCGATGTCATTTTCCAGTGAAGGAAGTCCCTGAGGGAAGTAACAACAGATTGGCTCAGAGAAACGTTTAGCCTGATCTTTGACCAGCCCTGCCGCGCCATTTCTGGATCAAGATTGAGTTTTCGAACCACAATGGCCTTTGCGTCTGCTTCATTGGCCGTGGCGAAATTCTCTGCTTCTATGAGCGCCCTCAAAAACCGCTTTACGGCTTCGGGCGATTGCAGAACGCCTTCATTGGTCGCCAGAACCCATTGATAGCCCAGGTTGTTCTGGCAGTCCCAGGCTATCGCATTCTCTCCCAGCCCCTTTGTTGCCTGGAAGGCAAAGACATCAAAAGCAGACACCGCGTCCACTTCGCCGTTGATGAGAGCTTGCGCCTGTTTGTCTGCCGGAATTGGAATGGCGCTGATTTCTTTAGGCGGAATTTTCTCTGTCAGTAGAAAGGTGTGGAGGAAATAATCGCTCGTTGTATCGGGAGTGAAACCGACTCTTTTCCCTTTGAGGTTCGAAGGCGTTTGAATGTCCCTGTCCTTTCTCGCCACAATCTGGCTGGCAGTCGAAAAGCCTATCGAAGCCACTACTCTGATGGATTTTTCACTGAACATCTTCGTGGCAAGAGCTATGTCAGCCACTGTAGCCAAATCTGCTTCTCCACGGCACATGGCTTCGAGGGCCAGAAGCCCGGCCGGATAGGACTTTATGGAAACTTCAACACCAGCTGCTTTGAAATAGCCTTTCTCATCAGCTATGGCGATGAGTCCGGAGTCGGGAGCAGCTCTCAATGCTACCGTCAATTTGAGCGCAGGCCCCTGCGCTTCCTGGCTCACCTTTGATTGGCATCCGCCCAGAAAAGAGCCGCCGAAAAGAACAATCGCAAGCGCCAGAATCGTTCTAGGAACTACCATCATTGGCCATCTTCCATTACGAGAGAGAGGGGAAATGCATGTGGAACTTCTACCTTGGGGGCTGCGTGGCGTAATTTCCTCCGCCGCGCCTCTCGGCAGTTCTTTTGCGGATAGCAAGACCCACACTTGTTCTCTTACATTGGCTGCTCATTCTAAGCAGTCCATTTAAAGGTGTGAGTCAGGACGAGCAATGATTCAAAAGAATAAAACCTGCCCTTCGGTCATGTCGGGCCTGTGGAGATAGAACAAGTTTGATGACCGTTTGCCCCAACAGACCACTACCAACCGATTTCGTAGTGATGTCCTTATATCACTTAAGGACCGGGTTTCAAAGAGCGGAATCGACACACCAGATGCATCTAATTACTTTCTGTCTCAGAAACTCGTTTCTTCTATGGCATGCGCCCTCTTTTCCCGTCTCACACGCAAAGTCTTACTGATAAGAGTAAGGTTCCACATTAAATGTCAACGGGACCTAGCTCCGGCAGGCGAAAGAATAGGCGAAATGATACGTGAAGCCCGTGATGCCTTACTCCCCGAGGAAGAGGCAGGCATTGATCTTAAGGGCCACGGGGAGGATGAGGAATAAGCCGAGAACCTGATGCTCCTGGCTGATTCAGGCAATACTTTTTGTTGTTAAAGGGATCGGCATGGGGCTTGACACTTTACAGCTTTATGATCAAGCGGACCATTTCGGCCAAAACAAGATCACGAAGCAAGATACTGTCTCACTCCGAGGACGGATGATATCTGTAACGGAGCTCATCAGCTGGTTGCAGCCCTTTGCTTCATATAAATAGGAAGATAGCCAACTTTCTGAACTTTCTGATCCGCCTCAGGACATTGCGCATCACCAGCAGTTCACGACAGATAGTCAGGATGGCTCGGTTGGGTCCCAGCCTGATGGCGAACCCCATAAAAGAATTGGTGAAAATAGGAATTAGCAGCGGTGCAGAAAACCTTCATACAAAGGTCAACCGTTACTTGCCAGAATGGCGTTCTGTGAAGGTGCTCGGAGGTCGTGAAGATATGATTTTCAACTAATGAACTGCTCCCAATCAGGGCTCACATCGCTAAACAGGAGAGATATGTATTATTTGCAGGTCCCGTGCTTGAGGTTAAATGAGGATTACCGGTGGGGGCGCTTTTCCCCTGCCGCAGGCTACCCGCAAGGCGCAGCCTTCATCTCGAGCGTAGGGCGCTTTCCTGTAAATCCGCCCGCTTCCGAGCAGGAGGAGGCGCTTGACGGAACTGTTGGTACGCTTTATCAAATATCTATGGACTACGCATATCACCTGAACAGCACCTATACGGCCGGATGCGCAAGTTAACGATTTAGAAGCCGGAAAACGCTATGATGATTAGCAGACTCTTCATTCTGTGGCCTCTGACCGCTCTGGTTGCTTTGTTCCTCTGTGGCCCTCTCCAAGCCCAGAAAACCTTGGCAGGTAAAAGGACCCCTGTTGTCCTCACAGAGGAAAGCGCCGGATCATCAGCGATGGTTGAACCAGACAATGTCATCCGCTCAGAGGGAACAGCCCTATCACTCTATATTGAAGTCAGCCCTGGTGCTCTAGCCCAGGAGTCCGATTGCCCCTCCTGCACAGTCGATTCCCGCCATGGGACAATTCTTCGAATATAGAAGAAAACGATCATGGGCGAGTCATCCAAAACCAATTCGGGAGTCTTCCCCCCAGTAACCAATGAAGATGCGTCTCCTCTTCTCCTCATGGCCTAACTTCAATGGTGGCTGGAGAGGAAGACAGCGAGAATGGATTAGATTAAACAAGACCGGGTTGCACTTTCCGACTCTCCGACGCCCAAGGGGAACGTTGGGCGTAGAAGTCCTGGTATCGGAAGTTGCACTGAGCGGGCTTTGAAATACAGTTCGGAGGTTTTTCGATGAAAACGCATGAAAAGGTCTCTTTGAGAGCATCCGTGAGAACATCAGATATAGAGTGCTCCTTGTTGCTACTGATCAAGAATGCTGGTTGTCTCTTCATCAGAGCTACCCTCTTGGGGGCGCTGCTTACGTTTCCAGCACAAGCAGAGGTGCTTGACGACTTTGGCCCTCCGCCCGAGGGAGATCCTTCTGCATTCACCGGCCCCTTGATTGCGGAGGATTTTGACGAAGCTTTTCTCGAAACGCTTGCACCTGCCAATGAAGGGTCTTTCGAGGGCGGTCCGACAGGGACCCTCGAAGATGCTCGCATAAACAACGTCAGAGCCGAAGATGAGTTGGAAAATGGTCTCAATGTTCCAACCAACAGCAGACCAAGTCCCCTCTTCGGAGCGCAGTCATTTACTCAGCAGATGCTGCGCGCTGAGGAGTTTGGCTCCGATCCTCTCGAGGCAAGTACACCGCCTCCATCCCTTCCTTTCCCAAAGCCCACGACAGGGCCGGCGCCCGAACAGGACCCTGACGATGTCTCAATGAGCGGACCCGGTGGCCCGGCGCTGGATGCTTTCCTCGATCAGAGAGGGATCGCACCCTTCCCCGCACAATTCTCCAATACGGAAGATGAAAACCCGTGGAAGCGGGAGATCGGAGCTTTCGTTGGCCGTGAGCTCGATTCCCCCCCCGCCGAAGGCAGACCTCCTGGAAAGGGTTGGTCTCATCAGAGGTGGAATGAATTCTTTCCGCAGGTCTTTACCAAGACAGCTCAGGCAGGAGCCCGCGTGAACAGCGGTCTTCGTGATAGGCTACAGCATCATGGATACAGGCTTGGCGAGTTTGCACCGGGAGGACTCTATCACACGGTCTTTGAATCCTCGGTCCCTGGCTCCCCCAAGATAGAAGGCACGACGAAGGGAGTCCCGGTTCAGTTTCATCCAATGATGCCCGTTCAGGACCACAAGTCCTTCTGGACCTTTGACGGGACGCTTCCACCCAAGGTGCTCGTCGCCCGAAACGGTGAGCCCATTCTCCTGCGCCACTACAATGCGCTTCCCATCTCTCCTGCGGCAAACCGAGGCTTTGGCGTGCACACCATCACCACGCACGAGCACAACGGCCACAACCCTGCGGAGAGCGACGGCTTCACGAACGCTTTCTTCTTTCCGGGACAGTTTTATGACTACCGCTGGCCGTTGCAACTCGCAGGTTACGATACCATCAATACCGATGCGTCTGATCCCAGGGCTGCATTTCCCTGCTCCGAAGGGGAAACCCTCTTCGTAAACGACCTCAACCCTGGCGCGAAGACCTGCGAGAACGGCTCCATCAGAATCCGTGGCGATTGGCGGGAGACCATGAGCTCCCACTGGTTTCACGATCACATGTTCGACTTCACGGCTCAGAACGTTTACAAGGGCAATGCCGCTAAGATGAACTACTACAGCGCCCTGGATCGAGGAAAAGAGGACTTTGAAGATGGCGTGAACTTCCGATTCCCGAGCGGTACGGCCCTCGACTGGGGCAACCGGGACTATGATGTCAATCTCTTCATCATGGACAAAGCGTGGGACCAGGAAGGGCAGCTCTGGTTCAACATCTTCAACTTCGATGGCTTCCTGGGAGATCAGGTTCTGACCAATCTACTGTGGCATCCATACTTCAATGTGCGAGCGAGGCGGTATCGTTTCCGCTTCCTGGACGCCTCGACATCGCGATTCTTTGCTTTCGCACTGGTCCAACAGGTAGAGGGGAATGGCGGGGAGATGCCCGGCCCGCCCGGCTCGGGAGTTTCCTACAACAGGACGCCCATGCATATGATAGCCAACGATGGCAACATCATGGAGCATGCGGTCCCCTTTGACGGCAGCATGGATCTCGACGGCGACGGAGATCGCCTCGAGCACAAGGGCATTCTCCCGACCATCGGCATTGCTGAGCGCTATGATGTTATCGTCGATTTCAGCAAGCACGGCATTAAGCCCGGTGACAAGCTCTACTTCGTGAACGTTCTCGAACACACAGACGGAAGAAGACCCAAGGAAAAGATCCCGCTCGAAGATATCCTCTCCGGGCGTTACAAAGCGAAGCTCCGGTTCGATGAAAACGGCGCGCCCGAGCGCTGGGTCGATGCTGATCCTGCCGTTGGAAAGTTTTTGGAGCTAAGGGTCTTTGAATATTCCGGTAGGGATTTGAGTATGGACCCATCCGAGTTCGAGCCGGGTAAGAGGAAGATGATCCCTTTGACCATAGATCGAGACGATCCGGACGATCAGACAAGGCTGGCCAGGGTGCGGCATCGCACTTTCGAGTTTGCTCGCTCTTCCGGTACCGACGAAGCTCCGTGGACCATCAAGACGGATGGAGAAGGCGCCTTTCCCATGGATCCAAGGAGGATTTCAGCAGCGCCCCAACTCGTAAACGGCCCCGAGGAGGCTGGCTTCAGCGGGCAGGGTACGCTCGAAGTCTGGAGCATTGTAAATGGTGGAGGCGGTTGGAGTCATCCGGTTCATGTCCACTTCGAGGAAGGAATCATCTTGACACGCGATGGGAAAGCGCCCCCGGAATGGGAGAAATGGGCGAGAAAGGACCTCTATAGGATAGGTCCGGAGGAGGACAGCAGCATCAAAGTCGAGATGGCCATCCGGTTTCGAGAGTTTGCCGGAACATACATGGAGCACTGCCACAATACCCAGCATGAAGACCATTCCATGCTCCTCCGCTGGGACCTCGAGCATCCGGGACAGGTCAAGTTGATGCCTGCTCCGCTTCCCACCTGGGATGGAGTGGAATACGTCGATTCAGCCGCTCTTCCGACATTCAGAACGGGGGACGGAGTAGGGCCTTCTTTCGATGGCGGAGGAAACAATAGTGGCAGTGGGAGCAGTGGATAGGATGGTGATTGGCGGGAACAGCCCCACCCGCTAAAATCCTTCTACTCTTGTGATCATCCGAAGAACCGTGATGAGCGGTTCTTCGGATTCGCCAAAAACCTTGCTCAGGACAAATCATGCAAAAGACGTACTGCCAAAGCCTCCAAATGGTGAATGAGCTGAATCCAGGAATACACAACCCTCCTTGCCAGTATGGCGTTTTTCCAAACTTGCGAAAGTGATCAGCATATGATTATCAATCCTGTACTGACCGAATTTATAGATAGGAGACGACAGCATCATAGACGAAATTGCCGAACGCTTGCTTTGCGAGCAAGCGCTAGGGGTGGCTCAACCCCAGTGATTGCGTAGGCTTGCGCTCGCAGTCAAAAATGTTTGGCCCAATTTTTGGCCCAGAAAGTATGAAAAAGGGGCTTGATGCTGGTGTTTGTAGCGCATCGAGGATACAAACGCTTGAAGGGGGAAGCTGGAGGAGGGCCGATCCAAGCGGGAAGCTTTTTTCCACCTGGATCGTAGAGATACTATCGGTGCCGTCATCAATGGAGGGCGCTCGCAGGTTTGGCGCCATCAGCCGAGATCTTTTCCTGCCCAGCGTGTATTTGCCCCAGGATGATTGCGCTCGTGCTGTCTACCACCCGCTCTTTTTGCTCGCTTAGGATATGAGTGTACCTTTGCGTGGTCTCGATATTCGAGTGGCCTAAAAGCTCCTGGACGGTCCGCAAATCTTGTGAGGCAAGCAGAGCATAGGTTCCAAACGTGCGCCTTAAGTCATGGAACCTGAAATCCTTGATCCCAGCCAGCTCGAGGGCTTTCCACCATGCGCTCTTTACATCCCCATAGGGCTTACCCGTCAGCGGGCACTCAAAAACATAGCCAGATTTACTCTTCTCAAGCTTTGCTCTAAGGATCTCGAGCAGTTCACCTGAGAGAGGGATAACCTTCTCCCGCTGGTATTTCTTGGTGCCAGTGGCCGCCTTGTGGATCGTCTTCTCATCAAGATGGATCTCTTGTTTGTGGAGCCTGAGGATCTCATCTTTTCGCATGCCGGTAAGCATAGCGGTAATCACGATCTCTTTGAAGTGTGAGGCTTTTGCCCTGCTGATGCTATCCGCCGCCGAAAGGAGCCGGGTGATCTCCTCTCTGCTCAAATACCTTGTCCTTGGCGCCTCGGTAAACTTCTCGAAGTGCGCAAATGGATTTTCCTTCACCAGCCCTTGCTTCAATGCCCGGTTGAAGGCCGCTCGTCCAAGCAGAAGCTCCCTGTTTACGGTAGCCTCGGAGACATCCTGGGAGAGCCTTAGCTTCTTAAAATCCATTATGTCCTGTGGGCTGATGGCATCCTTGTGGAAGAATTTGAGATGCGGGAAAAGATATCGATAGCTAATATAGGTTCCCATACGATGCATCTTCAAGTACTCCGCGTGGCTCTCGAATACCTGCTTAGCAGAAAGGGGCTTTAAAGTCCTCGCTTTGCCCATTTCCAGATCCAGGAGGATCTTCGCTTTGATCCTTTCCTCCTCAGCCTCTGCCTTTCTTTTTGTCATTGCCGCTTCGGGCAAGAGCCATCCACAATATCTTTTCCCATTTAGGCGGAACCGATAGTACCAGGTTGGAACCCCCCTTAGCTTCTCGACTTCAACTGACATAGAGCCTCCTAATAATAGAACTTTGTATGTTAAATCAGCAATTTGTAATAATTAATCGTATATTTGGCAAGAAGCTCTATGTCAATAAATAATCAAGTAATTTGGATAGATAGGCAAAATATAGAAGGTAGTCTTTTGGGCTATCGATATCGAAATGGTTGCACTGGTTGGCGCCCAGGGGAATATAGCCCTAACGGGCTCCTGGGGGTTATTCTTTGGGCATATGGAAATCGAGCTTTCTTGTGTATTGAGGGCGGCCTGTGAACCCTCCCGAATCGGGCAGTGAGAAATCCAACCTGCTTGTCGCCTATCGAGACGCCCCTTTGAAGGAGTAGATGATCAAGAACTATCGAAGCGAAAGGATTTCGCATATGCAAAAGGCAAGGATAATGAACCCATTTTTTACCGCCGATAGTGGCGGGAATGCCCGTCGCCCATTTTGGCCTTGATCCTCCGACGCCGTCGATATTTAGCGCTACGTCCTGACCAATATCAGCACTGGGGCATCCAAAAGTGACCTCTGAAGGCAAATTCTCTTGCCCGGAATTTGGAC
>CAZOEL010000125.1:0-11732 GCA_964578835.1 uncultured Syntrophobacteraceae bacterium | reverse complement strand
TGTTCCAGATCCTGGCCGGGGAGATGAAGCCGGACAGCGGCAGTTTCCGCTGGGGCCTCACCATCACCCACTCCTATTTCCCAAAAGAAAACAGCACGTATTTCGAGAACGACTTGAACCTCGTCGATTGGCTGCGCCAGTTTTCTCCCCCCACCGAGGGAGAGCGCTTCGCCAGAGGATTCCTCGGCAAGATGCTCTTTTCCGGTGATGAGGCCATGAAGAAGGCCTGCGTCCTCTCAGGAGGGGAGCGCGTGCGCTGTATGCTCTCCAGAATGATGCTGGTTGGCGCCAATGTGCTCATCATGGATGAACCGACCAATCACCTGGATCTGGAATCGATCACAGCCCTCAATAACGGACTTGCCGCCTTCTCGGAGGTAGTGCTGTTTTCCTCCCAGGACCATGAATTTGTCGCGACCGTGGCCAACAGGATTGTCGAAATCACCCCTGGCGGCATCATCGACCGGTTGATGGGGTTTGATGACTACCTGATTGATGGCGAAGTCGCGGGGCTCAGGAGCCAATTGTGCCATGGACAACACTACGACCTCAGGCTCTGAGGAGTGTCGAGCTCCGTCCCTGTTTTCAACGTCCCGCAAGCGACGCGCCGACGTCTGAAACCTGCGAAAGGGGCGCTATTCTCGCATTACACTATAACCCAGGCCCTGTTCGTTTCCGGAGATGCGCATGATTCCCTGGATGTTGATCGATGTCGCGCGATTGAGCGGCGACGAGGGTGAGCTTCGGCTCTACCGGCGGGGCGGCGAATTCTCGATGAGGATCGGCGCTCGTGAGCTTATGAACAGCCGCGTGCACGGGTCGGAAGATGCGCTTGGGGAGCTGGCCTGTGCACGGATTGCAGATCGCCTCCAGCCTCGAGTGCTGATTGGTGGACTGGGAATGGGGTACACTCTCAGCGCCGCGTTGCGTGGACTGAGCGCTCGAGCCCGGGTGACGGCAGCTGAGCTGATCCCGGCAGTGGTGGCATGGAACCGCGGTCCCCTGGGGGATCTTGCCGGCCATCCGCTTCGAGACGCTCGGGTCACCGTGCGCGAGGTCGATGTCGCACAGATCGTGCATGAAGAGCGTCGGGCCTATGACGCCATTCTGCTTGATGTGGACAACGGTCCCAGAGGGTTGACCCGGAAGGAAAACGACCGGCTCTATCGTCAGGCCGGCTTGAAAGCGATTTACGCGGCGCTGCGGCCCGAAGGGGTCCTGGCCGTATGGTCGGCCGGTCCTGATCAGGCCTTCAGCGACCGCCTCCGAAAAAGCGGCTTTCAGGTGGAGGAGGCTCGCGTGCGGGCGCGTGGCGCCGCCGGGGGAGCCCGGCACACTATCTGGATTGCCCAACGCGCCGCACGGGCGGCACAGCGAGCCGTCCCCGCACAATGAGCGTCTGTCACGGTCTCCCAAGCTCTTATCTTCAAATAGATCGAACCCGCACCCATCGACAGATCAGCGTCTCGTTTCGAGACCTTCAGCATGGATCTCGCGCTGGAAGTGCAGAACTTATCAACCCATAAAGGAGCAACCCTTCAATATGTCATTCACGACCCTCGGCCTCTCGGCCGAATTACTCCGCGCCATTTCCGATCAAGGCTACACTAAACCGACCCCTGTTCAGCGACAAGCGATCCCCGTCATTCTTAATGGAAAGGACGTCCTGGCGGGAGCGCAAACGGGCACGGGAAAAACCGCCGGTTTTGCTCTGCCGATCCTGCAGTGCTTGAGCGAACGCTCCCGGATAGGGGGAAAGAATAGCGTTCGCGCCCTTATCCTCACGCCAACCCGAGAGCTTGCGGCTCAGGTCGAAGAGAGTGTCGCTGCCTACGGAAAGCATCTGCCGTTGAAGTCGGCCGTCATCTACGGCGGTGTCAACATCGATCCCCAGATCAGGAAGCTCCGCGCGGGGATCGATATCCTGGTCGCAACGCCGGGCCGCCTGCTGGATCATGTTCGACAGCGCACAGTGGATCTTTCCAAAATCGAATTTCTGGTCCTGGACGAAGCGGATCGCATGCTGGATATGGGATTCATCAAAGATATCCGCAAAATCCTTGCGCTCCTCCCTCAGAGGCGACAGAGTCTCCTCTTCTTCGCCACCTTCTCCGATGAGATCAAGAAACTCGCTGAAGATCTCCTGAGCTCCCCAGTCCTGATCGAGGTAGCGCGCCGCAACACCGCCGGGGAAAACATCGAACAATTGGTCTATCCCGTGGATCGTAAGCGAAAACCCGAGCTTCTCTCCTTCCTCATCGACTCCAAAGATTGGCGGCAGGTGCTCGTATTCACGCGAACCAAGCACGGCGCCAACCGGCTTACCAGGCAATTGGAGCGCAAGGGGATCAGTGCGTCGGCGATACATGGCAACAAGAGCCAAGGCGCACGAACGCGGTCTCTGTCCGATTTCAAGCACGGCGAGGTTCGTGTGCTGGTTGCAACCGATATTGCGGCTCGAGGGCTCGATATCGACCAACTGCCGCATGTGGTGAACTTTGAACTGCCCAATGTGTCGGAAGACTATGTGCACCGAATCGGGCGCACGGGCCGTGCAGAGCGGAAGGGGACAGCGATATCCCTTGTGTGCATCGACGAGCGCGAATTGCTGAGGGGTATCGAACGGTTGCTCAAGCACAAGATTCCCGAACAGATCGTCGAGGGGTTTGAGCCCGACCCATCGATCGGGCCCGAGCCCATCTTTAAGGGGCAACACGGCTTCAATCCACGTCAGGAACCCACCCCCTTGTCTCGAAGATCTGCAACTGCTTTGAGAAATCCGAGGACTCCAGCTGCTCGGAAGCACTCCGAAACAAACAAGCGCTCCCAAAGCCCCAAAGGCGAAGATCGATGCGTTGTTCCACAGGGCTTCCCCAGTAGCCATTCAGAAAAGACGCATCGTTCCCCGAGACGTGGAAGAACCAAGCCAGGAGAAGGGGGACGCGGAGCCCTTTGAAAGAAGATCGTAGCGCCGTCGGCTGCGAAGCGTCGATAGATGGGAAGAAGTGAAGGCGCTGGGAGAAGATAAGGTTCCTTATAATGATGAATATACAGTCAAAGAAGTCCTTTGCAATGGTGGATTATGAAAGGTGCAATCCGAAGGAATGCAGTCCTGAAAAAGGGAAGTGCGCTTCCGCGCTTGTCTGCGCCCATAAGGTAATCAAGCAAATCGACGGCGTTTTCGAACCGCCGCTAATCTTTCAAGACATGTGCATGGGATGCTGGGACTGTATCGAGGTCTGTCCTCTGGATGCCATTCGAATGGTGCATATTGCCTAGCCCAAGTTTGTCAGTGAAAAGTTAAAAGTGGTATTAATTCATTCAGTTACGATTCTCGGTCATTTGATTTCGGCACTACATCTTCTTTCGATACAGACATTTCACCTTTGGGTTGCAAGACTTCACATCTTGCGGCCCGGGTTCTGCTTGGTCCACTCTCTGGCGGAATCAATTTCCTTCTGAGTGATGCCGCCTCCAGGAGAAAGCCCCCAGAGCCGGTCAATCGCCTGAATCGCTTCTATCGTCGTCTCCCCGAGAGGCCTGCCGCCTTGTCTGTTCCACTCCCGCTCCTGATCGGTGAGGATCACAGGCGGCCATCCAGTACGGATGTAGATTCGCCACTCTTTTCCGTCATACTTTGCTCCCAGCTTTTTGAGCATATTCGTCATGGCGCTGTCGACCGTCTCTTCCATCGTATCCCCCAATCTGTCTCGCACATCTGCACATTGTTGAAGCCCGGGCCCGGCGTCTATGGATCTTCAACTTCGCACCGATCAGATCCCCAGCGCAAGGCCCCGGCCCGATGACTACTCGCTTTCCATTTTTGCATCCATTAGCCTTCTGGATGCGACTTCGTCGGTGGCGTAATCGGGAAGGAGAACAGGAGCTGAGACCGGGTTTTCGATTCCGGCTTCCGAGAGCTCGCGCTCAAACCTGTTGATATGCTCCAGGGTGAGGCCCTTTAACTCGACGCCTCCCCCGACATATTTTGCTGCGCTTATCCCCGCTCTCCTCCCAAAGGTGATGACATCCTGGAGGCTGTTGCCCATGAGGCGGTTTTCACCGTGCACTCCGCCCGTCACTTCCCCCGCGCTGAATAGCCCGGGAATCGTGGTCTCACAATCCGCGTTGATGGCCACGCCTCCGTTTTGGTAATGGAGAGTCGGGTAGACCAGCATGGGCTCTTTGCTGATATCTATCCCATGCCTTGCAAACTGGATGAACTTGGCGGGAAGCTCTTTCTTGACCGTACCCTCTCCATGGAGAAGATCGATCATCGGCGAGTCAAGCCAGAGGCCGGTCCGACCCGTCGGGGTGATCACGGCTTTCTTCTTTTCCACGGCTTCCTTTATGAGCTCAGCCGACTCCACGTCCCGAGGCTCCAGGGGAAAGCAGAACTGCTCCCCGTCGACATTGAGCACATGCGCCCCCAGGCCTCTCACCTTCTCGGTTATAAGAAGGCCCACATTCTGTTCCGGATAGGCTACGCCGGTGGGATGATACTGGGTTGAGTGGAGGCAGGTCGATCCGACTCCCACTCTGTAGGCCATGACCACTCCATCCATGGTTGCGCCGTAATGGTTCGTGGTGGCGAAGCCTTTGATGTGGAGCCTGCCGTTCCCGCCCGTTGCGATCACGACGGCCTTGGCTCTGGCAATGAAAAATTCTCTCGTTTCCATGTTGAAAAGGATGGCGCCGGCGCATTTGCCCTCTTCATCCAAAATGAGCTCGACCGCCGGGCAGAATTCCAGGATGGTGACCTTATCCCTTCTGTTTCGAGCCTCGTCACGGAGAACCCTCATGATCTCAGCGCCGGTCATATCGCCCGAGGAGTGCATTCTCTTTCTGCTAGACCCTCCGAAATGCCTTACGCTCAACCTTCCGTCGGAGAGCTTGTTGAACATCATCCCGAGGGACTCGAGCCAGGCGATGGAGAGAGGAGCATCGTGGGAGAGAGCTGCGACAAGGTCCGGCTGATTGGTGAAGTGCCCCCCGCCAATGGTGTCGAGATAATGGTAAAAGGGGGAATCGCACTCCTGAGTCGCCGCCTGTATTCCTCCTTCAGCCATCATCGTGTTGGCGTCCCCATGCCTCAGCTTCGTGGCGAGAATGACTCTCGCTCCGGTCTCGGAAGCCAAAAGCGCCGCTGAGGTTCCAGCTCCCCCTCCTCCAAGGATGAGGATATCCGTTTCAAAGTCTATCTTCCCAAGATCCACCCTCTCAGGCCTGAGAATGGATTTGGACTCGAGCATGGTCGCTATCTCGTCGGGGAGAACCGTCCCTTTGTCGGGCCCAACCCGAACGGATCTTCTTCCTTCCTTCTGACAATCGGGGTGGAATTTCTCCAGAACGACAGCCCTTTCCTCGAGGCTCAAAGCCGGGAAGTTCTCGCCCCTTCTCGCCATGGCCACGCGCTCGGGCCTCGTGGCCTCGACCCTTTTTATCAGTTCCTTTAACTGTGGAGCATAACCCATCTGTTGATTCTCCTTCGTATCTGGCGCACCGCGTTTCGGTCGGATATTTCCCTAGAGGTATTGAGTCTCTTTTGGCATCCAGGTTCCAGGAGGCGCGAGATCCGGCTCTCTCTCCCTTTCTTTATAGAGCTTCTCGAGCTCGGATCTATCCATGTTCTGGAGAGAGACGAGCATGGCGTCGTATTTGCCGGATTCTATCTGCTGGACCCTTTTCTTGAGGTGCTCGGCTCCGGGCTGAATGTATTTCCCATAGATCCTGCGAGCAAGCTGAGCGACATGGTACTGGGGAAGCTCCCCCATGCACCGGCTGGCGCAAAGGCCGCATTGAATGCAGTCAAAAGAGAGCTTGGCCGCCCTGGCGATATCTCCCTGCTTTATGGCGGAGATGTAATCGAGAACCTCTACGCCCATGGGGCACGCCTTGGTGCAGTTGTTACACGCCACGCACCTGAAGAGCTCGGGATAGAGCGAGTGGATCGTCTCGGCTACCGGCTCGATGGAATTAATATCGTAGGAGGCTCGATTGGCGGGATAGAAGGGGATCTGGGCCAGATACATGTTGGGCTCCACCACCGTCTGACAGGCAAGTCCGAAGTGGAGCTTGTAGTCGCCCTCTTTCCTGTAGACCGTCGGGCAAGCGCCGCATATTCCCCCTCTGCACCCGCAGCCCCGGAGGAATTTGAATCCTGCATACTCCATGGCTTTCATGATGGTGAGAGTCTCGGGAACCTCATATTTTTTTCCCATCACATAGATTGGGATGGTCTGGGCTCCTTCCGGCAGTATCGCCCTGTCTCCGGTCGCAACGTGCGTGGCCGGTTCTGAGCACCCACAATTTTGCTTGGCATCGGACATGATTGTCTCTCCTTGAATCGCTTTATCGAGATCGTTCTCATATTTCGCGCCGAAATGAGCTACGAGGGCTCACAGCGTAACGCGCTCAAGTCTATATGGATCAGGCGGCGTTGACTCCTGCGCCGAGGTAGCCCCGCTCTTTGAGAAGCTCACACGCGCTCCCGGCATTCAAGTCGAAGCGGCAGACGTCGCTTTCCAATCCAAGGGCTACAGCCAACAACTGAGTGAAGTAGAGAACCGGCGCCTCTTTTGGGATCTTGCCCCCTTCAATGAGGGAGCCCTGTCTCTTGCCGAGGTTGAACTCACAAAGAGGGCAGCTCACAACCAGGGCGTCCGCTCCGGAATCGAGGGCGTTTTTGAGAATTGTTGCGGACACGTCCAGCGCGGCTTCCGGATTGGCAAGGATTTGATAGGACCCACAGCAAAGCGCGCTAGCTGAAAAATCCACAGGCGTCGCTCCGAGCGCCCGGATGAATTCATCGAGCATCGTCCGGTCTCCGGGCGGCTCAATGGCCACATCCTTCGGCCGCAGCAAAGTGCATCCGTAATAGGGGGCAATTTTGAGACCATCAAGAGGAACGACAACCTTTTCGCGTAGCCGATCCCATCCCACTTCATCCCGAAGAAAGCTGAGGAAATGGATCACCTCCACTTCGCCATGATAATCTTTCTCTTCGTCCATGAAGTTGTTTATGGTTTTTCTTTTCACCTCGTCATCCCGCATGAGGAGATTTGCCCGAGCAAGCGTGTTGTAGCACATGGAACAAAGAGTAACGACCTTATCGCTGCCCTGCTCCATGGCGCGCACAAGATCGCGCACCGGCGCCACTTGATGGATCAAGTCGTCGTCTGCAAGGGAATGGACGGCGCCACAGCAGTTCCAGCGGGGAAGCTCCTCGAGCTCGATGCCGAGTGCCGCCATGGACGCAACTGCAGCCTCTTCCAGATTCTTCGCCTTAGTTTTCAGGGTGCATCCCGGATAGTAGCTTACCTTCATTTCACTCCCTTTTAGCCATCGAGACAAATTCAACAGCAAAGCGCAGTCCGCCTTGCGCTCGAGCGTCTCGTTTTCTGGTTCGCATGCTCAGCTTGTCAATTTCCTGAAACAACTGACGAAGGCAATCTGAGGCAGTTCCTTCAACGTTTCCTCGGACAATTCGGACGGCTCGATGCAATTGACATTCTTTCTCAGGGTCAAAAGCCGAACGGCCTCCATGACCTTGGCAAGATCGATGCCCCGCGGACAATTAACCGTACATGTGTGGCACGACGCGCAGGTCCAGTATGCTTTCAGGTCGCCGATGCTCTCTTCGAGACCGAGCTGCGCCATGCGCATTATACGCCGGGGGAGCGTATCCATATGGCCGGACATGGGACATGCGCCCCCACACGTCCCGCATTGAAAGCATTTATAAATGTTCTGGCCGCTCAGCTTTATCAGCCGCTCGACAAAGTCGCTCTTGACGGTTTTATCCGAAACGACAAACGACATCTTTTCCTCTTTTCGTGACATGTTATCGATTGTCTTAGGGGGGGCTCAGACGGCGTACGCCTTAACTCCCTGTTCGTAGAGATCGCCTCCGACAGCATCGTTGGCGACGATTACCGGGAAGTTTTCCACTTCGAGCCTTCTGATCGCCTCCGGCCCAAGCTCCGGATAGGCGATTACTTCAGCCGACAGAATGCTGCGCGCCATGAGGGCGCCGGCGCCTCCGATAGCGGCGAAATAGATGGCCTTATAGGTCTTCATGGCGTCTTTGACAGCCTGGTTGCGGGCGCCCTTGCCGATCATTCCTTTGAGGCCCCTGCGGATGAGCTCGGGCGCATAGGCATCCATGCGGTAGCTGGTCGTAGGGCCTGCGGCGCCGACGGGACGCCCGGGCTTCGGCGGAGAAGGTCCGACATAATAAATCACCTGCCCTTCAAGCTCGAAAGGCAGCGGATCTCCAGCCTCCAGCAAATCTACTATGCGTTTGTGCGCGGCATCGCGGGCCGTATATATGACTCCGTTCAGGAGCACTCTGTCTCCAATGCGAAGTTTTTCGACATCTTCATTTTTTAGCGGAGTGGTCAAGCGGACGGCTTGCTCCATGGCGCCTTCTCCTTTCCTCATAGCTCCACTTCCTTGTGCCTGGCGGCATGACACTGGACGTTGACCGCAACGGGCAGGCTCGCGATATGACACGGCATCATATTCACGTGAACCGCCAGTGAGGTGATGCGGCCACCAAGCCCTTGAGGCCCAATCCCTAGACGATTGATTTCCTCAAGCAGCGACTTTTCGATTTCATCCAGCTCCGGGTCCGGATTGACGCTCCCGAGCGGCCGCAAAAGCGCCTTTTTGGCTAGTAGAGCAGCCACTTCAAAGGTCCCGCCAAGGCCGACTCCGATAATGGTGGGAGGACAGGGATTGGGTCCGCTTTCCTTCACGCGTTGAACGACAAATTCTTTCACCCCCTTAAGACCGACAGAGGGAGTCAACATTGTTACCCGGCTCATATTCTCGCTGCCTCCGCCCTTGGGAGCAAAAACCAGCTTGATGCGGTCGCCGGGAACAATGTCGTAGTGGATAATGGCCGGGGTGTTATCTCCAGTATTTTGCCTCGTGAAGCAATGGCAGACGCTTTTTCTTAGATAGCCTTCTTCATAGCCCTCTCTCACGCCCTGCTCGATGGCGTCCTTCAAGCCGCCTCCGACCAACCGCACATCCTGCCCGATTTCTACGAAGACGACGGCAAACCCGGTGTCCTGGCACATGGGGATCTGCTCTTCACGGGCTATTCGGGCGTTTTCAAGGAGATGTTTCAGAATGTCCCTGCCCGTCGGGGACTCTTCCTTCTCCAGGGCTCTCTCGAAAGCCCTCAAAACATCTTCGCCAAGCTCGGTGTTCGCCCTTATGGCGAGGTCTTTGACAGCCTTTGTGATTTCGCTTACATGGATCTCCCTCATCAATACTCCTTCTTCTCCTGAAGCGTCGACCGTCGCCCTTCCGCCGACGCCAGGCGCGCCTGCGGATGGACCATGAGGCTCGGTTGGGTAAGAGGTGAGAGAGACTTGCAAATTCAAAAGGAGATCGGGCCTCACAGTCGCTTCTGAGTCTATCGCGGAATGAACCGGTTTTGTGGATGATGTGGTAATGAATATGGCCACACAATCACAATTTCTTCTCCATTATTCATATGAGGAATAAGGTTTTGACTAAAGTCTACCCGCTTATTCTCAATAATGTAAATGGAAAAAATACCGCCTTCCGGAGTTTTTTTACCGTCAAAGGAGTATCGGCCAATTTCGCAGGCATCAGAAAACGTATATGAATTTAAACCAGTTTCTGATTCCTTCGGTAGTATTCTCAGCGTCTGTTTCAAAATGGGCGCTCACTTCAAACATCATATTCTTGTGCTGGTACCAGATGCCGGGTCCAACGGCCCAAACCTTGGAGCGGTCGTCCTGAGCGCCTTTGAGCGCGATCCTGGCCGGAGCGGGAATATTGCCGCCGAGATCGTAATCGTCGTCGGTGGTCTGCCAGTAAAAATACCCGCCTACTCCCAATCTCAAAGCGCCGTAAACCGCATAGGAGACATTATAGTCGAAATGGAATTCCTGGCCAGGGGTCCGGTCGAACTCGAAGCCGCTCGGATGGGGCATGTCATCCTGCTTCGTGTTGAAATCGTACATGAACTTGGCGGAAAGCTCCAGTTGCTTGGTCGGGAGCCAGGTAACGGCGAAAACATTCTCAAAAGTCCAAAAGTTTCTCCCTACGCTCGCAATGTTGCCACCCTCCTCGTTTCCAAGGGGAATGTAAAGATCGAGGGGATTAAGCACAAAATGGAGCCTGCCATCAAGCATATGCCATGCGAATATGGAGGGCGAGTAAATGAGATAGGGGATGTTATGATCGGAAGAGCTCTTGTTCAAAGCCGGCCCCACAGGCACGTCGAAATCCAGGTCCGCATTGATAACAGGCACAAACAGGTGCTGGCCGTAGTCGGCTCCGAATATCTTGTAATTGCTGATCCAGATAAAGCGCATTACTTCCGCGGCGACATCCGCCTCCTTAAAGATGGGCAGATCTTTTCCTTTATTGTCCTTAAATTCATCCGCATGATAGTACATCATGTAGTTGATGAACGCGAAGCCCGGCGGCGGAGCCATACCCGCAAAAAATGTAGCGGAGCCGTTGGGATATGCGCCTCCCCCTCCCGCCAGCGCGGGAGCGCTCTGAAGCCCGAAGCCAATGAAAAACACAGCACATACGATAGAGCACAAAACAGCGCACTTTCTCATTACCTCTCTCCTCCCATTGATAATGATCTGATTTGCCGAAATCAGCCTCCCTGCAGGCAAATCAAAAGCAAGCCATTGAAGCGACAGCCGCATTCAACAAGCTTGCCCTTTCCCCTCTTTGATTGTCTCCTCTATCGTTCGGTCTTTTCATCTCTACGGGCGCATTGATCGCGGGGTTAACCGAAATGCGAGGTTTAGAGCCTTAAGCGAATAAGAGATTCAAGGCAGCTCAGGCCAAAGCGATCACCTTGTCCACAAGCTTCTCGATTCCCACCGCAACATCCTTGATACCCGGGCCAAGCATATAAGCAGGCGTCGTCACAACCTTATTCGCTTCATCCACATTGATCTCTCCAACCGAGCAACTCCTGTGCTTCGCCCCGATTGCTCCCAACGCCCCGATAACGGCTGCGTCGCTGCCTATGGTCACCTCGGGAGACTTGCTCCCCAGGGCCATGGCCACGGTCACCGGAGCAATGCACAACGCGCCTACCGGTTTCTTTGCCTCAATCATTTCGTTGACGAGCCGCTGAACATCTTGAGCCACTCTTCCGCCAGGACCTTTGAAGGCGAAATCGCACAGATTCTTCGCAGCCCCAAAGCCGCCTGGAAGAATCAACGCATCCAATTCCTTGGCTGAGACCGTCTGAACATCCGTAATATTTCCGCGAGCAATACGGGCGGACTCAACCAGGACATTTCTCTTCTCGTCCATCTTTTCCTGAGTCAGGTGATTGAGCACTTCGGCCTGAGGCATATTGGGGGCCATGCACACGGCTTCCGCCCCTTTTTGATCGATAAAGAGCAATGTCAAAACAGCTTCATGGATCTCCGAACCGTCGAAGACGCCGCATCCAGACAGTAAAACGCCGATTTTCTTCTTCGCCATGCCGCTCATCTCCTTTCAAACCTTTTTCAGCCGTTGCTCAACCAGTTCTGCGATATCGAACACCTTCTGCTCTTCAGTGAATTTCTTGGCCCCATCCGTCAGCATCAGAAGACAGAACGGGCAGGAAGTGGCGATGATGCTCGACCCGGTATCGAGCGCTTCCTTGGCTCGAACCTGGTTGATTCGAACGCCGGTCGCCTCGCTCCAGTAATTGCCCCCGCCCCCGCCAC
>CAZOEL010000124.1:0-11999 GCA_964578835.1 uncultured Syntrophobacteraceae bacterium | reverse complement strand
AAGAAAGTGATGGTCCATTTCAGGGAATTCCTGCCCTGATTTTCATCAGCCCAGGATAGATCTGCGCGAAGCCGGGGCGGAGTAGAAAGGGCGGCCGTGGGATCTGTATATTTTCCGCATGCGCGGCATGGCCGGTGGGGGAGCCTTTTACCGAGCCTGTCCGCATGAAAGCCGGCAAGCGTTCTTTGAAGGTCATGAGCGGGGGTAGCTGCTTTGGCGAAATATTCTTTTTGAATAGTTTTGATTCTGGGAAGCCTCATCGTGTGAGGATATGAAAACAACTGTCAAAGCGATATGTTGCATGCCTCTACATGATTCCAGTCTTGAGTGTGGGCTCGGAGTGACGGCACAGATGTTCAGGTTGTATTCCAGCCTTCTGAGGCGCTGACTATAAACAGGATTCAGCCCTTGAATTAATGCTGTTGCATTGCGCCGGCCCCGGATTGTCTTTGAGTCCGCCTGCTGCATCCAACGCACGCCGAATTGCTTCCGCCAAACAGCGAACATCGGTTGGCTTCATGATCACCTCTTGAATCCCAATAGCCATCGCCTTCGACTGGATAGACCTTTCGCTGAAGCCGGTACAGAGGATTATCGGTAGATTGGGCCGGATCCGCATGATCTCTCCGGCCAGATCGATGCCCGTCATACTTGGCATGGTCATGTCGGTAATTACTAAATCGAATCTTTCCGGGCGCTCTCGAAAAGCCTCCAGAGCCTCGATAGGCGATGATCTCACGGCGACCCTGTAACCCAAGTGCTCCAGTATCTCATGGCCGGCCATGCACAATACTTCTTCATCGTCCACAAACAAGATGCTTTCGTTACCCATGGCGACCGGAATCGGGCTCTTTGCGGGAGATGTCGTCTCTTCGCAGGTTTCAGGCTCGAGCTTCGGCAGGTAGATATGGAATGCGCTTCCTTGCCCGGGCTCGCTGTAGACACTCATTGAGCCTCCATGGCTCTTTACGATTCCGTGGACCACGGCAAGGCCAAGGCCGGTTCCCTCCCCGGGTCCTTTGGTGGTGAAGTAGGGGTCGAAGATTCTCTCTCGGACGTAATCAGTCATGCCATGTCCCGTGTCGCTTACCGTGAGCCTTAAACAAGGTCCCGGCTGCATGTCCTGACTCAAAGCCGCAAAGCAGTCCTCTAACTCTACCTCTTCAAGATTGATCTCCAGAGCGCCGCCGGTTTCTCGCATGGCGTGGGCGGCGTTAGTGCAAAGATTCATCAGAACCTGATGGACTTGAGTCGGATCGGCCATGACCATGCCATGCGATCGGATGCTCGTTCTCATCTCGATACTAGAAGGAATCGCGGCGCGGAGCATTTTGGCGACTTCCTTAATGATGTTTTCTATCGGTACGGGTAAGCGCTCCTGTTCCCTTTGGCGGCTAAAGGCCAGGATCTGTTTCACGAGCTCTTTTGCACGCTGACCGGATTGGAGAACGGCGTCGAGGTAACCCTTGATCTCCGACTCGCCTTCCATCTGCATTCTGACTAACTCGGTGAAGCCCATCATTGCACTGAGGATGTTATTGAAGTCATGGGCGATCCCGCCGGCAAGAGTCCCTATCGCTTCCAGCTTCTGGGCCTGACGGAGCTGTTTTTCCATCTTCGCTTCATTTGTCACGTCACGCTCGAGAATCACATAATTGATAGTCTTTCCGGCATTATTGCGAACCGGTGAGATGGAGGCCCGGACCACATAGGGGGTATCGTCCTTTTTGGCGACTTCATACTGTCCCATCCATACCTGCTTTGCGGCAACACAGCTCCGAAGCCCTTGGCGAAACAAGCGATGGATGTCTTCCTTTCGCAATGCTGCTATGGGCCGACCGAGCACTTCCTGTAGCTTGTATCCACTCATGAGCTCGAAAGCCGGATTGACGAAAACGACAGCTTCGGCCGTATCCAGAATGATGACCCCCTCGCCTGCCTGCTCAATGGCGGCCGCCAGGCGGGCGTGTTCTTCTTCGGCCTTTTTCCTCTCCGTGATGTCTTTGTTGGTGCCCTCATAGTAAACGACGTTTCCCTGCGGGTCCCGCACAGCCCGAGCATTGATGGCGACCCAGCAGCAGCTGCCGTCCTTTCGGTACATTCCGACTTCGAAGTTGTGGACTTCTCCCTCACGATCGATTATGCGCTTGAATTTCGCGCGTCTTTCCGGGTCGACATAGAGTTGCCTCTCGAGGTTGCTCACCGAGGCCATGAGCTCTTGGGGCGAGTCGTAGCCCAGTGCGCGGGCGAGAGCCGGGTTTGCCATGAGAAACCTTCCATCGGGAGTAGTCTGGAACATGCCTTCGATGGCGTTTTCGATGAAGCCTCGGTACCTCTCTTCCATCAGCAATCGCTCCCGCTCGGCTCGTTTTTGCTCGCTCACGTCCCGGATAATGCCCCGATATCCCAGAATCTCTCCATTCTGATCCCTCTGGAGCGCGGCTGTGAGCAGGCAGTCCATTTCCGCGCCGTCTTGTTTGACGAATTTCATTTCATAATCCTTAACCGATCCTTCCCGCTCGATCCTTTCCTGGAACGCGGCGCGATCGTCGGGCGCCGCATACAACCGCCGCGCATCCATTCCCAACATCTCCCGGCGGGCGTAGCCGAATAGACTGACCCCCGCCTCGTTGATGTCGAGCATTCGGCCCTCCCGGCTGCTCACGAATACAACATCCCGGGAGTCCTCGAAGAGCGTGCGATATCTTTCTTCGCTCTCCCGCAGGATCTGCGCGGAGCGTTTCATGTCGCGCAGGTAGGGACCGATGCGCACGATTCCAAGCAGCATGAGCGCGGATGTGATCAGCGCAACCCATTCGGATGAGGGGTCCGCAATATAGAGTGTCTGTTCCGAAAGCGCCTGGTAGAGTATGATGGAGCGTCGCAGGGCCATGAGAACAAGCGCTCCCGAAATGAGCACCCACGCCATACGTCTACCACTGACCGGAATAAGCCTGAGAGCGGCGATTGCAGCTGCAAGCTGCAGGGCGATAGAAAACGCCAGAACGGCCATGATCTCCATAGGCTCCACCTTTCGTTACCTGAGAGATGCTATACGCTCATCCACCTCGGAGATCGTATCGCTTACCTCTTTCGAGGAGCCTGAACAAAACTTCGCTTCGTGTCTATGATGTCGATATAACGCCGCATATCTCCCATGGAGACGGGCTTGGACCCGCAGTGATCGAAATCGGCTCGGAGGACCGCAAACATCTCGCGCTCCGTAGTCAGACCCGAAACCATGAGCACCGAAATGTTGGGATGCTTCTCGTTCAACCAGCCGGCCAGATCAATCCCGTTCATCTGCGGCATGTCTACATCGCTTATCACGAGATCGAATGGACAGCCGTTCCCCTCGGCTCGCTCCACCTTCTCAGTCGCTTCAACGCCGTTACGGGCGCTTTCCGCCTCAAATCCCCAGCGCTTGAGCCATCTCCTGGTAAGAGTCATGATTTGATCGTCATCATCGACTACTAAAATGCGATGAATGGATGCCGGCATCTTTTGGGGCTTTTCAATTTCAGAACTCATCGAGGTCCTTAACTCTTGTCGGAATGACCTGGCTCGGCTGGATTTCCAATCCTTGCTTCTGTTGTAATCGCATTCCTTTGCTGTTTCCCACCTGTCCACCCGCTGTCGGACTGATCTTTCTGTCGTGGAGCTCCGAGGCATTCACCTTGACGCTCACGATCTCGGTCTTCTCACGTCCAGCTCTGGATGTTTTTCCGGATCTTTCACCCACCAGGGCCACCAGGTGGAAAACGAATTCCTTCATCTGCTCGGCCTGCGCGTTGAGCTCCTCTGAAGCGGCCGCCGACTCCTCGGAATTGGAGGCGTTTTGCTGGACAACTTTGTCCATCTCGGCAACGGCTGTGGCGATCTGCTCCGCTCCCTGTGATTGCTCCTGGGATGCGGCTGCAATCTCGACGATCAGCTCACTCACCTTTCTCGCCTGTTCGACCACCTCAGCGAATGCTTTATCCGTTTTATCCAGAATGCCCGAGCCATGCCTGATTTTCTTTATCGTTCCTTCTATCAGGTCGGCAGTGTTCTTTGCCGCTTTGGCCGCCCTTAAGGCTAGATTTCTCACCTCATCGGCGACTACTGCAAAGCCTGCCCCCGCCTCACCGGCCCGGGCCGCCTCAACCGCTGCATTGAGGGCGAGAAGGTTTGTTTGAAAAGCGATCTCATCGATTGTCTTGATGACCTTGGAAGTATCCTCGCTCGCTTTGGTTATCTCACGCATGGAGGCAGTGAGCTCATTCATGGATGTCGTCGATGCGTTCACAACCTGCATGCTCTCGGACATCAAGGCATTCGCCTGTTCGGCATTGTCTGCGTTCTGCTTCGATGTAGCGGAGAGCTCCTCGATGGCTCCGGAGGTTTCCTCCAATGCCGCCGCCTGCTCGGATGCGCCTTCGGCAAGCTGCTGACTGGCGGCAGCGACCTGGTTAGAGGCCGAAACCACCTGGTCGGAGCCTTCGGTAAGGCCTTCTATGACATTGTTGATCGGTTTGACGATTCCCCGGGTTATAAGGAAGGCTAAAACGATGCCAAAAGCGATGGCCAGGGCGAGCCCGAAGATCATGAGCCGAGAAGCCGCAGAGAGCACGTCTGCAAGCTCCTCCGAGGTCCTTTCCATACGCTGAAGCGCGGTCTTTGTGCTTTCCAGGGTGACTGCCAAGGCGGCGTTCCCAGCGTTCCGGCGCTTATCGTTGACGTCGAGGAGGGCCTGAAAGTTGGCGCTAGGATCGACCATGGCGGTTTTGTAAGCCTGGGCTTCCTGAGACACTTGTGCAAGGTCTTTCTTGTCCGCTTCCTGGGTGGTCATGGCAAGGAGAGCGGAAAGCTTCTCTTGGATTTTAGGGAAGTTGCCCAGGGCTTCTTCTGTGATCTTGGAATCCCGCAGGGCCTGGGCTTTAAAGTTTGCAATTCGCGTCATGTTCCCCAGATCCAGGACATCGTTGATCAGGGTGATCTTTTGCAGTCGTTGCGTCAAGTTGCTCTTATCCGCATCGGCTTCGATCTCATCGGTCATCTTCTTGGTTTGACCTTCAAGGTAAGCATGGGCGTGTTTCATAAAATCCGCCGCAGATTCATCCAAGGACTTACGGTTCCTGGCCAGCCCCTCCATTTTGTCCACAGTTGTGCTGATGAGGCTGTCGTATTCCCGAAGACTTGTCTCCAATGGTCCAACCACTTCCTTGAGCTTGACCAGGTGCGGTGATTTAGCAGCCAGCTCCCGTAGAGCGGCCACTTCTTCTTTGATATCCTCGGCCGCCTTCTTTCCGGCATCCAAGTACTTGTTCTCGCCCGTGTACCCGTAGCCTCTCAACTCATACATCATCTCCCGCACGCTCTGTTCCAAATCGACGACGCCGTGTACTTGAGGGACAAACTCCCTTGCCACCACCAGGGTCTGTTCCCGGACATCCTTCATTTTCCATATAGCCACTCCTCCCAGGATGGCGGTGATGAGCAGAATGATCCCGAATCCACAGGCTATCCTGGCGCCGAGCTTCATGTTTTTCATTGGTATTTTCCCCCCTCGAAAATGGCTGATGCGTAGTTGATCAATCGAATCAACAAAAGGAAAAGCAGGTCTCGTTCCGCGCCGATCGCAGATCACGTAACCCATGCTCCTCGTAGGGGCTCGGAAAAGGAGGCTCAGCTTGAGCTCGCTGAAATAATGCATCTGGATGAGGGTAACGCCACCTACAGAATTGGCAATCTATTCTCGAGGATAAGACAACACAAGATCAGTTTTTGGGAGTAAAAAGCAAAGGCAAAAACTATGCTTTTAGGAAAGATTGGAGAAATGCCTTGAGGTTGGATTTTCTCTCCTTCAGTCCGCACTTCTTCCGCAGGTTTATTTTATGGAATTTGACCGTGCCTTCCGTGATATTGAGGAGATCGGCTATCTCCTTGCCGGTCTTGCCTTCCTGAACAAGAGACGCCACTTGAAGCTCCATAGCCGTCAGGTTGGAGAATTTCCAGAAGAGCTTTCTCGCAAAAGGCGATATGATTTCCTTTGTGTTGGATTCCAGAAGATCTAGAAAGATCTTTTGACGGTTATCCACCCGAGTATTTTTGAGCTTCTCGATATAGGGGAGGATCATCTGTTGAGCGTTGTACATGATGTTTTCCTCCAATTCGTTTCTGTCCTCCTCTCTGCGTCTGAGCAAAATGCGCAGGGCTGTGTTGGTTTCCTCCAGTTCGAGCGACTTTTCCGCAAGCTCTGATTCTCTCGCCCTGAGGTTCATTTCCGCCAACTTCTGTTCGGTAATATCAATGCTGATCCCCTGTTTCCATATGGCCCCATCACTGCCTTTTATGGGACTGGCGACCATATAGTAGTATCGATCCCTTTCAGTGTTGTGCATCTCAAATCGAACGGTTTCTCCCCGAAACACCTTTTCATTGACGCACCAGGGGCATATCGAATCCCGGTTACGGAGCGACTTGTAGCATAGCTCGCCTGTGGCGTCGTACCCAAGCCAGGAGAGGAACGACTGGTTCATGAACTGTATCCGGTAGTCTGGGGAGCAAAGATAGATGTATCCATCGAAAGCATTCACGATAGAACTATATCTTATTTCACTCTTCCGGAATGCCTCTTCAGCATTCATGCGTTCTCTTATTTCGGACGTTAAGGCGTCTATGGCCTTACATAGCTCCTCGGTTCTTTCTTGCACATGAACTTCCAGTTCATCGCGCGCCTGGCGCAGTTCCTCCTCCATCTGTTTTCGTTCTGTGATGTCCCGCCACGAAGCGATAAATCCATTTCCCATTTTTGCGGCTCTTATGTCGAAAATTCTGACCATGCGACGGCTTCCATAATAATCCTCATAAAGCACCTCCTCCCTGAGGAGTGGGCGGCCCGTTTCAACCACCTTACAGTATTCTTCGAAAAGACCCGTTATCGTGTGGGCCGGGAAAAGATCGAGGAGCCGCTTGCCTATTTGCTCATCTCTTGTCATGCGGTTACTGGCGCAGGCAGCATCGTTCACGTACTCAACCAGGAAATCCGTGATCTTCCCTTTTTCATCGCAGATCGCAGAATAGATACCGAAGCAATCGATCATGTTCTCGATGGATGTCCTGAATTTTTCCTCACTCTCGCGCAGGGCGGCTTCGGCCTTCTTACGATCTGAAATATCGTTAATGAATCCTTCCAGGTGCGTTATGCTCCCCTTTTTGTTTTCAATGGATCTGACGCTCCCGGCAATCCAGATCGCGCTGCCGTCCTTACGCCTGAACTCCGTCTCGAAATCGAGCACCGTGCGGTTTTTCAGGAGAGCAGCAATAAGCCTGCCGCGATCTTCCGGACGCCTGTAGAGTTGTCCTGCAATATCGGATACCGATGAGTGAAGTTCCTCCGATGAATCGTAGCCCAGCATCTTTGCCAAAGCATGATTGCATTGCAAGGACGTTCCTTCGATGTTTGTCCTCAAAATACCAAGCAGAGCATTCTCAAAGACGTTTCGGTATCTTTCCTCGGATTCTCTCAGGGCTTCCTCCGCGACCGCTTTTCCGACGGAATCCAGAATGAGTCTCTCTTTGTCGATCTCCGTCAGATCTCCATAGAAGGCCTCCGCGACAGGCGCCGTCTTTTCGGGGACGAACAACCATTCCAGGGCTTTCATGGTATCCTCCGCTCTTTTTCGTTCGGTAATGTCAGAGGCGGAGGGGACCAGAAATGATACCCGGCCTTCATGGTCACAGATGGGGGCGAGCATGAAATCGATCGTCCTGTATTGTCCTTCCCCCACACGGATGATTTCATGGTAGCGGCTGATCTCGCCCAATGCGGCGCCGGTGATGGCTTCCTTCAATCTCTTTTGCACATCGGGGGACCAGGCAAACCAGTAGCACTCCTCGAAGCGCTTCCCCAAAACATCCTTGGAGCTCAGTCCCGCTATGTCCAAAGCTGTGCGACTGATTTCCACAACGATGCCGTCTCGGTCCAGAAGGCTCATCATGGCTATGGAGTTATCCAGGACGTTAAGAAAATGCCGTCCGTTCCTCTCTAGGGCCTCCTCCGCCTGCCTGTGCAAGGAGACTTCCGCCTGCAAGGCTTCATCGGCGACGGCCAGTTGGGCGGTGCGCTCTTGAACCCGCTGCTCCAGTCCTTCGTTGGTTTTCTTAAGTTCGATTTCCTTCTGTTTCCGGTTGATTGCATAGCGCATGGAGCGATCGAGAATCGATGAGTCTATCCTGTCCTTTTCGAGATAGTCGTCTGCGCCCGATTGCATGGCGAGAAGACCTACGGCTCGATCCCCTTGTCCCGTGAGGATGATGACTGGAATTCGACACCCTTCCTGTTTTACTTTCTCCAGCAACTCCAAACCGGAACGTTCTCCCAGCCGATAGTCGAGGAGGCAAACGTCGAGTAATACCTTTGAAACCGCTTCCACCGCCGCATCAAAGTCTTTCACCCATTGAAGCTCATAGGACATGTCCGGAATGTCGGAAAGCATATCCCGGATCAGGATATAATCGTCATAATCATCTTCAACAAGAAGAGCTCTCATCGCTGTTTGCGATACTTCCATCCAGCACCTCACGAACCTTTTCAGTCATGGCTTTCGGTGGAAACGGCTTCAGAAGGAAATGGCTCCCTTCGTCGAGAATGCCGTGGTGGGCAATGATGTTGCCGGCATAGCCGGCCGGACATGAACACGCATTTGAATCCTCGCTTAATGCTCCCGAGTCTTCCACTGAGATCTTTACCATTCATTCCAGCTATTATCAAATCTGTAATCAGAAGGTGAATCAGAGCTGAATGTCTTTGGGCCGGCTCAATGGCTCGGGCCGGGTTGTGGGCTCTCAGCACGTGGTGGCCGACGCAGGATTTATCTTTTATATCAAATTACTTGAGGGCAGGAAGGACCTGGTGTGAGCTGCATATGCCGGGTCTCTTCCTGAAACGGGTCATGGCCAAAGATCTATCTTTGGCGGCGCGGATCCAGAGGACTTATATTCAATAGACTACATCGGTTTGTCCATAGGTGAAACGGTTCAATTGCCGGGGAGAAAACCTTGGCTTTTAGGGGAAATCCTGTTCGGCGGAGCTATTCAAAGGCAAAGAATGATCTGTGCGGCATGATGCTGCGACAGTCTCTTCAATCTATTCGGTCGAGCTGCATAGAGAAGATGGCGCTCTTCTCCGGGCGCCGTAGGAAGAAAGTGAAATCCAGCATGTGAGGGAGATAAAGAGGGAAAGAACAAATTTTGGTTTGTCGGTGCGAGAAAAGATGACTGGAGGGTAGAACCACTTTCATTGAGAAGGGAGACAATATGGCAAAGAAGATGGTATTGGGACTCTTTGCATTGCTGATGATATTGAGCATGACTTCTTTGGGATTGGCAGGCTCTTCGGTCCCGAAGGACGAAAAGAAGCATACAACCCTCGGCAAATACGCAACAGCCGAAGAGGCTTACGAAATGTGGAAGACCAATCCGGACAAAATCTTTATCGTCGACGTTCGTACGCCTGAAGAATATTCCTTCATCGGTCATGCCGCTGCGGCTTATAATATCCCCTCCAAATTGTGGACCGGCAGGTTCAATGCGGAGAGAAAGGAATACGGACTCGACGATAACCCAGATTTTGAAGCTCAAGTGAAGAAGAAATTTAGCCCAAACGATACCCTGCTCTTGATGTGCCGCTCCGGGCAAAGAAGCGCGCATGCGGTCAATCGTCTGGCTGCGGTCGGATTTACCAATGTATACAACATTGTTGATGGTTTCGAAGGTGATAAAGTATCCGATGATGAGAGCTACTTCAAAGGCAAGAGGATGCTGAATGGCTGGCGTAATTCTTCGGCTTCCTGGACCTATGATTTGGATCCTGAGCGGATCTTTTGAAAATGACAGTCTCTTTGCGGCTTCCTGTGCTCACTATTGTCAAGAGAAACCTTAAGCCCTACATTCTTCATAAGATCGAACCAATGTACTTCTATGGCAAATGGCTGCAAGGGTTGGATCTAACCTATTCCTTGAAATACTTTTTCATGGAGCTCGTATGGAGAATCGCGACTGTTTTTCGCAATGTATGGAGGTCCAGATAAAAAGGGCTTTTACCGACAACCTTCGTCTCGGAGTTTACGTAGGCCTTTTTTTTGGCATAATTGGTTTCCTGATTGGCGGCTCGTTGGTTGCTTTCATGGGCGCCGTGGGCGGATTTCTCAACGGCTATGTTTTCGGATTGCTTCCGTGCATCAAAAACTGTGCGGAAGAATGCCGGCTTTCCTAACCCGCTGCGGGCTTCTCAATGTTTAAGCGCAGGGGCTGAGACGAGCTATGGCATTCTGACGGCGTAGGCCGCCATGTTCTTTCCTTCATTAGCCTCTGCGACGACATTGTCTGCACTTAGGCGACTTAAGAACAGGCGGCTCCACATCCCTATTGAGAGACGGCGGCTCTTAAGTCGCCAATGATATGTAACTATCAGGCTCAAAAGAGAGCTTCCGAGCACCTTCGCCCTTCGACAAGCTCAGTGCGAGCGGTTTGTTTGTTAAGAAACGTCTGTTCGGGCGCTTAGAACCTCCAGGTAAGCCCGAAATCCAGGGCATCCTGGCTATGGCTTGTTTCCAGGCGCACGGGATTTCCGGCAAAATCAGTCCCACTTTCACTGAGTGTTTTTTTGAATGCGTGCATGTACCCGAAATTCAGAGAGAATCTTTGGGTGAAATCATAGCCGACGCCAGCCGTCACATGGTGTTCGACAATGGCTGGAAAGCCAATTGTGCGAAAAGTTTCGTAGTAGTATTGAGGAAATATGGTCCCCTGCACCTTGATGGGTGTGCCGGCCGCCCAGCCATCATGGTCTTCCAGGGGATTCTCTCCAAAATTATATCCAATCCTTAGCGACAGCTTATCTATAGGCTTGTATTGGGCGCCAATGGCATACACCCATTGGTTGTTCCAGTCGAAATCCCCGTAGCCATCCGCATCTGCCCAGTTTAACCACTTGACGTCTGTTTCGAGGAGGAGCCTGCCACCCAAGAAGGTGTAAGCAACGCCGACTCCGATCTGCAGGGGGGATTCGAGATCGAGATCGAATTGCCCTAAGGCGTTTCGAATCACATCTTCATGTTGGACCTTCTGAGGCGACACGATGTTGAGCCCGAATGAGAGCTGATCCGTAGCTCTGTAAATAGATCCCAGCTGCGCTCCCAAACCATATCCGCCCGAGGTTCCGTTCCGAAGGTCCAGATTGGCGTAGTCAACGTGAAGGCCCAATCCCACCGAGAGACATTCCAAAGGCTTAAGCGCAATGGCCGGGGAAAACTTGAGGATCTGAAGTTGGGTGAATTCGCCCGCAATAAGGGGAGCCGCCGGCGCTGCTCCGAAGAATGTGGGTTGATCCAGTCCCGTTCCCCTATAATCAACTCCAAGGCCGGTCGATCCAAACGCCCCGAAGCCGAATCTCCAGAACGGGTATTTGTCGCTGATCGGAACCGAGATGCCTATGGCTGGAATCGCAAACACCTTCTCGTCGCTCTCGGCTTTGAATGTTTGCCCGCCGGCTATCACTTTGGCGTCAATATGGGGCATAAGAAAGGTTCCTGAAAAATCGACCTCCGCTGATGGGCAATAGGGGCCAAAACACATTGCCGCGGGGTTGGCAAAAACAGCGCTGATTGCATCCTGTGGAGCCGCGATGCCAACGCCTCCCATAGATCGCGCAATTGGACCGATAGCGATGAGGTTATCGCCATTCGTTGCATGAACAGGAACCGACATACAAACGACCGCTGCTACGACTATTGCGAAAGAAATCTTTCTTTTCATAAACCGGCCCTTCCCCGTTATCATGAAAACCTTGTATTTTTTGTGTATTTCAAGCCAAACGCCCCTGCCAAGCTCGGGATAACAGCGAGTGAAGCTGTTGGCGCAGTGAGGGCGCAAAGTGACGATCTTTTTAACCTCGGGCTCGTCCAATAGGGAGTGCGCATAGCCTATTGATCCTCTTTGATGGCTTGTGTCAGGAT
>CAZOEL010000123.1:0-12445 GCA_964578835.1 uncultured Syntrophobacteraceae bacterium | reverse complement strand
TAAGTCCATGCTACCCATTTCAGCTAACGGGATATAATCTTAAGATAGCTTGCCAGAAGGGCGATATGGGCAATTCCCGCAGGCGTTCAACTTTCCATGATCATATGGAACCTGGATAAACCGCGTCAAATCCGCTGAATCGATCCACCCACGGTACGCAGCCGCTCCCGATATTCTTGAAACGCCTCCAGCTCACCTCTCCATCAAGCCGACTCTCTCAAAATCTGCAGAGTGGTGGGGCGATTCTGAATAACATACTCGACAGCGTCCAGTCTCCTTTGCCCGATATAGAGCCTCGTCAGCTCCCTTGATCAGACTCTGTATGGTGTTTTGAGCCAAAGATAAGGAGGCAACGCCAATACTGACAGTAACCGTAAAGATTTCCTCATTCTTCATGGGGATAGGTGCCTTACTGACGGCAGTGTGCACGCGTTGTGCAAGTGCTTTGCTGTTCTCGATGCCTGTTTCCGGCGCAATCACCAGTATCTCCTCGCCACCGTAGCGACCAACAAAATCGGTATTCCGTACTGCCTGTTTGATGGTTCTCGCCACCACCCGCAGCGCCTCATCACCGGTTTGGTGACCATAGCGATCATTGACCAGCTTGAAATGGTCGATATCCACCATCATCACCGACAGCTCTCTGCCATATCGTTGTGCCCGCTTTATCTCCTTATCGAGCAAGTTCTCGATCTCGCGTCGGGTTTTTAGTTGGGTCAAGCCATCATGGGTAGACGCATATTCGATACGACGCAACAAACGCGCCCCACCCATGCCGAAGCTGGCGATGCCAAGCAGGCCCATGATCCAGATGCCGACATAGGTCAAGCCGAATTGGCGCACCACTTTATTGTTCATCTGATCGTAGGGCGTCTTATCCACAGTGATGCTCAGCCCACCGAGAATCTTCTTAGGCTTTTCGGCGAGAGAGGGGTGGCAACGAACGCACCCGTCTTGAGTCTTCATCGGGTACATCAGGCGAAAGACACTTTGTCCCTCGATGGTGACGAAACCGGATGTCTGCTGCTCCCCCCCTTCCAGGACGTTCAACGCCTCTTCCTCCCATCCGTCGGGGAGGTTCAAAGGGTTCATCGGCTCATGCGAAGTTAGGCGTATGCGGTCCCCTTTTTCCCGTTCGAACTCGGTCGATATCTGGCGTAAGACGGCAGGTGAGTTAAGCAGCGTTAATTTTCGCCCCGATGGGGTGTCGATGTCCCGTTCTGCTACCATCGACAACAACGGGTGCGGTTTGATTTTGTCATCCACTTGCACATAGATGCCGCCGCTGCCGCCTACCCAGCTGCGTAGAACCTGTGTGTGGTGGGCCAGCGATTCCCCCTTGAGCTTAATCAGCTCGGCCAAATGCTTCTGCTCAGTGTCTATAGACCATAGGTAAAGCCCGAACAACACGCCGGACCAGACCAGCCCTATCAGCGCTACCCAGATATACAGTTGTGTAACCTTACCGAAGGTGTGCAGTTTGAACATTCGAGCCCTCTTTCGACGCCCCCAGAGGAAGGGGCATGATGTAGCAATCATCCCCGACTGTGTCGAATATCATCCGTGAATTGCGTAGATTTGGCCAACATGCAATGCTTTTTCGCCTTTATGTGCGCGGACATGGAATTATCATCTTTTCGAGCCTCATTTCGCCACGGAAACGCCTCGCCGACTTTACTGCGAACACTGACGGGCAGTTCTTTAGCTTCCCTGTATCTTTGAGACAAGGGACAGGGCTTCTATATGTAGAATCCTTTTGGTGCTTGGTGAATGCCCTCTTTTCCCATCATCTTGATTTCCCAATTTATTTTACGCTTACGCTTATTACAAGGATAATTCAGTTCCGTCTGGCCAATCTTTTTGTCTGTCGTGCAGAGAATGGTATGAAAGCCATAAAATTAGTGATCTCCCGATGCTCAGCCGCCCCCCCCGGCAATTCCCAAACCGCAAAGACCTGATCGGAACTCTCGGCTGAAAGTTGCGAAAGCTTGCCAGAATGTTGAATCCGGTTGAACAAGGGGCGCATAACGCATAATCTTTGTATATGTTGATGTGCGTCAGTGAACTCGTCCAGAGCCTCGATGAAGACGGCGTGTCATGAGAGGCCACTGACCATGCATGATGCCCAGAGGCGAAATTTAAACGCCGATAGATCCAGGGAGGCTCATTGCGCCCGATCATTGGCCCTATGCAGGGATAGAGAGAGCTCTTCGCACGGAGTATCTCCGAGTGATAACAGACAACTTGAGGTGTCTCATGGCCCGTCATTCCTTTAGCCTCCTGCTCATGGCCGTGCTTGGAATAGCCTTGGCGTTTGCCGGCTGCAAGAGCCGGACGCCTACTTCTCCCGGTATTCTCGAGGGGAAGTTCTCCGGCTGCCCGGATTCCCCCAACTGCGTCTCTACGGAAAGCAGTGATAGCTCTCACGCTATTGCTCCTCTGACCTTTAATGCAACCCCTGGGGATGCTCTGGACTGTTTGAAGCGGATAATCACCAGCATGAAGAGGACGACGATTATCCAAATAGAGAGTAATTACATCCTGGCAGAGTTCAGGACAGCACTGGGATTCGTCGATGATGTCGAGTTCTACTTTGATGGCTTGAGCAGCACGATTCAGATGCGCTCTGCCTCGAGAGTGGGGTACTGGGATCTTGGCGTGAACAGGAAGCGTCTTGAGGAAATCAGAAGCCGGTTTAATCGGGAGTGCGGATAAGTGGCCCGATCGTATTCAGGGCTTATCTTCCTGGGAAATCGAGTCGGTGTGCCAACAACGTTCAGATAGGCCAAGGAGATGATCAAATGGCTGAATTTCTGTTCCCTTCATCTTATCGGTGCGATTGTGGCCACGAGAGCCACTTCTCGGAGGGTACTGTGCGCGAACTGGCTAGAATGAGCCAGCGAAAGCCCCAGCATCTGGCAGACTCCGAGGTCGATGAGCATACGATCGAATTCAAGAATGGACAGGCTGCGGCGGTTATCTGTCCGCGGCTTGGCCGACGTAAGATCGAGGACTGACTGTCCTGGTCGCAACTTGCGTCTAGCACCTGCGCCCCTCAACACGGTCGAGTATCCACCAGCAGGAAGGCTCCCAGGGCCGGTTGATGACTCCTTAATGTGGCCAGGGCGCCATTCCAAGCGCCGCTGAGTTCATGGATTCTTCAAGCCAGTCCCCATTCTAAGAACCCAACTATTGCCCCTTTTGAAGAAGCAGTTTATAGAAGGTTTTCTAGAATCGTAGAAGCCCATTCCTTCGTTGGAAATTGCCCCATCCAGTAGTCTTCTAGAAAACGTTCGCCTAGAAGAATGACCATGAGGACTCTTGCGTGTTTCCAGCAACGGCTACCAGCTTTGCGCCCAGGAGGGGGCTTGCACAGGGGTTGGCTCCATAAGAGAGAGATCCTCCTCGAAAACTGTCTCGGGGTGCTTGGAGTCGAGGGTTCGCACCTGAAGCTTTCCGCATCGGGTGGCGACAAGCAAATGCCCTCTCTGGTCCCAGTCCGCCCACTGCACATCGTGGAGTAGATCGATCTCACCTGAGGATTCCAGCGAATAGAGGACCCGCAACCCATCCACCGCCTGGTCCACTCCGAACTCTCCTCCTGCCCACCCCAGGCTCTCCATATGGAGCACACGGCGCCCTCCGGGCTGGACTTTCATCATGCGGGCATTGCGGTATTGATCCCAGAAATCCTCCGGCTTCCGGTTGGGAGAATCTTCCGCCTCCTCCCAGCCTCTACGCCTCTCATTTGCAAACGGCACCACAGGAATGGGACGTAACCCGTAGGGGATTGGAAGCCGCGCCTCCTCGGGATGAGTGCAGACCTCATCCTCCGTGAAGTAGTAGCCCCTGGTCCATGCGCCACAGGCGCCAAAAGCGTGCAGCGCAGTGAGCCAGGGAAGCTTTGAGACAGCTGCGTACGCTTCGCCATGCTCCCATGTGGAGGCCACTTTATGGGCGAAGTAGCAAAGATAGCGACCATCAGGGGAGAGGTCGGAGCGGCGGGGATAGATGCGTCCGTGCAGCCAGCCACCTGGCTCATAGAGTCCCTGAGCAAGATCCCACTTGCCAACGTGCGACCACTCGCTGGGTCCTCTTCTAAATACGGCCACTACAGGAGCCTTCGTGGCGGGAATGCAGTAGATGCGAGGAGCTGCTCTTTTCTTCATCGCTCACCAGTCGATTGTCCGGAAGATGGTCCAGACCTCATTCCGATCAAGTGTCTGGTTAGTGCTGCGGGTCAAAAGAGATATCTCTGAAGGCCGGTTCTCTTTCAAGGAGCTCTCTGAAGAGCTGCACGCATTCGTCATCGTCCCCCATCTTCTCCCTCCCGAAGAGTCTTTCTGAAATAGAGCGGCGTTTGAAAAGATCGTTTCCATGCTTGGCGTGGGCGCTATGTTTTTATCTCTTGGCCTTGCCTCTGCTATTGCTCAGCAGGCAACAAACCCGGCAGTTAATACTCCACCCGCGGCATCCGAAATGGATAAGGCCCAGGCAGCAAAGCCCCCTTTAGAGCTGAAGGGGGAGAATGCTGATCCAATGAAGACAACCATGCCGGGCGCATCGGGTGTTGAAGTGAAACCGCATGCCTCAGTTCCTGCGAAGGCTGCAACCGAGATGAAGTCCGAGGCTCCCGTAAAGCCTTCAGTCGCTATGGCTGCAACGGTGAAGCCGGAAGACGGCAAAGCGGGGAAGACTGCCGATGTGAAGCTAAACGGTGAAAAGAAGGACGCCAAGGCCGAACCATCGAAAGCGCCCGTTGCCGATGCCGGAAAGAAGCTCGATGAGACAAAGCCCGTAAAGCAGTAGCATCCATAACGAACAACATGCTTTAGACAAAGAAAAGCCCTGCTCCGGGATCATCTTGGACAGGGCTTTTCTTTGTGTTCTCCTGTTAGGGATCTCTCTGCCGGCAAATGGCCCGAAAGCTCAAGGGGTAAGCGCAAGGTCATAGAGTCTCTGTATTGATGCAACCCTTACTCTCCTCCCGATCTCGGAGGAAAGAGCTATGGCGAATACGGGTCGAGTGTTTCACCCTGCTATTGAGGGCAACCAGGGACCGCGCAACCGACGGGAGAGAGAAATGTTCTGACCTGTTTTCTTGTGACCTCCTAATGAAGGTGAGAACTTACCCTACCTTAACCGCCTCAAACATACGATTGAGGGCATCGAAAAGCTTATCGGAGCTCACCGGCTTTGCGAGCACCATATCAACCCCCCTCCTGGAAAGATCCTCTCCCTCAAACTGCTCACCCCAGCCCGTAATCATGATGACTGGAATTTCGGGACGCCTGGCTTTTGCCTTGGTGGCGACATCCCATCCGCCCACATCCGGCATGCCAAGGTCGGTTATGACACAATCAAATTCCTCGCCCTCAAGGCGTTTTAGAGCATCCGATCCGTGGCTTTCAGCCGCCACCGAATGTCCCTTTAAACAAAGCATATCCCGGATGATTCCCAGGACCTCGACATTGTCCTCAACGAGCAGGATCCGTCGTGAGCCGCTCCATTCCCTTGATTGAGGAGAGCTCGATACCTCCTCCGCCGTCCCAGCCCTCGGGAGCCCTATCAGGAAGACGCTCCCCTCGCCTTGCTCACTTTCGACCCGAAGCTCTCCTCCTGCGCGGGTAACGAGGCTCCAGCAAACACTCAACCCGAGCCCCGAATTCTCCACTCCCTTTGTTGTATAGAAGGGATCGAAGATCCTTTTGCTCACTCCCTCGCTCATGCCTATTCCCGTATCGGCAACCTCGATCGTCACCCGCTCCACGAGACAACGACTTTTAATGGTGATGGTTCCACCTAAAGGCATGGCGTCGAGCGCATTGAAGATCAGGTTCATCAATATCTCTCGAATGTCTGATGCCTCGATGCGCACCAGACAATGGGGCTCAAGGTCGAGCTTGAGACCAACCTTGTGGCCGTATCTCTCCGCTGCATGCTTCCAGCGAGGACGAGTGAGCTCAACCGTATCATTTATCGCTTCATTGACATCGGTCGCTTCCTGAATGACATGGATGTCTCTATCGCGGGTCGTAAAACGCAGAAGCCTTTTAACCATATTGGCTCCATCGTGTACGACCTTTTCCATGTTTTGCAACCGGCGCATGCTCTTCTCATCCTGTATCATCCCAATCATGAGCTGGATGTTTCCAAGGATAGCCATAAGGAGGTTGTTGAAATCGTGGGCGATGCCACCCGCCAGGATTCCTATGGCTTCAAGCTTTTGGGTCTGCCGAAGCTGGGCCTCGCGCTTTTCTTTCTCTGCCTCGGCCCTCTTACGTTCAGTGACGTCACGGCCCAAAACCACCAGGCCCTTTCGGCTTCCATCTTCATTATACAGCGGGACTTTGATCATATCGAATGTCTTAGTCGTTCCGTCCGGGCGGGGAATGATCTCATCACGCCGGGTGGACTCATGAGCCTGCCATGTCCATTCGTCAGTCTTTTCACTGGCAAGGAGCGCATCCCGGCAACATTCACTGAGCCCGGCAAGCTCCGAGTCATTCTTGCCGGTGTAGTCCACTCCAGTCAGTTCAAAAAGTTCAAGGTTCGTATGGTTTGCTTCCATCCACCGCCCTTCGGCGTCTTTGAAGCACACAATGTCCGGAGTAGAGTTGATGAGAGTGCGCAGCCTCTCCTCACTTTCCTGTAGCGTCTTCTCCGCCTCTTCTTGACCTTGACGTCTTCTCAAGGCTTCAATACCGTAAGCGAGATTTCCGGCTACCTGGCTGAGGAGTTCGACTTCCTCGGCATCGAAAGTCTTTGGCTCTGAGGAATAGATGCTTAGGCTCCCCAGCGCTTCTCCATTAATTAAGAGTGGAAGAGCGATGGCCGAGACATAGCCTCGTTTTAGCGCCTCCGCCCTCCAGGGAGTGAGATCCAAGTGGTGCTCGTCATAGCGTACGACAATGGGCGCGCAAGTCCTGATAGATGTGCCTGTGGGACCTCTTCCACGTTCCGTGTCCGCCCATGTGATGCGCACCTTGTCAAGATACCCATCCTCTGCGCCAGCCCAGGCGACCGGCTTCACGCTCTTTCCTTTATCACGCTCAACAATGCCCACCCAGGCCATGCGATACCCACCGGCTTCACAGATGATGCGACATATATCGTTTAAGAGCGTCTGCTCATCGGTTGAACGAATCAGGGAGTGGTTGCACTCGATAATTGCGCTCAATTTACGGTTCAACTTTAGAAGCTTTTCCTCAGAATGTTTACGCTCTGAAATATCGACTGCAACATGGACCACTCCAGCAACCTCCAGGTTGCGCATAACCGGGCTGCTACAAAAAAGAAGCGTCCTTCCATCTGAAGTAGTGAACTCTCCTTCCTCTATTTTGCGAGTCCTAAGCGCCCTTGCCGCAGTACACCCCTCACAGGGGCTGTTCAGTCCTCCAATCGCCTCGTAGCAGTGCTTCCCCTTGAGATTCTCAAGCGCCTCTCCAACGGCCTTGCCTCTGGCGCCATTGGCCCAGATGATGCGCATCTGCGGATCAAGATACTCGATCAGGATTGTCTTGAGGCCATTGAGGATTGCAGACTTCTCCTCTTCGGACCGCCTGAGAGCTTCTTCAACCCGCCTGCGCTCCGTGATGTCTCGAACGATAGCCTGCATGAGAATATCGTCGCCTATCTCGACCCGATTTAGAGTGATCTCTACATCGAAAGGGGCGCCATCGGCATTCAAGGACTGCCACACGAAGCTTTGTGGCGCGCCGTTGAGGGCGGACAGCATTTTTTCGGACGCCACTTCTGAGGATAAGCGCCCATCGGGCTGCCTAACCGGACTGAGCTCCGCAGGAGAGCGGCCAATAACTTCCTCCTTCGTGAGCCCATACATGCTGGCTCCTTTTTCATTGCAGTCCACAAAGCCCGTAGTTCCATGGAGAAAGATCCCGTCGTTTGCAGCCTCAAAGAGCACTCTATATTTATGCTCCTCATTTCTCAGATCATCCTCGGCTCGCTTACGTTCGGTGATGTCTTCACAGCTCCCAAAAAGGCGGCGCTGCCCGGGAAGACCGCTGCTCTCGACAGCCCGAGTGGAAGCCCGAATCCATCTAGTTGAGCCATCCCGATGTAATAAGCGCAGCACACAGTGAGCGGAATCTCCAGGCTCAAGCCCCATGACGTTCCTGTCGAAGATAGGCAAATCTTCAGCGTGTACAAGGAATCTCCAACTCCCTCGCTTCAGAACTCCCTGGGTGGAAAAGCCCGTTATTCTCTCAACCGCGCCCATCAACCAATCTATCGCATAGTCGCCGTCCAAAGGCTTAATATATGAGAAGGCAAAATCGGAGATGGAGCTTGAAATATTTCCGTATCGTTCCTCGTTTTCTCGAAGCATCTCTTCCATGTCAACAACCCGTTTACGCAAATCGTACAATTCAGCCAAGAGTTGCTCTCTGGTTTTAGCTTCATCACTCACATTCAGCTCCTTGGAAAAACATGCATTTTTCAACAAAAAACCAGCTGGAGTCATCGTGGAACTGCCTAGAAAATGAATGTACGCATTATACCGGGGGGACGGGAATCACATCCCGATCGATATGATACCACGGAGAGGTTGGCAACTGTAGCGAAGAATCCGGTTACTTACCGCTATGTTTAATTCTTATCGTGAGGGATAGCATAACGCATGTTGTGAGGAGAACTCATTCAAGGCAAATCAAGCAATCTTCTGTGCAACGCCCGCACACCAAATTCGATCTCATCTTTTTCTGAGCGGAAACCCGGTCTGAAGCCACGAAGACAATGGGCAACGAGAGCGAACTTCTATTCGGCCTGTTTGAACGCTTCCTTGTAGATTCTTGTTCGTGAGCTCGATCTCGAGCATATAGAGGTGGTATCTCTCCTCGGTCGTGGCAAGTGTGCTATCCAATCTCTACGCGAAGGGTAGGCTGCGCATGGAACATGGAGACAGCGAGCAAGATGAGCAGAATGCCTCCTCCCACCCGAAATGAGCCGATGCTGATCCAAAGAAGCGAAGAACCGATTCTCCGAGCACCGAAGATGCAATCCGCACCACTCCTGTTGCTGCGGCGCTAACGAGTGCTGTCCTCTTACGATCTTCAGGGGGATGGCTTGTCGGAAAGGCTCACAAATACTGGTATGGCTCCGACCGGGTTCACGATGACCGCAAGGGCGATGAAAATCTTCAGGTAGTCGCTCCAAAGAAGCATGGGCCAACACAATTTCCTCCTTAGATCGTGTTAGCTATAAGAAGTCCTTTTCTGGATAGTCCATAAGAGCTACTTCGTTATTGCATAGCAGTAGCAGTCACAAGGCTCATCGCTTGTGTTCGGGCGTATGCTCCACCTCCTGAGGACTCCTTCCCTCTGCATGCCGATTTTCTTCCAGCACTCTGGCCGAAGCGGTGTTTTCGACGTTGCACACGGCCGGATAACACCCAGTAAGTCTCAGGCTGATTCAGAGCCCATGTCACAATCGCTCGCGCAGCCTCGGGCATGTAGCCATTGCCCCAGAAGGCTCTTGCCAGCACATAGCCAAGCTCAACTCTGTGGCCATCCATTCGAGCCTAGACCATGCCCATGAGCTTTTGGTCTTCCCTTCTCTTAATCACCCAGGGGTAAGCCGATCGATCAGCCCATAAAGCAGCGCATCGCTCGAGAAACGATCGAGTTTCCTGGACAGAAGTGTTGTTGGGCCGCCAGATGAGATAACGGGTGACGAGAGGGTCTGTTGCATAGGTCTCGAATATGGATGCGGCATCTTCAAGCACGGGAGGTCGGAGATGGAGCCGTGACGTTTCTATGATCTTTGGAGGTCTTTTCACTGGGGACATTCTATGCTCCTGCACTACACAGGCCGATCTTGCAGGCCAGCTGCCATCTCATCTCATCTTATCTTCTTCTGTGGTCGATACCGCCACCAAGGTTCATCCCGGATTTCTGAAAGACGGCTGTCGATGCGTTTGCTCGGGTAGAGTGTGCTCTATCATCTTCCGAACAGCACTCGATGAGGTGGCATATCGGACCTACACCCTGGCCACTGTTACCAAGATCAAGTCTATGCACCTCCCAAGCATCACGCAAGCCGATCCAGCATCTCTTTATTCTTTATCAGTCGAGGCATGGATACTCGCTTTCTCCCGGATTTCTTTGCAGCAGATCCGGTATGTTATCACCATCTTTGGATCCGACTGCTTTTGATTGGAAAATCGATTCGTGGGTGGGAGTTTTTGCACAGGCGGACGCCTTTGCACCAGGTTTTCCTGGCAAGCCCGCTCCGGGAAGAGGGCAGCCAGGGAGAGACATTAGCATGGCAATAGGTTTTAGATCACAACCGGCTTTGACACCACTCACCTTAATAGGTTTCCGGCGTCTCATTCGGTCGGACAGTGTATCTTTTGCCATTTATCTACTGCCTCAAAGGCCTCGTGCTCATCCATAACCAAGGCCTTGCAGAACTCAACATACATGTAACATCGATACTTGTCCCTCTCATATTCTGCCGGAAACTCAGCCAAGACTTTCTGAAGCCAGTTTTCCGACCGCGGCTGGGCTCCCTGAGGAGCAGTGTCGATCACGCGGCTCTTAACCATTCCATAGTAAATTAGCAGGGAATCATTGCCAGATTGATCCCAGCCAGCCTCGGTTATATCCAGAAACGTATCAATCGCCTCTAGATGGTCCAAAACCATGATGTCCTCCTCCGTGACTCCCCTGACCTTTTCTGGTGGGCTATTACTCATTACATAGCGCATAGCAGCTATTGCCAGTTCTATATCCTTATCCTCCGTCTCACAAGCACGGTTTATCTTCTCAACAGCATCTTCCATTGACCTGAATTCATGCCCTTTATTGTTTTCCATGGTTTGTCTCATTTCTTTTCCTTCTATGCTCTCGAAACGGCGCCTTTTGCCGTATCAGTGCATCGTTCATTAAGCGGACACCCTTGCAGGGAGTTAACTGACTGCCCGCATTAGTGAAAACCGGCTTGAGAACCATCCAGCACGCGATTCACCATGACACGCAGTTCATCCGTCTCAAGACCGATTTCTTTCAACTGCTTTATGGCAGCCATACAAAGCTTTGACAGCTCTTCTCTTCCGATTCGTTTTTCTCTTAGTGCAGAGAGCGTTATCTCAGAAAGCTCCTTCGCGCTCAATGCTGGGATTGCTTCTTTCAGATGCTTAAAGGGAAGACTCGACTCATCACGGCGTTTAACCGCAGACTGCAGCCTTTCACTCGTCTGAGCTTGCCTACCTCGATCTCTTTCCTTTCGCGCGCGGATAGCGCGCTCAATTGTGGCCGACCCAACTCCTGCCATTCTTGCCAATATCTTGCTGGTCTTTCCTGTCTCCAAGCTCTCTTCCCCAGCATCAGTTGGTGCTGAGGGATTGTGGACACCGGCAACGATACGATCTCTCGCTTTCTGCCTAAGCTGTGCGACCAAGTCCTCCGCCTCGAGCACTGCCTCCGCTCGCTCTTTTGGAGTGAGATGCCTCCGGTGGATGTTAAGGCTCAAGACAAGCTCCATCAGCACCGATGGGCTTTCATCGCCATCGTAAGTCCTTACTGCTGGCTCGGTTCCAAGTTTTCTACACGCGCGATACCTGTTGCGGCCATCTAAGATGCGACCATCTCTTGAGAGAAGGATAGGTTCCCTTTGGCCATGCTCCTTCATGTCATCAACCAGCGCCTTGAACTCCTTGCTCGTTTCAGGCATCATGGGAAAGACATTCGCCATCCCATGAAACTGCATTTCACCCGCACTCACAGGCTCAATCGCGGTCGATTCAGAACCCTCGAAGCATTCCGCCCGCTCTCCAGCAGCAGGAGCCTCACAGGGAAATTCATCAGCATGGATTTTTTCATTCGTAGATTCTGTGTACTCCATCTCTTATCCTTTCCTCTATGCTATCGAGCTTAGAATTTCCACACCTGCTCGATCGTTTATTCAGAGATTTTCACTTTGCCGAAGTGCATTTCTTATCACCGCCTCTCTTCTTGTTATAACAGCGACTTAATCGCTCAGCGGTTTTGCCCAAATTTTGCCCAAATCCGAAAAGAAGCCGGGTAACAAAGGGTAGACTAAGGTATTAATGGTGAAAATCAACGGAAGGGGAAAAGTTGACAATATGGCGAAATTGCTGAGAAATAACTACCTATGATTACTTTTGGTTCCCTGGGGCTTAAGGCTAGTCGCTGATTCGTAATCAGCAGGTCGCGGGTTCGAATCCCATCGCCGGCTCCAGGAAAATCAAAGGGCTTGCGGATAATCTTCCGTAAGCCTTTTTACTTTGAGTCACCAATAAGTCACCACCGCAAAATCCCCATTTTCGAGTCACCAGACCGACCCAATGATGGCTTTCAGCTTATATCCGGATGCTCCGTCTCATCTTTCTATCTTTATGGAATGTGATACCCGACATTGAGCAGGTGCACAAAGCAGTAAAATGGTTTATGAGCTCTCTTTAAGT
>CAZOEL010000122.1:0-13018 GCA_964578835.1 uncultured Syntrophobacteraceae bacterium | reverse complement strand
CCTCTCCCTCAGGGAGAGGGTCGGGGTGAGGGAAGTATTCTTTTGAAAGAGGATCCCCCAGCCATCTCCCCCAATGCTGTTGAATTAAGGAGCCGATGCAGGCGTGGGTTGGGTTTCGCTCATCGCTCAACCCAGCCCACGGACCCTTCCGATTTCTTAATGCAACAGCATTGGCCCTCTTCCTGAGGGAGAAGGAAAAAACTGCAACCTGAACCTTCAAAGGTGACGATCCCTAGGATTAGATCCGAATCAGGCTACCGGCCGCCGAAACCGCCGCCTCCTCGACCTCCTCCCCCTCCTCCGTTACGACCGCCGAAGTTGCCTCCTCCGCCTCCTCCACCGCCACGCACAGCTCCCGCTCTCCCTTGGCCGCCGCCACGGGGGCCGCCCAATCCATCGCCTCTGGCTCGTTCACCTCCACCGGAGCGCGAAAGCCCGGAGGCCGCCTTCGATCGTTGAAACTGATTCAATCTTTCCTCGCCGCGCTGACGTCGATTGAAATCCCTGTTTAGATCGCTTGTATCCATGCGTCTCGATGGACGATCTTTGGAAGAGATCCGGGAACGTGAACCTCGCTGCGCGGCGCCATCGGCTCTCGAGCGTCTCTGGGCGCTTTCAGTGGACCATTTACCGGCTTCCCGTTGTTGCCAGCCCTTATTGGTTTTTCGATAAACCCGTCCTTCCTTGTCCGTAAATATGTTGTTCTTCCCCGATGCGCTTTTGCCGGGCTGCTTTGCGGGACGCGCGGTCGAAAGCTTTGCGGGTTTTCCTTCAATTCCGTCGGGACGTCCCTCTCGCCTTCCAGGCTTCAGCTCGCCGGATTTCGATCCAGCGCGCTCAGCTCTTTTCGAGAGCTTCGCCTGATTCCATGGCCGATTGTAGAGGTTCGTCTGCTGCGCGGCGCGAAGAGACTGGCGATCGCCAGGCCTCGCAGCCGGCAACAGCTCCGGCCGTCCGGGGCGTCCCGGTCTCTCCCAACCTGGCCTGCCGGGCCTATCCCAACCGGGCCTGTAACCCGGCCTTCCCGGCCGCCAGTTTTTGTAGACCACTCTGTTGTGATAATAGTTGACATTCCTGTAACGGTAGCCTCCGGGTCCCCAATAACCGCCCCGACGCCATCCGTAATAATAGTGGTGGTGATGATGATGGTGATCCCAGATATCGTCCCAAACCGCCCAGGTAATCCCGATTACCGCCGCCGTGGTGACGGCCGCTCCCAGCCAGGCGTAAGGATTGTAATAAACCGGCTGATATCCCCAACATGCGATATATGGATCGTACACTGCCGAATACCCATAGGTGGTGGGGTAGGCGACGTAGGCGGTCGGGGCGTAGTATCCCGCGTACCGATACCCCGTGCCGTACACCACCGTTCCGTCCTGCACGTAAGAGCCGGTGTATCCGGGCGTATAGCCGACATAGGCTGTGTCTTTCGTTGAATCGTAGACTTTCACATATTTGGCGTTGTAACGAGGATTGCTTGCCGGAATGCGGTCCACATCTTTTGGGGGCGATACGCTCACTTTCCATGGCCCGTTGGGCGAAGTCGCTTCGTACCAGACGCCCTGTTCCAGGGCATAATACATGGTTCCTTCTTTAAAGACGGTTTGGCTTGTGTTTACGGCGTAGTCCAAATCGGTGTTGGGGATCCGCTCCCAGTTGGGGTCTCCATCATAAGCGACCTCCGTTGTGGCTTTCTCCCGGTCAATGGCTGCGGTTTGAGGGATGTACATCTCATTGAGCGCTTCCTGCGCCTGAGGCGTTCCGGCGACGTTCACCAATACGAACCCTTTGACCGAGCTTTCCGGAATCCTGGCGAAATCGGCGGGAAGGTTCTTGGAAGGTACGTAGGTCCAGGGACCTTCAGTCAGCGACTTGGACTTGAACCATCGGCCGGAGATCAGAACGATGTGCTCCTGAGTTTTGGAATCCAGGAAAATATTGTTTTCCGTGTTGTTCACATAGAGCAGGTCGGTCCCATGGATGGGAGTATAGAGGGGCTCGCCTTCGGTCGCCAGCAGCTCCGCGGGCTCTGCGCTCACAATGATCTCGGGCGTTTTGCCTTCCACCTGCCGCACTCTCTTGGGAGCTTCCTGCCCGGAGCTATTTTCCCCGTTTTCCTTTTCGATCTCTTTCCACAGGAGATCGACGCTGGCGGGAACCGCATCCACTCCTTTCCATGCGCCCATCAAATCAGTCGTGGTGAGCCATTCCTCACCTCCGCGGAGGTAATAGGTTTTTGACTCTTGGTCATAGAGCATGAGAAAGGGCGTATTGGCGACGCGCATCAACTTGGAATTGGATATCGGGAGGAGCTTCGGATCGCCGTCAAGGGGAACCAAAACCGTTGGATGCGTGACGAAGATGATCCTGGGGGGCTCGGTATTGAGGCCTGAATCCGCGCGCAAAGCTGCTTCGATCTTGTCCATTTCCGCTACAATGAGATCCAGCGACAGGGTGTATTGCCAGTCTTTCGCTTCGTTTTCAAGAAATGCTCGAAGCTTTTCTTCCTGCTCGGGCGTCGCATCGGCGAACTTCACCCTGGTGGCCTGCACGTCTTCGATTGTCGCCATGCGCGTATCGCGATCGGTGGCTACGCGGGCTTTCAGCCACGCAACCCCAAAGACGGGTTGCTTTTCGCCTCTCTTCTTTACGGAAACGGCCGCCCGGGCCGTAAGCTTGTCTTCTTCAAACGATTCGAGCTGAGGCTGGTAAAGCACAACCGAGGCCTCTGAGCTGACAAACTGCTTCGGCCATGTCAAATCTGCCGCAACACTGGCGCCGTTCATGCCCGGAGCCAGAAGCAGCGCTGCAAGAAACGCCAGTCTGAGAGTTATTGCGTTTTGCTTGACCGCGATCATAATCTACGCTCCTTTTGTCCTCACAACGCTCCGCGCTCATGGGCGGAGAGGGCCTTTGCGTCAATCGGGCCTCGAAAGAGAACCCGGGCATCCATTGATATGATTTCTTGTCGCCTACTCCTTTCAGATTCCGGCTGATAGATTTGGCAACCGGTTGCGTCATCATCAGCGGAGCCTTGTGGAAAAGTCTAAGCTTGCCCATTGCGCCTAACAGAGGTTTGGCTCACTGCCCTTTTCGATTGTTTATAGCCCTGTAGAATAGCGCCAGCAATAGGAAAATCTCCCGCCTCCCGGGGAATTTATCCCGCCTTGAACATACTCGCTTGCTGTGTATTCGGTGTAGAACAATGCAGACGGGGGCGCGCTTCCGGTCGTTTTGAGCGGACGAGGCCAGATGTTCTCAAAAATGTTAGCAAAAATAGGAAAGAAGCCTCCCACAAATAATGCTTGACCATTATAATGAGACGACATATTCTAAATAGTGACGTCAGGTTCATGTTTTCGATAATCTTCTAGAGGTAAAATAATGAAGAATGAAGCACTCCCGAGGAGGGAAAGAGAGAAACTGAGGCAGCGCCAAGAGATTCTCGCAGCAGCCCTTGATCTTTTTTCCGAGAGGGGCTACCACAACGTATCCATGCACGAAATAGCGGGAAAGGCCGAGTTCGCTATTGGGACCCTGTACAAATTCTTTCAAAACAAGGAGGATCTTTACAAGGCTCTCGTTTTGGAGAAGTGCGACAGTTTTGAGGAGGCCGTCACGCGGGCGCTGGAGGAAACGGATGACGAGATTGAAAGACTTCGAAATTACATCCGGACCAAAGGCGAAAGGTTTCGCAGCAATCTCCCTTTCGTTCGCCTGTTTCTTGCAGAGAGGCGTGGAGCGAGCTTCAACATTAAGGCGGGTCTTGATGAAGAGATGCGAAGGCGTCATTACCTCTTCCTCGAAAAGCTTGCCTCTGTTTTGGAGAGTGGAATGGAGAAGAAGCGGTTCAAAAGGATCTCCACTCCTTATTACCTGGCTGTTTCCTTAGATAGCATCATCGATGCGTTTCTTTTGTTATGGCTCGAATCGCCAGAGAATCATCCTTTTCCGGAAGACCCGGATGTCATACTGGATATTCTCTTCAAAGGACTTGTCGACCCGTGATTTCGATCGAACGTTTTGGGTCCGGATGCCTTTATTGATACACTGGAGGTTTTTGATGCAACGGAATAAGAAAGGTTATCAGCCCTTTGGATGGAGTATGGTTTTGGCTGCGCTCTCGAGCCTTCTTTTGCTCGGAGGGTGTGACAGCGGGCATAGTCAGCAGCCGCCTGCACAGACTACCGTTCCGGAAGTGTCCACTGTAACCATTGAACCGCAACAGGTGGAGCTTACCACCGAGCTGCCCGGCCGCACTTCCGCCTATCTCGTGTCGGAGATCCGGCCGCAGGTCAATGGCATCATACAGAAGCGATCGTTCAAGGAAGGCTCGGATGTCAAGGCGGGCGACCTCCTCTATCAGATCGATCCTGCTCCATTTCAGGTGGCGTACGACTCTGCGAAGGCCTCTCTGGGCAAGGCGCAGGCCAATCTGCCCTCGATTCGCTCACGGGCCCAACGTTACAGGGAATTGCTTGTAGACAATGCGGTCAGCCGTCAGGACTATGACGATGCGGCAGCCGCCGTGGAACAAGCCAAAGCGGAGATCGAGTATTGGAAGACGCAGGTTGAATCGGCCCGCATCAATTTGGGATACACTCGCGTCGCAGCCCCTATTTCCGGGCGCATTGGCAGGTCGAGCGTAACGGACGGGGCGTTGGTCACAGGGTATCAGGCCGCTTCCCTTGCAACCATTCAACAGCTTGACCCCATCTACGTTGACGTGACGCAGTCGTCGGCCGAATTGCTGCGCCTCAAACGCAGCCTGGAGGCCGGCCGGCTCAGCGCAGATGGAAAGAACGGAAAGAAAGTCAAGTTATTGCTGGAAGACGGAACGACTTACTCCCTCGATGGAATCTTGCAGTTTCGCGATGTCACGGTGGACCCGGCAACGGGTTCTTTCACTCTACGCATTGTCGTCCCGAATCCGGAGCATCTGCTCCTGCCGGGCATGTTCGTTCGGGCCGTCGTGCAGGAAGGCGTCTCTGAAGGCTCCATTCTCGTACCTCAGCAAGGAGTGAGCCGCAATCCGAAAGGGGAGCCGTACGCGCTGGTAGTGGATGAGGCGGGCGCGGTGCAGCAGCGCATGCTTACTCTCAATCGCGCTATCGGAGACCAATGGCTCGTTGCTTCCGGTCTTTCAGTCGGTGAGCGTGTGATTGTGGAAGGCCTGCTGAACGCGCGTCCGGGCGCCTCCGTCAAAGCCGTACCATTTAAGAGCGCAAAGGCCGACGGGCAGGAATTGAACGCTCAGCGCCAGCCTGCAGAATCGAAATAACGGAGGATCTCGATGTTGTCGAATTTTTTCCTGGATCGGCCCGTCTTCGCCTGGGTTATCGCCATCATCATGATGCTGGCGGGCGGTCTGGCTATTCACAATTTGCCCATTTCTCAATATCCGCCCATAGCGCCTCCATCGATCGCTATTGACGCTTTCTATCCGGGAGCCTCTGCTGAAACGGTTGAAAACAGCGTGGTCCAGATCATCGAACAGAAGATGACCGGATTCGATAAGCTGCTGTATATGTCCGCCACGAGCGATGCGTCAGGCGCCGGGCGAATAGAGCTCACCTTTGCCCCGGGAACCGATCCGGATCTTGCCTGGGCGCAGGTTCAGAATAAGCTCCAGTTAGCGATGGCGAGCTTGCCCGACGTGGTGCAGCGTCAGGGCGTCAAAGTAAGCAAATCGACCAGAAACTGGCTCATTATCGTGGGCTTGACTTCGGTTGACGGCAGCATGGATGACAGTGATCTGGCGGACTACGCGCAATCCAATATCCAGCAGGTATTGGCGCGGGTTCCCGGAGTGGGGGAAGTGGAAGTCTTCAGCTCTCAGTACGCCATGCGAGTCTGGCTCAATCCGGACAAACTGGCTGACTATCGCCTGACCATGGAGGACGTCATCCGTGGGCTCCAGGCCTACAACGTGGAAATATCTGCGGGCCAGTTCGGCGGCGCCCCCGCCATGGATGGCCAGCGTCTCAATGCTTCCATCGTTGTTCAGAATCTGCTCAAGACTCCGGAGGAGTTCGCCGCAATCCCGCTACGCACCAACCCTGACGGTTCTATCGTGCGCGTGCGCGACGTCGGCCGCACGGAGCTTGGCACAGAGCGCTATGGAACCCATTCGCTTTTTAACGGCAAGCCTTCCTCTGCAATGGCTGTAAGGCAGGCGCCCGGCGCCAATGCGCTCGATACTGCCGATGCCGTCAAAGCGAAGCTGGATGAGCTCTCCAGGTATTTCCCCCCCGGCATGAAGGTTATCTATCCATACGATACCACGCCCTTCGTGAAGGTGGCGATAGACGAGGTGGTCAAGACGCTTTTTGAGGCGATATTGCTGGTTTTCCTGGTGATGTACGTTTTTTTGGGAAACATACGGGCCACGTTGATTCCTACCCTGGCTGTCCCGGTGGTCATCCTCGGGACTTTCGCCGTCCTCGGGCTGTTCGGTTTTTCCATCAACATGCTGACCATGTTTGCGATGGTGTTGGCCATTGGTCTGCTTGTGGACGACGCCATTGTTGTGGTGGAAAATGTGGAGCGGGTCATGCGCGAAGAAGGACTTCCGCCCAAAGAGGCAACCCGCAAGTCCATGGGAGAGATCACCAGCGCCCTTATAGGAATCGGTCTGGTGCTCTCGGCGGTGTTCGGACCGATGGCGTTCTTTGGCGGCTCCACCGGCGTCATCTACCGTCAGTTCTCCGTTACCGTCATTGCGGCCATGCTGCTCTCGGTCGTTGTGGCTCTGATACTGACTCCGGTCTTGTGCGCATCGCTCCTGAAGCCCGTAGGTAAAGGGCATGGGGCGGGCGAGACAGGGTTTTTCCTCTTTCGGCCGTTTTTCAAATGGTTTGACAGGTCGTTCGGCTGGGCTCGAGACAAGTACCAGGGCATGGTTGCTCATATACTTGGGAGGAAAGTTCGTTATCTGGTGGTATACGTCCTATTGGTCGCAGCCTTGGGATATCTCTTCCAGGGGTTGCCCACCTCCTATCTTCCCAACGAGGATCAGGGCATCATGTTTGTCCAGGCGATGCTGCCTTCGGGGTCGACCCTTGAGCAAACCGACGAGATCTTGACGCAAGTTCGAAATCATTTTCTTGTGGATGAAAAGGAATCGGTGGGGTCGATCTTCACGCTCGCAGGCAGGAGCTTTTCCGGAACCGGGCAGAATGTGGGCTTGGCTTTTGTCCAGCTCAGGGACTGGAAGCTCCGGCAGAGGGAAGATCAGAAAGTAGGCGCATTGGTTGGACGCGCCGGGGAAAAGTTCAAGACGATTCGCAACGCGCGCGTGTTTGCGTTTCCTCCTCCTGCAGTGATCGAACTGGGACAGGCGGGCGGGTTCGACTTCCAGTTGCAGGACCGCGGGGGGGTAGGGCATCAGGCTCTGATGGCTGCGCGAAACCAGCTTCTCGGCATGGCGCTCAAGGACCCGAGGTTGATACGGGTTCGCCCGAATGGATTGGAAGATGTGTCTCAATACAGAATAGATGTGGACTGGGAAAAGGCCGGAGCTTTGGGAGTCCCCATAAATTCCATCCATACGACCATCTCGGCAGCGTTCGGCGGCGCCTATGTGAATGATTTCATCCAGGGTGGGCGCGTCAAGCGGGTTTTCGTTCAGGCGGATGCGCCCTATCGCATGCTTCCAAAGGATCTGGAAAGGCTCTATGTTCGAAACGGCTCCGGGACAATGACGCCGTTCTCCTCCTTCGCCACCGGCCATTGGTTTCAGGGAGCCCCGAAGCTTGAGCGCTTCAATAGCTTCCCGTCGATCAACATCTGGGGTGAGGCGCCGCAAGGAAAGAGCTCCGGCGAAGCGATGCAGGCCATGGAGGAGATCGCCTCCAAGCTGCCGAGGGGCATCGGCTTTGACTGGACCGGGGTTTCATATCAGGAGCGGATGTCGAAGTCGCAGGCTCCGGTGCTCTACGCCTTTTCGATGATCGTCATTTTCCTTTGCCTTGCAGCCCTTTACGAAAGCTGGACCGTTCCCATTTCGGTCCTGCTGACTCTGCCGTTGGGAGTCATCGGAGGCGTCGCCGCTTCATCGCTTCGAGGATTTCCAAACGATGTCTACTTTCAGATCGGTCTTCTGACCGTTCTCGGGCTTACGACCAAGAACGCTATTCTGATCGTGCAATTCGCAATGGACAAGGTCAAGGAAGGCATGGGGCTTGTCGAGGCGACTCTGGAGGGAGCAAAGTTGAGACTTCGCCCGATCATAATGACATCTTTGGCCTTCGGCTTCGGCGTGCTTCCTCTCGCCGTCGCCAAAGGCGCCGGCGCTGGAGCGCAGACAGCCATTGGAACCGGGGTGCTGGGCGGAATGATCGCCGCCACCTTTCTTGCGACTCCCTTCATCCCTCTTTTTTATGTGGTAGTGGTTCAGTTGTTCGGGAAGAAGAAAGACGTTCGATCGGAAGAGCCCGTATCGGACGCCGTGAGTCCTTCGGAGGCGCACTGAGATGATTAAGATAACGGTTTCTCTATTGGCTGCAACAGCTGTTCTTTGCGCCAGCTGCACGATGATTCCGAAATACGCTCGGCCGGATGCTCCGGTTCCAGCCGGCTGGCCGAGCGGTCCGGCTTACAACGATAACTCTTTGGCCGACCCGGTCACAGCGGACCTGAATTGGCGGGAATTCTTCAGCGATGAGCGGCTTCAGGAAATCATCGCCATGGCTCTAACGAACAATCGGGATTTGAGGGCGACTGCGTTGAATGTCGAAAGGGCGCGTGCGCTCTACCGCGTCCAGCGCGCCGAGCTTTTGCCCGTGGTTGAAGGGACCGGCGTCAGTCGCAGGAGCCAGGTGGCCGCCGACTTCTCCGGCGCTGGGAAACGGGCGATTGTGGAGCAGCACAGTTTGGATTTGGGGCTGAGCTCCTGGGAGATCGACTTTTTCGGCCGCATCCGGAGCCTCAACAAACGGGCTCTCGAAGAATTCTTTGCGACGGAGGAGGCCCGGCGCGGCGCACAGCTGTTGCTGGTCTCCGAAGTCGCCAACGCTTATCTGACCCTCGCGGCGGATCGAGAAAATCTGCAGCTGTCTTGCTCCACCCTCGAGGCCCAGCGGGCCTCCTACAACTTGATCAAACGCCGCCATGAAGTTGGACTTGCGCCTGAGCTGGACCTTCGCCAGGTGCAAACGAGAGTCGATGCAGCGCGGGTGGATGTGGCCAGGTTCACTGAGCTGGTCGCTCAAGATGAAAATGCATTGAACCTGCTGGCGGGCTCGACCGTGCCGGATCATCTAATGCCCGAAGCCTTGAGCGCGGTTGAGCCTCTGCCGGATGTCTCAGCCGGGACCAGCTCTGAAGCGCTCCTGCGCCGTCCCGACATTCTCCAGGCGGAACACGCGCTCAAGGCCGCCAATGCAAATATAGGCGCGGCTCGGGCAGCCTTCTTCCCGCGTATTTCACTCACCTCCGCCATAGGAACCGAGAGCGGAGACCTCTCGGGACTTTTCGAATCCGGCTCGCTAGCCTGGAATTATGCGCCCAAGCTGGTCATGCCGATTTTTGACGCCCGTACATGGTCGGCGCTGAAAACGACGAAGGTGGACAGGGAAATCGCCGTCGTTCAGTACGAGGGCGCAATCCAGGCTGCTTTCAGGGATGTAGCGGATGCGCTTGCGAGGAGGGGAACACTTGGAGACCAGATGGAGGCGCAGCAATCTTTGGTTGAGGCCAACGAGGCCACCTACCGCCTCTCCAACGCTCGTTATGAAAAGGGAACCGACATTTACTTGAACGTGCTCGATGCTCAGCGCTCTCTCTACGCCGCGCAACAGGGACTCATCTCCATCCGCCTGGCAAAGCTCGCCAATCAGGTGCGGCTGTACGCAGTGCTTGGCGGCGGCGCAGACTAAAGGATCAGGTTTGTTCATGTCACGACTTTTCTCGAGTCTTCGATTTCAGCTGATTGCGATTGTGCTTCTTTCCGGGCTGCCGGTTTTTGCGCTTCTTTTTTATTCCGGGCTTGAAGAGCGCGAAAGCGCCGCCCTTCAAGCCCGGCAGAGCACAAAGAGGCTCATTGAGCTGGCCGCTACCCATCAGGTGCGGGTTATCGACGAAGCCCACCGACTGCTCGTCACCGTTTCGGAGACCCTCTCTTCACATACCGCCGATTTGGAGCATTGCTCGGCATACCTGACGGAAATGCTCTCGAGACATCCCCGCTACCTTAATTTGGGCGTTATTGGCGCTAACGGGAAAACGCTGTGTAGCGCGCGTCCTCTAGATAGTCATTCCGACTTCTCCGGCAGCGATTATTTCCTGCGCGCGATCGAAGTCGGCAGTCTCGCCATCGGCAGCTCCCAGTCTGATCCGGCAACCGGGAAGCCTTCTATCAATTTTGGCTTTCCGCTTCAAATTGCTCGAGAGACCTTTGTAGCGTTCGCCTCGGTGGACTTGGCCTGGCTCAGCGATCTGGCCGCATACCTCGAGCTCTCGGAAGGGGCGACTCTAACGGTGATCGACCGACAAGGAACCGTCATCGTTCGCTACCCGAACCCCGAGCTCTGGGTCGGTAGGGTGTTTCCGGATTCGGGCGTTCTCAATGCGGCTTTGAAAAAGAACGGCAGAGGCGCTGTCGAGGCGTTTGGACTCGATGGCGTGAAGCGCCTTTATGCTTTTACGCCACTTGGAGATCCGACTCCTTCACTCATCCTTTATACTGGAATTCCGACGAGCAGCATTTATGCAGGCGCCAATCGCGCGCTGATCCGGAACCTCATAGCTCTTGGTCTTGTCACGCTCATGGCGCTTATGGTCGCTTGCCTCCTTGGACATTTTGTCGTTATGCGACGGGTAAACGCGCTTATCGACGCCTCCTCCCGGTTGGCGGAAGGGGACTTGCGGGCCCGGGCAGGCCTGCCGTCCGGAAGCAGCGAGCTCGAGCAGCTCGGGGTCGCCTTCGACGCCATGGCTGAATCCCTGGAGAAAGAAAGCATTGAGCGGGATCAAATGGAGGCGGCTCTCCGCCGCTCTGAAGAAAGATATCGGGCGCTTGTGGAGCAGATCCCCGTCGTCACATACACTGCGGCGTTCGATGAAGAGCGGACGACCCTTTTCATCAGCCCACAGGTTGAAAGCCTTCTCGGGTTCGATTCGGCCGATTTCTACCAAGACAGGGACGCCTGGCTCAGGAGGCTTCATCCCGAGGACAGAGAAAGAGTACTCAAAGAGCTGTCGCGCTGCAGGAGGGAAATGGATCTTTTCATCTGCGAATACCGTATGCTGACCTTCAACGGTTATGTCAAGTGGATAAGGGATGAGGCCGTTACCGTCTTGAGTGATAGCGGTCAGCCTCTTTTCATACAGGGCGTGATGGCCGACATCACGGAGCAGAAAAAATCTGAGGAAGAGCTCGTTAAGGCGCGAAATGAGCTCGAGATGCGAGTTGAACAAAGAACCAAAGAGCTGGCAAAGGCAAATGACGACCTGCGACTGAGCCTTCAGAAGCTCAAGTCCTTCGCAGGCTCGGTGGTGCATGACCTCAAAAGCCCGGCCATCGGCGCGTATGGAATCACAAAGCTTCTCTGGAAGCAGTATGGGAGCGCGCTCGATGAGAAGGGGGCGCTCTACTGCAATCAGATCATGAAGGCCTCCGAGCATGTCGTAGAGCTTGCCGAAAAGATAAACGTCTACATAACTACCAAAGAGACCCCTCTACATATTGAATCTGTAAACCTCGAGGAAATCCTCGAGACTCTGAAAGAGGAATTCTCCGAAAGGTTCGCCGCCCGCTCTATCGGCTGGGTTGCGCCCAATGCCGGGATAGAGGTGAGGGCGGACAAGCTCTCTCTCCTGAGGATGTTCAGAAACTATATCGACAATGCGATGAAATACGGTGGCGACCAGTTGAGTGAGATAAAAATAGGATACGAGGAAACGGATAACTTCCACATCTTTTCGGTTAGCGACGATGGTCAGGGCGTGAGTGAAGAGGATGCCGAAAAGATTTTCCAGATGTTTGAGAGAAGCAGCAGTTCGAGCGGCATTGAGGGAACCGGGCTTGGCCTGGCCATAGTAAGAGAAATAGCGGAAAAGCATGGAGGAAAAGTATTTGTCCAAAGAGGCGCCGGAAGAGGCGTCACCTTCGGCTGCTCCATCTCCAAAGCTCTGTGATCGTGAGATTTGCTTGAATTAGGAGCCGATGCAGGCGTAGGCGGGTTTGAGCGATAGCGAAACCCAACATTGATCGGCAAAACCGTTGGGCATCGCTCATCGCTCAAACCAACCTACAGATCCTTACCGATTTCTTGATTAATCATAGGTAAACCCCCGGCTCTGCCGGGCGACTCCCAGAGTTTGACATTTACGGGAATATACGAAAGCTTTCCCCCTGTGAACCGCTCAAAGTTTACAGAAAGGAAAGCTTTCGTATGGATGAATACCAAAGTCTAAGCCACTCTGCATGGGACTGCAAGCACCATGTGGTGTGGATCCCGAAGCACCGAAGGAAGACTCTCTATGAACAACTCAGAAAGCATCTGGGCCAAACCTTCAAAGAGCTTGCGGTGCAGCGGGAGAGCAAGATAGTGGAAGGTCACCTCATGGTGGACCACGTGCACATGCTCATCTGCATACCACCCAAGTACAGCGTTGCGCAGGTGGTGGGTTTCATCAAGGGCAAGAGCGCCATCCACATCGCAAGGACTTTCCTTGGGAAAAAGAAAAACTTCACTGGCCACAACTTCTGGGCCAGGGGATATTTCGTATCCACGGTAGGTAAAGATGAGCAGATGATCCGTGAATACATTAGAAAGCAGGAGGCGGAAGACCGCAGGCACGATCAACTGCACATGTTTGAGTAGGCAATCTTGCCACCTTTAGGTGGCCAATGGTTTACAATCGCTTTGAGCGGTCCACATTTTTCATGCCTCCGGCTCTGCCGGAGGTATTTGACTCAACAGCATTGGGGCAACGCCCCGGACTATGGTGTTGCGCCCCTTTGGGGCTTTGCATCCGGTGCGTCGTCAATATTGTTTCTTCCGGTGGAAGC
>CAZOEL010000121.1:0-13054 GCA_964578835.1 uncultured Syntrophobacteraceae bacterium | reverse complement strand
TTCTAAGACTAAGAAGGTGGCAAGTGCTGCCAATGCTTAATTCAACAGCATTGGGGCTCCGGGGAGGTTGTGCGGCTTCCGGACCCGGGGCGTTGCCCTGGGCCATGGTATTTCGCCCTTTCAGCTTTCACGGGAAGCATTTGGGAGCGAAGTGCAGGGAAAAAGATTCCCGTACACATGGTCATTTCTGAATGAGAACAAATTTACAGTGGACTCGTGGCGACAGCGCGGGCTCTTTTTCAAGAATCGAGCATACAGCTGCAATCCTGGACAAAATGGCTTGGAATCAATATGTTAAAGGTGTTTCCATTGAGCGACGACTCCACCCGGCGATCGGCTAAAACTTTGCCATACTGAATGAACAGCATAAACAGCTCGAATGAACGATAAAGCGTTTTTTTGGATGCGCCTGACAGCCCGCTGGATGACCCTTTTTTGCTTCTCGACAACAGCCAACGCAATCACAAAAGGTGAGAGACAATGAGATCGTTGAAAGATCTGGAAAAGATTTCGGATGCAGTGTGGGAGATCCCGACTTCCTTCAAGGACGGAATGCGAGTTCCCGCGCGAATATATGCAACGGAGGAGCTCATTCGGGAAATGGACGACGGAGTATTCGAGCAGGTAACGAACGTGGCGACGCTGCCCGGAATCGTGAACTACGCTTACTGCATGCCGGACGGTCACTGGGGATACGGATTTCCCATAGGCGGGGTGGCAGCCATGGACGCGCGCTCAGGAGTGATCTCGCCGGGCGGAATAGGCTTTGACGTAAACTGCGGGATGAGGCTCGTTCTCACTAATCTCACTTACGAGGAAGTCAAGCCGAAGCTCTACGAGCTGGTGGACAGGCTATTTCAAAGGGTCCCTGCGGGAGTCGGCAGCAGCGGGTTCATAAAGCTTTCGCAGGATGAATTCCGCCGCGTAGTGGAGCAAGGCGCCCGTTGGTGCTTGAAGAACGGCTTCGGCCTGCAGGAAGACCTCGATCGGACCGAGGAGAACGGCTGCATCGGGGGCGCGGATTCCTCAAAGATCAGCAACAAAGCAGTGGAGCGAGGCTTTAAGCAGATTGGGACTCTGGGCTCAGGCAATCATTACCTGGAAATTCAAGTGGCCAGGCCTGAAAACATTCACGACTCCCGCCTTGCCGAGGCCTTTGGGATCACCATCCCGAACCAGGTTGTGGTGATGTTCCATTGCGGAAGCCGCGGCTTCGGGCACCAGGTGGCTACGGACTATCTGCAGCTTTTTCTCAAAGTGATGGAAAGAAAGTACGGCATAAAAATACTGGACCGCGAGCTCGCATGCGCGCCGTTCAATTCTCCGGAAGGCCAGGATTATTTCGCGGCGATGAAATGCGCCATCAACATGTCCTTCGCCAACAGGCAGGTCATCTTGCATCGGATCAGAGAAGTGTTCTCGGAAGTCTTCAAGAAAGATCCGACCGATCTCGGACTGCGCCAGGTCTATGATGTCGCTCACAACACGGCGAAGCTGGAAAAGCATCTGGTCGGCGGTGAAAGCCGCGATGTTCTCGTGCACCGAAAGGGAGCGACCCGCGCCTTCGGACCAGACATGGAAGGGCTGCCCGCAGTTTACAAAAAGACGGGCCAGCCGGTCATTCTGGGTGGCAGCATGGAAACCGGCTCCTATCTGCTCGCCGGAGTCGCGAGCGGGTCTCAGACCTTCTACAGCACCGCGCACGGAAGCGGTCGCACCATGAGCCGCAGGCAAGCCAAAAAGCAGTTCCAGGGAAAGAAGCTCCAACAGGAGATGGAGGCCCGCGGCATTTACGTCCGCAGCATCTCTTATTCGGGATTGGCCGAAGAGGCTGGACCGGCGTATAAGGACATCGATCAGGTGGTCGACGCCACAGAGCAGGCCGGCATAAGCAAGCGAGTCGTGCGGTTCACTCCCATTGGGAATGTCAAAGGGTAGGAGAATAGAATGAGGCTAAGAGATGGAGCCTAGAACACCGATTATGCTGATCACCGGGTCTCTGGGCAGCGGGAAGACCACGCTGCTCAGAAGAATCCTCGATGGCGCCGACCGTCGCCTGGCTGTGCTGATGAACGAGTTTGGAGAAATCGCCATAGACAGCAAGATCATCGAGGGCGAGAATGTCCGGATTATAGAGCTTGCCGGTGGATGCGTCTGCTGCTCCATGACCGGAGAGCTGGAAGCGGCGGTTCAGGAGATCATCGAAAAAATAGGACCCGATTACATCGTGCTGGAAGCGACCGGAGTCGCGGAGTCGGATGCGCTGGTGTACGAGGTGGAAGACAATCTGCCCCAGGTGCGCCTGGACAGCGTCATCTGCATTGTCGACGCCTATGTGAGCGTCAAGCATCCCTACGTGGGCTATACGGCCAGAGCCCAACTTCAGGCCGCGGACATCGTCCTGGTCAACAAAATCGATCTCGTTGCCACCGACGAAATGAAAGAGGTCGAATCGCAGGTGCGCGAGCATAACGACACGGCCATGATCTTTAGAACCGTGGGGTGCGATGTCGACCCTCGGATTCTCTTTGGTCCCAATGTGGAAAGGCGTCCGGTCTCTCTGCCGCCTCATCACGCGGAAGCCGAGCTCCAATCGTTTACCTACAGCGCCGAGGCCGCGATGGATGAGGATAAATTCAGACGGCTCATCTCCGATTTGCCTTATGAGGTGTTTCGAGCCAAAGGCTTTGTGCGTTTTTTCGAAACAACTTATCTATTCAACTACGTGGTCGGCCGTCACGATCTGGAAGAGTTTGAACCGCGGAGCACGCAGCTGGTATTCATCGGGCCCCATCTGGATCAGGTGAAGGACCATATTCTCGAGGCGCTCAAAAAATGCGAGGTTTCAAATGCCTTATGAGTTTTTGGACGAAATAGCCACTGCAGACGTGGCTTTCAGAGCGTGGGGAGATACCAGGGAGGAGATGTTCATCTCGGCTGCGGAAGCCACGATGAACGTAATGGTGGCCGATCTCGACACGATCGAGAAAAAGGATCTTCGCACTCTCGAGGCGGATTCCGAGGCTTTGGATATGCTCCTTTTCCAATTGCTCCAGGAGCTCATTTTCTACAAGGACGCAGATCAATTGCTGCTGCGCATATCGGAAGTTCGAATAAGCGAGGAGAACGGGTTGTTCACGCTGGGCGCGGACGCCTACGGCGAAGAGCTTGATCCCGATAAGCATGATCTCGTTGTGGATGTAAAGGCCGTTACGCTACATCGCTACAAGGTGGAGCAGACAGACGACGGAATATGGGAAGCGATGGTGATTTTGGATATTTGATTGGAGGAGAGTCAACGACCGGCGGCATGTGCGCCGGTCGCTCGCTGGCGCTTTCTTTTTGACGATCAGCTGTTGCTCGAGGCTTTCGCAAAAGGGGCGGAGCCGCCACATGCGATGTCGTACTCGTCTTGCAGAGACGTAACGAGCTCTTTTACGGACGTAATCTCTTCAACCCGGTAAGCGTTTTGACCGGCAAAAGCGAAGCCTTGCTTCAGATGACCTTTTTTGGCGCTGGCAAGGGCAAGCGCAATACAGTACGGGCTGTCCGTGACATTGCATGTCGAAATGCAATGGTATGGGCATTTGAACGGTTTTTTCCTGCCGGAGGAAACATCTTCTATGAACTGATTCCGGATCGCTCTGCCGGGCATTCCCACGGGACTGTTGATGATGACGAGGTCTTCCTCTTTCGCCGTGAGATAAGATTCCTTGAACGCCAAGCTGGCGTCGCATTCGTGAGTCGCAACGAAGCGAGTCCCCATCTGAACGCCTGCCGCGCCCATCTTCAGGAACTTGCAAATATCGGCCCCCGTGTAAATACCGCCTGCAGCGATGACCGGAATTCTTCTTTTGTGCTCTTCCTCGAAGGGTCTTACCGCCTCGATGACCTGAGGGACCAGCTTTTCCAGAGCATATTCGGGATCATCCAATTGCTCGGCTCTAAACCCGAGGTGTCCGCCCGCCATGGGGCCTTCCACCACAAAGCCATCCGGAAGGTAATCGAACTTGGAGAGCCATTTTTTGCAGAGCAATTTGGCCGCTCTGGCGGAGGAGACTATCGGAACCAGCCTGGTCTTGACTTCGCTGCTGAGGTACTTAGGCAGATCGGTTGGAAGTCCGGCGCCGGAAAAAATGACATCGATCCCTTCCTCGATGGAGGTCTTCACCATGTCGACAAAGTTGGTCAAAGCAACCATTATATTGACGCCAAGTATCCCTTTGGTTGCTTCTCTGGCTTTCCTGATTTCCCTTCTCAAGGCTCTGATATTGGCCTCTTCGCAATTCGTATAAATGTCGGGCTCGCTTATGCCTATCATGGCTGCCGCAATGACCCCGATGCCGCCCTCATTCGCAACAGCGGACGCAAGGCCGGAAAGCGATATTCCAACGCCCATGCCGCCTTGTACAACAGGGGTCTTGGCAATCAAATGACCGATTTGCAATGAAGGAAATGTCACTGATCTATACTCCTGCAGCTAATGAATTATGCTTCGTTCCGCAATTATTGCCGAGTTGGAGGAATTAGGCAATAGAGCGCCCCTCTTTTTTGATCTTCTCATTCTCATGCAATTCTATAGATCCAAAGGTTTCCGCCTGCTCCAACCTTGGGATATCTCTCTCTGATTCTAATTCCATTTTACTTACAACTCTTCATTATATGAAATTTTTGGATGGGTCAAACCCAACCTTACCCTATGGAGCCTCAAGATGCAATTTTCATCGACGCTTTTCTTATCAATGCCTGCAATTGCGCATAACAGGCTGTCAAGAAGAGATCATTGCGATATCGCCGCTGTAACCGAAATTTTGTTCCGCCCCCTTTTGAGCGTAATTTCAAGGACCTTCTTTTCTTGTGCAAGAGCTTCATGCAATTCGGAAATCTTACGCACCTCCGCGCCGTCGACCGCCTCGATGATGTCTCCCTTCCGGATTCCCGCTTTTGCCGCGGGACTATCGGGCATCAGTGAAAGGACTTCCAATCCCTTCTCCGTTTCCCGGACCATCACTCCGAGGCGGGCTCGCTGAGAAGGCTCGAGCTTCTCCGTTAACCAGACATAATCGGCAAGCTTTGGGTCGACCACCCTGTCGGGATGATTATAAGGAAAAGGCGCGATTGTCTTGTAGACATGGTTCACGCGTCTCGCGGTCCTCTGCGGCGCCCCGAACCGATAGCTCATGTGGCCCTTCCCGATGATGACCAAAACCTTTGTCTCGGCGCCGGAGGCCTCAAGGAAGTCCGCCAGCGTTTCCGCCATGCTTTCTTCCCAGGCCAGTTGGGCCTCATAGAACGTATCGAAATCTTTAATGCTTCCCTGGATGTGCTGTTCGAATTCCTCCTGAATGTAATTCCGGTGCTCGATATCGTCGTAGTCGATATCCAAGGCGACTTGACTGCGCTCCTCCGCATTGAGGGATGAAAGTCCGTTCCGGGAGATCTTGCGCACGATCTCATGAGGTATGTTGAGGCCGATGATCTTTAGCCGCTTTTCCGCGGCAAAAGCCGTGAGCCCTCGATAGAGCTGGAAAGGATATCCCCACACTTTTTCCCACTCGGATTCCCTCACGAAATCGTCTTCCGTCAGTAGCCCCTGCGTGTATCGATCCAGTACGGGTTGAGCCCGGCTGGGAAACATTTCCATGGCCAGCGCCAGAGAAGGATTAGCGGCAAAGAGGGCTTTCGCTATTTTGAGCTGTATCTCATGGTCTTCGGCGCTGGTGTGAGTTTCACCCACATAGACGACTTTTGCTTTGGACAATTCAGTCATGAGAGAATCGAAGGAAATGACTCCGCCGGTTTTTGTGTCGATGATGTCGCCGGGCTTCAAAGGTTGGGGCTTCAAAGGAGGCGCGCCCGACTGAAAGGGGCCGGTCGTTGCGCAGCCTGAAAGCAACAGCGTGAATAAGCAAAGAGTCGTCAAAAAAGTCAGAGCCTGCTGCATGATCCATTCTTCTCCCGACCCGATAAAAAGGGGTAGATAAAAGTTTTGGCAAGATAAAAGATCTAAAAAGCAGAGGATTGGAATATCGAAAAATATCTCAACGACAACGCAAAAATATTAATTACCCTTCCTATGACAGACAAGGCGCCGGACCCAATCCCGAAGCATATCAGAGCAGATCGATGAGCTTCCGATTTGCGGCCGGAAAGGCGTAGCGGTTCAGCTCATCGCGCTCCACCCATCGCGAATCGACGGCTGCTCGAAGAATCGGCTCCATCTTCTCATCCTCGGGCTCACAGTAGTAAGCATGGAGAGTAACCCGAAACGAAGTATAGCTATGCCGGATAACCGTTATTTTTTCCAGGTTTTTTACTGCTGCTCCAAGCTCTTCTCTGAATTCGCGCACGAGAGCCTCTTCCGGATTTTCCCCTGCATTGACTTTCCCGCCCGGAAACTCCCATAGATTAGGCATAAGCCCCGAGGCAGGCCGTTTTTGAATGAAGATCTTCCCTTTCCTCACCAGTACGCCTATGGCCACTTCGATGGGCGTTGTCGACTTGCGTTTGAGAAGAACGGGACGTTGATCCACGAGCCCCAGCTCGAAGCTTTTGCAGCAGGAGTTGATGGGACATTGGGGACAGAGCGGGTTTTTGGGCATGCAGACAATGGCTCCAAGCTCCATCAGCGCTTGATTGAAGCGTCTTGCATCGTCTCGAGGGAGCAGCTCTTCGGCTTTCTTCCAGATGAAATCCTGAGCTTCCCTTGTCTTCACGGGCGCCGCCAGGTTGAAGACGCGCGCAATCACCCTCTCTATGTTTGCCTCGACGATCGGGTGCGCCTCATTGAAGGCGAAGCTCATGATGGCGCCGGCCGTGTATCTCCCTATGCCGGGAAGACTCAGCACGGAGGAAAAGTCCCGCGGAATCTCGCCTCCGTGCGCTTGCACAAGAATCTGCGCGGTCTTGTGCATGTTTTTTGCCCGGCTGTAATACCCCAGGCCTTCCCAGCTTTTGAGCACCTCTTCTTCCGACGCCGCAACGGAAGCGATATCGGGAAACTTCGCCATCCATCGTTCGAAGTATGGCAGCACGGTTTTTATCTGGGTCTGTTGCAGCATGATCTCCGATATCCATATTTCATACGGGCTGTACGCCTTCCGCCATGGGAGATCTCTCTTGTTCGCTTCGAACCATTCAACAAGCTTATTTTGAATTTCGCTATGCTCTTGTTCGTTCATGTCCTGTGGGCATTCATCCTTCCCGCCGATGAGGCGCGAAGGGGAAAAGATCGATGATGAAAATGGAAATTAGACAAATACGGTTGATTCGAGAGCCATTTTTCTAATAAACTCGGCCGCTGCTTTGTGACCTTTGCCGGGAAAGCTCTTCAAAGGCCATTCTATCATATATGGAAAAAGGAGGATTTGATGCGCTATTTTTTTAATCCCCGCTCCGTGGTTCTTATCGGCGTGTCTCGAAAGAGCGGAACTGGCGCCTACAATAACCTGGAAATAATGCTGCGCTACGGCTACAAGGGACGCATTTACGTGGTCCACCCCGAAGCTCCTGAAATCCTTGGCCACAAAACATATTCAAGAATCTCCGATTTGCCCGAAGCTCCCGATTTGGCGATTATGTCCGTTGGCCGAGACAGGATCCTCCCCGCCTTTGAAGAATGCGTCGAAAGGGGCGCCAAGCGAGCCATAGTGATCAGCCAGGGCTTTGCCGACGCCGATGAGCAGGGACGTGAGCTTCAGAAACAGCTCGCAGAGACGGCTCGAGAGCGCGGCGCAAGAGTCGTCGGCCCCAATACGATTGGCGTCTACAACTGCTTTGCCAATTTTACCACCTCTTTTGTGGATACGGTGCGAGACTCCAGGCTTGCTCCTCTGGCCATAGTCGCCCAGTCGGGAGTTTTTCAAGTCGCCTACGATGTCTTCACGCTCCATGCAAGCAAGGCTATCGATCTTGGAAACATGTGCGATGTGGATTATGTCGATGTCCTGGAATATCTGGAAAACGATCCGGAAACAAAGATCATCGTGCTCCACATGGAGGGCTTGAAGCGTGGAAGACGCTTTCTGGAAGTCGCGGAGCGGGTGGCGCGCCGAAAGCCCATCATAGTGCTGAAGATAGGAAGAAGCGCGGCCGGCGCCAAAGCCGCGCTCTCGCATTCGGGCTCTCTTGCCGGGGAAGACGCCATTTTTGACGCCGCTTTCGCCAAAGCCGGCCTCATTCGCGTGAAAGACACGATGGAGCTCAAATCGGTGTGCAACGCATTCCTGCACTATTCCCCTCAGGCCATGAAGGGACCGCGGCTTGGCGTCGTAACGGGCTCCGGAGCCGCGGGCATCATGACCGCGGATGCCTGCGAGGAATACGGCCTCGAGATAGCTCCTTTTCCCGAGGAAATCCGCCATGAGCTTGAAAACCCGCATATCGCATGGCACAAGCTGCACAACCCGGCCGATGTGTGGCCGCTCGGGATGGTTACGGGCTCGTTTGCCGATTTATTCAAAAGGACCATCTGCGGGCTGTTGAAAAGCGAAAAAGTGGATGCGGTTTTGGGTATGACTCCCTCTTTTCCTTCTCTGCTGCACGATGATTTGGATCTACTCGAGTCGGTCAGGGAGATCAACCGCATCAACACGGAGCGCAAGCCCGTCGCCCTGTGGCCTTATGGCGGCAATCAGGCCAATCAGGCGGAGCGAATCAAAGACGAGCCGGATGTGGCCTATTTTGAAACCCTGGAAGCGGCAGTCATCGGCTTCGCGGCTCTATGGCGCTATCAAAAGCTTCAGCGGGAGAGGGCGGGCGAGGCGCCCCGCTTTGCTCAAACCGCAGCAGGCAAGCCTTGTCCGGATCTTTTGCCCCCGAAGGGCGTTCTTCTCGGCCCATCCGCCTTCGCCCTGCTCGACTCGTACGGAATTCCCCTGGCTCCGGGGCGTCTTGCCCAAAATTTGGAGGAAGCCGCAGCCATTGCCGACGAGATCGGCTATCCGGTCGTTTTGAAGATCGTCTCCCCTCAGTGGCTGCATAAGTCCGATATGGGCGGAGCCCTGCTCGATATCAAATCCCGAGACGAGCTTCAGCAATCCTTTGCGCGGTTGACCCGCTTGTTCGAAAATCGAACCCCGGAAGGAATTCTCGAAGGCGTTCTGGTCCAAAAGCAAATGCGCGGCTTCGAGCTGCTTCTCGGGATAAAAAGAGACCCGCAGCTGGGCCCCGCCATCATCGTCGGCATGGGCGGAATATACGCCGAAGTCTTCAAGGATGTAGCTCGAGGCATTGCTCCGCTTACCAGGCCGGAGGCGCTGAAGATGCTCGAGGCTCTTCGCATTTATCCGATTTTGAAAGGAGCTCGCGGCCAGAAAGGAATCGACATGGACGTCCTCCTCGATGCCTTGCTCGCTCTTTCTCAAATGGCCCTTGATTACCCACGGATAAACGAGCTGGATCTCAACCCCGTAATCGCCGGCCCCGAAGGCTGCTGGTGCGTCGATTGCCGTTTGGTTCCGGCTCGAGAGTATGAGCTGCCCGGCTAAATGCGGGCAGTTGAGAATTGACGATACTTGTTCAGTTTGCTTGAGAAAATTTTCAAGTTGATATAGAGATAGACTCGTTTTTTCTGCAACAAACCGCACCAGAGCCATCCAGACGATTGTGAAAAAGGCTCCTAACCTTGCAAGGGTGAAGAATGGCTTCGTTCATCGGTAAACAAGATTTTTTTCCTGATTCGGCTGAAGGAGCGTTCGAGGGGGAGGATTCCACAACGTACTGCTTCGATCTTGGCAGGAGAGCTTACCAAGGGGCTCCAGCTCGCTCGATAGAGGACTTTGTCCTGGAAGAGGGGAAGACTGTCCCGGAAGAAGAGCAGCTCCGGCCCATAAGCATTCATGAGCAGAGAATGCGGCAGCTCGAAGCGGCTGTCCGGAGCACATGCTTTCACTATTTCAAGACCCAATATGAAGAGGGCTACTGGTGGTCGGAGCTTGAATCGAACACCTCCATAACCAGCGAATACATCATGCTCCTCCATATACTGGGCCATCTGGAGCCGGACAGACAAAAAAAGATGGTCAAATATCTCCTCAACTCCCAGCGAGATGACGGATCATGGGGGCTCTATTACGGCGACGGAGGAGATCTGAGCACGACCATCGAAGCATATTTCGCTCTTAAGCTCGTTGGGGAAGATCCTGATTCGGAGCCGCTTCGGAAGGCCAGGGAATATATCCTCAAGAAAGGCGGCATAGAGGCTGCGAGGGTATTCACAAAAATTTGGCTTGCCCTTTTCTCCCAATACGATTGGAATAAAATTCCTTCCATGCCGGTTGAGCTGGTGCTGCTCCCTTCCAGTTTTTATTTCAGCATTTATGAGTTCTCCAGTTGGGCGAGAGGCACCGTCGTCCCGCTCTCCATCGTGCTGACGATCCGCCCGAGACTGAAGCTTCCCGACTCCAAGACCGTTACCGAGCTGTATCTGCCCGGAGCCGTCTCGGAGAAGCGCTTCCCCTCGCATACGCATAAGCTGTTCTACCTCATCGACAGGATGGTGAAGTGGTTCGAACAGCGCCCGCTGCCCAGTCTTCGCAACCGCGCCGTTCAAGCGGCGGAGGACTGGGTGGTGAATCATCAGGAGGAATCCGGAGATTGGGGCGGCATTCAGCCCGCTATGGTCTACTCCGTTCTTGCGCTCTATTATCTCGGATACCCTCTCGATCATCAGGTAATGGCCAAAGGGCTCAAGGCGCTCGAGGATTTTTGCATCGAAGACGAGCGGGGGCTGCGCCTGCAGTCCTGTATTTCGCCCGTCTGGGATACAGCTCTTACGGCCCTCGCGCTTCTCGACGCCGGGGTTCCTCCCAGTCATCCCGCGCTCCGCAAATCCGCCGAGTGGCTTATGAAAAACCAGATAACCACCGGAGGAGACTGGCAGGAAAAGAACTGCTGCCTTCCGGGCGGATGGGCCTTCGAGTTCGTCAACACCCGGTATCCTGACGTAGACGATTCGGCAGTGGTGCTGATGGCTTTGCATCGCTTGAAAGCATGCGGCTGCGAGGGCATCGACTGCGTCAATTCGAGAGGGCTCGACTGGTGCCTGAGCATGGAGTGCACGGAAGGTGGATGGGCGGCTTTCGATAAAGACAACACCATGACGATCCTCAACCGGATTCCTTTTGCGGACCACGAAGCGATGGTGGACTATCCGACCGCGGACGTTAGCGCCAGGGTTCTCGAAGCCATGGGAGTCTTGGGCTGCGACCGAAGCCATCGCAGCGCACAGCGAGGCGTAAAGTTTCTGCGCGATCTGCAGGAGCCGGACGGCTGCTGGTGGGGGCGCTGGGGAGTCAATTACATCTATGGGACCTGGTCGGTTTTGCGCGGCCTTGCCGCCATGGGCGAAGATCCGAAATCCCCCTATATCCAAGCCGCTTTGAAGTGGCTGAAGGAACGTCAGAACCCTGACGGAGGCTGGGGGGAAACCTGCGAATCCTACAGAATTCCCGAGCTCAGGGGAAAAGGCCCCAGCACCGCGTCTCAGACCGCCTGGGCTCTCATGGGCCTCATGGCGGGAGGAGAGGCCCGCAGTCCCGAAGTGCGCCGAGGCGTCGAATATCTACTGAGAACCCAGCAGCCCGATGGGACCTGGGAGGAGGAATACTTCACGGGAACCGGCTTTCCGAGCCATTTCTATATTCGATATCACAACTACAGAAACTGCTTCCCCCTCATGGCTTTGGGGCAATATCTGCATAAATCGAAAGAATAGAAGGGCGAAATGGCCGGATGCTTGGTTCCGGATGCCGGATAACCCTACATTGCGACTTCTCCCTCTCCCTCAGGGAGAGGGCGCCGCCGTAAATCCTAATTCCGCTAGAAAGTCGCGTTGTAGGGATAAGAAGTTATTCCAGTTTCTTCAGTTCGTCCTCGGCCATTGCGAACGAATGCTCCGGGCCGGGGAATTCACCGTTTTCAACTTCTTCACGGTAGCGAACGAGCGCCTGGCGAATGGTGTCGCCGAGTTGGGCGTACCTTTTGACGAAGCGCGGCAGAAAGCGGTCGTAGAGGCCCAGGACATCATGGATCACCAGAACCTGGCCGTCGCAGGCGGGCCCGGCGCCTATGCCTATCGTGGGAATAGGAATGGATTCGGTGATGCGGGCTGCTATGGCGGCTGGAATGGCTTCCAGAACAATACTGAAGCAGCCGGCTTCAACCAGGGCGAGGGCGTCGTCCAAGAGCGGCTTGGCCGTTTCCGCGGTTTTTCCCTGAACCTTGAATCCTCCGAACTGCGCCGAGCTCTGCGGCGTCAGCCCGATATGCCCCTGAACGGGAATTCCGGCATCGACGATAGCCCTCACCTGAGGCGCAACCCTCACGCCTCCCTCCAGCTTCACCGCCTGCGCCCGGCCGTCCTTCAAAAAAAGGCCCGCATTGAGCACGGCTTGCTCGACACTCGCCTGGTACGATAGAAAAGGCATGTCGGCAATCACCAGTCCTCGCTTTACCGCTCGCGACACCGCCTTCGTGTGGTGGATCATTTCCTCCATGCCGACAGAGAGAGTGTCTTCATGGCCAAGCATCACCATGGCGAGAGAATCACCCACCAGAACAATGTCGATGCCGCTCTCGTCCACAAAAAGAGCGCTGGGGTAATCGTAGGCGGTAAGCTCGGATATTTTCCTCTCTCCCTTGGCTGCAACGATGTCGGGAACGGTAACCCGCTTTGTCATATAGATCCTCCTTGGCCTGAAGAGCCGATTTGAAGGTATGTGCTGATAGCTTCGAGTGAAAAGATCGTCTCGAAATTACAAACTAGTACTGTTCGGCTGATTTGCCGTGCCGGTTTGGGATGGATCGCACCCTTCGGCCCGCACTTCGGAACTGGCGCGGGACTTCCGCGTAGCTGTACTAGTACTGCTTGGCGGAAATCCGAGCACAGTTCTGGTGGGCGGTGCCCACCCTACGATCAACCCCGAAGTGGGCGGGTGTAGGGTGGGCACCGCCCACCAGAACTGCGACGAAACTTCTGCCGTGCAGTACTAGTGGGTTGTCAACATCGTATTTTCCGGTTGATGCGGGCCCCCTCTCCCTCAGGGAGAGGGTC
>CAZOEL010000120.1:0-13185 GCA_964578835.1 uncultured Syntrophobacteraceae bacterium | reverse complement strand
ACCCTTCGGCCCGCACTTCGGAACTGGCGCGGGACTTCCGCGTAGCTGTACTAGTCTCATTCAGAGACGCCCGAGGCTCTTCCGTGTACGCCAGAAGTCTTTAACAGGAATCCATGCAATTTTCAAGAAGAGGCCCACGGTTAACCTGTTCAGGCAACGTCCGGAACTGAAATTAGAATCATGTTGTCCTCAGCGCTGCTCATGGGCTAGATTATTCGCGAGGAGGCCAGAAGAAACATGGGAAATGCTCCCAAAACCACTCATGAGGATCTTTCCGTATTAATGATCACTGGCGTTATCGAGACCATCGAGCGGGTGCGCACGGTACTCGGAAGAGTCGAGCCCCGTGAACCCCTTCTCCATGTGGAGAAAACTCTCGGCGGCGCTTTAGCGGCCCTGGAGGCCGAACGGTTCGACCTGGTGCTCCTGGATCTCAGCCTGCCTGACTGCGAGGGCATCCAAACCCTCTTAAAAGCGCACGCTGCGGCTCCGGAGATTCCAATCGTGGTCTTGAGCGATCGCTATCATCCGGCCCTGGCAAAGCAAATTGGGGACGAAGGGGCGCAAGGATACCTGGCTTGGGAAGAAATCGAGCGTTTTCTACTTCGGACAGTCTACATCGCTTTGGGAAGAGTCGAACTGAGGAGGAAAGCTCTGGCAGTGCAGCAGAGCATGGAGAGGCTGATGGCCGAGGCTGAGGACGCTATCCTGGTGCTCGACGAACAACAGACGATCCGTTTTGCCAATCCGGCGGCCGGCCGGCTCTTTGGGATAGGCGGCGACAGTCTTTTTGGACTTCCCTTCGGGTATCCGGCTACCGGCGGAGAGGCTACAGAATTGGATGTGCCGCTTCTAGAGGGTGGGGCGCGCAGTGTGGAGATGCGGGTATCCAGGACGGAATGGCGGGGAGTTGCGGCAAAGTTGATCATCCTCCGGGATGTGACCGAGCGCAAGATCGCGGAGTCGGCCTTGCGCGAGGCCCGCGATGAGCTCGAACGACGTGTGCAAGAACGCACCCTCGAACTGGAGGAAACCAATACGGCTCTCAAGGTGCTCTTGAAAAAGCGTGAAGAAGACAGAATCCATACCGAGGACAGCATCGTCTACAATGCCAGAGAACTGCTGCTCCCTTACCTGGAAAGGCTCAAGAACGCCCGACTCGATGCTCAGCAGAAGGTGTTCGTCGATATACTGGAACATAATCTCGAGGAAATTCTTTCTCCCCTTGTGAGAGACCTGCATCGGCGCTTCGCCAACCTGACGCCCATGGAAATCAGGATCGCCACTCTGCTTGAAGCGGGAAGAACGGCCAAGGAGATGGCCCAATTGCTCAATATCTCCGTTAATACTGTAAAAACTCATAAAGCCCATCTTCGTCGTAAATTAGGATTGAAGAAGCAGGACATCAATCTTAGAGGTTTTTTAACCACCATGAAACGAGGCGACCGTGTATAGGGATGATATTTTGTCATCTCTATTTAATAATAAAATCATTCTTGTTTTGGCGCCAGTTCTCCCATACTCTTCCTGTGAATACGGAATTTGCTAATACCGCTTCCGTCCTCGTCACTGCCAAGGGCGGAAGAAACGATCATCAGGTCGTAGTGGGGAGGATGTCCCGTGAAGAAACATATCCTTAGACTATACATTACCGGGCAAACAGCGCGCTCCCTGCGAGCTGTCGAGAATCTTCTCCGCATTTGCGAGCAGGAGCTCGAGGGAGAATGCGAAATAAGAGTCATCGATACCTTGGAACAGCCGCAAATGGCCAACGAAGACAAGATTCTGGCCACTCCGACCCTGATCAGGCTGCTCCCTCCTCCGACGAGACGGATCATCGGCGACCTGTCCGATACACAGGCAGTGCTTCTCGGCCTCGGCCTCCAAGCTGTCGAACACGCGCAATGAAATGAAAGGAAGTGAATAATGATCGGTTCTGCGCACAAATCCATCGATAAGATACCGACCGCAATCCCGGGCTTCGATCACATCGCGTTGGGAGGACTGCCCAGGAACAGAACCACCTTGATCTCCGGGACTGCGGGAAGCGCCAAGACCGTCATGGCCGTCGAGTTTCTGGCAATGGGAATCACCATGTTCGACGAGGCGGGGATATTCGTCACGTTTGAAGAATCTCCCGATGATATTCGACGGAACATGCTAGGCTTTGGCTGGGATATCGCCGGGTGGGAGTCGCAGGGAAAGTGGATCTTCGTGGATGCGAGCATCGATCCGGAAGATGAAACGGTGTTTGCGGGCATGTACGATTTCGGCGCGCTCATGGCCCGCATCGAGCATTCCATTCGACAGGCGAATGCGACCCGTGTCTCGATGGATTCGCTCGGCGCCGTCTTCGGCCGCTTTCCCGGCGGGGATACGGTCCGCAAGGAAATGCACCGGCTCATCGCAGGACTGCGCAGAATGAAGGTGACTGCCGTGTTTACCTCCGAGAGGACAGAGGAGTACGGAGAGATCACGCGCTCCGGGGTGGAGGAATTCGTAGCCGACAATGTGATCATCCTGCGCAATGCGCTGGAAGAGGAAAAACGCAGGCGAACCATAGAAATCCTCAAGTTTCGGGGCACCCCCCACCAGAAAGGCGAGTTTCCCTTCACCATAAGTCCCGGTGAAGGACTGATCATCATACCGCTGTCGGCCATCGAACTGGAGCAGAAGTCGTCGAATCTGCGCATTTCCTCAGGAAATGAACGCTTTGACGCCATGTGCGGCGGGGGGTTCTTTCGCGACTCGATCATTTTGGTTTCAGGCGCTACGGGCACGGGAAAGACGCTCATGGTGACCGAGTTCATAGAAGGAGGCGCAGTAAGCGGGGAACGGTGCCTTTTGTTCGCTTTTGAGGAGAGCCGCGAGCAGCTTTTCCGGAACGCTACGGGTTGGGGCGTCGATTTCAGGAAGATGGAGGAGGAGGGCAAGCTCAAGGTGGTTTGCACCTATCCGGAGGCGATGGGCCTGGAGGACCATCTCATCAGGATGAAAGACACGATGGAGCAGTTCAAGCCCAATCGGTTGGCCGTCGACAGCCTCTCGGCCCTCGAACGGGTTTCTACCGTCAAAGGCTTTCGGGAGTTTGTCATCAGTCTGACCTCTTTCATCAAGCACCAGGAGGTTGCGGGGCTGTTCACTTCCACGACCCCTACCCTCATGGGCGGCACATCCATTACGGAAGGACACATCTCCACCATCACCGATTCGATCGTCCTGCTCCGCTACGTGGAAATCTTCGGCGAGATGCGCCGGGGGCTGACCGTGCTCAAGATGCGGGGCTCGGCCCATGATAAGGAAATTCGCGAATTCACCATCGATTACGAGGGTATGCACATAGGTGAGCCCTTCCGAAGGATCACCGGCATTCTGGCCGGAAACCCGATGCATGTGAGCGATTCGGAATTGGGACGACTGGAAAAGATGTTCGCTGAGGAGGGACTCTAGTGAATAAAGCGCTTCGCACTCAAGACGAATCCTACCCCTCCGTCATCCAGGAAGCCGGACTGGAGCGGGAAGACCTTTCCGCCCATCGCAGCATGGAGAAGCTGGTTGAGGAAGCCCAGGACGCCATCCTTGTGCTCGATGAGCGGCAGACGATCCGCTTTGCCAATCCCGCGGCAAGACGGCTTTTTCCAGTGGGAAACGACGGGCTGGTGGGCGGCCCTTTCGGTCATCCCGCTACTAGCGGCGAGACTGCCGAGCTGGACATACCGCAAAGGGAGGAGCGGGTGCGCACCGTGGAGATGCGCACCTCCGATACCGAATGGAGGGGGGAGCGGGCCAGGCTGGTCATCCTCCGGGATGTGACCGAGCGCAAGCTCGCCGAATCGGCGCTGCGAGAGGCTCGAGATGAACTGGAAAAGAGAGTGGAAGAGAGGACCGCCCAGCTGACTGAAACCAATCACCGGCTCAGACGGGAGATTGAGGAGAGAGAACTGCTGGAAAAGGAGCTCAGACGAAGCAATGAGGAGTTACAGCAGTTCGCTTCCGTTGCCTCTCACGACCTGAAGGAGCCGCTTCGCAAGATCCTGACCTTCGGCAACCTGCTGTCGTCCACCTATGGAAACGCTCTGGACGAAAGAGGACGGGACTACATCCGGCGCATGGACGATGCGGCCAGGCGCATGGAGAGCCTCATGGACGCCCTGCTCCAGTACTCCCGCGTCACGAGCCGGGCCGTACCCTTTCAGACCGTTGCCCTGGAGGAGATACTCCATGGAGTGCTCAGCGATCTGGAATTTCGCATCGAGCAGTCGGGTGCGCGGGTCGAAGCAGAACGCCTGCCTGTCGTGGAAGCCGATCCGCATCAGATGCGACAGCTCTTTCAAAATCTTGTCCAAAACGCCCTCAAGTTCCGCAGCGAATCCCATCCCGTGGTGAGGATTCGCTCGGATGCGCCAAGCAAGGCTGAACCGCAAGCGCATGCGACTCCCCGCGCCGACGGAGTGCATCGAATTTACGTGGAAGATAACGGGATCGGCTTCGATGAAAAATATGCGGAACGGATCTTTGGACTTTTCGAGCGTCTTCACGGACGGAGCGCATACGAGGGAACCGGTATGGGACTTGCCATCTGCAAGAAGATAGTCGAACGGCACAACGGAAGCATAACGGCAAGGAGCACACCGGGCAAAGGAACGACTTTCATCGTGACTTTACCGGAAAGACAGGGAGACAACCACGCATAGCTGCGCCCGTCTGCATTTCAGGAGATCTGGAGAATATTGTGAACAACTACCGAGATATGGGTGAGGATCGGTACATGCTTTTGCTGGTCGAAGACGACCTGGAAGATCGGGAGTTGATTCTCGAGGATTTAAGGCCGGTGGTCGGCAAAGATCATGTGGCGTGCGCCGGTTTCTTGCATGAGGCTGTTGAGCTGATTGCCCGTCGGTCCTTCGATTTGATCATTCTCGATCTGGGATTGCCGGACAGCCAGGGTCTCGAGACTTTCCTCCGGTTGCACGAGTTGGCCCCCGAGATTCCCTTCGTCGTCATGACCGGTCGGGACGACGATGAGATTGCGATACAGGCTCTCAAAGCGGGCGCACAGGATTACCTGGTGAAGGGGCGAGTCGGGTCCGAACTTTTGAGACGCTCCATTCGCTACTCGGTCGAGCGGCATCGGCTGCTGCTAAAGCTTGACCAGGAGCGCTGTTCCAGAGAGCAGAAGGTCGAGCAGGACGCCCTTGAACGGCTTGCAGCGCCCTCCGCCACTTCGGTCACATCGGGCCTGTACGGCCGCAAGCCTCTGAGGGAGGCCGCACCGGATATCTTCGACGGCATGGTCGAACGATACACCCTGCTGCTCGATAAAGCGATCGAGCGGCAGATTCTCAAAACCCGGAGCTCAAACGGCCAAGAAATTCGTCGCATGGCTGAGGAAATGGGCGCCTTTTTCGCGGGTCCCAAGGATGTTTTGGATTTGCACATGCAGGGACTGAAACGCAGATGCGACGCTCAACCGCCCGCAAAAATAAAGGTGCTGACCGATGAAGGACGGTTTCTCATGATCGAACTGATGGGGCATCTGGTAAGCTTCTATCGAGACTATTATTCCGGGTGCGCCCGGGGCAACGCGCTGAAAGAGCGGGAAACCACGGTGAAGGAGGGCGCATCATGAGCAAGTATGCCCTAAGACTCTATATCACGGGGCAAACCCCCCGATCATTGCGGGCCATCGAGAACCTTCGCCGCATCTGCGAAGAGGAGCTCGGAGGGGATTACGAACTGAAGATCATCGATGTCCTGGAACAGCCGCAAATGGCAAACGAAGACAAGATTCTGGCCACTCCGACCCTGATCAAAATACGTCCCCTGCCATTGAGCAGAATCATCGGCGACCTGTCGGATCTGGAGACGGTCAGATTCGGGCTCGATATCCCCGTTTCCGCAGGCGCGATGCAATGAGTGAAGATCTGATGGCTCGTAACAAACAGAGGAAAGGGATCCTTGGCGATTGTCGCTTGGCGGAGAAGCCCCTCGCGCATCCGGTGGCGCGGCAGGAGGCTCTCACTGCCCCGGCAGCGCCTGGAAACACTGGTGGCGGAAGTTCACATAGAGCTTCTCACAAAACTCCAACAGCATGAGCATTTTTGAAACCTCGCCAAGTCGTCGGAGGCTTTGTGCGGTTTACAATTTTGGTTAGCCGTTTTGAGCTCCAAACGGGGAAAATTCAGGCTTCCCAACCGTTAACCGGCGCAAACTTAGCAAGCCTGGCCTGCAGTCCCGCACTGAGCTGGCTCATTTGTATGACAAGCTCGGCGTTGTAAACACCCGAATACTCATCCATGCCCGGTCCTTGCTGCACCTGAGTCTTGAATATCTGCATCGCTCCCATTCCATATGAGCGCGATGTCAACGCAGGGGAAGCAGACCCGTCTTCGAGCGTGTTGGGATTGACCGCGACATCGACATCGTGTGTGAAGATCGAAATATTTTCGTCCGTGTTGAGGGCGATCTCAAAGCGTCGGAACTGCTGAGGGAAATCTCTTAACGATGGGGTTTCGACTTCCCAGAATCCGTATCCATATTCAGGATTCGTTGGATCCGTTGAAGCCGGTTGGGGAGTAATGGTGTTGCGGTGCACATGTCCGGCAACCCACAGAATGAGGTTGCCGTAGTTGTGGAGCGTTTCGAGCAGTGTAGCCTGGGAGGGTTCGGAGGTCGAGGACCAGATGTTCCAATTCGGATTATCAGGCAGAGGATCCTGCGATGACATCGGAACCCCTTTGTAGGGGTTGATCGGAATATGGGCGCAGATGATCATGAGCTCATCTGCCGCCTGCCCCGCCTCGAGCTCTTCTACGAGCCAATTATACCGCTTGGGGTCAAGGGCGCCTTGTGCGCCGCAGTTGACTTTGTCAGTATCGTCCAAAACGATCACCTTGAGCGGAATATTCTCCACTGGATGGAAAGAATAGCAGGCAAATCCTTGTTTGACCATCTTTCGTGTGAATCCGTGGCCTGCCGGTTGCGAAGAAGTGTTGAAGAATTCCCTCATCCATTGTTTGATGGAAAGCGAGCGACGACGCCGATCGGCGATAATTTTTGGAGGGTTGCTAAAGTTCTGGGCCGGTCCGGCATTTATGAGCTCCCCGAATTCTGTTGAACCGTCAATAACCCCCATATAAAAGCCTCGACCGCTTAAGACGGTTGGGAAATCGGGAGGCACAGAAGTTATCGGACCAACGTTCAGAACATTTGGTCCAATAAGGGTTTTTCGGATGTAGTCGGTTACCTTCGAAGAGCCCAACCAGAACTGGTCGTGGTTGCCAATGGTTTGATACCAGGGAATCGACTTATCCAGCCCTGCTGCCTGAAACGGTTTTTGATAACCGATGTTTGTTCCGCCCTTATAGCCGGAACTGGGATAAATCATCTTGCCATCGAGGACGTCGATATACCATCTGAGCTCGTTATATTGAGTGTTATCAACGGCATCGCCAAGAGCGATTCCGAAATCAAAAGGCGTAATCTTGTGCACGGCGTTGATTGTCTGTACGGCAGCATCGAGGACTTGGGTCGTATAGAGTACGACTCCTGAATACGCTGAAGAATTGCCAATCGGATAATTGGGTGGAGCGCCCGTAGGGCCGGTCGTCGGTTCAGGATAGTCGTAAGAGCTATAGGCGGCGCGAGCCGGACTTTCTTTGTCGGAGATATGCACGTCGCTGATGGTGAAAAAAGACAAAAGCTTCACCGCCTGTGAGGGATCGGTGAGCGATTGATTGCCGACTGCTCCGGTCGCCATGTCCGGGCTGTGGTATGCGAAGCCCGACTCATTTATGGTCCACTCGCCGTAGCCGTTTGGAGCGTATAGCGAGAGCTTGCCGGGCGTAAGTATTTTGGTTGGATATGGGAGAGGCGGGGATGTGGGGATGACGGTCTGTTGGAGTGTCGTATAGACTTGCGAATCGATTGGATACGAAGGCGCGCCAACCCCGCCTCGGGCGGCAAACGCCTTTTGCAACGATCCGAGAGGCGAAAGTTCTATCCCTGCTACTGCAGCGGAACCAACACAGTACATTAAGAAAGCTCTTCTTTTCATGACCACTGATGCTCCTCCCAAAGGGCTAAATTATGGGTTAACCTGTAATGAATGGCTCTTTGCCCGGCTAACCAGCGAGGGTTTTTTCACGGATGGAATGCGTAACAATGAGTAGATCGGAATTACCAACATTGTTCATGAGCGGAATATGCGCGGCAGGAGGAATGAAAGCCATCAGTCCGGCAAATGGAAGGGGATTGGCCGCAGAATCTTACCAAGACCCGAGACTCTTTTGCTAAATTCAAGAGGTTTTGTGTTGGCAGCTGACCAGATGGTGAGATGAATTAGCAGGCTTAAGTTGGAAACGCCACATCTCCAAGGACCTGTATCAGCGCCGCTTTCAGTTCATGCTTTCCGTAGGGTTTATGCAGAAGAACCTGGGGGTGCTCCCCATGCCGGCCGGCCATGATTCTGACTTCATCGTACCCACTTGCCAAAATAACCGGAATATCGGGCCGCATTTTCCGCACGGCTGCCATGGTCTCACGACCATTCATGCGGGGCATGCTGAAATCCGTGAGCACGAGGCAGATATCATTTTGCTTTTCACGGAAGATTTCTATGGCCTCAGCTCCATCCCTGGCGGCGAGCACATCGAAGCCGAGGCGCTCGAGCATGGTTTGGGCCATTTTGAGCACCATCGCCTCGTCCTCAACCAGGAGCACGACGCCACCCCTTTTCATTTCCCGAACTGGAGGCGCCTCATCCCGCCGAAGGGACGCAGAATTTTCTGATGTGAGCGGTAAGTACACCCTGAAGGTGCTCCCTCTTCCCGGTTCACTTTCAACCTGGATTGCCCCGCCGTGTCCCTTAACAATCCCTAGCGCTACCGAAAGCCCCAGCCCGCGTCCCGTGAATTTGGTGGTAAAAAAGGGATCGAAGATCTTTTGAAAGTCCTCGAATGCAATCCCGCAGCCTGTATCCCGTACTTCCATGCAAGCATAAGGGGTATCGCCCGGCTGCCATTCGATGGGGTAGCGATATAATGTCGGAATATCTGCTGGTAAAACCCTTTTGACCGTAAGGTGAATGGCGCCCTGATTGTCGCCAATGGCCTCCCACGCATTGGTGATCAGGTTGGTAAAGACCTGCTGGATTTGGTTTGCGCTACCGCTGATGATCGGGCCGGGAGAGCGCAGGCTGGTCTGCAAAACCACCCCTTTAGGTATGGCCGCCTGAATCATGAGCATACACCTGCGGCATGACTCGGCAAGATCCATCACTTCTTGCTTGGCGGTTGCTTTTCCAAGGTAGGTGAGCATCAGGGAGCTCACTTCGGCGGCTTTACGGGCCGCTTGCATCGCTTCCTCGAGTCCCTGAGAGGCTTCGGCGTCCCAAGGCATGTCTTCCATGGCCAGTTCGAGGTTTCCTATCACTACGGCCAACTGATTGTTGAAGTGGTGAGCGACGGCTCCAGCCATGCGGCTCAGACTTTCGGCCTTTTGCAGATGGCGCACCTCCTCCTCCATACGCTTGCGGTAGGTTATATCGCGCCCGCTGGCTCGGGTTCCAAGATGCTTGCCTTTTGCGTCGCAAATAGGCTGCCAGGAAAAGGCCAGCCAACGTATCGTTCCGTTTTTGTGGCGGTACCGGAACTCGAAATTTTCACCACGGCTTCCGGAAACAGCCTCCTTGAAACGCTGCGTGAATATGGACCGGTCTTCCTCAGCTACTAAAGTTCCAATGAAGTCCGGCATCGAGAGGACCTCTTCGGCCGAATACCCTGTGTACCGCTCCACCGCGGGACTTACCCAAAGATATTTCCCATCCGGCCCAAACCACGACTCCCAGTCCACGGTGTAGTTGGCAATGGCCTGGAACTTCTCCTCGCTTTTGCGCAGTTCCTCCTCGACGTCTTTTCGTTCGGTTATATCGGTGAACATGGCAAAGGAGCCTGTAAATCTACCTTGTTCATCCTGAAGGGCCGTTGCAGAGACAATGGTCCAGACGATCGATCCGTCCTTACGCCTGAAACGGCGCTCATAGATGCTTTCCCGGCCTTTTTGACGCTCCGCCATTTGGGCTGAATGGTCGGCAAGATCTTCAGAGAGCATGAAAGCATCGACCCGTTTGCCCAGCATCTCCTGCGGCCTGTAGCCCAGCATTTCAGCCATTCGCTGATTGACATAGGTCGTGCGGTACTCCCCATCCATAGCCCAAATGCCCTCTTTGGCTGTCTCGGCGATCCGACGGTATTTCTCTTCACTTGCTCCGAGAGCGGCCTGGCTCTCCTTTTCACGCCGCCTGATGCGACCGGCCCATATCATGGCAGAGCAGGCTTGCGTCAGCGGCTCGATAGCTTTGGCAATCTCCTCGTCGTATCCTCCCGGGCGATTGGCGATTCCCGCCACTCCTATAATCTCGTTGCCGAAGTAGAGTGGAATCCCCATATAGGTGGTCAAGGCAGGATGGCCTTTAGGGACGCCCTGGTAGCGGGGATGGCGAGGTACATCGTTTGCGATGATTGTAGTAATATCAAGGACGGGCGCCCCGCTGAGATTGTTCAGGTTGCGGAATTCAAGCTTACGCTCGACCAGTTGTTCATAGAGCGTTCTGGATTCATCATCCCAAGCGATATTCGAAAGCGCGAGGCTTAACTTGTAAGGGGCGCCGTCGGATTCATACAGAACCTCGTCCAGAAAACCGAACGAGCTCCCCGTATGGCGCACCAGGATGTTTAGCATTTCCTGGTAGACTTTTCCAGGATCGAGCCCGGAGATAAAAAGGCTTTGGGCCTGACGCACCGAGCCGAGAAGGTCCCTTTGGCTCCTGAGGGCCGCCTCCACACTCTTGTACTCGGTTACATCGTGTGAGAAAATGGCTACTCGAGTCACCTCTTTAGCCTGGTCCAGCACGGGGTGAAGATAATGACTGAAAAAGCGCCCACCTCGAACATCTTCAAAACTGACCGGCTCACCAGTGCGCACAACCTTTTCCACGCTCACACGCCTTTGAGAGGCCAAGTGTGGAGGGAGGAAGTCATAGATGGATCGGCCTATAATATCAGAGGGCTTGAGCTCCAGGCGTTTCGCCGCCACAGGATTGCAGGAAATGACCAGTCCACTCTTATCGATCAGGAAGGCTGACTCAGGGCTTGCATCCATCATTGCCGCAAGGTTCCGCTCGCTATCTTTCAGCGATTCCTCAGCCAGCTTGCGATCAGTGATGTCGATGATATTGCCCACGACCTTGACGATCTTCTCATCAACCCGCACGGCTTGAGCTATAGTGCGAATCCACCGTCGATTCCCGGCGGCCGATATAAAAGGTAATTCCAGATCGTAAGGCGCACCCTCCTCCAGGCAGCGATGGAAAGCCTCGAGAATCAACGGCCGGTCCTCAGGAAGGTAGCATGCCACACTCCTCGCAATATGCTCCGGGGAACCCGGTGGAAGAGCATTCCGATCAAAATCATGGATGCGATAAACTTCCTCTGACCAAGTCATGGTTCGGGCTGCCGCATCCCACTCCCACCCACCGATACTTGCCAGCCTTTGAGTGGCCGCCAGAAGTGCTTCGCTCTTCTGGAGCGCTTCTTCCGTCCGCTTCTGAGCGGTCATATCGATGAGTGTGCCGATGGCCCCCCTGAACTGACCATCTATAAGGATGGCTTTGGCGTGAGACCTTACCCAAAGGATTTCATCGGCCTTGTTGACAAGCCGATAAGTAGCGGGCTGCTCAATCCCTTGCCGCAGCTCCGAAAACCTCATGGCCAGCAGTGCGCGATCATCAGGATGAACAAGGTCCATGAAGCTTCTGCCAAGGATATCGCTGAGGTCCCCTCCCCAAATACTTCGGCCAACCGGGCTGACGTAGGTAATGGCGCCCAGTTCATCCACCTCGAAGATGGTGTCGCTGATGTTTTCCACAAGCTCTCTGAACCGAAGCTTATCTTGGCGATACGCCGATTCCACTTTCTCCTTTTCAGTATCCGCCCATGCATCAGGCACATCGCTTTGACGATCATTCCCCTGGACCATTATCTTCTCCTGCCGGCGAGTGTTGGAAAAGATGCCTTCCTGCTCCTATTTGTCAAGAACAGTCCCAACTTCATGATCCGATTGCTTAGGCTCAGTGATGTCGAGTGAGGCTCCAAGGCGCCGGGCAAGCCTGCCATGCTCGGCAAAGTATAGGCGCGCCCGGTCATAGCCTCACCGCACGCTGCCGTCAGAGTCCGCAATCCTGTGACCCAATTTGTATTAAGGATTTCCGGCAATCGAGCATGCTGTTCGTTCCAGAAGGTCTCTCCTCTGGCGATATTCCACTCGAACATGCCGATTCGAGCGCCGTGCGCCGCCAAAGCAAGTCGTTGTCCGCTCTCACACAAGCATTACCTCAGCCCGCCTCCGTTCGGTGAAACATCGAAGACAGCTACGAAATGTCTATTCAGGCGTACTAAAGATAGAGACCGAAAACCACATTTGCATGACTTTGAATTGGACCTCGAAACGTTCCGGCGTCCCTGTCTCAAATAAGAATACGAGTATACATCGATTTCCTGTTGGTGCAAGAGACCTTTGAGCTTATTTAAGGGCTAACTTGTTCCTGATTCTACCGGATTTTGTGGTTGAGTATTTTCAGCAACTTACGCTTGAAATGGAGAGCATCAAAAAGCTTATATCAAGGGATATCCGAGAACATTTTACGGATTCCTACCCGCAGCCACTCGCTATAGCCTTGCCACAAGCGGTTTTGTACAACCACCAAATCCGGTAGAATCAGCAAAATTCCAGTCAACGATTCAAAAGCTTCATCATCGCATCTGTATAACGCAAACCCGCGGCAGCTCAGGGCTGCGCGATCTCTTCAATGCGTTTGAGCTCCTTTTCAGTTAGGCTTATATCCGGCGCACCGACATTCTCCTCCAGGTATTTCCGTCTTTTAGCACCGAAAATCGGGACGACCTCCTCTCCCTGGACCAACACCCAAGCAAGAGCTAGCTATTCTGGAGAGCGCCCCTTCTCCTGCGCCATCTGCTCGATGCGCTCTACCGGTTCCAGGTTTTTCGTGAAGTTTTCTCCCTGAAAACGAGGAGATGTACAGCGGTAATCATCCATTGGGAAGTCTTCAAATTTTTGTTGGCGCGCCTAAGGGTTGGGGTGTCCCGTTCGCCCTGAGCGAAGTAAGCC
>CAZOEL010000119.1:0-13904 GCA_964578835.1 uncultured Syntrophobacteraceae bacterium | reverse complement strand
CAAGACCGCCGGAGGGCTTTCTCTCCTGCTGGACGGGAGGAGTGAAGCGCAGCGCCCCATTGGGTATCAGGAGAGCGTTTTCGATTCTCTCAATGACAATGTCCGCAGTTGCGGTCATGCCCGGTCGCAGAGACAAATCCGAGTTGTCGACCTGCAGCACGGTTTCATAGGTCACCACCCCCGAGGTCGTTGTTGAACCGAAGCGGGCCTGGACGATGCGGGCATCGAAGGTTCGGTCCGGGTAGGCCGCCACACTGAAGGTGGCATCCTGGCCTTCCTGGATCCGGCCCACATCGGCCTCATCCACATTCACGATGAGCTTCATCTTCTTCAAATCCTCGGCCAGGGTGAACAACACGGGTGGGTCGAGAGTTGCGGCCACCGTCTGGCCAGGCTCCATCTTCCGTTTGAGGACGATGCCGCTGATGGGTGAGCGGATGGCCGCCTTGGCGAGATCTGTCTCATTGGCCTCCAGGGTGGCCTGGCACTGGGAAACCGCAGCCTTGGCGCTGGCGACATCAGCCAGCGCTCGGTCCAGAGCGGCTTCTGCCGCATCGATTTCCGTTTGAGAGGGCATCTTGCCGTTGCTCAGCTCCTTGACTCGTTTTAGTTGCGCAAGTTTGCTCCGCGTTTCCTTGACCGTTGCCTGGGCCTGCAAGACCTTCGCCTTGGCCGACTCCAGAGTGGCCTTGGATTGCGTCACCTGGGCGTCGAGCTTGGAGGTGTCCAGCTTTGCCAGGATCTGCCCGACTTTCACTTTGCTGTTGTAATCGACATCGATGGTCTTGATGATGCCCGAAAGCTCGCTGCTCACATCCACCTGATTGGTTGCTTCAAGGGTCCCCGTGGCCGTGACGATGACCGTGAGATCACCAAGTTTCACTTCCTGGGTCTTGTAGTGCAGGGCTGAAGACGAATCGGAGCAGCTCCGAAAGACAAAAGCCATGCCCGCTGTTCCCGCAAGCAGAAGTGCTGCAAGAAGCCATCGCTTTAAACGTTTTCCGTTGCCCGAAGCTCCATCAAGGCCCAATGCCCTGGCAATATCAGTCGCTTCGCTTTCCATTGCCTTCATCTATTCCTCCGGTGTCCACCCACCCCCTAGAGCCTTGTACAAATGCACCAGGTTTGAGGTTACATTCCCGTTGCTTATGGCCAACTGCTCCTGGAAGGAGAGCAAGGACCGCTGAGCATCCAGGACGACCGTAAAATCTGTCAGGCCCGCCTCATACTTTTGACGGGCGAGCTCCGCAGCCTGTTGAGCCGCCTGCGTCGCTTCACTTAAAGACTGCCTTCTCTGTTGAACCTCAACGTAGGCAACGAGCGCATTCTCCACCTCCTCCAGGGCACTGAGGATGGCGCTTTCGTAATGGACCAGCGCCTGTTCCTGAATGGCGAATTGAGCCTCGATATTCTGGCGAATTGCGCCCCCTTTGAAGATCGCCCAGCTGATCCGAGGTCCTCCTGAGAGGGTCGCCAGTCCGCTGGATGGATTGCTTAGGGAAAGGGTTTCCAGCCCAATAGAGCCATTTAAAGTCAGCTTGGGATAGAGCTCGGCCGTAGCCACGCCAATCCTGGCCGTCTGGGCTGCCAGCTCCCGTTCGGCTTTCCGCACGTCAGGCCTGCGACGCAAGAGATCAGCCGGCGCGCCTACCGCAACCTCAAGGGGCGGGACTGGGATGGGTCTGCGCGGCTCGAGCTTCTTATAAACCTTCCCCGGTTGCTCCCCAAGGAGCACCGCCACACGGTTCATGGCCTCCTCGAGGCTCGTGCGAAGAACAGGGATTTGGGAACGCGTATTCTCAAGGTTGTAGCGAGCCTGCTGTACCGCGAGCTCATCGCTCAAGCCAGCTTGATACCGCCACTGCGCCAACTGGTAGGTCTCGTTCTGGGACTCCAGGTTGACTTCCGCAACATGGAGGCGCTCTTGACTCGTCCGGACATCGAGATAGTTCAGAGCTACTTCGGCAAGCAGCGAGACCAGAACATCTCGCAAATTCTCCTCGTTCGCCTGAAGATTTCCTTGTGCAGCCTCAACGGAACGACGGACGCCGCCAAACAGGTCCAGTTCCCAGGAGGCATCGAAATTTGTTGAATAAAGTTCGCTGGTCTTCCCATTCCCCGTATCCTTGCTCGTTCGCGTCGAAGTGGCCGACGCCCCTCCTTCGAGCGCAGGCAGGAAGCCGGCTACGGCAATTCCCCGAAGTGCCCGAGCCTCTCTAATCTGAGCCCGGGCTCGCTGCAGATCGAGGTTGCCCTTCACGGCACGATCGATCAATGCCGACAAGATGGGATCGTCGAGCGTCGTCCACCAAACCGCCAAGTTCTGAAAAACTATTTCACTGTTGGCTGGATTACCCTGAAGCTGGGTATTCCATTCCTTGTACACCGGGATTTCGGGGTGGACATAGTCCGGGCCCACGGAGATGCAACCCGTCATAATCAAGGTCAACACGACCAATGGTAGCCATGGGATCGCCGATGGAAGAGTGGCTGCGCTTGGTGGGTTATTCATGCATCCCCTCGGTGTGTGGCTTTGCTCCGGAGCCTATCCGCGCCATGGCAATCGTTCGGATGCCGCCGAGGGAAAAGCGGGTGATCTGATCAGCTAGAGCTATGATCTGAGGACGGTCCAGGCTACTATCACCGGCAGATTGCATGAACTGCCTGGCATGAAGCTGAAAAATGCACTGCCCGACCACGTTCATTCTGCACAGCAGAACGGAATGGGTCTCTGGCTCCAGTGTAGGGTCTTCCTTGCGGAAAAGCTCTCCGATGATTCCTTCCAGGTACTCATCCATCGGCCGAATGATCGTTTCTGCAACCTTGCTCAGCACCCCACTCGGATTTGCAGTTTCCTGCGCTAATAGCCTGCCGTGCCAGGCCGGAAACCCGTCGCCAAGCCCCCGTAGAAGGAAGGAACGAATGAAAGCCTGAAGACGCTCTTCCGCTGTCGCTTCTGTCCCAAGGCCCCAGTCATGTGGGTACTTCTCCACTGCCCATCGGTGGGAGTATTGGAATACGGCATCATACAGCCCTTCCTTATCGCCAAAATGGTAGTGGACGGCGCTGACGCTGGCGTTGGCTTGCCTGCAAACCGCTCGAATAGTGGTGGCTTTGAAGCCACGCTGGGCAAACACCTCACCCGCCGCTTCGATTAACCGTTTCTTAGTCCCTTCATCCCAGAGCAGATGCGCTTTCATGAGGCTCCCTTTGTAAGATGGCTATAGACTGCCGACTGCAGCGCCAGGATCATATGATCCAAAAAATAGAACAAATGTTCTAATCTGTCAAATCTTATCTTGTGGATGATCTCGGTGTTGTAAAAAGTGAAGAGTTTTTCTGTTTGGAATCCGGAAAGACCGAGAGTCCAAACCTGGGGTAGGCTCTTTGACAAAGATCACGGAAAACAAGTGTTATGCGCGTGCGCGCCTACGACCTCTGTACTACAATGAGATCAAACAGAGGCGGTTTATCTCATACTGAAAATTCATGCAGGATTGAATGCATGACATTCACCATTGAATACGAACAAGAGGACGACGGGCGCCGGCTAGCTGAAGTGTTGGAGCTTCCAGGGACTCTCTCCTACGGAGAGATATCCCAGGAGGCCATCAGCAAAGCACAGGCATTGGCGCTTCGTATTCTCGCTGATAAACTTGAGCGCGGGGAGGGTCCATCTAATATGCTCGACATCAAGTTGGGCGCGGCTCTTTTGCGACGACGGTGGTCAGTGAGTACGGAGGGCTTGCAGCCATTAGCCGAGGGGTGAGCACGCGATACCCCCGGTATAAGAATGAAGAGGAGGGAGACGATCCCGGTAGGGGCCGCCGCTTAGGCCCATGTGTGCGCCAGTCGTGGCGCGGAGCCAGCGAGGTGGAAGTCCTCGCAACAGATGTTTGCGAGCCGAAGATTAGGAGAAGGACAAGGGCGTCGTGAGGTGGGATTCTAAAGTATGCCGAAGCGATCTGCCGAACCGCCTTGGTGCGTGATCCGTTTACCGTAGGGAGGACAAGAATCATGAAAGCCGGAGCAATATCGTTTTGTGCTGTTTCATTAGGTGTTCTTGCTTTGTCGTTATTTTTTCCGTGGCGGGTCATGGCGCAGGAATCGCCTTGTGGCGCTTCATTAGAATACTTGAAAGCTCAATATGATGCGGATAAGGCCACAAGAGACGCTTTCGATAAGGTTCATGCCGGTTTGCAAGATCTCCCGGCGGGCTATTCCTACAATAGATCCCGGGAAAATCCCTGGAAGACCGAGGGCGGTGGGAAAGGCGCATACTTGAAGATGCTCGATATCTTCGAACATTGGTGTACGGACCTTCCGGAGATCGAGGGAGGTTCGGACAATGCTCTTGACCCCATTTTGTACTTTTCATGGTTGTACTATCAGAATCCCGCGGGTCAGGATTTTGTTCAGGGCCGCGATCCTTCCGCGCCGGGGCGGGAGCTGAAGACGGGGCCGACCTTTCTTTCCAAATGGCAGCGCGAGTACTTCAACTATATGAACGGCAAAGAATCTGCAAAGCGCGTCTATGAATGGATTCAAGACCCGCGCATTGAGATCGAGGACTACGAAAAAACAAGGGCTGCGGATTATGGAAGCTGGAACGATTTCTTTGCGCGAAATTTGAAAAGCGATAAAGACGGTTCTTACCCCAGCCGTCCGGTTACCATGCCCGACAGAGACTATGTCATCGTTTCTCCCACAGACTGCATCATGAACCCTTTGCTGCAAGTCGTGAAGTCCGGAGTCGGCTACCAGCGCAAATACCTCGAAAACCCTCTTCAGCTCAATACTGTGCTCGATGTGAAGAGCATTCCGATTTCGGTAGACGATTTACTCGGGACGGCGCCGGACGAGATCAAGGAGAAATTCGTTGACGGAAGCGGCCTTACCTGCGTGTTGATGCCGAACACCTATCACCACTTTCATTCGCCGGTCGACGGAACGGTCATCCATGCAGAGGTGGTCAAGACGGGCTCCCCTGGAACGCCCGGCACATTCGGGTATCCAGACTTTCCAAACTGGGCGCCGCTTGACGGCAACGTGGGACGGCCGGGCACGGACTTTAGCCAGTTTCAAGCTTTCCAGCGCGGCGTAATCATCACGAAGGTGGAATATGAGAACATGCCCGGTAAGAAACCGGAGAAGCTTACCGGCTATGTCGCCTCCATTCCCGTCGGTCTGGACTCTGTGGGATCGGTAGTGCTGAATACCTGCGACAGCGAGCAAACCGAGCATGTGAACTGCTTCAATGTCGGAGGAAAGGCGCAGAAGGGCAGAACCAAATTCGGCAATTTCTTTTTCGGCGGCTCTTTGAATATCCTGCTTTTTTCAAAGGGGATGATTTCCCCGGCTGTTCAAACTCGAATGGGCAATCAAATCGGGGTGATCAACATCGGGGACGCGCCGAAATCTCCTTGGTCCTTGGATTGAATCGAGTCCGAAGGCATACCGTGAACGGGTGAAAACCTCACGTCCGAATGCTCAATTCCATTGCGGAAAGGCTCATGAAGGAGCCGGATTACTACAAGGGAGAGAAGCCCACGTCCGAGACGGTCCAGAATCCTGACGCCGGACAAAGCGCGGAGCAAAAGAAGGAATGATCTTCCAAAGAAGATGAACGTCTTTTTAAGCTTGATCAAAACCATAGGAAAATCGTATGGTAACCAAACGCAAACGGGTGACCGACGGTCACGGGAGAATATGCTCTTCGGTTGAAGCTTTTGTACGGGAATTTGAGTGAGAGGATGAATAAATGGTAAAGAAGACCAAGACCAAGAAAACCAAGAAGCAAGAGACCGCTGCTACAACCAAGAAGGCCGGAAAAAAAGATGCTCAGGTAGAATCTCAGGAGAATCTCGAAGAGCCCGGCGCCATACTGGAAGAGAGTGCGGCTGCTGAAGCTCCTGAAGTGATTCCGACGGCTCCCCAAGAGCAGGAAGAAGCTCCGCCTCCCGCCCAAAGCGAGCAAGAGGAGGCCGAGATCTCTCCAGAGCCCGTAGCGGAGTCACAGCCCGAGACCGTTCAACCCCCGGTTGTCGAGGAAGAAAAGGCTGCAGCTCCTGCGGTCGAGAAAACCCCGGAGTCCGAGCCTGAAGAATCTCAACCCGATATGGAAGCTCCCGTCGTTGAAGCTCCCGAGGCGGCTGAGGCTGCTGTAGAGATTCCTGAAGAAGCGAAAATCGAGGAGCCCGCTCCTGTTGATGAAAAGAAGCCGGAAGCTTTGGAAGAGCAGCCTTCTGTCGAAGCAGAGCCGGTAGCAGCGCCCGAGGAGTTGGCGGGAGACTTCCAGGAGCAGCCGTTGCTTGCGGAAGAAGCCCCTCAAGCGCCTTCAGAACAGGCGGAGCCTGTGGAAGAAGCTCCGCCCGTCGATGAGAAGCTTCAAAGGATCTTGACGATCCTGGGCGTATCTGCTGAAGAGGATGTTTTGGTCAGCGACGCCAATGTGAAGAAATATCTTGACTATCTGCAAGGCGCCATGGAGCTTCCCTGCATGGTGACGGGGCGCAGAGCTTATGATTGGGAAAAGCTCTACGCCTGGGGCTTGCGGGATTTGGAGGAATATAAGAAGCTCAAGGAGAAAAAGCCTTCATGGACTGAAGAGCTCGAGCTCCTGGGCTTTGATGAAGATTGCGAAGCTGCCGACGGCATTTTCGCCCGAGTCGTTCGAACCTCCGATAAGAAGGAATTTGAGCTGCCGTTGTCGGATCTCGGGGCTGTCGATGAAAGCTCCAAGAACAAAGGTCTGTTGGAGGAATACTGCGCCTGGTTTGACAATTATCGTTGATCAGAAAGCCTGAGCGAAGCCCCTTCGATAGATGCATGCGCGTTAGCGTAGGAGCGGCGTGGGATGATGAAAATAAGACAAGGCGGAAACATCTTTTCCTTCCAGTTCTTGAGCCCTGAAGGGGCGCAATACCATAGCCCAGGGCATCGCCCTGGGTAGAAGTTTCACACAACACCCTTCGAGCCCTGAAGGGGCGGAATAGCCAATCAATTTGGTTATTGCGCCCTTTCAGGGCTTCACGTTCAATTGGGATGCCACCATACCCAGGGCGTTGCCCTGGGCTATGATATTCCGCCCCTTCGGGGCTTGAAGGGCGATAATGCACAAAAGCCTGAAGAAAGTGATGGTCCATTTCAGGGAATTCTCGCCCTGATTTCTATCAGCCCAGGAGCGGCGGGACGCCGCTCCTACCATGGAAAAATCGCTTGATGGCGTTTTGCTCATAACGTTCAACGCTCCCGCGGAGCGGAGCTCAGTCGCGATAGCGTTTTATCAGATCGTGGTAGAACTCGATGCGTCGGTCCCGCAGAAAAGGCCAGCTTCTACGGACGGCTTCACTGCGCCGCAGGTCCACTGCCGCAGTCACTACTTCTTCCTGCTCGTTGCTCGCCGATGCCAATATTTCCCCTTGCGGTCCCGCAACAAAACTGTTCCCCCAGAAGAGCTGACCATCTCCTCCTGAGCCGGCCTCGGGCTCGAATCCAACCCTGTTGACCGTTACAACCGGTATGCCGTTGGCTATTGCGTGAGAACGCTGGATGGTGATCCAGGCCTCGAGCTGTCGCGCTCGCTCGTCGGAGTCCTCCTTCGGGTCCCAGCCTATGGCAGTCGGGTATATCAGCATCTCCGCTCCGGCCAGCGCCATAAGCCTTGCCGCTTCAGGAAACCATTGATCCCAGCAGACCAGGATTCCGAGCTTTCCGGCCGAGGTCGCTATTGGCTGGAAGCCGAGGTCGCCGGGAGTGAAGTAATACTTTTCATAATAGCCGGGATCGTCGGGAATGTGCATCTTTCGATAAACGCCTGCAATGGCCCCGTTCTTTTCGAGGACTACCGCCGTGTTGTGGTATATCCCGGCTGCGCGGCGTTCAAAGAGCGATGCGACAATCACCACCTCGAGCTCTCTTGCAAGGGCTCCCAAAGTCTCCGTAGACGGTCCCGGTATGGACTCCGCCGAGTCGAAACAGCTCGGGTCTTCCTTCTGACAGAAATAGAGGCCGGCATGGAGCTCCTGCAACACGATCAGTTTTGCGCCCTTGCCGGCGGCTTTTCGGATTCCATCGCTGCTCTTCTGTAGGTTTCGTTCCCTCTCTTCGGTACAGGAATGTTGCACCAGTCCTACCACAAGCTGATTCATTCCAATGCTCCTTTCGGTATCTGCATGGTGATGCAATGCAGCGAGCCATGCTGCAGGACGAGCGGCAGACAGTCTATGCCGATGATTTCCCGGTTCGGGAATGCCTTCCCTATAGAACTGAGAGCCGTCGCATCGTTTTTGTCCCGGTACGTGGGGACTAGAACCACCTGGTTGACGATCAAAAAATTCGCGTACGTGGCGGGAAGCCTGTCTCCCTGCTCATCAAAGCAGGGGGCCGGCTGCGGCAGCGCCAGGAGCCTGTATCGCTCGTCCGTTTTCGTTCTGAAGTCCTTCAGCTCCTCAACCATGGCGCCTATCGGCTCGAACTGCTCGTCATCCGGATCGTCACAGGAAACGTGCAAAATCGTGTCATCGGGAGCGAACCTTGCCAGCGTATCTATGTGGGAGTCGGTGTCATCGCCAACGAGAGCGCCTTTCTCGAGCCACAAAAAACGATTCGCTCCCAAAAGTGGCGACAGCGCCTCTTCGATTCCTTCTCTCGTGAGATGCGGATTCCGGTTGGGATCGAGCAGGCATCGGGAGGTAGCGAGTATGGCTCCGTTGCCGTCGCTTTCGATGCTGCCGCCCTCGAGGATCATTCCCACGGTCTTCATCTCTGTGCGCCCGAAGGCTCCGGCTTTATGAAGCTTGCGTGAAATGAGGTTATCGAAATTGGCGGGATACTTGAGCCCCCAGCCGTTGAACCCGAAATCGAGCAGGATCGGGCGCTCATTCTCAAACACGGCGATCGGGCCAAAATCCCTCGCCCAGGTATCGTTTGTATCCATCTCATAAATGTCTATGCGCTCCATTTCAAGCTTTGCCGAGCGAAGCTTGCCCTCGACGGCGCAGGCATTGGGCGCAGCAATGATTACACGTTCAAAACGGCTTATGGCCTTGGCGATCTCGATAAAAACCGGCTCCACAATATCCAGCTGGGGCAGCCAATCGCTTTTTTCATGAGGCCAGCCAAGGAGTATGGCCTCCTGTTCCTCCCATTCCGCAGGCATTCTTCTTTTCATCTTTCGACTTTCCTCACCGGTTAACGTTCCAGGACCGCCGCAGTCCTGCAGACGGCTGCGCCAAACGCGAATCATCTCTTTTATGTCATAACAATTCCGTGGGATTCTTGCACTCTGTTGAAGGCGCGGGCGTACTTTATCGGAAATGGCAGAAAAAGGTATGCGCAAAATTGTTCGAACATGAAGATGAGACGGATTCCGGTCTTCAAAGAAGTGCTTGAATCCATGAAGGGACGCTGTTAATTTTGCGATATATCGTCATGGCGCCCTCCACTCCATCAGGAGAGACTGCTATGAAGGCAGCCCTGATGCCTTGACTGGTAGGCGCTTTCCTGTTTTGGGGCCGGTGGCATGGCTCTTGCTTCGCCTATTGCCATCGACAGAGCAGGAGGATGATATGTTGGCTATAATAGAGATTGTGACCGGTCTTGTTCTTGGCTGCATCGGTTTTTTTGAAATTCCCAATAATCCCGCATCCGCATCGAGCGCCTTGTTTGTCAGCGGGCTTCTCCTCATTGCGGGCGTCGATGGGCTGGGAAACAAGAAGGCAGCTTCTAATCTCGAAGGCAATAGTGACGCAGAATAAGACAGAGTGCTGCGAATCGATGGAAAGAAGAAGCTTCATACTGGAAAACACACGCATTACGGCGCCGCCCCTGTGCCCTGAAATACCGCTTTATCTCATAACAGACGCCTGTCCGCTCTGGTATGCAACCGAGAAGGACCTCGAGAAGATCCCAATGGCCGAGCCTTACTGGGGATTCTGCTGGGCAGGGGGGCAGGCTTTGGCTCGCTATATTCTCGATCATCCTGAAGAAGTCGCCGGCAAGCGCATCCTCGATTTTGGCTCGGGCTGCGGCGTGGGCGCCATTGCCGCCATGAAATGCGGAGCATCTTCCGCTCTGGCTGCGGATATAGATCCGATGGCCGAGGAAGCGGTTGCGCTCAATGCGCTCTTGAACAATGTTGCGGTGGAAGCCACAACGCGAGATCTAGTGGGCGATTCGCTGGCGGGCTTCGATCTGGTGATGGCGGGAGACATGTTCTATGATCCGGACTTTTCCCGTAGGGTAATATCGTGGCTTGGAGCTCTGGCGGAACGGGGAGTGGACGTCATTCTCGGGGATCCCTCGAGAGGGAATCTCGCGGAGGTGAGCCTTGCGATGCTCGGCTCTTATCAAGCGCCGGCCGATGTGGATATCGACGGGAAATACAGGCAGAAGACCACCGTTTACAGGTTGAAGGCGCGCGCATAGATCCAGCTTTTCTGGAATGGGTGTTTGTGCTACCATATTCTCGGTTAGATTTCGTTTTTGTAGAATATGCAAGTATTAAAAGATGGAGAACGGTATGAAGATCCAAGCCAAATTATGCACTGTCATCGGTATCCTCTTCCTTGTAGGTTTTCTGGGAGGCTGCGCCGTTGGGCCTCCGGCAAGCCCTTACTATGGGACCGTTTACGATCAGCCGGGGGGGGAAGCTCAAGAGCGTTTCACCCTTGGACCGAACGACGTCACCTACGTCCTGGACGTAGACGATCGCACGCCTTTCGGGCTTGGCTATCTTCCTCTGACGGTTGACCGCCTCTACGCCAAAGGGTATGACATGGTGCGGCGGCAGAGGGACGCGGATTTTGCCGTGGATGTCATCTTTTCCGCCGGATCGAGGGACAATCCCGAGGTGAGGGGTGCGAATTTCCTTGGCGGGGCATTGTTTGGCGCTGCAGCGGGCGCAGTCATCGGAGCTGCCGCCGGCGACCCCGGAGTCGGGGCCGCAATCGGCGCCGCAAGCGGAGGCGCTTTGGGCATGGTCTCGCCTGCGGACACGCCCCTTGTGCGGATCGACGTCAACCTGACCAGCTTCCGAGGCGGTTACAACGGCCACCAGAGCACGGTGGTGGATCTCTCCCGCGTTGCGCCTCCTGATGTGCGATATGCGATCGACACCGAAGTTTCAAGAATGCTCCACAGCCTTCCACGAAGATAGACAAGATTCAATCCTTTTGTCGGCGGCGCAGGCTTTTGAGCCGCCGCCGACTGAATCGTCGCCATTGGAGAGCTTCTCGCATGAAAATTCTCTACACATCGGATACCCACGTCTATCCGGCTCACCTTGACCGGCTTTTGAAGGCCGCCGCTACGCTCCAGCCCGCAGCCGTTATTATCGGCGGCGATATCAACCCCAACTGGAAAGGCTCGATCGGCGACTCCATCGAATCCCACAAGCTCTGGCTCAAGGAGAGACTGCTTCCCCGCATCGGAAAATTCCGCCAGGAGCATTCAACCATTCCAGTACTTCTTGATCTTGGCAACGACGATATCGCTGCGGCGAGATTTCTATTGGAGGAAAAGGACGGAAAGGAGCTTCACCTCTTGCACATGCGGGTGGCGAAGATAGGAGAAGGGCTCGCTGTTGCGGGGTATATGAAGGTCAACCCCACGCCTTTCGGGATCAAAGACAATGAAAAGCCCGACTGCAAAGATCGGGACGGGCTGTCCGATCCGGGCGTCAAAAGGTCGGGCTCCGTTACCGTTTCAGGCGTTGAGGAGCCGTACAAGCTGGAGCTTTCAGGAGGCTTCATCGAAGACGATCTGCTTGAGCTTTCCGCAGTGTTGGAAAGCGCGGAATGGAAAGACTGCTCGTTTCTTTTCGTAAGTCATGCTCCTCCGAGGGATACGAGCCTCGATCTCACCGGGACCGGCCTCCACGTGGGAAGTCTCGCGGTGCGAAGATTTATCGAACGCTGGAGCGCAACCGGGCGACTCATTGCATCTTTCCACGGCCATATCCACGAATCGCCGATGAAATCGGGGCGTTTATGGCAGCATGTGGGAAACGCGCCTTCCTTCAATGTCGGACAGACGGCTGAAAGGTTGAGAGCGCTCTTGTTCGACCTGGATTCGCCGCTGGAAGGTTCTCGGTTGGTTCTCGCGCAATCTTCGGGAGAAGTCTCGCTCTCAGCCCTATAGAAAACAACGGTGATTATCCCCGCCTATTGAACTACCCATACGGCCATATCCTTGACCTCGGCCAGCACCTTTCGGGTGACCGAGCCAGCAAGAAATCCCATTATTCCTGATGGATTGGAATGTCCAAGGGCGATTATGCCGATACCATTCGCTCGACAGTGGGTAAGAATGTCCTGAGCCGTATTGCCTTTGTTTGGCAGGATCGTCATCCCAATGCGGCGTCTGCCGACGCCGGCTTTTTCAAGCGCGAGACGCGCCTCCGCAAGAAAGGGGCGCATCTGCATTCCCTCTGAAGTGAGCAGCCAGGTGATCAACTCTTTGTTTTGGTCGAAGGCGGGGCTCGATATGGGGAAGGTCACAGAACTGCTTGCGTGCAATATTTCGATATCGGTTGCAGTCCGTGAAAGCATGAAGCCCAAATGGTCGGCGGCCCGGATAGAGGCGGCCTCATCCAGGAGACAGACGGCGGCGCGGGATGTGTCTATGCTGCCGCTGGTTATCCAGATGGGGCTCACGATGCAATGATGCAGCAGGGCGGGAATGGGATCGGCTTTCAGGAAGCCTTCCAGGATGCTGCTGGTCCGCCTCTGCACAACGACGGCGTCAACTCTCTTTATATCCGCAAGGCGGCATGCCTGATAGGCGACGGCCAGCCCCCTTTCCTCGATATGCTCCTGAATGTTTTCCTCTAAAAATCCGGCGGAGAGGAGCGCCTTTCTTGCTCGATCCAGAACGGCCCGCGCGTCAAGTCGTCTGAAGGCCAGAACCTCCTCTTTCTTCTTTCTCAAGGCCTTCGACTCGGCTCTTTCCTTGTATATTGGCGGGAGAGACGGAGTGAAATAGGAGACTATCACATTGATGCAGCTTGGATCGGGATAGAGACGGCCAAGAAAATCGACCGGCCTGAGAGCTTCCTCCGCGCCGTCGATGGGGAGGAGCAGACAGTGTGGAAGGGAATCCATCGGGCGACTCCTGAAAAATGCTTTAGATAGCGTCCTTGACGATTCTGCTGTTCAACAAAGAGACATACAGAATAAGCAGAAGTTGCCAATCAACTCCGCACAGACTGCGCCAGCTTTGCGGCTTTCACCCCATCGTAGGGCTCTGTCTCGGCGGGAGCATCCTTGAAATCGCCACGCAAGGCTTTGAGGGCGTACCTTTCGTAGTCGATCTCATGAGTGGCGCGAAACCCAAGTTTTCTAAGCAAAGAAACCGATAGGCGGCATCCTTGCAGTGCGTGCAGCAGCAGAAAGGAGGCGACCAATGCGGGCAAGACAAGCCAGATCTCGCTCACAAAAGCTCCAAGTCCAAGGCCTGCAATCAATATGGCGGCAGCGCCTGCTTCAATTGCTCTCTCAATGTCCCACTCCCGGTCAAGCTCTTCCAGGCGCCGGTTGATGGACTCTCGCCCGTTCGCCCAATGGCGTATTACACTCTGCGCAATCTCTTGCTGTATCTTCTCGTTGACTGCTGGATCCGTATGGCCAGGCACTCGCTCCGTTGACGCCGGCAGCATGGTTTTCTATTCCACTCAAAGAGGTTGCGATATGATTACCGGGAAGTCACTACCTCAAAATAGGAGCAGAAGCCAGCCATTGCAACCCTAAAGGTTTACCGGCCGCGTCTCATTAGCTATCCAGAATATCGATGAGCGCTTGAGATGAAGCTCCAAAGATTCGACAAGATCGTGACCTCAGGAGACTGAAATGCACGGTAAATTTGTTCTCATTCAGAAATGACCATGTGTACGGGATCTTATACCC
>CAZOEL010000118.1:0-14085 GCA_964578835.1 uncultured Syntrophobacteraceae bacterium | reverse complement strand
ATCTTCTCTCCCGTTTCCTTGTTCTTCGTGGTCGGCTGCACCATCTGCCATGTCTGAATTTTGCCGGGCACCGTGATTACCATTTTTCTTCTCCTTTTGAAATCTTGTGGGGCAAGCTCTAAGTCGTCTTGATGATTTTAGAGAAAATGCCGGGGGGATTCAGCGATTATTTCCGGCGGCGCCGAAGGAGAATTTCCAAGAATAGCATCATAAACCAAGGCTTGAATTCGCTAAGCTTGCGGCTCCTTGGAAGCCCACGCCAGTAAGCTGACTTTGCGACTGGAATCTCCCTGCCAGCAGAAGCGGAATGGATTTGCAGGTCAAGCTATAATGCAGCTGTAAAGTAGCTTCCAGGATTTCTCCTGTCAACAGCTTTCTGAACCAGGGCTAACTTGTTCTACGATGATTGAACAATCGTAACGCCGCGTTAGCCTTTATTCCAATCGATTCTGCGTTGGAGCCAGCCCTGAAAGGGCGAAATACCATAGCCCAGGGCATCGCCCTGGGTCCGGGAGCCTCGCAACCTCCCCAGAGCCCTGAAGGGGCGGAATATCCGGAAAGTAGTTATCTCGCCCTTACAGGGCTTGGAGAATATGGCGGAATCTATTCCCGGGGCGTTGCCCCGGGCTATGGTATTTCGCCCTTACAAGGGCTTTCACGCAAAGCATTTGGGAGCGAAGTGCAGGGCCTAAGATCCCGTACACATAGTCATTTCTGAATGAGAACAAATTTACCGTGCTTTCTGAGCGAGAAGTCATAGAATCGTTGGGGGATTATCTGAATCGTGGACAGTTCTGACAGGCGGCCCCGGCATGAGAGGAAATCTTCGATTGCGTGGATCTCTTCTGAGCTTGCTTGACTTTGCAGCGCCCGCCTCATATCATCATGATCATTCGCGGTCAAGCTGCTTTCCCGTAACGATATCATTGACTAAAGAAAGCATGAACCTGCTGGCGGCTTGTAGTCGGGGGCGGGTAAAATGAACGAGGAGAAATATGTCGAAACTTGTGAAAGAAGAAAGTGACAAAGGCAGGCTCCACATCGAATCCCCGCTAATGGGCGAATCCCTGGTGAGTAAAGAATTTCTGAAGAGTACCGAGGCCAAAGAGTATTTTCGCATGCAGCCCGACGTCAATGTCATCAAGATCGGAGGGCAGAGCATTATCGACCGGGGAGCGAAAGCGGTTTTGCCGATCGTTGATGTGCTGGTTCAGGCGAAGGATGAATACAAGATTATTTTGATGACTGGCGGAGGGACCCGCGCAAGGCATGTTTACAATATCGGACTGGATCTTGGCATGCCCACCGGCGTGCTTTCAAAGCTCGGAGATAAGGTGTCCTGGCAGAATGCCGAGATAATGAGCGTTCTCTTAAACAAGCATGGCGGAGTCAAAATCGGTCATGGAGATAACCTCGAGCAGCTCACCATGTTTTGCCGGCTAGGCTATCTTCCCATCACTTACGGCATTCCGCCCTATGGCTTTTTTGAGCATCCCGCCGAATACGGCTCCATTCCGCCACATCGAACGGACTGTGGAGCGTTTCTGCTGGCTGAGAACATTGGCGCTCGCTCACTCATCTATCTCAAAGACGAAAGAGGGCTTTTTAGCAACGATCCCAAAAAAGTCGCCGAAGCGGAGCGCAAGAATTTACGGTTCTACGATCGGATTTCAGCAAAGGAGCTCCTTGAGCTGGACCTTGACGATCTCATCATTGAGAGGCCCATTCTAACCCTGCTCCAGCGAGCAAAGTGCCTCAAGGAGCTCCAGATCATCGATGCGTTGAATCATCCGGAGCATATCCTCGCTGCCCTGGCCGGCAAGCATGTGGGCACCATAATCTACAAAGAGGAGTAGCGCGCCGGTTGGCTATTGCGGGAGGATCAATCTGAAGCAGGCGGCCTACTCGGTCTGCTCGCCGCTTTCTGTCGCCTGCTTCTTATTCTCCTTCTCGTCTTTGCCGCTCTTGAGGAAAACGATGTCGGCCCCCGTGATTTTGGCGAGCTCCTCCAACTCTTTTTTACGGACGTGCTCTACATATATTTTAAGATTGAGGTCATGGACGGCGACGACGCGGTAGCGCGGCTTCTTTTCGCCGGGTTCGATTTTGCGCCTCTCACGAACAAAAATAGTGGGCATGGCTTCCTCCTTTACGATTGCTGATGGTGGATCAAAGCAGGGCGGAACGCGCCCGCATTCGTTTTGAATATATATCCTTCAAGGATATAGGTCAATAAAAGATATGTCGGAAAGAAAAAATCAAAAAGCGAAACCGCAGCAGGGCAAGCGAGAGCGCTACATGCAGCCTTCTATATTGCTCGGACTCTATCTGAAGCCTTCTTACGGATATGAACTGATCCAAAGCATCCAGAGGTATGGTTTTGTGGAAGGTCAGGCGCCGCCTGGAATGATTTACCGGCATTTGCGCCAATTAGAGGAGGACGGTCTGGTTTCGTCCGAGTGGGAGACGGAGGGCGCCGGGCCAGCCAAAAGGACTTACCGTCTGACGCAGGAAGGCAAGGAAATGCTTGCCATCTGGGTCGACTATATGGAGAAGCAGGCGGAAACGCTTAGCGCCTTTGTTAAACAATACCGCGATATGCCAACCATTGAGCGAGAGGAGCCGCTTGATGAGTAGTAATTGCGGGAAAGATCTTGAGCCGTCTATTGATGCCTTATTGGGCGTTGTCGGCTTGGCTTGAGCGGCTTCCCGACAAGCAGGCGATCCTCGGGTTCTCGCCGCAGAGTGGGCAGGCTGCGTCCCTATTGACGGTAACGGCTCTGAAATCGGACTCCAGGTAATTGTAAACAAGAAAGCGTCCAATAAGCGGTTTTCCGATTCCCAGAATCAGCTTGAGAACTTCTCCCGCCTGAATCAAGCCGATTTGCCCGGGAACCGTCCCGAGCACGGGGACCCCTCCTGGCGCAGCCATCTCGCTGGAAGACGGAATCTCGGGGAACATGCAGCGAAGGCACGGCCCGCCCTTCTTGGGAAAAAAGACGCTGCTCTGGCCTCCAAAGCCGACTGCCCCTCCAAACACATAAGGCTTGCCTGCAAAAAAAGCTGCGTCATTCAGGAGAAATTTGGTTTCGAAATTGTCTGATCCATCGACGACGATATCGTAGGCTTCAATAAGCTTCAGCGCGTTTCCGGGGGTGAGCTTCTCTTGATAGGCGATGACGGTCACATAGGGATTGATTCGGCGCAGCATTTCCATCGCCGCTTCGGTTTTGGGGCTGCCCACATCAGAGGTTCCATAAAGCACCTGCCTGTGGATGTTGCTTAGGGAGACGATGTCGTAGTCGACGATGCCAAGGGTTCCTACGCCTGCCGCTGCGAGGTAAACGGCGATCGGGCTGCCGAGGCCTCCCGCGCCCACGATGAGGACCTTTGCCTGCAGAAGCTTGACCTGCCCTTCTTCTCCAACGCCGGGCAACTGCATCTGCCGTTTGTATCTCGTTATTTCATCGTCTGTCATCGCGCTTTTCTCGTTTATGTCATATTGCTGCTTTCACTTTGTCGCTGATCGCTCAATCATTGCGTTTGCGCTTTATCAGGTCCGGCGAGAGCTCCTCCGTTCAGGCATTGAAGTTGCGCCTTGCAGGAGCGATTCGTCTATCCGCCGAAATCGAGGGTGATGGTTTCAATCTTGTCCCCTTCGCTGATAACAGTGCTTGCGTAATCTTTGAGGTGGATAAACCTTCGGTTGATTTCAACGATCATGTCGGGCCTCGGCGGTTCGCCCAGCATGTCGAGAAGCTGTGCGACGGTCGTTCCGGAAGGCGCTTCCATCTCGAGGTCGTTGGCGATGATTTTCATTGCCTGCACTCATGCTCCTTAAACTTTGTCTCCAACAAGGAGCGGGGCTCCCTGCTGGAGACATCTATCCTAACGCCTTAACTGCTTTTGTTCTTTTCCTTGTATTCCTTAATTGCTGTGTACACTCTTTCAGCGGTCAAGGGAAGCTCGAAGATCCTCACTCCTATGGCGTCATAGACGGCGTTCAGAATGGCGGGTATGGTGGGCATGATGGCGCCTTCCCCGACCTCTTTCGCCCCGAACGGCCCGTTCGGCTCTGCGCTCTCCACTATGATGGCTTCAATATCAGGCATATCCAGCGCGCTGGGGATCTTGTACTCCGCCAGGTCGGCATTGAGAATCTGCCCCTTGTCGTTGAACTTGACTTCTTCATACAGCGCCTCGCCAATGCCCATGGAGAGAGAGCCCTGCATCTGAGCCTCCACAGAGGTGCGGTTGATGGCTTTTCCGCAGTCGTGTGCGTCCGTCATTTTTTCAATATGAATCTTGCCGGTTTCTTCGTCCACACTGAGCTCGACCACCTGAGCGGAGCATCCGTAGGCGGGCGAAGTGCCAACGGCCGCGCCCTTGTGCTTGCCTCCAAGCTCCGGCGGCTTGTATTTGCCCGTTCCCACGATGCTTCCTTTGGCGAGGAAGGCGATTCGGGAGGCTTCCTTGAACGAGAGCTCCTCTTCCGGCTTGGGGTTGTCTGTCCAGCCTCGGTGCTCTTTGATGTAGCGGGTTCTCATGGCGCTGAAATCGGGCTTTTCTCCCTTGAAGACGATCACGCCCTTCTTAATGTCCATGTTTTCGACAGGAACATTGAGCTCTTTGGAGAGAGCTTCCAGCACCTGCCGCTTCACATCCTCGGCGGCTTCCTTGGTCGCCTGGCCGGTCATGAGCGTCTGACGGCTCGAATAGGCTCCGAGGTCGACTCCAAAGTCCGTATCGCCCGATTCGAGCCTTACCCATTCGAGCGGAATGCCCAGCCCTTCCGCGGCGATCATGGCGAAGGTAGTGTCCGAGCCCTGCCCGATTTCCGCAGACGCCGTGTAGACAATGGCCGTTCCGCCGTCTTCCGTGAGCTTGATCACTATTGTGCCGTGGTAAGTGTCGGAGCGGTAGATGGGATAACCCGCGCCGGATACAAAGAAGCCGCAGGCTACGCCAATTCCCTTGCCTTTGGGGAGCTTGCCTTTCTTCTCGTTCCACCCGGAGCCGTCCCGCACCGCTTCGATGACTTCGACCATGCCGAGGCTGCTCATGTTCATTTCGTTACAGGTGACATCTCCGGCCACCATCATGTTCTTGAGCCGAAGCTCGATGGGGTCCATGCCGAGCTCTTCGGCGATCATATCGAGCTGCTGCTCCCAGCAGGCTCGGGCCGCAACTCCTCCATGACCGCGCTGAGCGCCGCAGGCGGGCAGGTTGGTGAACAGCCGGTATCCGTCGTATCGCATATTGGGCATCTTGTAAGGGCCGCCAAGCAGGGAGCCCGCGTAATAGACCGTGGCGATTCCGAAGCTCGAGTAGGCGCCGCCGTTCAGGTAGCATTCATGATCGAGAGCCAGGATCGTGCCGTCTTTCTTGACGCCGGTGGTCATCTTGTGGAAGAACTGATGCCGCGAGCGGCTGTGCATGAAGACCTGCTCCCGCTCGAAGTTCATCTTGACCGGCTTTCCGGTTTTCATTGCAAGCACGCATGCGGCGAGCTCGAGGTGGTTCGCTGCGGCTTTGGGGCCAAAGCCCGCGCCTACGTATGGCTTTACCACTCGCACCTTGCCGATGGGCAATCCCAGCACCATCGCAACGGTGCGCTGAACGTAATGGGGCGACTGGGTCGAAGAGTAGAGGGTCAGTCTTCCAAAGTGGTCATAGTAGGCGATGCATCCCTGAGGTTCTATGAAGGCTGCGTCCTGACGCTTGTTCACGAACGAAGTCGTCTTGATGATATCGCATTCCTTGAAAGCCGCTTCGACGTCGCCGAACTCCTGATGGACCTCGGCGCAGATATTGCGCGGATAATCCTCATGAATGAGCGGCGCCCCGTCGGCCATGGCCTGTTCGATCGTAATGAGCGTCGGAAGCTCTTCGTAGTCGACCTTGATAAGGGAAAGGGCATGTATGGCCGTCTCGAGATCGATCGCCGCGACAGCCGCCACGTTGTCACCGACATGTCTTACCTTGTCGTGGCAAAAGACGGTTTCGTCATAGCGCGCCGGGCTCACGCCGTATTTCACCAGTCCCGCGTCTTTGGATGTAACGACGGCTTTTACGCCGGGAAGCCTTTCTGCTGCGGATGTGTCTATGCTTCGAATTCTGGCGTGCGCCAGAGGGCTCTGCAACATTGCGCCGTAGAGCATTCCGGGCATACGCATGTCATCTATGAATATGGCTCGCCCTGTCGCCTTGTCAGGGGAATCGATCCTGACCGCCCTCGAGTTGATCACGTCATGTTGGTCCATCTGTCTTTCTCCTTCATTGCATCACCGGGTCGTCGGTATGGTAGCGTTACTCTGTGACAGACTTTACGGCCTCGACAATCTTCTGGTATCCCGTGCACCTGCAGAGATTTCCCGAAATGGCGGTTCTGATCTCGCCTTCGGTCGGCTTGGGATTCTTGTCAAGCAGGTTCTTCGCCGAGAGGATCATTCCAGAGGAACAGAACCCGCACTGAATGGCCCCTTTTTCCGTGAACGCCTTCTGAACCGGGTGCAATCCCTTCTCTGTCTCCACACCTTCAATGGTCGTGATGTTGGCTCCATTCGCCTGCATTGCCAAAACCAGGCAGGAATTAACCGTTTTGCCGTTCATGATGACGGTGCACGAGCCGCAGTCGCCCACGCCGCATCCCTTCTTGGTCCCGGTGAGGCTAAGTTGCTCCCGGAGCATATCCACCAGAGTTTGATTCGGCGCTACGGCCACTTCATATTCTTTATCGTTGATCGTTAGCTGGATCAGCTTCTTCATGGCAATCAATCTCCTTAGCTTATAAGAACGGGGAATGGATCTTTAGCGGTTCGTCGCCTCTTGGAGGGCTGCGGCGAGCGATCTTTTCGTCAGCACGCCCACCATGTCTTTTTTGTAGGCGGCAGAGCCTCTGAAATCGTCTATCGGCGTGCAGTCCTGCTTGGCGGCTTCTCCCGCTCTCGCAAAGAGATCTTCCGAGGGCTTTTCGCCAATGAGGAGCTTTTCCGCAGACGGAGCCCTGAGATGTGTCGGGCCTACGCAGCCCATGACGATTCTGGCGCTCTTGATGGCTCCGCCGGGGCCATCCAATGAGATAAAAGCGCCCACATTCACCAGGTTGCAGTCGCAGGCGCTTCGAGAGCCGAGATTGATGTAGCCCGCTCCCGAGTTTGGCGGAGGCGCATCGATTACGATCTCGGTCATGATCTCATCGGGCGCGACCTCTGTCAGACCTGCGCCGCGGAAGAATGAATCCAGGGAGACGGTTCTTTCAGAGCCCTTCTTTTTCAAGACGACTTTTGCGCTGTAACAGATCAGGGACGGGGGGAGATCCGCTGCGGGCCTTGCCGTCACGAGATTTCCGCCAATGGTGGCGAGATTGCGTACCAGAGGAGAGCCCAGCGCCTTCGCTCCCGAGCAGAGCGCGCTCCAATTCTTCGCGATCGCTTCCGAGGCAGCGATATCGGCAACGGTGAAGCCTGCGCCGATCCTCAACGCGCCGGAGGCTGAATCGAGTTTTTTGAGCTCCTCGATCCTCGAAACGGACACCAGTTGTTCCGGGGACAAGAGCTTCTTCTTCATGTTGACCATAAGGTCTGTTCCGCCCGCAAGGACTTTGGCCTTTACGCCGTATTCAGCCAGCACCTGACAGGCTTCGGCTACGGTTGCAGGTTCATGGAAATCAAACTTTGGCAAGAGCATTTCCCTTCTCCTTCATCAATGGGGTGCAAGGGTTATGGTGATAAGAAACCGCCTTTATTGGATTGGAATCAAATTGGTAAGGGATGCGCCGCCCTTTCCCGATGAGGCTGAATCCCATCCAAGAGGTCGCGAATTATGACATTTTATGCATATGAATTTTCCTTATGCTTGCTCAGCTTGTCTCGGTTTTCCTTATTTCCTTCGCATTGATGCGGTCTGCGAATAAATTTCATTATAGTGAATAAAGTCTAATAGCAAATTGTGCTCTCATGTCAAGAAGTATTTATGTCAGAATCTGCATTTCGCTTAATAGCGGTGATCAAATCTATCAATTCTAACATGTTGAGCGTGTGGCGCGGGCGAGGTGTATTGAGGCGGTAGAAGTTGGGGTGGGCCTTCTTGGTTCATTGTAGTGAATTATGGGTGGGAGGATGGTTAAGCCTGCGATTGTCTAGCGCGCCTTCCTCTCATCTGAGCCGAAGGCGACTTGTGGAGATGGCAACCGATGATTTTTGTGATGGTGAGAGGGCCTTGGCCCGGCGCTCGAAATGAAGAATGGGAGCGAGCGGCAGCCAGGCGCGATAGATTCGGCTGCCGCTCGCATCGGGTGAGTCGATAGAGGAATGGCGCTATAAGCGTTTTGATTGCTTTGCCCCGCGCCGGCGACTCGCGTATTTGCCTTGAGGCTGATTAAGCATTGAGAGCGATAAGCTTCTCATTATGCCCTTTTCTGCGCTTTCCTCCCAGCGATTCCCACGCGCCGTCCCCGTCGGGAATAACGGGAAGGATGGGCCTGTTCCCCCACAGGCGTGGACGAAGCCAGCCCTTTGTCAGCACCACATCTTCAGGGGCCGGAGCTTTTCCGTCGCGATCCAGTGAGACGGCGAGGATGTTCAGCCTTTCAAGCTCAGATACGCGAACGCTTTCAGGCAAGTCGCGCAGCTTCCCGAGCTCGATGAATCTGCCGCTCCACCCGTGCGCTGTGAGTCCGACCGCGGCGGCGGCGCCTATGATGCCGTCGTTTGTGCCGCCGTGGCCGGAAAGATGCAGATTGCGCGCGGCTTCCAGAGCATCCTTTTGAGTCAGGACCCGGCTGGCGCATTTTTGGCTAAACGCAATCAGCCGCGGGAGCGAAGCATTCCCTTCATGGGCGACGCAAAGACCCGGGTCGCTTCCTTCGAGGGCGTAACGTTCAAGATGAATAACGGCCCTTGAGACAAGATCGTCCAGAAAGTCCAAGTCCGGCATTTCAACAACAACGCAGGCGCTGCTGTTATGCGAAGTGTAGGGGATTTTTTCATGAACCAAAAGCTGCTGGCGCACCACTCCCCATACGCCGCATCCTTCCGGCAATTCCCTCTCGAACCACCGTGCGAGCTTACCCGTTCCCCTATCCGAATCCAGGTTGTCCGTGTCGTCAAAGCCGATATATGCGCGTGTCACATCGTCCTCACTAATTTCTTCAAAGGTTTCTTCTATGTTGATAATACAGGAAATCCAATCGCTTGAGCTGATAACTCATTGTATCAACTTTAGCATAACATGCGCGAGCATAACATTCTCGGCTGGAGTGTTCAAGAAGAACGAAGACGAATAAAGTGCGGCCGCGGCTTCATGGCGATTTCTCTTGACTCTGCAAGCTTTGGTTTTATACTTAACGCCGTTATGTCAAAATATGCATATATGCCCTATTCGCGAGCCGAAGCCGGCTCGACGCCCGGGGGGCGGGAAAAGACGCTTTCCGGCTCAATTCCTGAATATCCTCACGGGATTATTCCCCTTGGACGAGCGTAAACATGAAAAAAGAGATTCCTGCGATCAGAGTGCGCCTTTGGCTTGAAACGGCGGAAGGGGTGTATTTCGGCCTTGGGAGAGCAATTCTACTATCAAAAATAGAGCAGTTTGGATCCCTGAGGAAGGCGGCTGAAGATGTGGGCATGTCCTACCGGGCTGCATGGGGAAAGATCAAGAGAAGCGAAGACATCATGGGGCTCAAGCTCATCGAGCACAATGGCAGCAAGAGAGACGGATACCAGCTCACGGAATCGGGAAGGATGATTATGGACAGGTATCTTCTCTGGTGTGCTGAGGTGGAGAAAGAAGCTATGAAGAAAGCCCGCGAGCTGCTCCCTTTTTCGGCCAAAAGTGGTGAAGAAGCAAATTGATAACAATAAACCCTTCCTGCTGACCTCTGAAGATCTCTCTTTGGGCAAAGCTTGGCCCGCCGTGGTATGGGTTAAAATTAACATATTGAAATCGTTCTTCTCGATATGGCATAACTACATCGCAGCTATATTGTAGTTATTAACTGCAGCGGGCAAGCATTGATGCGGCCTGAAGGATCTGCATAATCAAAGCGCCGGTTGGCATTCTTCACCGCCAGGCGTGTTTTTGCTCGTGAATTAATACTTGCCCCCTAATTTCAGATAACGAAAGTTCATTTTGGCCGTCAGGAAGTTTCATAAGAAGAGAGTTTCAGCAAGAAGTCCAATGAGCTCTATGAGGTTTTAGCATGATCGATCTTGATGAGGCGCGGAAGCGGATTCTGGATGCAACGCCTGTCCTGGGGCGCGAAAGCGTGCATATTCTCGATTCACTGAGAAGAGTCCTTGCTCAGGATGTGGTGGTTACCGAGGATTTTCCCGGCTCGAATGTCTCCGCGATGGATGGCTACGCTGTGCGTCATTCTTCTCTCAACGGCGCTTCGAGGCTGCAGCCGGTTCGCCTTAAAATTGTTGGGGAATCGCCAGCTGGTAGGCCGTATGAGGCAATTATAGGAGATGGCGAAGCGGTTCGAATAATGACCGGAGGGTTTGTGCCCGAAGGCGCCGATACCGTCGTGAAGCTGGAAGATGCCGAGGAAGCTGACGGTTATGTCTTGTGCGGCTACGATCCGGGGTGCGGCGACGGCATTCGCTTGCGCGGGGAATCTCTCAGAAAAGGCCAGGTGGTCCTGCGCGCCGGGGACGTCATAAGCCCTGTAGAAGTTGGGGTGTTGGCGACCGTGCGAAGGGCGTATGTCTATGTTCATCAGAAGCCTGTCGTCGCCATTCTGTCGACCGGCGACGAGTTGACCGACTTTCATGAGCCGGCCTCGCCCTGGAAGTCCATGTGCTCGAATCTCTATACTCTGGCGGCGCAGGTCGCGGAGTCCGGAGCCGTTCCTCTTTGCCTCGGGATAGCGCCGGACAATCTGGAAAAACAGCAGTCCCTGCTCTCCGAAGCGCTCAGCGCGGATGTCATCATCACCTCCGGCGGCTTATCCATGGGCAAATACGATCTGGTTCAGAAATCTCTTGCAGCCCTGGGAATAGACATGAGGTTTTCGAGCATATTTGTTAAGCGAGGAAAACCTACAATATTCGGTACAATAGATAAGAAGCTCATTTTTGGATTGCCGGGTAATCCTTCCGCTGTGATGCTCTCGTTCGAGCAATTCATAAGACCTGCGATTTTCAAAATGATGGGCCATCAGAATGCGCTCGACGCATCCGAGGCCAGATCTCATTGGCGCGACATGAATGGCCCTCCCTCCCTCATCGACTCTTTCGCTGAAGGAAACGAAGGCAACACGGGACTTCAAAGAGCTTCCCTGGTTCCTTTGGGGAAGCCTTCGCCTCTTAACCCCAAGGGCCTTCAGAAGGAGGACTCTGCCTCTGCCTCGGATTGTTCCAGAAGGAGGCGTTAACTGAAGCCTTTCGTTTGAAGAGCGATAACGACCATATCTATTTCAGCCGGATGTAGTTGGACGATTGGTCCGGCTGTCGGCATCAAAAGTCCATACGCAAGGGGCAATAAATATGAACAACCCGATACCTAGAGGTGAGAACAAATGAGATACGCAGAGACAGGGTATAACCTGGAAATCGATTTGACTACAGGAAACGTCGAACGGGTGGAAAGCGATCCGAAAATGACAGAGCTTCATCTGGGAGGTCTTGGAACCAGCGTCAAAATTCACTGGGACAGGGTTCCCCCTGAAACGAAAGCCTTTGATCCTGAGAATCTGCTGATATTCAGCACCGGTCTTTTGTGTGGCACTCCAGCTTTCAGCGCCAACCGCACCCTTGTCAGCTTTATTTCTCCTCAGACGGATTTGCTCGCGTATCCGATGATGGGCGGTTTTTGGTCGGCGGAGTTGAAATATGCGGGTTACGATAAGATTATCATCCGTGGCAAGTCCCCGAAATTGGTCTATTTGTGGATACACAACGACAAGGTGGAGATACGCGACGCCACCCATTTGAAGGGCAAAGGCGCTGTTGAAACGCAAGACCTCATACGGGAGGAGCTGGGGCAGCCGAACGCCCAGGTGGCCGCAATCGGTCTTGCCGGTGAAAACCGATGCTTCACGGCTTCCATTGAGCAGTCCAGGTCAAGCTCCAGCAGAGGCGGGGGCGGCGCCGTTATGGGAGACAAAGGCATTAAGGCCATAGCCGTCCGTGGCACGAAGGATATCCACCTCGCCAGGGGTACTGAATTCCTTCAACATATGAAGGATCTCAAAGATTATATAAACTACCGGAATACCAATCTTATTCCAGGCGTAATGACCATCATGTCCGGGATTGGCTCGCCTCAGATGATGAAGCACACCGATGAGAAATGGCATACGGAAGGCTTCGCCTGGGGAAATGCGCGCGTGAGGAGAAAGAACTTCTGGACCAAGGAAATTGAGGAGAGTTGGGATAAAAGCCAAAGAGACGCGATAAAGCGGTTCCTCAGTTGCTTCAACTGTCCGCAGCAATGCGGAGCGCTCATTGTTCACAAGGATGTCCCGCCGTACATGATGAAATGCTTCTCGAAGCTTACCTATGCCATGGCTGCCTTTGTGGACGATCTGGATTTCACCTGGAGAATTTGCAAGCGCGCATTTGAGTATGGATTGGATTCGTTTTCAACCCCGCAGATTTTGGCCTTCGGCGTTGAGCTCTATGAAGCCGGCATTCTGACCGATGCGGACTTCGAAGGGTGTCCGAAAGATAACGAGGGCAGATTCTTCTGGCTGCTCGACCGGGTCGCCCGGCGTGAAGGCATTGGAGACATCCTGGCCGACGGCACGTATTGGGCGGCGAGAAGGATTGGCAAAGGGGCTGAAAAATTCGACCATAACACCATCAAGAAGCATGAACAGATGAATGTCAAGCTGGGAATGCTCGATCCCCTTTATTACCTGATGTTCGCAACCAACGAGAAAATCAGCATCACCCAGATCGAAGGGAATTGGCCCCAGGCCGCTTTTCCCTCCAAAGAGGATAGAGAGGCCTTTGTGAAGGATTGGCCACAGCTTCCCGATGAAAAGTTCAAGAAGTACCTCCTGGATTGGGAGCCTCGCGGGGAAAACTCGAATCCACATTACCCGACTCCTGAAATCTCCAGTGAAATCGTGGATTGGATGGAGATGCTGCATAACATCGATGACGCCCTCGGGTTGTGCGCCGGTATGGGATCATTCTGCCTGAAGCCGCCTTATCACATCCACAATTACCCGAAATTCATTTCGGCCGCGACCGGTATGGACATGGATGAAGACGACCTCAAGAAGATAGTCAACAGAAGCCGGAACCTGCATAGAGCGTTCAACAATGTGAGAGGCATGGCCAGAGCCGATGAGAAGCCGCCAGAAGATCATTGGAAGCATCGATTCCCCGATCTCGAGGAGAACCTCCTGACTACCTATTACAAGTTCAAGGGGTGGAATTACGACGGTGTTCCCACCAGGGAAAGATTGCATGAATTGGATCTGGATTACGTTGCCGATGACCTGGAACAGAGAGGAATATTGAAAAATGGCCAAGATTAAAAAGACGATCAAGACAATCAAAATTGACGCTGACAAGTGCAATGGCTGCCGTACCTGCGAAGTGATGTGCTCCGCCTATCACGCCGAGCCGAAATACAGCAGCAACAATCCCGCAAGGTCGCGCATTCGCATCGTTACCTATCGTCTTAAAGACATATTCCTTCCGGTGTTCGCGGGTGAGAATGCCCCGGCCGAGTGCATGGGCAGAGATAAATACATCGTCGACGGAAAGGAATACGAGGAGTGCGCCTTCTGCCGAGCTGCCTGCCCATCGCGAGAGGCTTTTAAGGAGCCCGATTCCGGCCTTCCTCTGAAATGCGACATGTGTGAAGGCGAAGAAGCTCCGCTCTGTGTCACATGGTGTCTCAATGATGTCCTGATCTATGAGGAAAGAGAAGAAGAAGTCGACGAAGATGTGGTGTGGAACGAGTTGCAGGTTGGATTGGAAGCGCTGGTGAACAGACATGGGCTGGAGCACGTAGCCGATACCTTCGTCCGATTGGCTAAGAAGGGCTAACACATTTACGGAGAAAAACAGTGGAAACTGTAGCCCCCTATAAAGAGATCATAGAAGTCATAAAGGCGAATGGTGG
>CAZOEL010000117.1:0-15028 GCA_964578835.1 uncultured Syntrophobacteraceae bacterium | reverse complement strand
GGAGCGAAGGCTCCAGAGACGGGAGAGAGCCCTGAACCAGCAAAGAAGACAGGCGCAAGGGGCCGGAAGAGCCGCAATAAGGGAGAGGAGGGAAGCAAGAAGCGAGAGCCTCCAGGAGAGGAGAAGCGCCCGAGCGGCTCAGCTAAGGCAGGAGCGGTTGCAGCGGAGAAGCGCAGCGCAACGGGAGAGAAGGCTCTCGGAGAGGCGCGCTGGAGCCTCCGAGCGTGTGGGTAGATCGAATGAGAGGGCTCAAAGACTGGAGCGAGGAGCGAGAGCTGCTCGTTTACAAGGGGATCGCGGCAGGAGTCTTGAAAGGAGCCGTATTGGGGCCGGAGAGCAAAGAAGAGCGCAACAAAGAGAGCGCAGAGCTAGAATTCAACAAAGACAGCGGAGCTTTGGCGATGCGGATATAGGAACAAACAGGCAAAGAAGCGAGCGTATCCGTTCCGGGGGCGCCAGGCAGCGCATCCAGGAAAGGCGTGAAAGAAGAAGAGCGTTGAACGAACAAAGAATGCAACGCTGATAATATAAAGCTTACCAAGTTCTAAATCTGAACTCGCTATGAGGGATGATTAAGAAGATAAGGAGCAGATAATGAAATGGTTGCCGATATTCACTCTGATTGTCGCAGCCGGGATGCTCCTAGCGCCCTCGGCAGGCGAAGCTAAATCCTCGCCTGCCGGTGACGATAGACCGCCTATTGAGCAAACTCTGGTTCGAGAAGGGGATTTCGCGCTAAAGCTCATCGAGGCTTATAATCTTGGAGTTACTGAGGATGAGGCGGAAGCAGAGAGGATACTGTCGTCTATGGGCATTGAGCCAAAAAATGGCTGGATTGCCGACTATCCCATGACTCCTGATATCATCGGTGAATTGCGCGAGGATATCATTACCGCGGCGGAGGCCGATCGGCTGATAGTGGCCAGGAGCGATGCCGTCAAGATATTCGATGAGGTTAAAGAAGAGCTTGGACTGCCGATTATCGCCGGAGCCGAACATGAATATGAGGCGATTTCGGGAGCAACAGCCGATGAGGCGCCGCTGCCGCCTGAGCCGACTGTCATCAATAACCACTATTATGATGAGGGGCCTCCGGTGGTGACCTATTACCCTCCTCCACCCGCCTATTCCCCTTATTATTCATGGGTTCCCTATCCATTTTTCTGGTCCGGCGTCTCCTTGGGCGGGTTCTTTATATTGGATGACTTCCACAGGCATGATCGTGTTGTTGTTGTCAACAAGCGCGTTAACAAGATCTTTACGAACAAGATCGTGTCCAATCATGTGCTCGATCCGAGCACGAACAGAATCGTAAGGCTGAATGCGCTGAGGCGGGGTTCCAACCAGCGGTTTAGACCAGTGCGAGATAGACTGAGAGTCATTAATGATGGGAATAATGCCGTGGTGTTGTCGAACAGGGGCAACAGAGCCGCCCGTCTCCAGGATAGAGCCCAGAGAAGCAGAGCGTTGAGGGCTGATAGGGTGGACGGCGGCGCTGTGAATCTGAACAACAGGAGAGCGGCTGTCAGAGCCCGGGTAAACAGGAGCGCCAACAGGAATTCTCTGGTTTCAAGACAAGAAAGAATTAACCGCACTCTTTCTTCTGTCGATCGAAACAGAGCTCTATCCAATCCCCGCAATCGGAGGAGCAATGTCAACGCTTTGAATAGAGGCGCTGTGAGCCGACAGCAAAGGATCGGGGCTCAGCGCGCCGGACGTCTTGGCAGTAACTTTGAAGCCAGGCGATTTCGGGCGGCTAATCGAGAAGCGTTTACCCAGAGAAATCAACTCAGAGGGAATTTCGGCGGCTCGATCAGACAGCGCCCACAGGGACAGGCCCGGTCATTCTCCTCGCCACGCGCATTTGGCAGCGGCGGCAGTTCATTTAGATCTTCCGGAGGAAGAATGGGGGGCGGCAGAGCTTTCCGGTCCGGTGGCGGAGGCATGCGGGGCGGTGGCGGTTTTGCCCGAGGCGGCGGATCGAGGGGCGGAGGATGTAGACGTTGCTGATTAGCGTCGGCGTAAGGCTTCTATTCATCATTTGCTTCGCTGGAAAGAACTTACAATTATTCCATAATGTACGGTCTTTCCAGCGCCACGCTTCTCCTGCATTGCTCCCTATCTTCCGCCTTATTCCAGTAGAGCGTCTTCCCACCAGCCGATAACCGACACAAATCTCTTGAACAGGATATTCTCTCTTAGCTCAATCTCCCGCAGCCAGCGCCCCAGGGCCGACGCATGGTGAACCACCAGAGGAATGCTATGGGACGGGAGAATGTCCTCATCGAGGCGATGACGCTGAATTATCTCTTGAATATTCCAGGAGGTCTCATCGGTATCCCATGGAGTTGGGTGAATAAAGCCGTGGATTGCGCCTTCGCTCCTTGCATATCCCCACTGGAAAGGGAAGAGCTTCTTCATTTTACGCATCAACTCGATCGCTTTGAGGTTGACGGCAACATTCACACCCTTGTTCAGATTCCTCAGGATATCATCATCGAAAGACTCAAAGCCTACGCTCTTGAGGATTACTCTAATCCTCATGCGGCGGGCCATCCTCAGCGACTCCTGAAGGCGCTCTTCGCCTTTGAGCAGCCAATCCGCACGGGTGATCAGGTGAATTTCCGAAAGCTTGATTGCTTGCGCCTCGATCGTTGCGAGCAACCGTGGCAAGCCCGGGAGCGGATTTTCGTTGATGAGCTCCAGGGGAACCTTGCGTCCGTCTTCTCCTTCGGGGCTGCATTGAATTTGGGCGACAACAGCCTCCATGGGTAGAGAACCCAGAAATCCTTTGTCTGTGGCGACATCGCAAAAGCTGCAACCTCGCACCTTGATGATGAGCGGGGATGAGGATCTCGCTTTTAGGTGAGTCGGATAAGCGATTTCCAAATCTTGCGTACGTCCTGCGTGAGGGCAGCCGATATGCTCTAGAATTTGAACCCCGAGAACCTTGTGAGAAATCAACCCCTCCTTTCCCAACCGGTAGAAGTTGTCCCATCGGACTTTCCGAAGGAGCTGTTCATTCCAGGCTGTTTCTCGGTTTCCAACGGGATGCTCGGTTTCGCCCAGATAAAAGGCTCCTGCAATCCTTCTCAGAGGTCCCTTTCCATCCTCCAGAAGCCAGGGAATGAGCTGTTCTCCGGGACCATGGACAGCGAAGGAGAAATGCCTGGAAAGTCCCTGGAACCGGTGGGGGAAAGATTGCCGGTCCTCCTCGCCTATATAGTCCACATCAGCCTGCGGGCCTCCAAGAATGGTGATGGCGCCTTCTTCACGCAGTTCCCGGGCAAAGTCGAAGAGATCTTCTCGACCACTCAGATTGGAGAACCCAAGGATGGGCTTTTCGGCTCCGAAGTATTCTTGAAGAGCTTTCTTGAGAACCGCTTTGTCATCGCGCCGATCTACCCCGATTACAATGCATTCGTAGGAAGTGTTCTCCTCAATAAGAGTGGCCGCCATTTGGGGGCCTAAAAGTCCATATGTCTCATTTTCAAAATAACTCGTAATGATAGCCATTCGGCTTTTCATGTCGATTCCAGTCCGCCTTTTCATGCTGCAGAGCGATTAGAGCCCCCTACAAAGCGCATTCTTTCCTAAGCCTGGTCTTTGCCTTCTTCAGAATAGCCTGTCGCCAAACTCATCCAGCGTCATTCCGGCGAAGGCCTTTTGGAATTTTTACAGGAGTCCTGAAGCTCCTGGATATGCGCAAGGTGTTTGCAGTTACTGTCAAGCTGCTGGCGAACATGGCGGCGACTGCCACTAGCGGATTGAGAAATCCCGCCATGGCTAAGGGGATTCCCAAGGCATTGTAAACAAAAGCAAAAAAGAGGTTCTCGCGAATCACTTTCCATGCAAGCTCCGATAGCTGGAGAACTTTGAGGAGCTTTGTGGGATCGGCTCCAAGAAAAGTAATGTCCGATGATTCTTGCAGTATGTTCGCTCCTCCGCCGATGGCGAATCCGACGTCCGCCGCCGCAAGCGCTGCGGCGTCGTTCATTCCGTCTCCAATCATTCCAACTCGCAATCCGTCGGCCTGGAGCCTTCTCACGCTTTCAACCTTGTCTCGCGGAAGGGCCTTTCCCTCAAACTGCGTTATGCCCAATTCCATGGCGACGGCTCGGGTTGTCTCTGTAGAATCTCCCGATACGAGCCAGATCGAGACTCCCCTCGCATGCAGCTCGTCAACCAACCTTCGGGCGTCGTTCCTTATGGCGTCTCCAAAGATCATAAAACCATGAACGGTTTCGCGCCATGCAAAGAAGACGACGGTCGATCCACCCGACTCCTGCATCCGGGCCTGCCGATCGAGCACAGGAGGAACCAGCAATCCGCGCATCTCCATAAGCCCCCGGTTTCCAACAAACACCAGATCGGTGGCGACAATTCCCTTTACCCCCATCCCTTCAATTGACTCAAAATCCGTCGCTTCATCCAATTCCAGCGCCTTTTCACTGGCTTTTCTCACGGCTTCCTTCGCTATGAAATGATTGGAGTTGATCTCTATAGAGGCTATGCGACGCAACGCTTCATCCTCCGGGATGCCAACCGTTACGATTTCCCTCAAGGTGAAATTTCCTTCGGTAAGCGTGCCTGTTTTATCGAAAACGATCGCATCAAGATCCCGGACCTTCTCCAATGCGCCGTGATCCCGGATGAGGATGCCTTCGCTTCGGCCTATTCCGATAGTTGCAACTTTAGCTAAAGGCGTTGCTATGCCCAAAGCGCAGGGACAGGTGATCACCAGCACGGAAAGAGCGCGGATAATGGCTTCCTCTGACGTGGATCCGGTCATGAACAGAAATAAGCCCGTGCAAAGGGAAAGCAGAAGCACTGCGGGCACAATCCGTCTGGTGATATTGTCTGCAAGGCGCTCCACGTTGTTCTTTGTCGAGAGAGCTTCCTGCATGAGGCTTACCAATTGGCTCAAAGAGCTTTCCGATCCTACATGGGTCGCCTCGAGCTTTAGCTCGCCTTCGAGCAGCAACGATCCCGCAAGGATTTCGTCTCCCATGGATTTGGAGACAGGCCGAGACTCTCCCGTTAAGGCCGAAATGTCGAGCATGCCTTTTCCAGAAGCGATGCGACCATCGACCGGACATCGTTCTCCCTCGAGAACAAGGAATTCATCTCCGGCGGCAATCGCTTCCTGGGAAACCCATTTCTCCCTATTATCCATTGACAGGCGAACTTTTCCTCCCATCATCCTGTAGAGCTCGGTAATGCTCCTCGATACTTTGTCTCTGGCTTCCGTCTCGATATATTTGCCGAGCAATACGAGCGTAACGAGCATGGCCGCAGTATCGAAATAAACGTGAAGGCTTCCGCTCATCATCTGAACGATGCTGTAAATGTAGGCGGCTAAAGCCCCGGATGCGACCAGCGTGTCCATTGACGCGCCTCCATAGCGCAATCCGACGAAGGCTCTTTTGAGAATGGGGAATCCTCCGTAAAACACAACCAGAGCAGAGAGAATGGCGGCGGGATAAGAAAGATAGCGGACGCCCTCCTGACCGATCTCTTCGATAAACCCGTAATAGAGCGCAAAAGAGATCATCATGGCGTTCACTGTCAGGATAGCCGAGATCCCGAACCGCAGGAGCAGATTTCTTTTTTCCGACGAGCCATCCTGGAGATCGTTTGGAAGAGCCGCACTGTAGCCCAGTCTTGACACTCGGGAGATGATCTCGTTCGGTGTGATCCGATGCGGCATATACTTGATTTGAGCCGTATCCGACGCAAAAGTGACCGTTGCTTTGACTATGCCTTTCGATTTTCGCAAAACTTCTTCGATGAGCCAGGAGCAGGCTGAGCACCACATGCCGTCAACCCTGAAGATGAGCTCCTGACAGAGCGATTCGTCGATGGCTGCGCCCGCTGCGGCGTGTTGCGTTTGGTTGTTCGGAACGGAGGAATCTCTATTTTCGTCCATTCCCCGCGCTATGAGGCCGGATGCGAGGCAGGATCGATAGAGCTCGGTTTTCCTGAAATCAACCGGCGGACCTTCCGGGTTGTGGAATAAAATGAGAAAAACATGCTGGCAGCCGATGCAACAGAAGTGGTGGACTTCTCCATTGATTTTACTGGTGACCCCAGATCTGCCCACGGGAAAACCGCAGAGTCGGCAAGGTTTTTCGCTGGAGAGGGTTGATTTTGATGGAGATTGAGGCTTTTGCGGCAAATCCTTTGCCTCTATTTCAGACAAGATCCGTTGCTCCTCTCAAAACCAGCATGAAGCCCAAGGATATAACGGAGATGGCGGCGGCCCTGTCGCCCAGGAATCGCAGTCTTGCAGAGAGAAAAGAGGCCGAGACTCCTGTAAAGAAGAGAGCCGGCGTAGTTCCCAGCCCGAACGCCAGCATGGTGTATATACCTTTCGAAATGCTGTCCGCAGTCGCCGCGGTGATGATCATAGCCCAGGAAAGGCAGCAGGGAAGGGCGCCGGTGCAGGCTCCAAGAGCTATCTTGGATGCTACGCTGCGCGAATGCAGGAGCGGCCGCGCTTTGGATGCGATAAACGATCCGGATGCAAAGAAGGAGTCGTTGACAAACTGTGGCAGAGGTATGAGATGAAGCAATACCAATCCGAGGAAGATCAGCAGAATCCCTCCTCCTATCGTCATGCTGCTTCTGATATTCGAAAAAAGAGCGCTCAAATCCGCAGCCTGGAAAAGAGCTGAGGCGACGGCTCCAAGAAATGCGTACATCAGAAGCCGTCCGGAATGGAACGCCACATGGTGTAGAAGCCCGTTTCGCCATGAAAAGACGCCGCAGGTCGAGCTCTCTGCTTCGGACTTATTGCAGTGCAGGGAATAGGCAAGGACAAGGGGGCCGCACATTCCAAGACAGTGAAAGCTCCCCAGAAAACCGATAATAAAAGGGAATAAATCAAACATGCGGTTCGTCTCTCCCTCAACCCTTAGATCCGCCGGCGAGAGATCTTATATAATGGATTACCGCCCACCGGTCTTCTTCAGCCACGGTTGCAGCCAATGGTGGCTGTCTTTTGAACCCCAGGCTGAGTCGTACAAAGAGCAGGCCGTCGCTATGCTCCTGAACTTCAGCTGACGCAAGGTTGGATGGCAGGGGCGCAAAGCTTTGTCCGACAGTCCCGTTCCCGTCAGCCTTCTTTCCGTGGCATTGCGCGCAGTAGCGGAAGTAGGCGACTCTGCCGCGCTCAACCGTTGCCTCGTTGAACGGTAGAGGGTTTTTGAGCGTTTCCGGATCGGTTTCCCGCAACACCTGGAGACCTCCGCTGACGGGGATCGCCTTAGTAGGCATTTCAGGGAACTGGGTTTCATAGGTTTGGCGCGCCTCATCATCTTTCATTCTTGCGTAATCGCAGCCGCAAAGTATGGAAAACATGAGGACAGAACATAAGAGAGGCATCGCAAAGCGCCCCGAGTAGCGGACTATTCTTCGACAAAAAGCGATCATGGCTTTGTCCCCTTTTGCGATTGACCGGGACTATTCTGCGGCCCCATAACATGCTGCTCAACCGGCTTCTGCTGCACGGGATGGGGAATGAGGGCCGGAAATTGCCTGGGGCTGTTGGTCGAATAGGTCGCCTGCCCGGGTATATCCTCTATGATGCTGTAATCCCACACCGGAGAGCCTTTGTCTCCTATAAAGAAATAGAGCATGAGCCCCCAAATCAAAAAACCCGCGCCAATGCCCGAGACGATCAGCCAACTTTTCGCGTCTCCCCACCCGGTATCTTTCTCTTGATGCTCTTCCATATTGCTTTCCCACGTATTTCGACAGAGTCTCAAATCAGAGTCGGATCGAAAGCTCGAAGCCCGACAGCCCTTTTCTCACAATCTCTTGATTAGAAAGCCGTCGCTTTCATAATCCCGGTGTACACCATGTAGGCAATGGACCAAAGAGTTATGCCCACGTAGACAAAAATGAGAAGAGGGGCGATGGGATTCTTCTTTGCTTTATGGCCCGTGTGTATTTCATGGCCGTGAAGCTCTTCCATCTCCTCTTCGCTCACCTCTTTCCGGTGAAGCGGATAGCTTCCCCATGCGATGTAGACAAGAATGGAGGCCACAATTCCAAGGAAGAAAGCGATAACCATGTATTGGAAATCAACCAAAGAAAAAAAACGCATCTTTCAACCTGTTCCTTTGAGCTTGTAGAGAATAAGGGCAACAGGACTCAACGTGACTAAAATCCCTATAATAATGACTGCGAGCATAACATATGAATGGAGCGTCAGCTTCGACGGCTCTTTCACATCGCAAGGCGGAAAATCTTCAGCTAAAGGCAAATACCTCGCCCGCCCCTGGTCGGAGAATTGCCCGGATTTCATCGCCCATAAGAATGCCAGCAAGCTAACCCACAAGCTGATGACGACAAGACTCACCCATCCGAGATAATACATCTCAATACTCCCCGAGCTTTGGCTCATAAGCCGCATCGATGCCCTTGGGCTCTGTGTCGGCGTCCGTCTGTCCAATAAAATAGACCGCGACGTAATTCCCCACAGCCCAGATCTTCTCCGACTCGAGCTCTCGCTTGAAGTAAGGCATAGCGGTCCCGGTAATGCCGTTCATGATCTGGTAGTACAGAATGCCTCCCGAGATCCCTCTGTCTTTAAGCAATGTGAAGTTGAGAGGAGGCGGGTAGAGATGTGGCTGGGCGGGTCCCATGCCGTCGCCTATGGGTCCGTGGCATCCTATGCAGAATCCCTGGTAAATGCGATGCCCTCGCAGGAGATCCGGTTGCGTCGTGGGGTACGGGTTCGGCAGCTTGCGCCAGGGCTCCGGAACCATCGAATGGAGCCATTCCACATTCTTTTCCGGTCCGGCTTCAAAAGCTTCTATGGCTTTTTGCTTCCAGTGCTTCTGCCTCTCTACGCGATAATCGGCCATTTTATAGCCAAGGCTCTGCTTGTAGGCGATCAGAGCGTTTATCTTGTCCATGCCGAGAAATTCCCATGACGGCATGATCGACTCGGGACGTACGAACCGTGGATTGATGAAATGCGCCACGTGCCAGTCGTCGGGATGTTCCCCGCCTTCCTGCGAGAGATCCGGACCCGTGCGCTCCGTGCCGATAAGGTGAGGCACATCATGAATGTAGTCTCCTGACCGCGCAACGCGCTCTGCCCCAAGGTCCCAATCGATGTTCCTCACAAATTGAGTGTGGCAGTAGGTGCAGCCGTTGTTCACGTAAATGGCGCGACCCTCGTTCTCGAGCGGCGTCCTGGGCCTGAATATTTCTGAAGGCTCTTCGCTTATGGTTAGCCATGGCACGAAAATATGTACGAAAGTTACAGGAGCAAAAACAAGAATACCCCCGAGAAGGATAATGGCTGGGTTCATTCTCATTGCTGATTCCTATCGTATGCGGGTCCTTTGATGCTCATGTAAATATTGTATAGTCCAATGAAGGCGGCCGAGAGAAACAACAGCCCAAGTCCAGCGCGAACGACGAGATAAGGATGGATCTGGGGAAGAGTCCGGTAGACCACTTCGCCGTTTAGCCAGCTGTTTCCCTGTACGAGACCGCCTGCTGTGAGCACGATGAAAAAGCCGGACATCCCCAGCAGCACAAGCCAATACTGGATATCCGCCAGGCGGCTGTTGTAGAGAGGCCTGCCCGTTATCTTTGGCAGGATGTAATAGATTCCGCCAAGCCCTATGATGCCGGAAAAGCCGAAAACTCCCATGTGAGCGTGAGCGACGACCCAGTTGTTCAAATGCGTGAGCCTCTGCACCACGGGCAGCGACTGCAATGGACCCTGCGTGCAGGTTAGAATGTACCAGACAAGGCCCGCCATGACGAATCTGCCGCCGATATCCGCATGAACGTATCCGAGCCGCCCCCGCATCGTGAGCCACAAATTGACAAGGACGGTCATTACGGGAATGAGCATTGCTATGCTGCCGGATATGGCGAGCACCTTGAGCCAGGTCGGGGCCGGCGTCTGCAGCAGATGATGCGTCCCTATATGGTTATAGATGACCAAAATCGTCCAAAACCCCACGAGGGATAGAACATGGCTGTAGAGCGGCGACCGGGTGACGTTGGGAATCACGTAGTAGGCGATTGCCACGGCCAGAGGCGTCAGGAATAGCCCGACGACGCCGTGTCCGTAGAACCAGGCGAGGATAGCGTCGGGCATGCCGGCAATGGCGCCGCTCGAAGGATTCCACATGGCGTTTCCAAAGAAGTAGATGAGCCAGGTATACACCAGGCCCGCAAGGATATACCAAATGGATACGTAGAGAACGGGCTCCTTTCTCCGGATTACCGTCTGAAGGCAATTGTAGAAAATGATCCCGGAAGAGAGCAGGATTCCGACATCCGCCGGCCAGATCCACTCTGCGTATTCTCTGCCCTGAGAATATCCCATCGCCAAGGCTGCTGTGCCTAGGAATATCGAAAAGTTCCATATCCAGACGGATAGCTTGCCGAGTCTTTCGCTGTAGAGAGGAGTCTTTGTCAGAGCCGCAATCATGTAATAGGATGCTCCGACCAGGGCGGAGCCCACGAAGCCGAAGATCATGGTCGTGGTGTGCATTGGGCGCACTCTGCCGAAAACCAGCCAGGGAATGTTTCCAAATAGCTCGGGGGCGGCCATATCGGTCGCATCGATCATTCCCTCGATAGCGCCTATGACGAACCAAACCGCAGAGCTCAGGAAAAGTGCTTTCACTGTTCCGTAAGGTTCTTCTCTTAGCAGTTGCAATGTCTTACCTCTCCATGCGCTAAGAATTTCATATGTGGTTGAGCCGAAAAGCCACGTAGTGGAAGGCTCATCCGCCTTACCCAAGTCGGCTTAATGATGGCACGCCAGCCAGCAGTCAAGCTGAGCTTTTCTCTCCTTATGACAATCGATGCAAAAGCCCATTTTGAAATCCACGCGTTGAAGCCGATCGAATTGAGCGACATCTCCGTGACATCTCACACAGTCGATCTTCCCCCAGTTCACATGGGGCAAGTGCTTGAACTTGACGTGGTCAGGAATAAAGAAGATTCTGACCCAGGGAACAGGGTTCTTCGTATCCAAGTGCTCCTTTTCTTTCACTATCTGCGGGTGAGTCGGTATGATGTATTTATGACAGAAAAAGCACTTCTCCACCTCGGGCAGTCCCGCATGTTGAGACCTCTCGACATAGGCGTGACAAAAGCGACAATCTATCTGCTTCACTCCCGCGTGCACCCTGTGGCTGAAATAGATGGGCTGCTGAGGACCGATTTCCTCATCCGGATAGAAATAGTAGAAGTAGAGCAGAGCCACGACCGCCAAACTGGCTGCCGTAAACCATCCATACCATTTCACCGCTCGCTTTTTTTCCTTTTCGCTTGTCTCGGCCATATTGTCACTCTATCGGAAAAAGAAGTTCATGTTTCAGGAAACCGGCGTTTGGAGCCCGGAGGACTCCCCCCTGGAAAAAATTGGTCTGGGGCCGATGACTTCTATGCCTGAGCCTTCCGCCGCTCCGCTTCGATATATTCCTGAAAAAGCGGATCGGAGATTGGAATCATGGGAAATCTTTCCAGGAAAAGCACCACGCAAAGCGCTACGAGTCCGAAAAAGCCTGCACTAATCAGAATCTCGATGATTCCCAAGGGTATCTCATCGGATTTCCACACGGACGGAACGATGAGAAGAAAACGCTCGAGCCACATCCCGACCAGGATGAGGGAACAAAGCGCGATCATCGCCAGAGGCTTCGTTTTGATCTTGCGGCTGAGCAAGGTAAAGAAGGGAATTACGAAGCAGAGCAGCAGCACCGTCCACGCGAAGGCGTCCCAGGGGCTTTCCCGAACGCGCGATAAAACATAACGCGTCTCCTCCGGCATATTGCCGTACCAGATGACAAGGAACTGCGAATAAAAAAAGTCGCCCGTCATGATGCCGAAAGCCAGAAGAAGCTTACCCAGGTCATGAAGGTGCTTGCCTTGTACGAAGCTCCCGAGTCCCAGGGTCTTTATCGAAAGGCTCGATATGATGATCATCATCGCAATGCCGGAGTAAAAGGAGCCTATAAAAAAGTAGGCGCCGAACAGGGTGCTGACCCAATGCGGGTTTAGCGACATGATCAGATCGAAGGCGAGAAGGCTCAGGACTACTGGATAAAGTATCCCGAAGACGGGTGAAAACATGCTCTGCTGTCTCAGAGTCTCCGGAGAAGCCGTTTCCGCATCTTCACTCCACGTTCCCGAGGCGATAAATTCGAGATCGTTGCGCACCGAGTGATAGATGATAAAAAGAGCGGCAGCCGCAAGAAGAAAGAACGCAAAGCCGTCCCTTGCAAACAGAAAACCCGCGCTCAACCATGCCTCTTTACCGTGTACGGGCTCCAGCACCCATGGAAACAGCCTCTCCTTGCCGAAATAAAGGACCCAGAAAAGGAGAAAAGCAACGGGCAGAAAAGCTCCGGGAGCTTCCGCAAGCCTCTTGAGAGACCTTCCCCAGCGGGCGTTGGTCATTATCATTGCCGCCGACAGAAGAACGCACCCGAAACAGATCCCGGTCCAGAACATGAAATTGACAAGATATGCCTGCCACGCTCTTTGCGCGTAAGGTCCGAAGGCGCTCATAAGGAATACGCAGGCTCCAAGCGCCGCGAGAGAGGAGAAGAGGATGAGATAGAAGCGCCTCTTCGAGCCGAGTCCCGCGGCCATGATTTCCGAAAAGATTTCAGCTCTGGACTTCATGGATCTCCTCCGCGCCGGCGTCCTCGAGAAGCTTCTTTACCTTTTCCCGCTCGTTATCGTCGCAGGGCACCATTATCCCGAACCGGTCCTTGCTGAACCTCGGATCGTAGTAGGACGGGAGGCGAAACCGAGGCAATCGAGTCGTCAAGAGCATTCCGATTACGGTTATGAGAACTCCGAACAGGATCGTAAATTCAAAAGCGACGATGACAAACGGCGCCCAGGGAATAACAGGCTTCCCGCTTACGATGAATTTCCACTGCAAAACGGTGTAGACGGCAAGGCTCACACCGGATATTGCGCCGAGAAGACCACCGAACAGAGTGAAATAGCGGACCGGGCTCGGCTTCATCCCGACAGCTTCCTTGATTTCGTGTCGAGCTGTAGGAGAGAATACCGTGTAATCCTTCTTGAGCTCTTTAACAGATTCGAGAGCCCTCAACAAATCGTCGAGATAGGGAAAGATTCCCATCAAAGCAGGCTTCTGCATAATCTCATCCAATCTCCTTCTACATTATCCAACCCGGATAACCGTCGCCATAACGATGCGCGCCAATTCAGCAATCCCTCAAAACTATTCGATCTGTCCGCGCATGGGAGGAGCAACCTCCTCCTTCACTTCCGTAATCGATATGGATGGGAGGAACTTTGCGAACAGAAAGAAAAAGAAGAAAAACAAGCCGAAAGAACCGGCGAAAATGCCGTAATCCACCCAGGTCGGACTGTAGTATCCCCATGAATAGGGGTCGTATTCGCGGGCGACGGAGCCGATGATGATCACGTATCGCTCGAACCACATGCCGATGTTCACCAGAACGGCAATAACGAACAATGATATAAGATTGGTCCTGAATTTTTTATAAAAGTAAAACAGAGGGGCGACCGTGTTGCAAATGAGCATGATCCAGAACTGAGGCGCGTAATCTCCGATGGCGCGCCATAGGAAGGTGTATTTCTCCACCTGATTTTCGCTGTACCAGGCGATGAAATATTCCGTCCCATAGGAATAGGCCATGATGACGCCCGTCAAGATGATCGTCTTGGCGATGTTCTCGAGGGTTTTCATAGTGATGATGTCTTCGAACTTGTATATCGCTCGAAGGGGAATCAACAAAACGAGCACCATGGCGAGTCCCGAATGGATGGCCCCGGCGACGAAGTAAGGGGCGAATATGGTGCTGTGCCATCCGGGGACTATGGAAAGAGCGAAATCCCAGGAAACGACGCTATGGACGGATATTACGAGCGGGGTGGCGAGAGCCGCAAAAAAGAGGTACGCCCAGCCGTAATGGTGCCATTGCCTGTGGTTGCCGGTCCAATTGAGTGAAAAGAAACCGTAGATCTTTTTGCGCAATCCCGTCGACTGGTCTCGAACCGCCGCCAGATCCGGAATCATTCCCGTATACCAGAAAAGAAGACTTACGGTGAGATAGGTCGATATGGCGATCACATCGAAGACGAGAGGGGACTGAAAATTCGGCCACAGATTCCTCTGATTGGGGTAAGGAAGAATCCAGTAGACGATCCAGACTCGTCCCAGGTGAATCAACGGAAAAAGGCCTGCGGTAAAGATGGCGAAAACCGTCATGGCTTCCGAGCTTCTCGCTATGGCCGTGCGCCAGGGGGCTCTCAGAAGATAGAGAATGGCCGAGATGAGCGTCCCCGAATGAGCGATTCCGACCCAAAAGACGAAATTCACCAGGTAGGTTCCCCATACGACCGGGTGCATTATGCCCGCAACCCCGAGGCCGGTAGCGATCTGATAACCCCATGTGGCGGCTCCGAACAGGAGCAGGAGAAAGCAGAACCCGACAATTAACCAATAGGCCCGGCTGGGAGAGCCCATAACGCGCGTTACTTCTCGATTGACATCGCTATAACTGAAATCTTTCATCTCTTAGACTTCCACCACAGGGGTTACTTTCTTCAAGTAAAAGACCGCAGGCTTCGTGTTGAGATGCTGCAAAACCTGGTATGTCCTGGGATCCTTGATCAGTTGAGACACCCTGCTCTCGGGGTCGAGCAGGTTTCCGAAAACGAGAGCGCCGGTGGGACAAGTCTGAGCGCAGGCGGTTGTAAACTCTCCATCCCGAACCTTTCTGCCTTCGTTGCGCGCATGCACCTTCGCCTCAACGATTCGATGAACGCAAAAGGAGCACTTTTCCATGATTCCTTTCTGGCGCACGGTAACGTCGGGATTGAGCTGCAGGTCCAAAGGCTTGGGCCGGGTCCAGGTAAACCAGTTGAAGCGCCTCACCTTGTACGGGTCGTTCTGAGAGCAAAACCGCGTGCCGAAGCAGCGGTTGTAGACCTGGTTATTGAGACCTTCTTTGCTATGATGCGGAGCGTATACGGG
>CAZOEL010000116.1:0-15093 GCA_964578835.1 uncultured Syntrophobacteraceae bacterium | reverse complement strand
GAGAGGGAAAAGACTGCTGCCTGAACATTCGAAAAACCGCAACCTGAACATTCAAAGTTGACGGTCCACTAGCCCCCGCGGGTATGAGTGTATCATTGTCAACTGATGGAAAGGGTCGGGTCGGGGAGATCCTCTTCATAAAAGAATACTTCCCTCAATTTCAAAAGAATACTTCCCTCACCCCGACCCTCTCCCTGAGGGAGAGGGGGCCCGCGTCCACCGGAAGAAACAATGTTGACGGCCCACTAGGGAACCGGAAAGAAATCGGTCATTGTTTTTCTGGATTCCCGCCTTCGCGGGAATGACGGGAAACGCCGCCCGGAGTCATTCCCACACCAACACAGTCATTCCTACACCAATACGGTCATATCCACACCAACACAGTCATTCCCGCGAAGGCGGGAATCCAGGTTCTTTCACAAAACAGAGGAGTTATTCTCTTCCAGATCCTAAGTCCATCAAGAGCTTTCTCACCAGGAGTCAGGAGCAGCAGTGCTCCCAAATGGATAAAGTGCATAAGACGCTGAACTTCAAGAGGATTTCTCGGTTGCATTTTGCAACCGACTTAACTTACTAATATTGTTGATTAATCATGGACTATCCCTTGCAGAGCAAGACCCTCCTTCCCATAACATTTCACACCCTTTTAAAATTTGGGATTCCAATCCATCGCAAATGGAGATTGAAGAATATTCGGAAAATCTATCATGGCGGAGATAAGCTCTGCAAATACAGCAGCATAACAACGCCTCTCTCGTTGAATGCGATAAGCCGCCACCTTTCCCAACGCGGGAAGATCGAATGCGCCATTCGCGGGATAGTCCATTAAACCGACATCTTAGAAGTACAATCATCGTCGAGGGGGCGCAAGCCGAAGCGTTTGACGCCTCCATCGACACAGCAAATAAAGCGCTTGACAATTCGAGGCTCTTTGGGTACAAGCCTTTCTTACTTTCGGTCCCCATCGTCTAGCCCGGTCCAGGACACCGGCCTTTCACGCCGGCGACACCGGTTCAAATCCGGTTGGGGACGCTCAGAAAATTTAGAGGGTTACGGGAATCCAGCCGTAGCCCTTTTTTTGTTGCGTGGGACTTTGCGTGGGTTCACTACCGGACATTTCTCATAAGCCCTTCCATAGGAGGTTAGAATTCTTTTTTGCGAAAGAAGAATCTCACCCCAAGGAAGGACACTGGATGAGCGGCAGTAAAAGAAGATACGAAGGAATTCGAGGAGCATTGAATAAAATTTATCCATTTACTCCCAAGGGTGCAATCGCCAGACACCTCAATTTGCTTGCAGCCATGATCAGTGGCATCATAGGCTCTGAGAGCGCGAGTCTTCCCGATATGGCCAGGAAGTTTTCCCTTGAGGCGCTGCCCGAGAGCAGAGTGAAGCGGTTCTCCAGATGGATCAAAGACGATTCGCTGGATCTCGAAACCTACTTTATGCCCTTTGCTCTCTCGCTCATCGATGCTCTCTGCCCAAAATGGACTGGTTCTGGTAATCGATGGAAGCGTCGTTGGAAGAGGCTGTGTTTGTCTTGTGATTGGCTTGGCTTACAAGCAAAGAGCATTGCCCATTGCCTGGATAGTGGCTAAGGGAAAGAAGGGACATTTCCCGGAGGCCATTCACATGGAGCTTGTAGAAAAGGTGAAGGGGCTCATCCCCAAAGGAGCTCAAGTGACTCTGCTCGGAGATGGGGAATTTGATGGCATCAATCTCCAAGCTCTGGTGAGCCGATGGGACTGGAATACGTTCTTCGTAGCGGCACAAATATCTCTCTTTTCTGGAGAGGAGAAAAGTTCAGCTTTGGGGACATCGCTGATTTCATGCATGCCTCTGAGATGTTCGATACCCCTGGAGTCCTCTTTACTGAAGAAAAGTATGGTCCCCTTACAGCAATAGCTTGGTGGAGAGGAGGGTGCAAAGAGCCGATCTATCTTGTCACCAACATGGAATCGGCTAGAAGAGGCTTGTACGCTCTACAAAAGGAGATTCATGAGGAAGATATTGACTGAGGAGACCTCAGGACCAGGGAAGAAGACATGGCAGAACCCGTTAAGAAAAAATCCTCCTACGAGGATCTTTATCGTATTCCGGAAAACATGATCGGTGAGATCGTTGACGGCGAGATCATCCTCACTCCCCGTCCATCCCGAAGGCACGTATATGCGGCGTCGGTTCTGGGAAATGAAATAGGACCGCCCTATCATTTCGGCCGTGGCGGTCCCGGCGGGTGGATCATTCTTGTGGAGCCGGAAGTTGCCCTCGATGAGCACATTCTCGTGCCGGACCTGGCAGGATGGAAGAAAGAGCGACTGATGGCCGGATTGCCGGAAGCAAACTGGATTCCCGTCTCTCCGGATTGGGTTTGCGAGATCCTGTCACCAAGCACTCTGCGTACGGATAAAACGCGAAAGATGCCGATCTACGCTCAATACGGCGTCCCCTATCTCTGGCTTATCGACCCACTCGCCAAGACCCTGGATATTTTCAAACTCGAATCCGGCAGATGGGTTGTCGTGGGTTCATACCTCGAGGATGACAAGGTGCGGGCCGAGCCGTTTCCGGAAGTGGAGATCGAACTGAAGAACCTTTGGTGGGAATAGAGAACCTGGCGTTGACGCACCCTGAATTGAGAGAGTTGTTTGTCGGGAAGCTCGGCTTTCAGCCTCTTTGACGAGCTCAAGGGAAGATACCCCGAGGTTTTCACTGAAGCCGACGAGCGGGTGGCGAGTCGCCCGTTGACGATTCGAAAGATCTTTCAACGACTGGAGGGGATCAACCTGAAGGACACTCAGGGGGATGTGCTGGGGCGAGCTTTCGAGATCATGCTTTCCGATGAGGGGCGTAAGATGTGGCTTGCCTTTCCCTCTCTGTTTGATTTTGGGCATCCTGCCAATGTGCCGGATTCCTTCAAAGCAACCTGTCACATTTTCTATGGGATGCGGGTCTTTGACATCCCGGATGATCTGCCCAAATGGTCCGGACACAAAAACCATTCTGCCCTGCTGTGAAGCATGGGGGGAAATGTTTTGGGAATCAAACACTACTCCAACCTGAACTTTTCCGCAATGAGGCGTCGAAAGCGGGGAGTGTAGATGAGCTCAAAGGTTTCTTCCTTGTCAGGAAAAAGATCATAAGCCTGCTTGCGCACGGCCGCCACCAACCGCTGAGCCTCTTCCGGGGAGATCCTCGACTGAGCTATGAGAGCCATCGAGAAATCAACCAATCTCCTCAGGTGGCGGACTCGCCTGTCTTCTTCACGCCTTTCATCTTCAGTGTACATTTTCATGGGTTCATTGTTCATCGTCATTCCTAAAGCAGGATTTAGCTATTCCTTCGTTTTTTTCCTTCAATGCATCAGACATATTGCTCGGACATCCATGAGTCTGAATTCATGAGGTCTCGGCTTTGCTATACAACCTCGATAAGGTTTCCCTCGAGCTCTACCTTTTGGCTTCTTCTGATTTTACACCTCATGCGAAACTCGACAATCCCGTCCACCGTCACCTTTCCTTCACTCACAGCGGCTTTAGCCGTTCCGCCACTCTCGCATAGGCCCGTTGCCTTCAAGAGCTTTATCAATTCTATGTGTTCGCCATCCAGCTTGAAATTTGTAGTCATCAATTCCTTTCCCTCCATCCAGAACCTTTTGAAAGTTGAGCTCCTACCCTCTATCTTAAGAACTGACCGATGAACTTCAGATAGCTGCAATCATCTCTTGGATCACGATGGGTTCGAACCGAATCCAGGACTCGGTAGACACACTTCAATTTCGTGATGAAATCTTCTCGCTTGTTGGAAAATGATTCCCGGAGCTCCAAAATGTCGTTAACTGCGTCCACGATCGTCTGAACATTAGGTGACAGCTCGGTTAGGAATTTTGCCGGAATATCCATCTGGGCCTTTCCCATTTCGAGAAGGTACTCAAGGGCGGTTTCCACATGTCGATCTGTGATGTTACCACGTTCCTTTATACTCCCTTTTCCCCCAATGCTCCCGGCTTGCGCTCGCCAAGAGGAGATGATCAGCTGATTTGCTGTTCAGATGGAATCCATCCAGCACAAATCGGTCGTGGGTCGAGCTGTCTGCCGTCTACCGCGGCATCTTCGTGAATCGTAGAATGCCCGGCTTCGTCAAAGCCCTCTAATTCACTGCATCATTTCCCTCCGGTCATGCTTGACCGGCAGCTCGAGTATGAACTTTGAGCCCGTTCCCGGCTTGCTCTCCGCTCTGATGGTTCCGCCGTGCCACTCGACAATCTTGCGGCATATCGCCAATCCCATGCCTTCTCCACCATACTCGCTACGACGATGCAGTCTCTGGAAGGGCCTGAAAATGCGTTCGGCATATTGTTGCTCGAAGCCAATGCCGTTATCCTCCACCAGGATTTCACATCTTCCCTCATCCAGCTTTGCATGGATCTTTATTCGAGGGCTTTCCGCGCCCCTGTATTTCAGGGCGTTGCCAATGAGATTTTCAAATAGCCTGAGCATTTGAGTCTCATCGGCACTGATGGAGGGAAGGTCTCCAATTTCGATCCGCCCTCCCGTTTTTTCAAAGTCTTCTTCAAATAAATCGGCTGCTTCCCGAGCAATCCCGCCAAGGTCGATCTGTTTGAAAGACTCCGGCCTCTCAGCCACGCCGGAGTATAGCAGCAGGTTATGCAGAAGATCCCGCATTCTTCCCGCCAGATCGAGCACTTTATCGAGATACGCCTTCCCGGCGCTGTCCAGAGCCGGGCTGCACCTGCTGATCGCCATATCGCAGAAGGTTTGGATCTTTCTCAAGGGCTCCTGCAGATCGTGAGCCGCAACGAAGGCAAAGTCCTGCAGTTCTTTGTTTAGTCTTTCGAGCTTTGCGGCATACTCCATGAGCGCTTTATTGCTCAGTCGAAGCTCAGCCGTGCGCTCCTGTACGCGGAGCTCCAGTTCATCATTCGATTTTCGTAGCTGCTCTTCCATGAGCTTTCGTTCGCTGATGTCCTTCATAAGCGAGATCATGCATCGTTGCCCCTCAACCTCGATGGCTTCAACGGAGAGAAGGGCCGTTTTCACTTCGCCGGATTTGGCTCTGAAGTGCGCCTCGAAGTCTCTGACGCCGCCTTGCGCGTTCAGAAGCTCCCTGAGCGCATCACGTTCTTTGAGGTCGGACCAGAATCCGAGCTCGAGGGATGTTTTTCCAATCACCTCATCCCGGGTGTAACCGAAGGCGTGGCTATACTCATGATTGATATCGAGCGTTCTTCCATCCCAGGAGGATATGGCCAGGATGTCGGGAATCACGCGAAAGATGGTCCTGAACTTCTGCTCGCTTTCTCGAACGGCATCCTCCGCAATCTTCCGTACGGTGATGTCTTCGCTGAAAATGACAATGCCCCCGACTTTTCCAGAGGCGTCATGCCAGGGGCGCGTCTCCCAGCGCAGCCACTGGACGGAGCCATCCAGTCGAGCGAACCGGTCGCTTTCCGCCCGCACCACCTCGCCCGCCAAGGCTCTTCGGTGAATATCCTTCCATTCGTCCGAGATCTCGGGGAAGACTTCGTAATGGGAGAGACCGGCAAGATCCCGGTCTCCAAGCTTATAGTCGGCCAGCCACCTGCGGCTTGCGCTCAGGTATCGCATGTCGCAATCGAACATGGCAAGCGAAGCCGGGGCATGCTCGATGAAAAGGCGCAACCTCTCTTCGCTTTCTCGGAGCTCATTTTCCAGCCGCTTGCGCTCGGTAATGTCGCGTATGATGCCCCACATCGCGATCGCTCGGCCCGACTCGTCCCGAGAGAGAACGGTTCGAATCTCCACGGGAAAGATGGTCCCATCCTTGCGCCTGTACTCTTTCTCGTATACGTCGGAATATCCACGGGCGACGATCTGCTCGCGGACGATTTGTTCTTCAAAGGAATGCCAGCGCTCGGGCGTCAGATCCTGGTAGGCGAGCGCGCGCAATTCATCTGGCGAATAGCCCAGCATCCGGCAATAGAGATCGTTGAATTCGATGATTTTTCCATCGATCGAAACTTGCACGAAGGCGTCTCGAAGGCTTTCATGCAGCATCCGGTAGCGCTTTTCGGATTGGCGCAGGGCTTCCTCGGCGAGCTTGATCGGCGTCAGATCGACCGTAGCGCAGGCCACCCCCACAACCTTACCGGCCCCATCCCTAATCGGCGTCCAGCAAACATCGAGGAAGATCGGGCCGCTCGGTCGATTGAACCACATCTGGTCGCGAAGCTCTATATTCTCATCTACTACGCGCCGCTTGATGGCTGTGAGGCGCGCCGCCTCCTCTTCCGTGAAGATCTCATGGTCAAGGTGGCCGATAATCTCTTCGGGACGAGCCGTTCTCTGATTGTAAGCCCAGATGTAGCGAAGGTCGCGGTCCTGGACCGCCACGGATACCGGCGCATTGCGAAGCGCCAGGCGGAATCTTTCCTCGCTTTCACGAAGCATGGCCTCAGTGCGCTTGCGTCGTCGAATCTCCCTGATGAGCGCCGCAATGCCGATCAAAGATAGAATCAGGGCCGCCAATACGGCTGCAATCAGCAGATTTTGGCGCCGCAACTGATCGACTGTCTGGAACACCACTTCTTTGGTCTGCCAGGACTTTACGATCCTCTCATAGGAGCCGTCTCTGCGAATATCCGCCAGGGCGGAGTTGATCTCTTCCAGAAGAGTCAGGTTTCCTTTCTTTACCGCAATTGCCGAGTCGCTCAGGCTGACGGGCTCCTCGGTCACTTTTACTCCCCGGATGTTGTTTTCCGCCAGCACATAGCTTCCCACCCGATGGTCCGCCACCACGGCGTCGAGCTCGCCCGCCAGGAGCATCCTGAAGCCTTGTAGAAAATCGGGGATGTTTTGAACGTTGATCCCCTGGTCCTGGCGCAACAAGAGGTCCGGGAGCCCCATCCGCTCTACGCCGACTCTCAATCCGCGCAGATCGTAGAATGAAGTGACGCCGCGGCGCTCGTTAGTGGTGAAAATCGAGAATTCGGAGGTCAGCAGAGGCTCCGAGAAATCATAGATCTTAAGGCGCTCGGGGCTCATGTTTATCTGCAGCAGGGCATCCGCCTCGCCGCTCAGAACGAGCTGCTGCGCCTGCGCCCAGTTCGTCAGCCGGACCTCGACCGGGCGATGCATGCGCTTGGCCAAAGCATTGGCAAGATCGACCACCAACCCTGTCGGCCTGCCATCTTTCATGAAGTTCAGAGGCGGCAATGACTCGTTCGCGAGAAACAGAACCGGGCGTTCGAGAGGATTGCCTCCAACTGATTGCGCCTCCGCCCGATGGGCGGTCCAGCTGACAAGAAGCGCACAGGCGATCAGAGCCGGCGCAATCGCCGCCCGGATGAGGGCGCCCATGGCATGTGTCATTGGTTTACCATGCTTCATAAGATTATGTGCTTCCCCGCTTGTCTTGTTATCCGGCAATCCGCTCGCTCCCTGGTTTGGCAAAAGTGATGATGGAAAGGGCGCCATTGGCGAAACTCAGTAGTTCGCATTTTGAACCTGATAGTTGGATGTTGTAGGGTGGGTGCGGCTTTATCTCGCCTGCCATTTGGCGCATAGAACCGTTTTCTGGTGGGCAGGAAAAACTCTGCCCACCCTACGCCAGCCAATATGGGAAGTGCCGGGCGAAACTTCTCAATAGCTGCGAACCGTCGGAAAGCACGCGCACAAGCTCCGCTTGACAAGCGTTTCCCCACGGTAAATTTGTTCTCGCTTAGAAGCGACCTTATGCACTGGATCTTTTGCCGTGCGCTTCGCTCCCAAATGCTTCGCGTGAAAGCCCTGAAAGGGCGAAATATCATAGCCCGGGGCAACGCCCCGGGTTCAGATTCCGCGATATCGTCTAAGCCCTGAAGGGGCGGGACAACCACTCTCTAGATATTTCGCCCTTTCAGGGCTTCGGGCCTATTGGGATACTCTTTCACCCAGGGCGATGCCCTGGGCTATGATGTTACGCCCCTTTGGGGCTGATTTTCTACCCCCTTTTTGCACCTGCGCCAGGGGTCATAAACCGGGCAATGCTCGAAGGCGGATTTGGACGCCCTAGTCCTGGGCGCTTCCCCTTAGGATCAGAAATTACGATAGCATCAATGCAATTGTCATCCAAATTCTAAGATCATATATCGCTTTGTTTTTGTAAATTCGATACTGTGGAATCCGTTTCACTTCTGGTGTCTTCAATTGGAATGGATTATATGTGGGGCGCTCCAGTCAGCTCCTGCGACAAGACGATGCTCCCCGAGGAAGTCTCTCCGCCATCGCCCGGAATAGTAAATGGAGAGACGTGATGAAAACCGATGGAGCCCCTCTTAAGACATCCCTTTAATGACGTGCCAGGATGGATCATATTGTTTCATATCTGTCTGTTTCAATGGCTCATAATGTTTCATTATGGTTTTTATTTATTGCCCCCAGGATGAGCCCGAGGCGTAACATTCTGATAAGACTAAATTGTGAAGAATGGCACGCTCTTTGCTGAATTATGCTTTGAAAGCGTGGTCGATCGGGACTGACAGGACCCGGGCATTGCCTGATACGGAGGGATATAAGCATCACAAAGCGATGATGGAAGCCGGAGGCGACCGGCAAATACAATTTGTGGAGAGCGCTTGGGTTCGGGAGCGGAGCATTTTACGCGCTTCCGAAGGGTAACAAGCTGATAGTCGGGCCGCTATCGCCGCCGTTGGTGCGGGTAGCGGCTTTTTGTTCAGGGCCGTTGCCTTCACTTGAACGTGAGGCAGCGGCCCTTTTTTGTGGCGTTTTGAAGACTTGGGCCAGGGTATTGAATTCACAGGACGTATGGGATGTGACTTTGTCAGAAGCAAAACGAATTCAGGTTTTGATTTTCGAGACGGATGACGCATTTCGACGAAGCGTTTCGGAGCGATTGCTTCTCGGTGGCATTGAAGTCTTTGAAGCCGCGGATGAAGCTGAGGCTATAGACCTAACGCTGAATGGAATCATTGATGTCGTCCTTCTGGGTGGAAAGAGGCTCGGGCAGAGCGGGTTGGAATTCCTCAAGTTCATCAAGAAGAACCGGCCCCTGATCGAGGTTATCCTCATGACCCCCGTGAATGAGCATTCGCTCTTCATCTCGATGGAAGCCATGAAGCTCGGAGCCTTCGACGATCTGCTCGCGCCCTTCGATATGGAAACGCTTCATAATCGAATCCGGGAGGCCGGAAGGCGAAAAAGAGTAAATGAAGAGGTGTGCGTCATTCCTCCGACAAAAGGAGCTTGCGCGCATTTGGCGGGAAGGCCGAAGTTCAAGCATGGAAAAGAGAAAAGAACCAAGGAGGTGAACTGATAGAGATGGGATCGACGCCGGCAGGGTAGGGCGGGCGCTGGAATCTATTGGGTTGTATGAGGCAGGGCAACCGTTCTCGAGAGGTGATTTTTGACCAAGGTTAAGGAAAAAGCGAAAGCGCGTTCATTTCCAAAGCGACTGAGGAGAGATGGCAATGGCAGAGAAGGTAGAGCGAATGGTTCTTGTTGACCGCGCCGATGGTGCGGATAAGCCGCGAAAACCCGGCATGAGCGTTGACTGGAAGAGGATCTTCTTCATCATGTTGGGCTTGGGGATCTTTTTTGTCATTTACTCGATGCCGCCTTGGGGGGCCGCGACTGACCCGACGGGCAAGACGTTCGAGCTTACCCGTGAGGGGAAAGCCGCCATTGCGCTCTTTTTGATGGCCGGCATCTGGTGGGTATTCGAGGTGATCCCGATAGGAGTGACAAGCTTAACGATCGGGGTGATGCAGGCGCTCTTCGCCATCCGGCCCGCAAAGGAAGCCTTTAGGGACTTCATGGATCCCTCGGTCATGTTCATCTTTGGGTCGGTCGTAGTGGGCCTTGCCTTCACGAAGACCGGTCTGACCAAGCGGCTCGCCTATCGGATGCTCGAGGTGGTGGGGGACAGGACCAGCATGATCTTGCTTGGCTGCCTCATCGTCACGGCCGCCTTGTCCCATTTCATGGCGCATACGGCTGCGGCCGCCACGGTGTTTCCGATACTCATTGCGATAAACGACCTGTACGGAGAGGGGAACAAGCCGACAAGATTCGGTAAATCTCTTTTCATCGGCATGGCCTATTCGGCCGGGGCCGGGAGCATCGTGACTTTCCTCGGGGCCGCGAGAGGCCCTGCGGCGGCGGGTATGTTCAAGGAATTCACGGGTAGAGACGTCGGTTTTTTCGATCTCACGATGTACATGTTCCTCATCGGGTGGCTCATGGTCCTGCTCATCTGGGTCTATCTCTCCTTTTTCCTCAAGCCCGAAAAGGAGAAAGTCGAGGGTCTCAGAGAGCGAGTGAGAGAGCTTTCTCAAAGCCTTGGCCCAATGACGAAGAACGAGTATTTCGTAATCGTCTCGGTCGTGCTCATTGTTCTGGTAATGGGCATGCAGTCCTTCGTTCCCGCCATGGCGTCCCTGGACAGGGCGGCGATCATGCTGCTCTCGACCATCGTTTTCTTTCTCTTTGGCGTTCTCACGGTCAAGGAGCTGGAAGATATCCCCTGGAACATCATCCTTCTTTTTAGTGGCGCCATGAGCATCGGGTTTTGCCTCTGGAAGACGGGGGCCGCTCAGTGGATGGCCGTCAACTGGCTCGTCATGTTCCAAAACGCGCCATGGTTCGTCTTCGTAATAGGCATCGCCTTCTTCGTCCTCCTGATGACCAACTTTATCATGAACGTGGCCGCCATCGCCATTGCGCTCCCGGTCTCTCTTGTGATAGCAAAGTACCTCGGGGTGGCGCCGGACGTTATCCTTTACGCCTCTCTCGTGACGGCGGGCATGCCTTTTCTGCTGCTGATCGGAGCCGCTCCCAACGCTATTGCCTATGAATCGAGGCAGTTCAGCACCGGAGAGTTTTTCAGACACGGGATCGTCATGAGCCTTGTCCTGATGGTCGTGATTTCCCTCGCGCTGGTAACCCTCTGGCCGCTGCTGGGCATGCCGATCCTGCTCCAGTGAGACTTGATGCTGCTTGGATGCAAAGGACCAGACTAGTGGGTCGTCAACTTTGAATTTTCAGGTTGCGGTTTTTCCCTCTTCCTCAGGGAGAGGGCAGAGTGAAGGGAAATCCTCTTTCTAAAGAATACTTCCCTCACCCCGACCCTCTCCCTGAGGGAGAGGGGGCCCGCATCCACCGGAAGAGACGGTGTTGATAAGCCACTAGGAAAGAGTCGAAATTTCGGCGCCGCTGGGTAAGGGCCCAGCCAACAAGGGAATACATCGGAGAAGACAACAGATTTGCTTCATAGTGGAAAGGCGGTTAACGATGCGTAAGGTTTTCAATCTTCTAATGTTCATTTCATGTTTCACCCTTTTTGCCGCGGGACCCGGTTTTTGCGCGGCGGCGCCCAGCATGCCCGAGAAACCGTGCGATCTTCTGGTTGTTTCCGGAACCATCACAAACGCCCAAGGCAAAGCGGTAAAAGAGGTGGAGCTGGACTTTTTCGTCAACGGACAGAAGATCGAACTGGAAGAAGAAGTCGTCACATCGAAGGCCGGCACGTACGAGGCTGAGATTCCCCTCACACTCGGCGCCGTGACGGCGGCAAAGGTCGAAGTTCAGGCCAGAAAGCCTTCCTTCAAGACTTCGGAGCGAATAGAGCTTGCCCACATCGTGAGGGAGAGAGCCGATGAGAGGGGGAATGTCTGCTACCTCGCCCACAAAAGCTTTCCGATTTCCAGGGCGGTGACTCCTGCTTTCTGGATAGCGGCTTTCATTCTGATCGCCGTCTACGCGCTCATCGCTCTGGAGGTGATGCACCGCACTCTGGCTGCGTTTCTGGGCGCGACCTTGATCCTGATCATCACCTACACCGCCGGGACCTTCAACCCGAACTTCATAATTCTTACCTTCGAAGACGCCATGCAGGCCATCGATATGAACGTCATCTTCCTGCTGATGGCGATGATGATGATCGTGGGCGTTTTGAAAAAGACGGGAGTCTTTCAGTGGATGGCCTACAAATCGTTTCATCTGGCGAGAGGGAACGTTTATGCGCTCTCCGCCATCCTGATGGTGGTTACCGCCGTGGCTTCGGCCTTTCTCGATAACGTCACCACCATGCTTCTGATCATCCCGGTGACCATCGAGATCGCCCTCACTCTCAAGATCAACCCCGTCGCGCTGCTCATGCCCGAGGTCTTTGCGTCGAATGTGGGAGGAACGGCAACCCTCATCGGAGACCCGCCGAACATCATGATCGGCTCCTATGCGAAGCTCAGCTTCCTCGATTTCGTACAGAACCTGGCCGTCATATGCTCTATTTCATTGGTTTTCACTGTCATATTCTTCATCTTTCTGTACAAGAAAAACTATATGACGGCCCAGGTCGGGGACGTTCAAAAGCTCATCCAGCACCTGAAGGAAGAATACCGGATCACAAACCGGACTCTGCTCATCCAGGGCTTGATCATCCTGGCGATCACCGTCTTTCTTTTCATCATGCACGGCGCCCTGCACATGGAGCCGAGCATCGCCGCCATGATCGGCGCCGCGGTGCTGCTCGCCATAAGCCGCGTCAATATCGTCGAGATGCTCGAGCATGAGATCGAGTGGCCGACCCTCATCTTTTTCATCATGCTCTTCATGGTGGTGGCCGGCGCCGAAGAAACGGGGCTCATTCAGTTGATCGCCGATTGGGTCAAAGACATGTCGAAGGGGTCTCTGGTCATGGCGATCCTCATGGTGCTCTGGGTCGCAGCCATCGCCTCCGCCATTGTCGACAATATTCCGTTCACGGCCACCATGCTGCCGATCGTCGCCTTCCTCACAGCTGAAATTCCCGGAGCCGAAAGCGGCATACTCTGGTGGGCCCTGGCGCTCGGAGCCTGCCTCGGAGGCAACGGCACGATGATCGGCGCCAGCGCCAACGTTGTCACGGTCGGCATGGCCGAGCGGGCCGGATATCATATTTCCTTCATGCAATATGTGAAGATAGCGGGCATACCAACGCTCGTCACGATCGTTTTCAGCATGATCTGGCTCTTGGCGGTTGGAATGTGACGAAACGACCGGTAGCTCGTCAACATCCTCTCTTCCGGTTGATGCGGGCCCCCTCTCCCTCAGGGAGAGGGTCGGGGTGAGGGAAGTATTCTTTTGAAATTGAGGGGAGTATTTGAAATTGAGGGAAGCATTAGAAATTGAAGGAAGTATTCTTTTATAAAGAGAATTCCCCTCACCCCGAGGGAAAGGGAAAAACCGCAACCCGATCATTCGAAAAACCGCAACCTGGATATTCAAAGTCGACGGTCCGCCAGCCTTGCGCATGGTAGAATGGGCGAGCCAAGAGCCCCAAAAGATCGCAACGAATTCAAAGGAGACGTCATGGGATACACCAGCATTGTCTGTGGAGTTACGGGATCTGCGCACGCCCAGAAGGCGGCGCTTGAAGCGGCCGTCCTTGCAAAGGAAAACAACGCCAGGCTCACCTATGTCTATGCGGTGGATGTCGGTTTCTTGAGAAGCGGCATCACAGTGCAGCTTTCTTCGGAATATGCGGAAGACTCTCTGCTGCATTTGGGGAAGCACATCCTGGAGCACGCCGAAATCCTCGCCAAAAGCCAGGGGATAACCCCGAAGACGCTCGTGAGGAAAGGACCGGTGCTGGAGGTATTGAAGGCGGTCATGTCGGAAGAAAAGGCGGACCTTCTGGTTCTCGGTCACGAAGACCGCACCTTTTTTGAAAAGGCTCTCTTCAAAGGGGACGTAGAAGATCACGTCCAGGAGCTCAAGGACCAGACGGGGGCGGAGGTAACCGTAATAAGATAATCCCGCCAACCCGGGAAATGGCGCGGCAACGGCTGCGCCTCACATCCGGTGCGTTGTCCCAATCCGGGGAATCACACCCTGGATGTGAGGCGAGAAGCCCTAAAGGGGCCATATCCATTGCCCGTGGCCTCGCCCTGGCGTGAAGCGAGAAGCCCCAAAGGGGCCATATCCATTGCCCGTGTCCTCGCCCCTGCGTCAAGCGAGAAGCCCCAAAGGGGCGCAATATCATAGCCCAGGGCAACGCCCTGGGTCATTGATCCAACCCATATTCTCCAAGCCCTGAAAGGGCGAAACAACCTTTCTCAATCCCACACGAAGCGCTCGTCGTACGGCACTCGATATTTTTCGAGCAGCTTCCGGTATTCATCCTGGAAGCTTATTTTTCGATGATGCTCCTCCTGCCGCTCAATGTATCTACTCACCGCCTCGAGGCCGGATTCACCCACGGAAAAGCCCCCATACCCACTCTGCCAATGAAAGGATTGGAATTCTGGTCCCTTGGCTTTTAGCCACTTGGAAGATCCCGTCTTGAGCTCTTCCACAAGCTTGGCAAGAGAGAGGTTCTTGGAAAGCAAGCACAGCACATGCACATGATCGGCAGTTCCCCCGATCTTGATCGCGGGGCATTTGAGATTTTGCGAGACGCCGGCCAGATAGGCATAAAGCTCTCCACGGATCGATTTGTGGAGAATAGGCGTCCTGGCTTTAGCGCTGAACACTACATGAACAATGAGGCGAGATAAGGATTGAGGCATTTTGTGGCTCGCTCCTGCGCTGGTGTTCGCTTATTGGATGTATCGCCCCTTCAGGGCTTCGATTCTCTTGATATGCTCGTGTCCCGGGGCAACGCCCTCATCGTTATACACAAGTCTGCGAGTAAGGTGTAGAGCGGGTTTAGATGCGTCCATTTGCGCCGCAGCCCACCAGGCGCGAACCTCATTTCGCCCCGGAACAGTGGGCTGGAGCGCGAAGAATGCGCCTTCCACCTGCATCCTCATACCCTCTCATACCCTACCGCTCTTTTTGTGTACAACGATGAGGGCGTTGCCCTGGGCTATGATGTTGCCCCCCTTCGGGATGCATAATCGTGCTGCACGCCTGGCCGATGGCATCGCCCTTACAGGCGCAACCACCGGCCAATAGCTGCGAACCCTCCGGGTTATCTCATAATCGTCGCCCTCAAAGAGTCGCGCCCCTCGCCCACCCGGCGTTCTGCAGAAGAATATGTCAAGTCTGAGCAGTACTCTAACAGGGCTATCTTGTTCTGTGATGATTGAACAATTGTAACGCCGGGTTAGCCTCT
>CAZOEL010000115.1:0-15575 GCA_964578835.1 uncultured Syntrophobacteraceae bacterium | reverse complement strand
GGAGAGGGTCGGGGTGAGGGAAGTATTCTTTAGAAATTGAGGGAAGTATTCTTTTGAAAGAGATTTTCCCTCACCAGCCCTCTCCCTGAGAGAGACAAAAGACTGCTGCCTGAACATTCGAAAAACCACAACCGGAAAATTCAAAGTTGACGGTCCACTAGCCCGTTCAGCCTATTGGACGTAAATAATACCATTTTCTCATTCTCCTTCATAGAGGCAAAACGATTGGCAAATCAAGCAGCCACACTCATCAGGCTCAACCCCTGTCTTCTTTTCATTGCCATGACCGCCTCAGCCGCTACTAGTAGAGGTAACGGACGCTCATCGCGAGATACTGACTCAAGCAGTTATTTTTACCTACTTATCAATAGTTCATGTTATGTAGTGCAGCTTCAAAGAGGTTCTAATCGGTAAAAAAACGCGAGAGCAGTCAGGCGTCATTTTTGAGTTTTTATACGATCTGTCACGAGTCTAAGCAAAGGGATTGGATAATTGAAGACTTCCGGACTCCGACGCCTCTCGATCTTAAGGATTTCTTCATGAAGATAATGCTTTACTGCCAACACGTGCTGGGCATCGGCCATTTCTTCAGGAGCATGGAAATCGCCGGCGCACTCAAGGAACACCAGGTTCTTTTTGTTGAAGGGGGCAAACCGCTTGTCGCTTTTGCCGCCATGCCGCATGTGCGGCGTTTTTTCCTTCCAGCGCTCATGATGGATGCGGAATTCAGAACAATGGATCCTAAAGACGGAGCCTTGGAGGAAATAAAACTCGAAAGAAAGCAGATGCTTCGGCAGGCTTTTCTTGAATTTGCTCCTGATGTGCTCATCACGGAGCTCTTTCCCTTCGGACGAAAGCAATTCAGAGGTGAACTGCTACCGATCCTCGAACTGATTAGAGAGAATGGGCTTCATACGAAAGCAATCTGCAGTCTCAGGGACATATTGGTTGAAAAGAACGACCAGGCCGCATACGAAGAGGGCGTGCTCTCCATCCTGAATGCGCACTATCACCTGCTGCTGGTGCATTCGGACCCAAGACTTGTCTCGCTTGAAGAAACCTTCGAGAGATTCGACAAGATCGCCCCCCCCGTAAAATACACGGGATTCATCGCCAGACAGGCTCCGCCTCGCTCGGCCGAGCAAGAAATCAAGATAATAGCGGCGAGCAGCGGAGGCGGCAAAGTCGGAGTCGATCTCCTCTTGTCGGTTATCGGGGCGATCCGGGTCATGGAGGAAGAAGACCTTAGGCTTCGGGTGTTTATCGGCCCTCTCATGGATGAAAAGGATAAAGCCGCAATCGCGAATTTAGCGGATCGAGACAAACGGATAAGCGCGCTCCCGTTCTCCATGGACTTTCTATCGGAGCTTGCCCGGGCGGATCTTTCCATCAGCATGGCGGGATACAACACCTGCATGGATATTCTCAGCTCGGGAGTCAAAGCCCTCGTCTATCCATTCGCGCAAAACCGCGAGCAGTCGATGCGCGCCGACAAGCTCCGCAACCTGGGATTGGCTCGCGTAATCGAAAGGCTCGAAGCGTCATCCATGGCCTCGTTGATTCGTAATGCTTTGAGAGAGCCTTTTTCAGCCGTAGACGCTTCTCTCGACCTTCAAGGAGCAGCCAACACGGCCAAAATGGTTGAGCAATGCGCATCTACGGAAGCAAAAGAGAGCGAAGATTTGCAGAATGGCGTATAAATGTTGTGTCCGTGATTTTTATGGTTGACAGATGAACGTTCTTCCTATAAAAGTTCTCTGTTTTCAAGGCGGTGTAGCTCAGTTGGTCAGAGCACGCGGCTCATATCCGCGGAGTCCGGGGTTCGAAGCCCTGCACCGCCACTCAGTCCTGTAATATCTCAGGATTTTTCCTTCCTGGTCCATCTTCAGCTCCTAGTGCAAATCCATGGTCCAAATGGAACATGAATGGAGCTGAAGATGAGAATCAGAAATTCCATCCTCTGGCGCCTCTTTCTTCCCATCAGGCAGTTGCCATGTTTGTCCCGTTGCGCCTTCAGTTCTTTGTTTCGTCGCCGGCGGGCGGCACTGTGGCTTTCCATGCATTCTTTCTCTCAACATGCGGAGGATAAATCATGTTGCGCTTTCTGGATTCCATACCCTACCCCATGCTCATCGTCGCGGCGCTCGCGCTTCTTCTCGCTCCGTTCAGACCGATGCCTCATGTCATAGAAAAGCTCATCATGCTGAAAGAAGGGGTCTTACGGAAGCCCATCGATATCTTCGACCTCTTCTTTCACCTGGTTCCAACAATCCTCCTGGCGCTGAAGCTCCTGCGAGACAAAAACCTGTGGCGATAACCGCAAGCTCCCGCAGCGCCATCCCGGGTATTAGGCCACCCGCTGGAAGGTGTAGTTGCCCTTGAAGAACTCGTCAACGTACCAATCGATTTGACCTTCATCCGAGAGCATCATATCCAGAAGCCTGACTGCGCCAAGCAAACGACCGATCATATCGAGTTTTTCCTCCATCAGGGCGCAATCGTATTTTTTGATTTCACCCCGGACCATATCTCCTTTGATTTCGGTCTTGAGCCCAAGGCGTTTGAGGATCTTGCCTATAAGGACGGCTCTTCTTGATCTCCTTCCAATATCGGCCGCTCCGCCTTTGAACGAAAAAGTGATGTAGTTGTCATTGACCTGAGAGCCGCAATAAGCGTCCAGCACTGCAAAATGATAGCCGAGACGCGAATTGAAGTTTAGATAACTGTCAGAAAGAACAACGTAATTAGGGCCTCCCATGCGGTCGTCAACGGTTGGATCCTTGAAAACCGATTCGGCAAGAATGGATGCGAAGCCTTTGAGGCTCACGCCTACCGCCCCGAGCCAGCGCACATCCGGATGGGTCATCCCCCGAAGCAGGGCTTGGAAAGGAGCGGAAACAATATTTTCGGCGGTTGCCTCCGTCGCATTGGACGGAATGTTCAAGCCGCCACCCAGATCAACCGCGAAGATCTGCATCGGCAGAGGCGCCTTGAGGCGAACGGCAAACTGCTCGTTCATCTCGATATCATCGCTAATTTGAAACATGGCCCGCATGGATTTTTCATGAGCGAACCTGATGATGTCGTGAAGGGTTTGACAGCCCTCGGGAGAAAAACTCTCGCTGTTGGGATCGAGCAGATTCAGCGCCGCAATTTTCTTTAAAGCGGTATGGGCCGTCTTGTAGGTTGGGCTCCCCTTCATGGGATTGACAGGTTTTTTACGTTCGAGTATGCCTTCAACCCGTCCCTCGAAGACCAGCTGATTGGTCGCATCCACCGTGATCTCCTCGCCATGAGGAATCAACGAAGTGGCGTTGCCCGTACCGACAAGAGTGGGCACGCCAAACTCCCTCGCAACAGACGCCATGTGCCCGGTAACGCTCCCCACATCGGTCACTATGGCTTGGACTCTTCCAAGAATGGCGACATAGCGGGGGGAAGTTTCGGGAGAAATAAGTATCGCCCCTTCGGGGATGCTGGGCAGATTATGATCCGAGGCGAGCACATAAGCAATTCCCGAGGCTTTGCCGCGCGAGGCCGTATGGCCGCCGTGAATCAGGATGGGGTTGTGTGGGAACTTCTCCCGGATCGATTGGATGTCATTGGCTTTGGACTTCGAGGCTCTCGACACGGAAGAAAAATCAAGGCTGAGCGGCCGAGCCTGCAGAACGACTACCTTGCCCTGCTGTCTTACAGCCCACTCGATATCAAGGGGTATTCGGTAGTGCTCTTCCAAAGTAAGACCGTAGTCGATGAGCATTTTCAACTGATCGGGCTCGAGACAGGGCTGAGCGCGAAGCGCTTCGGGCACATCCACTCTCTTTATTCCTCCCCGGTCTGCGAGAGTCACCATGACGTTCTTTTGAGGGATTTTAGCCGTCAGAATCTCTCTACTATCCTTGTCCACCTCATAATAATCTGTCGCCGCGGAACCGTCCACGGCGCCGATCCCCAAGCCCCAGACGGCGTTGATCAACAAAACGTCGCGGGCCGGATCGTTCGGATCCCTCGTATACATAACCCCGCTGGCGCGAGAGCGCACCATTCCAAGACACAGGACGCTCATGATCACGTACTCGTCCGGATATCCCCTGCTGCGGCGGTAGTAAATCGCCCGGGGGTTGAAGGTGCTCGCGACCACTTCCTTGTAAGCCTGAAGAATATTCTCTTTGCTCACGCCAAGCACCGAGGAGTGCTGCCCGGCGAAGCTCGCCTCGGAATCCTCGCTCGTCGCGCTGCTTCGGACCGCAAGCCAAATATTGGGGCCAAGATCCTTGATGAGCTTATCGACCTCTTCCATGATTGCCGCTTCGAGATCCGGAGGAACTTCGGCCTCCATTATCTTCGCTTTTATCTCCTGGCTGCGCGACAACAGCCTTTCGGTATCATTTATATCCAGATCCTTGAGGATTTTCTGAGATTCTTCGTAGAGCTTATTCGATTGCATGAATTGATAACAAGAGTAGGCCGTAACGGCGAAACCGGGAGGAACCGGAAGATGGACGCGGTTGCAAATCTCACCGATGCTGGCGGCCTTGCCCCCCACCTCGGAAAGATGCTCCAGGCTGAGATATTGCAATGAATAGGTGAGACTGGTTTTCTCCACTACCCTTTTTCGCACCAGATCTTGGAGAATGCTTACGCCAATGCGTTCGACGGCATCGAAAAGACCGGGATAAGCGCCGGCAGCAAGAGCGTTCAAATCTTCGGCTATGTCGTATACCTGAGATACAAGCCGCTCCGTCTGCTCGATCACGTAATCTCTCGTAAAAGGCTTGGGGCCATAACACACCTGTTCGAGCTCTGTGATTATTTCCAAGGCTCGATTGTTGCCTGCCAAAAGGTTTCGAAAATGGCCGTACTTATTCTGAAAGGCGGCTTTCTGAGGCGAATCGCTCTGAAAGATTCTACTTTTCTTGAACATGTCCAAAAACTTCAACATATGCGCTCCTCCCTCATCAAAGTTCGGTCCAGCAGCATTCGGAGACTTGCCTGCAAAGGCAAGGAAGCCGATATGGGGTAACGAAGAGGCCCCTCAGCCGAGCATAAATCGGTTCTCACGCCCTGCCGCCCATACTTCTATTATATTCTCATAGCTCAACATACATAGACAATTATAAAAAGAACAACTGCAACTGCAATCGGCATTGTCCAATGCGCCGCCGCACGGTTTGATCCCACTTTGGTTATGAAGCTCCAACATGCTTATATTATGTGAATAGAAGAACCAATGAAAGGAGGCTCTCTCGGTATGAGCAAGATTAAGATGTTGCTTTTGCTTGGTTTTATTTTGGCGGCTTTTCTCGGGGCTTCCCCGTCGAATCACACGGCGCAGGCGATAGATTTGAACATCGATCTAACTCCGGATGGAGACGCTGATATCGGTGTTGCGCCTGAGCGAAACGACCTTGACCGGCGTCGCGAAGACCTCGAAGAAAGCCATCGACGGTTTCACGAAGACCAGGAGCATGAACGGTTCCATCGCGATCTGCAGAGGCGCGATGAGGACTTGCATGATAGAGACTTCTGACCTTCGGGACTCTAAATGGTTGAAATCTCTTACGGCGAAGCCATTGAGCTTCGCCGTAAGAATGATGCTGGATGCCGGAAATGAGTCCGGATTTGCGCCGGGAAGCACAGGATTGCTATTCAAGAGATGACTTCATCTCAAGATCGATATTCCGCATACCTCCGCTGAGCCTGCTCCAACGCTTCGGGAGTGTCCACTCCCATGACTTCCTCTTCGGGGGCAAGGACAATCCCGATCGACAAACCGTCCCCACTAGCCATTTCTACGATGTCCGTAAGAAAATACTCCTCAAGTTCAACCCATTGATCGCCTCTTTGCTTTTTGACGCGATGCGGCATGCCGGCAAGACGATCCAGATACTCGAGCAGTACCGGACGCTTTGCGGCGTAGACTCCCGCATTGCAATAGAGAAGCTTCGACCGGCGCTCGGGCGCGTAATCCTTCCAATACTTCCACTCGACGATCCGGAGCGGTCGTTCGCCTTCCATTTCAAGCATGCCGTACTGCGCTTTGTCCTTTGGAGCGAACGCCAGGACGGCCAGGTCATGCCTGGCAAGCTCCTCGATAAGCTTTCTGTAAGTATCGGGGCGAATCAGGGGGACGTCCCCCATTGTGATCAGAACCTGCGGCGATGAAACGGAATCGAGGAAAGGGCGCGCAGCAAGCAGGGCGCCACCCGTGCCGTTTGTTTCGGGCTGCGGGAGATAATGGGCTCCAGACCCGGCAGTCGTCTTTTCCACATCTTCGGCGCAGTGATTCACGACTATTCCCTTAGGGCCTGCCGGAAGGCTTTCGAGCACTTCCAGGAGAAGCGGACGCTCCCCCTCATAGGGCGAGCTTCCCGGAAGGAGCGGAAGCAGGGTTTTATTGCCGCTATAGCCGACCATCCGGCTGCCCTTGCCCGCGGCAAAGACGATGCCGGCAACCTCATTCATCGATCTAGAAGCCATCATTCCATTCCTTTATATGAGCTCGGAGCCAAAACAGAGCGGTTTTGCGTCGTCAGTAACCTCAATCACATTGGGCTTTGTTCGTTGCCTTCCGGAGCAGGGGGCATGGGCTGAAAATGAGTCATCGGCGCCTCGGGGCTTGCAGTCTCTTTTTCCCTGGCGGCTTTTCTGGCTTCACGATACTCGTTGACCGCCCGATTATGCTCTGCGAGCGTTTCAGAAAATTGATGCGCTCCATCGTTGTTGCTCACAAAATAAAGAAAGGCAGCCTGCGCAGGATAGAGCGCAGCTTCTATCGATTTTGCTCCGGGATTGCATATGGGACCGGCGGGGAGCCCCCTGATCACATAGGTGTTGTAAGGGCTCTTATTCTTGAGGTGAGCGGGGGTGATTGGGCCGGAGAAGCCCGGAAGGTCGTAAACGGCGGTCGGATCGCTCTCAAGAGGCATATTCTTTTTGAGCCTGTTGAAGAAAACCGCTGCGATGACAGGCCGCTCCGAATCCAATACAGCTTCTTTCTCGACCAGGGATGCCATGGTCACAATTTCATGAACGCTCAGTCCCAATTCCTCGGCTCTCGAGCGCCAGGCCTGGGGAAAATGGCTCCAGAACTGCTGAACCATGGATTTCAAAACAGTCGGCCCATCCGCTCTTTTCTGGAAGTGGTAGGTTTCGGGAAAAAGATACCCCTCCAGGCTGGAGAAGCTCAGCCCCAGGGAGCGAATGAACTCTTTGTCGTGCGAGAGGCGCTCGATCTCCGCTTCGGAAGCGAATCCTTTCTCTTCTATGATTTTTGCGACATCCCTTACCGTAGAGCCCTCGGGAAAGGTAGCCTTATGCAAAACGACCCTTCCCTGGATTAGCCGCTCCAGAACGTCACCGGGGGTGGACGGCGACGGAAACGCGTATTCTCCGGCCTTAAGCCTGTGGCTGACTCGACGCGCTCTCGAGACAAGATAGAACATCTCGGCGTTGGAGATGACCCCCCTGGAATGAAGAAGCTTGGATATCGCCATGGCGTTGGCGCCCTGAGGCACTTCCAACTCGACGGCTCCTCTGGCTGCGTCTCCCGGCAGCATCAGGAAAAGCCAGAATTGAAAGAAGAGAAGGAACGAACAGATCCCGGCTGCCCCAGCAATAGAGAGCAGTATAAAAGGGGTTTTATTCCTTTTTGAAAGCGAGTTTTTCATGATTTTTACTCCTTGGAAGCCTCGTCTTTAGCACGAAAACCCGCCAAGAACAACGGAAACAGAAAACGTGGAGACGACAGGGACAATTTAGGAGCTTTCTTTACGCGCCCGATACGTGCTATATTATTTAATTATTCATAAAGATGAAAATGACAAGCGGCCTTTTGAAGCGGGGGAGCGGTTAAATATCCATGGGAAAGAATCTATATAGAGAATCCGGAGTAGACCTGGACAAGGCAAACGAACTGGTGAAGCGCATTCAACCCCTTGTCCGCACTACTTTCAACAGCGGCGTCATCACGGACATAGGCGGTTTTGGCGGGCTTTACTCGGTTAAATTCACGGATCTGCAGAACCCTGTCCTGGTCTCTTCCACAGACGGCGTCGGGACAAAGTTGAAAATAGCCTTCTGGGCTGAGCGGCACGACACGGTGGGGATCGATCTGGTCGCCATGTGCGTAAACGACATCGTCGTGCAGGGAGCCCGCCCTCTCTTCTTCCTGGATTATCTCGCCATGGGGAAAATCGATCTCGATCTCGTGGAGCAGATCATAAGAGGCATCACAACTGGGTGCAAAGAAGCGGGCTGTTCCCTCATTGGAGGCGAGACAGCGGAGATGCCCGATTTTTACAAGGAAAACGAGTACGACATGGCTGGCTTCAGCGTTGGGCTGGTGGACAACAGCGAAATCATAGACGGCTCCACCATCCATGTCGGAGAGCAGATCATAGGCCTCGCCTCGAGCGGCATCCATTCCAACGGATACAGTCTGGTGCGCCGCATCGTATTCGATCAGTTGAAGCTCAAACCGGACAGCCTCATTAAAGATTGCAATCAAACCGCAGCAGAGGCGCTCCTCGAGCCCACCCGCATCTATGTCGATCAGGTGCTGAAAATACTGCGCAAACATCGCATTTCGGGCATGGTCCACATCACCGGGGGCGGATTTTACGACAATATCCCGCGTATTCTTCCCGGCGCGTGCCAGGCCGTGATCTATAAGGGCTCCTGGGATATACCGCCTGTTTTTCAGTTCCTGCAGGAAGAGGGACAGATTTCCGAAGAAGAAATGTACCACGTTTTCAACAACGGCATCGGCTATATGCTTGTGACGGACCCCAAGGAGACTCAGGAAATCATTCAACTGCTCCACGCGATGGGACAAAAGGCCAGCCTCATCGGAGAAATCGCACCCCGGGAAGGCGACGCTCGGCCGGTGCGAATCGTCAATAGATAAGAGCGCTGATGTCAGCCATATCGCCTACTCAATTGAATCAAACCGACAGCGCGAAGATAGACGCCGCTATCGAGCTGCTATCGCCGTATCTGCACGGTAAGGAGCGGGCGCTCAGGCTTGCGCTCATCAGCGTTTTTTCGAGAGGCCATCTCCTGATCGAGGACCTTCCCGGCCTGGGCAAGACCACCCTTGCTATAGCCATAGCGAAGATCCTCGGGCTCACTTTCGGGAGAATTCAGTGCACGAGCGACCTCCTGCCCTCCGATATCACCGGGCTTTCCGTTTTCAATAAAAACAGCAGCGCCTTCGAATTCCAGCCGGGACCCATCTTCAACCACATCGTGCTGGTCGATGAAATAAACAGGGCGACCCCGAAGACACAGAGCGCCCTTCTCGAAGCGATGGGAGAGAAGCAGGTCACCATCGAAGGCAGAACATACGATCTCCCCAGACCATTCTTTGTCATTGCAACCCAGAATCCCACCGAGCAATTCGGGACTTTCCCATTGCCCGAATCACAGCTCGACCGTTTCATGCTGAAGATCAGCATAGGCTATCCGCCTCGAAGCGCGGAAAAAGAAATCCTGCGTGGCGGAAGCAAGAGGAAGGAAATATACTCCATCAGCCCCGTCATGGATGAAGGGGAAGTCGTCCGAATACAGGAAGAGATCAAGTCTCGCGTTCAACTCTCAGACCACATTCTGGAATATTTGCTCAATATCATCGAAGCGACGCGAAGGAACAGCTACCTCACAGCGGGCGTCTCCACACGCGGAGCGCTGGCCCTGATGCACACGGCCAAGACTCACGCCTACTTCAAGAGAAGAGACTTCGTCATTCCCGAAGATATCAAGGAATTGGCTGAATACGTGATTCCCCATCGCGTGCTTTATAAGGAAGAATATGAAGGCGCGAATAAAAAGGAGATCGTAAGATCGCTGCTGGACGAAATAAGAGCCCCGGTGTAATCAGGATCAACAAGGCAGGGTACATTTATATCGTTCTGACTGTCCTGATCGGCTTTTCGGCCGTCAATACGGCCAACAACCTCGTCTACATCACAGCCTCCGCGCTCTTGAGCTACATGCTCATCTCAGGCCTTTTCGGCAGGAAGAACATCGGCGACCTGGATGTAAATCTGATTTTTCCAGCGGAGACATTCGCTCAAACGGAAGCTCCGGTCGGCATCGAGCTTATCAACCGCAGGAAGCGAATGCCGGCTTTCCTGATAAGCATTCACGCCGGAGACTACGAAGCTTTCTTTCCCTTTGTCGGCGCCCGTTCTTCAGAAACACGCTACCTCTCAATGTCCTTCGCATCGAGAGGAGCGCACGCCATCAACCGCCTACACGTTTCTTCCGTATTCCCTTTCAACTTTTTCACTCGCTACAAAAGAATCGCTAAAGAGATCGAATTCGTCGTCTACCCCAAGCCGGTAAGGTGTCAGATGACGGACATCAATAACCGTGAGGCGAGAAAAAAGGGAGATGTCCCCACAAACGTTACGGGCTTTGAATCCGACTTGATTTCTATAAGAGATTATGCTCCCGGAGATCCGATCAAATATATAAGCTGGAAATCGACAGCCAAAACCGGGCAGCTGAAGACCAAAGAGTTATCCACCATTCAGTCCCAGGTTGTTATAATTGAATTTGACAAGATGGACAGGAGAGACATCGAACATGCTCTGTCTTGCGTAACCTACCTGATAGTGAAGCTCACAAGATCAAGCATTCCGGTAGGTCTGCTCATAGACGGAGAATTGATTAGGCCGGGCGCTTCACCCGCGCAAAAAGCCAGGATGCTGACGAAGCTCGCTCTCTATGGTTAAAGTCAAAGATATTCTTAAAATCATTACCTGGATGTGCGTGCTCACCGGTTACGCATCGGTGTTCAGTTATGTTTCGACTTATTATTCCATTTGTTTTGCGCTCCTTTTCGCGCTGGCCGTCTATCTCGATTTCAACCGAACCCTGCAGGCGTCCCGATGGCTGCTCAACGCCGCATCCGTCGCCGTGCTTCTCTTTTCTTTCTCCAGGATCACTCCGGAGCTCCTGGTCGAGCCCGTGCTGGAAGCCCTTATCATTCTGACCGCCATTAAGCTCCTCGACGAGAAGAAGTTCAGAGACTATATGCAGATCCACGCCATGTGCATGTTCCTGCTCGTAGGATCGAGCTTCATATCTCTAAGCGTCGTCTTTCTCCTCTATTTCGTGATTCTTGCCTCTCTTTCCACCATGTCCCTCGTCTTGCTCGCCTACTATTCATGCGACGCCGAGCTGGTCATATCCAGGCAAACCCTCACGAGCGTTCTATGGCATTCGCTCCTTATCTGCAGCATCGCGATTCCCGCAAGCGCCATTTTCTTTCTCATATTGCCTCGAACCAACTATCCCATTCTGAGCTTTCTCAATAAGTATTCTTCCGCGCGGACGGGCTTCACCGACACGGTCACGCTGGGCGACGTATCGGATATACAGGAAGACAACAACGTCATTTTGAGAGCGCAAATGGATCCAGTGGACAAAAACATGCTCTACTGGAGGGGCGTTGTGCTCGACAAGTTTGATGGAAAATCCTGGAAAAGCAATCGTGAGGAGTCTCAAGCATACAGAGCGACGCCGCAGGGGAGAGCCGTCAATCAGACGATTTACCTGGAGCCGTACGGCGACAACTATCTTTTTGCTCTGGATAAACCGACATCGATCGAACCTGAAAAATCGATCCGCAACCGGTTTGGCTTTCGCCGCCACCACAACATTGACAGCAAGACGCGGTACAAGGCCACGTCGGTCCTTAGCGAGGTGCTGCCGGAAAAGGAAATAGATCGCGACCGGCACCTGCAGCTCCCGGACGGATTCTCCCCCAGGACCAGAGAGCTGTCAGAAAGTCTGGCGGCCGGCAAGAACGACCTTGAGATCTTGAGAACTTTCCTTCATTTCATGCGCGACGGCGAATATAAATATTCGATGGACGATTTGCCCGTCTCGGATGAACCGCTCGAGGATTTCCTGTTTGCAGCCAAAAAAGGAAATTGTGAATACTATGCGTCTTCCCTGGCGGTGATGCTGCGGATGGCCGGAGTACCCGCGCGCCTGGTCGGAGGTTACAAGGGAGGATACTATAATCATGCCGGCGGCTATTACATGGTGCTCCAGAAGAACGCTCACATATGGGTCGAAGCGTACGCCTCCGCTCACGGTTGGATGAGGGTCGATCCGACCCCGCCGGTCGAGGCCGCTTCGGGGAAGCGCGCTGAGGATTATTTGATGAAGCTCAGGCTCTTCGTCGACACCATCAACTATTATTGGTCTAAATTCGTGCTGAACTATGATTTCAGCAGGCAATTGCTCCTACTGAAACAGATACGATCAACCTTCAACAAGGCCGACTTGAAGTTCGAGGCAAGCCAAATCCCTTACAGAACATTCGCAACAATAGCAGCAACCGCTTCGCTCCTCACATTCCTTTTGTACTCTCTCTGGAGAGGCCTGAGAAGCCGTCATGAGAAGCTCATGGCTCAGTTTCTCAAGAGAATGGGCCGACATGGCTACATAAAGGGCGGCAGCGAGGGGCTGGAGGAATTCGTCACGCGCATAGAGAAAGACGAGTTGAGAGGTCCCGCATCCGTTTTCGTGGCTGAATTCCAAAAGATCTATTACAAAGACCGCGCCTTCACGCAAGAGGATGTGAAACGCCTCGAAGCCAGCCTCAAGCAAATGTAACAAACAGTTGAATAACTGTAAAAAGGCCCACTATGACTTCCTTCGTTCATCTGCATATCCACACGCAGGAACCGAAGTGGCTTTGATCGCCTTGAGCCCCAAAATGACCATAATTCCGACCAAAACCTTTTTTGATGAAATCAATCAGCACTTCGGCCAAAACAAGGCCGAAGCGATTCATAAGGCATGCAGCGCTTAGATGATTTACCGAAGATAGAGACAGAGCCGCGACGGTCGTTCCATCCTCTACGCCAGATCCGACCCCGATAGAGCTTCGATTTCAGTTGGATTATTATTCTGGAACGGTTATACTTCCGGCTAATTCCTTTATGAAATGATTTTACTAGATAAAATAGAATAGGAAGTTTTAGCTTATGTCCAGGCGTAATGAAGCTCTGCTGGTTAGTGTGGCTCTATGCTTATTGACTACAATTCTTCCCCTCAGCGTCTATTCGCATATCGCTCCTTCCGAGACTGCGTTCAAATCAAGCCCGGCTGCGCGAGAACCTGACAGGGGATCGGGCTCAACCGCTCGAAGAGCGCCCTACCTGGAACAATCCATCGAAACAGATCATTTCATTTTGAGATGGACCAACAGAAGCAGGCATGCTGCAGACAACATTCCCGATCCGGAGATTATCCATGAAACCGCACGTTATCTGGAGCACGCATGGGATAAGTACCGCTCCGCTTTTGGAAGGGCCCCCTACACGGCGCCTGGAATGAACAAGATCGAGGTTGAATTCTCCGATATTACCGGCTACGGCCTGGCGTCGCCTCCCAATGGCCCCATTCAGTTCGATGCCGAAAACTGGGTCAAAAAGCCCGGCATCCGCCAACCGACCTCAGCCCATGAGCTGTTCCATAAACTTCAGTACGCTTTCGGGTACAGGACCAAGTGGAGGCACAAGCATCAATACGAATGGTTTACCGAAGGGACTGCGGCCTGGGCCGAAGTATTCGTCTGGCAGAGGGTGAGCGGAGCCTACAAGATAGGGGAAATATTCAAGAAGCCGAACTGCAATCTCTACGACATGGAGTGTAACACCCTGCCCTTCTGGCTCTTCTTTCAGACGCAGCAGCAAGACGATGGTCAACCATACATCCCGATAGCAAAGCTTCTGGAGAGCTATGAGACGACGGGGGACCCGCGCAAGGCCTTGCGCAAGGTGATCGAAGATAACTTGCCCTATTCCACCGTAGGAGCAGGGGATAAGGAAAGGGATCGCATTCTTGAAGATTACTACGCGCTCTTTGCCCGTGAACGCACATCTGATTCTTGGCGTCATCCGTCGCCCGGCCTGGATACATACCCGGAAATACTCGGCCCGGACGGTAAAAACATCATCCCCTCACTGGCGGTGACCGAGTTTCGCATGGAAAGAGGCGATAACTATTATAAATCCGCGAAAGTCCTGGAAATGGGAGCGAACTACTATCGATTCAAACCTGCTAAGGATGCCGGAGATCAAACTCTCAGCCTGATAGTGAGAGGCAGTCGCGGGGGCAAATACTCCTACTTCATAGGCTGGGAAAAAAATGGAGAGTGGGTAAACGAACCGCTGCTCTCCGGAGCGGGAAAGGAATTCAAGTTTGCACAGAAGATCAATCCCGGCGCAGCCGAAAGCGTGATGCTCGTCATCTCTGGTAGGGAAAAAGACGCGTATTACAGCATAAACGCTTCACTCAATTGATGGCGGCAATCAACCTCAACGAGAGTGCTTCTACGCAAATATGAAGAGAGGAAACGGCATGGAGCTCTTCCATGCCGTTTCCTCTGCTGTCTCGAGTTTGGCATTGCGCATCTATGATCTTCCGCAGGGCTATGCTCGATTCTCTATTCGCGATTGAAGAGCCAATCAAAGAGGCCTCGCCGCTCCTTCTTCTCTCCCGTATCCATATCGGCTGCCTGCTGATCCTGATTTTGAGTCATTTCCTTATCTGGGTCCTGCTGCTGATCGAAACCTTCTCCAGTTCCACTTAAACTCCGATCCTGGTCTATGCTCCGATCTGCTCCAGCGCCGGCGCCCATGTCTGGGGATGCGTCAAGATCTTCGCCACGCTCGGGGTTGATATTCTTCTCCCCCATCATGTCATGGTTGGAATCTCCCGCAGCCCTGTTTCCCTGAAAAGCCGAAGCATCCGCCCTGTCTAAATCGGGATTGGTCATAGTGCTGTCGGGAGGCTCAATATCCCTGTCCTGAAACATATCTTGCCCTGAATCCATCGGACTGTCTGCGTCGATGCCGGGTTGCGGGCTCCCTGGAGACCGGTTCGGATCGATGGCCGATACGTCCTCATCAGGTCGCGTCGCAGCTCCGGGGGAAGAACCCGTGAAAGCGCCCTCATCCACTGCGGCAAACAACAGGACAGGCCTGGAGGCGGAACCGGCTTTCTTGCCGTGATCGGGGCCTCTCTCGGGCAGCTTGATTCCCTTCTCCTTCGCTTCGCTCATCAGTTTCTTATGCATCTCTTTTCGATATGCATGCTGCTCTTCAGTATTCATCGAATTAAGCTTTTGCTGATGGGTCTGCCATTCCTTCTCGTCGAGAAGTTTGTCTCCCGTGCCCGGCGCAAGATAGAAATTCTCCTCCGCTGTCTTGCTCCACTCTTTCTGCTGGGAAGCAGCCCAGAGATCGCCGGTTGACCATGTAAAAACGGCCGCTACCAGAACGGCGGCAACAAAAGCAACACTCTTCCACGCGCCCGCAGGATGCCTATCGGCCATATCTCATTACCTCCCTAAGATCCCAAAGCTCATCAGGCTTAGAGATCCAGAATGCATATTGATTCTGGTCTGATGAAAATCAGGGCAGGAATTCCCTGAAATGGACCATCACTTTCTTCCGGCTTTTGTGCATCATCCTTCCGGCTTTTGTGCATCATCGCCACTCGAGCCCCAAAGGGGCGCAACATCATAGCCCAGGGCAACGCCCTGGGTA
>CAZOEL010000114.1:0-16260 GCA_964578835.1 uncultured Syntrophobacteraceae bacterium | reverse complement strand
TCCCGAACCCGGGGCGATGCCCCGGGCTATGGTATTTCGCCCTTTCAGGGCTTTCTCGGGAAGCATTCGGGAGCGAAGTGCAGGGTATAAGGCAGCTCACAACAAATAACCTACCAAAATTGGTTCAGAAACACCCACCGTCATTCCGGCAGTCTTCAAGCCGGAATCCAGTTTTTTCGCGGGGCTGGATTCCGGCTAAAACCATGCCGGAATGACAGAACCCCTCTTCCTGGTAGGTTATTTGTTGTGAGTTGCCTAAGATCCCGTACACATGGTCATTTCTGAATGAGAACAAATTTACCGTGGGAACTGCCTCACGGCTAATTTGCGCCGAGCGGAATTCCAGTCGGCTCAAGGCTGCAATCACTCCAAAGAGAGCTACAGCGCGAGGACTGCTTTGGCTATGAAGAAGTATACGATCAATCCGGTGGCATCCACAAGAGTCGTAATAATGGGGGCGCTGACTACAGCGGGATCCACTCCTATCCGTTTGGCAAACAAGGGCAGGACTGATCCGGCAAGGGCGGCTATGGTGCAGATCGAAACGAGAGAAAGGGAGATTACTTTTCCGATTCCCATCCCGAAGAAGAACACGATGGGACTGAAGGCAATCAGTCCGACCATCAAGCCAAGCAGCGCGCCGACACGAAGTTCACGGAGGACCACCCTGGCGAAGTCGGTGGGGCGCACTTCGCCCGTGGCCATGGCTCGAACGATGATAGTGGCCGACTGAGAGCCTACGTTGCCTCCCATATCGATCAAGAGCGGGATGAATAAAGAGAGGGTCACGATCGACTCGAGCGCATCTTCAAAGTACTGTAGGACATTGACCGTCAATGTGGCCGCGAGAATCAATGCGAGCAGCCATGTGGCTCTCGTGCGGGCCAGATACAGCGTGGAAGCGCTGAGGTAATGCCGGCCAAGAGGCTCTGAGCCGCCGCCTCGCAGGATATCTTCCGTGTCCTCGGCCTCGAGCACTTCCATGGCGTCGTCGACCGTGAGCACGCCGACCAGTCGGCCTTCCATGTCCGTTACCGGCAAGGCGAGAAGGCCCATCTCCTGCATGAGGCGGGCGGGCCTTTCCCGGTCCTCATCGGCTCGCGCCGAGTAGACCTCGCGGATCATGATGTCGCCGACGAGCTCTCGGGGCTCGGCAAGCACCAGGTCGCGAAGACTCACGATCCCTATGAGACGCAACTCATCGTCTGTAACAGGCAGGGTGTAAATCGTTTCGGCCTTCTCCCCGGTTCTTCTGATAGTGGAGAGGGCCTTCTCCACGGTCATCGAAGCTCGCAGGCTGATGAGCTCGGGGCTCATGATGCGTCCGGTCGAGTTCTCGGGATAGCCGAGCAGGATCGAGGTCAGCTTGCGCTCATCCGGGCTGAGCCCCTCCAGGAGACGCTTGGCCACTGCAGCCGGCATCTCATCCAGAAGGCGGGCCCTGTCGTCAGGATCTATTTCCTCCAGAAGCTCCCGCACGTTGGGCTCACGCAGCGAAGCCAGAAGCTCCTGCTGGAGGACCGGGTCGAGTGCTTCGAAGACCGCAAGCGCGCGGTCTTTGCCGAGCAGTCGAAAGACAACCCCTCGGTCTTCCAGATCGAGGCGAATAAGTTCCTCTGCAATGTCGAAGGGTCCCTTGTGTGAAAGCCATTGCGTCAGGCCTTCCAGATCACGATCCCGTGCGAGCTTGGAAAGATCGTTCATTAGTCGCCACCTCTCGGACTTTTTGTTTGCCTCAAGCCATGTGCTTTCTCCGCGGCTCCGCGTGAGACTGTCTTTACGCGCATTGTATTATGAACGCCTTTGAGGGCTTTTCCGGGACCGAAACCCGATTCCATACTCTGCGTATGTCTGCCGGAAGCGTCCAGGTCGAAAAGCCATACGGCATAATCTATTAACTATCCAGGAGATTGCAAACGGTGAGAAGAACTGCGGCGGATGAACGGACTTCACTCCGGACGAGGCTCCCGTTGTCTATTGGATGCTTCGCCGAGGCAGGCCAAATAATGCGGGAAGACCAAACCACGCCGATCAGGAGCTGTCAAAGAATAACTCCTGTTTTGTGAATGCGCCGAGCTGCCGTGATCCTCTTCCCGCGTCGCCCCGATAGGGTCGCCTCCACAAGGATTCAATCGAAATTCGCTGTACGTTTTTGAATCCATTCATGTTATTTCTCCCATCCCGGACGGAGTGCGAGCTTCATGGCGCGATCCGCGCCCTCATAGATAACCGTACGAGATTCGATCGAGCATGCGCCGAGCGATCTTCAAGCCCATCCGGAGGCTGCATAGCAGGGAACAATATGAATGAACGCGAATGGGACTCGCCATGGCGCAGGTCGGCGCAAGTCGACATCAGTAAGAATGATGGCGGAGGCCGGGTGAGGTCTTCCAGGCTCATGCAAGCCCGGTCTTTATCCGGCATCCGGCATCCGGAATCCAAGCATCCGGCATCTCTTGGAAATGGGTTGGGATTTCCGCCGAGAAAAATCAGAGTGATCGCGAAGCTATGAAGGGATAGGATGGAAGATGGACGGGATGGTAAAGAGAATGACCGAGAGCCGGGAAGGTGAATTGATCAGTGAAAGCGAATCTTCATCGTCAGCAGAAATGGCCGAGATGTTTCGCCTGCTTATAGAATCGGTCAAGGACTATGCGATCTATATGCTGGACACTGAAGGAAGGATTGTGAGCTGGAGCGCCGGCGCAAGGAACATTAAGGGCTACCGGACAGAAGAGATCCTCGGGAAGCATTTCTCCATCTTCTACCCGCCTGAAGATGCGGCCAGCGGAAGACCGGAGCTCGAGCTCAAAACTGCTCAGCTGGAGGGTCGGTTTGAAGATGAGGGTTGGCGGGTGCGCAAAGGAGGCGAGAGGTTCTGGGCCAATGTGACCGTCACTGCGCTCACCGATAGAGAAGGCAGACTCAGAGGCTTTGCAAAGGTGACCAGGGACAGAAGCGAGAGGAAGCGCGACGAAGACGCTCTGCGCCGAAGCGAGGAAAAGCTTGCAACTATTCTCAACTCCATTATCGACTCTATCCTCATGATCGATGAAGACCTCAAGATTGTATGGGCCAACCAGGTGGCCTGCCGGATCTTTGGTCAAGATGTCATAGGGAAGACATGCCATAGCATATTCGATCGATGCGGCGGCTCGTGCGGGCTGTGCCCCGTATCCGAGTGTTTTCGAGATGGAAAGGGTCACGAATATGAGCTCGAGGTGGTAGGAGTCGATGGAAACCGGCGGCGGCTCTGGTGCACGGTGAGTATTGCCGAAAGGCATGAAAACGGCCTTCCCCGGAAGGTTCTTCTCATAGGTCATGATGTCATGGAAAAAGAGGCTCTGGAGGCCGAGGCCATGCGGGCGGGTCACCTTGCCTCACTCGGGGAGCTGGCTGCAGGGGTAGCTCATGAGATCAACAATCCTGTAAACAGCATCATCAACTACGCTCAGCTTCTAATTGATCTTTGCGAGGAGAAAGGCGAGGAATCGGAGATTCCACTGAAGATCGTCAAGGAGGGAGAGCGGATAGCATCCATCGTAAGGACTCTCCTCTCCTTTGCCCGGGACCGGCAGGAAGAGCACGCTCCGGCCCATCTTCACGAAATCCTTGCTGACGTCCTGAGCCTTGCAGGGGCGCAAATGCAAAAAGACGGCATCATTTTGAAAATTGACGTTCCAGCCGTACTTCCTGAAATCATGGTTCACACTCAACAGATCCAGCAGGTTTTCCTGAACCTTTTGAGTAATGCGCGATATGCTTTGAATAACAAATACAGGGAAGCGAAAAATGAAAAGCTGCTGGAAATTACAGCGAAAGTGGCGGATCTGGAAGAAGGCCGCCACCTCAGGGTGATCTTCCACGACCACGGCATGGGCATTCCTTCTTCCATCCTGGACAGGCTCTGCGATCCCTTCTTTACCACAAAGCCTCCGGGCGAAGGAACAGGGCTCGGATTGAGCGTGAGCCACGGGATCATACGCGACCACGGGGGAAAGATCTGCTTTGAGAGTATAGAAGGCGAATACGCCAAGGCTATAGTCGATCTTCCGCTACAGGGCATGTGAGGGTGAATGGTGAATTTGAAAGGGAGAATACTCATTGTTGATGACGAAGAGGGAATCCGCTACACGTCCAGGGCATTCCTGACAAAAGAAGGTCATGAAGTGACGACCGCCGAATCCTATGATTTCGCCCTGAAGACTTTATCGGAGACCGAGTACGATCTCATCTTCATGGATATAATTCTTGGCGGGCATTCCGGGATGGACCTCCTGCGGGAGGTAAAAAAGAGAGGTCTGCGTTGCCCTGTCATCATGATCACCGGAGAACCGAACCTCGACACAGCCTCGGAGTCGGTCAGGCTCGGCGCCTTTGACTATGTGGCTAAACCGCTTGTTAAGAGGACCCTTCTTCATCTCACGCAACTCGCCCTTCACCACAAGAACCTTGCAGACGAAAAGGCGATTGCCGAGGAGGAGAGGGAAAGATACCGGCTCGATCTCGAAGCCATCTTCAGGAGCGTTCAGGATGCCATTGTCACCGTGGACGACGATATGCGCGTGATTGGCGCCAACGAGGCTGCGCGGGCCATCTGTGGGATTGACCCCGAGGAATCGAAAGGGAGGAGCTTTGCAGAGCTTGGCAGGAGGTGCAGCGCTTCCTGCATTGAGGTCATCCGGCGCACGCTGGGGGCAAACGACACGGTGAGGGAGAGCCGCGTTGAGTGCGGGAGGCCTGAGAGCCCGCGGCAGATCGTTGAGCTAACCGGCTCGCCTCTCCTCGATAGAATGAACAAGCCGAGAGGCGCCGTTCTTGTCGTCCGCGACATCACAAGATTGGATGCTCTTGAAAAGGAGCTCAAGGAGCGGCATGGCTTTCAGAGGATTATCGGTCGAAGCGAGAAGATGCAGGAGGTTTACAAGCTGCTCGACAGCCTTGCCGACACCGACACGACCGTTCTCATCCGGGGTGAGAGCGGGACTGGAAAAGAGCTTGTGGCCGATGCGCTGCACTACGGAGGCGTCCGGGCAGCAAAGCCCATGATCGAGGTCAACTGCTCCGCGCTGGCGGAAAACCTCCTCGAGAGCGAGCTCTTCGGGCATGTCAGAGGGGCGTATACGGGAGCCGTGAGAGATAAAACCGGCCGATTCGAGGCGGCAAACGGCGGCACGATCTTCCTCGATGAAATAGGCGATGTTTCGCCTAGAATTCAGTTGAAGCTCCTGCGGGTTCTCCAGGAGAAGGAGTTCGAGAGAGTTGGCGACTCAAGACCTGTCCGGGTCGATGTTCGAGTGATTGCGGCGACGAACAGGAACTTGAAAGAGAAGATCCGCCGTGGCGAGTTCCGCGAAGACCTCTATTATCGGCTCAAGGTGGTCGAGATCATGCTCCCGCCCCTTCGGGACAGACTGGACGATATTCCCCTGCTTGCCGATCATTTCTGCTCGCTTTTCGGCAATAAGTTCAGGAAAGAGATCCAGGGAGTCTCGGATGAAGCCTTGAGAGCGCTCATGTATTATCGCTGGCCGGGTAACGTGCGGGAATTCATGCACGCAATAGAGCACGGGTGCCTTCTCTCGCGAGGAGAGGTCGTCACGCTGGCCGACCTGCCCCCTGAGATCCGTGAACAGGAGATGACTCGCGCTCCGAAGCAGCAGTGCAAAGCGCGGCTCACTCGGGAGTCCATCATAGATGCTCTCAACAAGACCGACTGGAACAAAGCCAAGGCGGGGCGCATCCTTGGAGTCGCCAGACAAACCATTCACCGCAAAATAGATGAGCTCGGACTACGCCGAACCGATGCGCAATAGGGAAGATTGGATCGCCCCAATCCGCCAACGAATTGCCTCCCCCACGAAGTGTCGCATGACACATTCGTAACATGACACATGCGTCACATGACGCGTTCTTCGTCACTCGAGCCCTCGGGCTTCATTCAATATCTCTTGTATTCTTGGCGCCTTACGCTGCTCGAGCAGATGCCAGCCTTCGGCACGGATCTTGATATCAAGAAGTCTGCGGGATGAGACGCATCTTATCCTATGGACGATCGGCCCTGGTGTTCTTGAAGATCATTCGAAGCGGAGGTGGTTAAAGATGAGAAAGCTCTGGTCAAAAATGCTCGCTCTGGTGGCTCTCGTATCCACAATGACGCCCGGCCTTGCATGGGCGGCAGGGGGAGGTCCGGTTGCTCCAATGGTAATCGTCGCCGATACCCGAAAGCTTGATGGCATCATGGCCTGGTGGGCCAATATGTATAATGAAAGCCACATTCAATTCACCATTCTGACGGTCGTTATCATTCCGGTTATCGGCGTTATTTTCGGAGTCCTGGCCGATATCGTCATGACCTGGATCGGCATCGACCTGAAATCGAGAGAGCTCGCCGAACATTGATTTTCACGATGCTTTTCCCGTTCCCGATAACACCCGGTTCGCGGGTTGCGCCGTTTTCACCGCCAGTCCAACCATGATGCGCAACCCGCAAAGGAGCGGATAGCCTTTCGAGGCGGCTTCACTACCCGCATCCATCCCATCCTTGTCTCGGAAATCCTGAATCCTGACTGCTTGGCCACCCAGCAGAAGACTCCCGCCAATTTCACCTATCTTTTCATGAAGGAAATCCATTCAGCGGCAATTAGCCGCGATGCCGCGCCACAAACCAGTTGATGAATTGACGTATGATGATATGCTACGAGCTGCGGATCGCTAAAAGCATGGGTCCGCAATCGACGAGGAGCCGATCCCTTGCGTCGAGATGACAACCGGCCCTTATAGCGGCCGTAAGGGAGAAATCTTAGGAGCTGTAAAAGAATAACTCCCCTGTATTGTAAAAGAACCTGGATTCCCGCCTTCGCGGGAATGACTGGTTAGTGTGGGAATGACTGTGTTGGTGTGGGAATGACTGCCGGTGGCGTTTCCCGTCATTCCCGCGAAGGCGGGAATCCAGAAAAACGATGAATTATTTCTTTCCGGCTCCTTAGTTCTATTGTGTCACAATGTCGACTCTGCATGTCATACCGGCATGTTTTTAGCCGGTATCCAGCCCAGCGTAAAACCTGGATTCCGGCTAAAAACATGCCGGTATGACGGCGAAAGGACTTTTCAGAGAGTATCTTAGAGAGCGGCGGCGTTGGGGATGACAGAGGTCCAGATCCAAACCGTTACGCTATATCAAGTAATGTTATCCACACTGGATGAAGGCGGAGTTATCACCAATGATGCAGGAAGATCAAACGGCCGGAAGGCGCAGAGGGGCAGGCGGGACCCCTGGCGGAATCGGAGAGTTTTTCATAGGAGTCATCCTGGTGGTTGCAGGCGGCTACCTCCTGACAAACCAGGTGACGGTTACCAGCCACTACTGGCGCTTCTGGGGTCACAACACCTTTGGGTTGACTCTGATTCCTCTTCTTCTGGGCATCGGCATACTCTTCTTCAACGGCAGCTCCCTTATCGGGTGGTTTCTCACCGTGGCCGGCGCGGTCATCATTCTGGTCGGCATCATCAGCAACCTGGATATTTACTTTCGGCCCACCAGTCTTTTCAACACTCTCTTGATGCTGATCATGCTGGTAAGCGGACTGGGACTCCTCGCCCGATCTTTGCGGGCTCATGGTGAATGATCCGGTTGCCGATGTTTCCGCTGTATGTCGAAAATAGCGCTATGGGCTCAAAAAAGGCTTCCTGCGATGACCGAAAGAACGAATAAAGAAAGAGCGTCGAATGCTGGCGGAGAGGGGAGGGAGGATCTCTCGATGAAGATAGACGATCGGGAGCAAGGGCGAAAGCCCAAAAAAGTTTATGACATCGACATCTTCCGAGACTGGTGCAAGTGCTGCGGCATCTGCGCCGCTTTCTGTCCGAGGGAATGCATCAGTCTGAATGAGGAAGGAGCGCCTGTGGTGGATGCCGGCGAGCAATGCACCGGCTGTGGCTGGTGTGAGGTTCACTGCCCCGACTTCGCCATAAGCGTGAGAGAGAAGAAGGCGAGCAAAAGCGAGGATGAGACCGAGGAGTAAACAGCTTTCCTACTCACCCACTCACCGGTTTTTTTGTTTTTAGCTGAACAAAGGAGCTCATTTACTGTGAATCCCGTAAGAAACCCCGGGCGGTCGGTTCTGCTGCAGGGAAACGAAGCCATTGTGGAAGGAGCGCTTGCTGCGGGCTGCACCTTTTTTGCCGGGTATCCCATCACGCCGGCCACGGAAATCAGCGAGGCGATGGCTTCTCGGCTGCCGGCGACAGGTGGAGCGTTCATCCAGATGGAAGATGAGATCGCAAGCATGGGGGCCGTCATCGGAGCGTCGCTTGCGGGAGCAAAATCCATGACGGCGACGAGCGGACCGGGCTTTTCGCTGATGCAGGAAAATCTCGGATTTGCCTGCGTAGCCGAAGCGCCCTGCGTGATTGTCGACGTCATGCGCGGCGGACCCAGCACGGGGCTTCCGACCAATGTCAGTCAAGGGGATGTCATGCAGGCGCGCTGGGGCACCCATGGGGATCATCCGATCATAGTCCTGGCCGTCTCCACGACCCGCGATTGCTTTGACATCACCGTGAAAGCCTTCAACCTGTCTGAAAAATACAGGACCCCCGTCATCATCCTTGCCGACGAAATTGTCGCGCATACCCGCGAAACCATTCGCCTGCCTCGGCCTGAAGAAATTGAGATCATCGATCGCATCAAGCCGAACATGCCTCCCGAATGGTACATCCCCTATGAAGACAACAGCCGGGGAGTTCCCCCCATGGGAATCTTTGGCGACGGCTACCGTTATCATGTGACGGGGCTCATCCACGATGTGCGGGGATTCCCGACGCAGCGCCCCGACGAAATCGTTCCTTTCGTCAAAAGGCTTTACCGGAAGATAAACCAGCACTTTTTCGAAATCCTGATGGTCGAGGAGGAGACGGTCGATGACGCCGAAGTATTGGTCATTGCCTACGGCTCTGTGGCGAGGTCCGCGCGCAGGGCGGTTCGGGAAGCCCGTCGCAGAGGTCTCAAGGCCGGGCTTCTGCAGCTCGTGACCATCTGGCCTTTTCCGAGACAGATTGTCGAGCCGCATCTTTCGAGGGTGAGAGCCGTGCTGGTTCCGGAGCTGAACATGGGGCAAATCTCGCGCGAGGTGAAAAGGGTCAATCAGGGCAAGACGCGTGTCGAGACTTTGAATCGGATCGATGGCTCTTTGATTACCCCGGACGAGATCTTGACGAGCCTTCTCAGAATTCGATAGAGCCGACACCGAAGGCTCAGGGAGCATAAGCAAATATGGCAGAGGTCACCAAGCTCATTCATAAATATCTTCGGCACGACAAGAAGTTCCCTCATGTCTGGTGCCCGGGCTGCGGAAATGGAATCGTTCTCGGAGCGCTCATCCGGGCAATAGACCGCACCGGCTTTGAGAAGGACGAAATCGTCCTGGTTTCCGGGATCGGCTGCTCCGGCAGGCTTCCCGTGTACGTCGATTTCAACACCCTTCATACGACGCACGGTCGGGCCTTGACCTTCGCTACGGGCGTTAAGCTCGCCAATCCCAAACTGCAGGTGATTGTGATCATGGGCGACGGAGACGCCATGGCCATAGGGGGAAACCACTTCATCCATGCGGCCCGGCGCAACCTCAACCTCACCGCTGTCATCATCAACAACAGCATCTACGGGATGACCGGCGGCCAATATTCGCCGACCACCCCTTATGGCGCCCTGGCGACGACCGCGCTTTACGGCAATATCGAACATTCATTTTCCATCGCCGAGCTCGCAGTCACAGCCGGAGCAAGCATGGTTTCCCGTGGTACGGTTTATCACGCCACCCTGCTCGATGAGTTGATCGAGAAGGCGATTTTGAAGCGAGGCTTTTCCGTTGTGGAAGTGATTACCCATTGTCACACTCAATACGGGCGAAGAAACAAGCTCGGCGGGCCAGTCGAAATGATGCGCCGGCAAAAGGATGCGGCCGTGCGGATTGAAAAGGCCCGAGGCATGAGCGAAGAAGAGATGAAGGGGAAATTCTCGATTGGAGTGCTGGTGGATCGCGAGCTTCCCATTTACATTCAGGAATACAGGAAAATTCGAGAAGAGGCGAGGGCGCGCCTGCAGGCTGATTGAGATATTTTGACGCCAGGAAAGGACTTGAATCGTGCAGCAGCGCTTTGAGGTTCGTTTGAGCGGTTCCGGCGGTCAGGGATTGATCATGGCCGGGATCATCCTTGCGGAAGCCGCTGGCATTTATGATGGCAAGAATGTCTGCCAGACCCAGAGTTATGGACCGGAGGCTCGTGGAGGCGCGAGCAAGGCCGAAGTTGTGATAAGCGACGCAGAAATTGATTATCCGAAAGCGATCAAGCCAGACCTGCTTCTCGCTATGAATCAGAAGGCTTGCGATTCCTACTTCTTCGATCTGAAGCCCAAAGGGATTCTCATTGTCGATTCCACTTTCGTCAAACAGCTGCCCACCTCCAAAGCCATCACCATCCCTTTTACGCAAATCGCAAGACAGGAGATCGGCAAGGAGATGGCCGCCAATATCGTGGCGCTGGGAGCTATGGTAGAAATAACAGGCATTGTGACATCGCAAGGCTTGGAAGCGGCCGTCCTGGGGCGCGTTCCCAAAGGAACCGAGGAGCTGAACAAGAAGGCGTTGCAAGCGGGCAGGGATGCGGCAAAAAAATACATGGAAGAAAAGAGCTGGAAGGGCGATGGTAATGCGAGCCACGAGGCTTTTCTCGATGAATAGCCCCGATGTGGGGCGATGCTTATAAAATATATAAAGGCAGGTGAACCGGTCTGCCTTTTTTCCTGTTTCGTTGCAACCACATCTGAGTGAAATAGGGTTTTACAAATTCTAGTAAGGGAACGGTTCGGCATCGAGCGCTTCCGTTGCCTGTAGGCTGGTTTGCGCCGCCTGCGAGGAGTGTGTCATTATGGCGAGCTCAGAGAAAAAAAGCTGTACATATAAGGGTAAAAGCTATTCTCACGAATCTGAAGTATGCGACGACAATAACTGCATAATCTGCAATGATGGAGTCTGGGAGGAGCGGGTCGAGCTCTTTCCGCCGAAAAAATCCGATCGGCCGACCTAACCGGCTGATGCGAGATAGAGTTCTTAACAACGGTTTTCGCACCTCCTTCTCACCGGATCTTGCGGGAAGGAGGTGCGGAACATGTTGGGAAATTCTTCTAACATGACATATCCAGCGTGGTCCCCAGCCGTTCACGATCGAAGCTCGACCGAGCTATACTGTAAACGGGGCTGATTTGGACTTCCCTATGACGTTTTGGGGACGCGGGCGTCCCGCCCGCGGATGAGGCTTCCAGGATGGCCGCGCTCCCGGGGAAAGTCCAGTCTACATGCGCCCGCAGTATATCACGTTTGAGATGGATCCTTGGTCTGGCTTGAACGACTTGCATCGTCTTGAATCTTTTTCAACCGACTTCAGTTCAGATCCCCAGAGGAACAGGCATTCAGGTTTCCTGGATCGGGGTAAGGCCGGTTTACGATCGAGATGCCGCCCCAGAACTGTTCCCCCCGAAATGTATAAAAGGTGGGCATATACCGAATCCATTCTTTTCCGTTCCATTCGATTTGATTTCTGATTGATGGTTGCACTCTGGCATAGCTCACATAGCTGTGTCTCCAAGGGTCTGAGGCGTCCGTCTTCGACATATGCGCCAAAACGCTGAAGTTGAATTTCTCATCCGAGATCACGTACATGGACCTGTTGAGGGTTGCGGCCGGCAAATGTTGAACGTAGTGGTGGTGCTCGCCGGGCGTAGGCGAGGGGTACTTCAAGTCTCCGACCGGAGAGGTTCGAAGGTAGATATTGTAGAGATCATGCCTGTACACATCCCACTCGTAGGCGATCCCGCCCCCATTGCCTCCCGCGTAGCCGGCTTCGGGATTGGAATCCGTCAAGAGGGCCGGATTGGGGCGGTGGGCAGTGTAGGACAGGTTATCAACGTTTTCCTGGGTGTAGGTTTCGTATGTCCAGTTTCCCCAATAGCGTTTCTGAAGATCTAGAGGAAAGATGTGAGGGTCGTTTCGGGTATGAAGCGGAACAGACATATCTTCCACAAGATGCATTACCTGTCCAAGAGATCGGAAGCAGTTGGCGAAATACTCACTCCGATACTCAGTGGAAAGACCGGTTAAGGCTGCATAGAGCTCGTCCCTTGCGCGGCGCCAGGACCAGTCGCCCGTCGTATTTTCTGTGAATACCTGACCCCCCGGCTGCAGAGCCCAAACAAGCGCCGACTCGGGCTTGTCCGCACCGTAGTAGTACCAGTAGACCAAATTGAATAAGCTGTTCAAGCCCGCATCCGACCATGGCCTCAGGGGATCGTAAAAGTGGTTGAAGGCGCGTGTGCTCAGGGGGGAGTCGGTCTTACCCCCATCCTCGAGGTAGCCTCCCATGCTAATCCATTCCTCCGCTTTGTAGCCATATCCATAGGGGATGTGTTGCGCATCGAGGATAACTTCATCTTTCCCTTTGGGAAAGCCCAGATAGCTGCGTGCGTAATTTTCAAAGTCGGATTGCTTCACCGCCTGCATGGTAGCGTTGGAATGGACGGCATCGCCATAAGCGTCGACGTTTTCTACGGAGTCAGACCAGAAACAAGCGGACATCATCACCACAGCAAGCATCAAAGCCACTCTATGTCGCATATCGGCTCTCCTTTCAAAGGGACAAAGCCCCTCCCCGGCTTCCCAGTTCCCGAATAGTGATCTGCAACCTTATCTGTGGGACCTTCTAAAATAATAGGGATCGGGAGTAGGCGGTAATGGCGGCAGTCCCCTCATTTGGTTGTCACGGTTAAGTTGTCGTTTGTATTCCGGCCAGAGCTCTTCCGGGAGAAGAGGTAGTAGAATTGGATTACGGTCCATCTCCTCAGGAGTTCTCAGCTTGGGCAGAGCATACACGATATACCGCCCCGGTGGCGGCCATGATTTATTGACTCCTTCGGCCCTGGCGCGCTCGTGTCCCAGGACGCCGTAGCCCGCTTTGAAAATCATGAGTTTTCCTCTGGGGATCCCGCTCTTTTCTCCAAACCACTGGGTCAGCTCAGGAATCTCGAACTCGCCACGTTGATCGGTGGTGGTCTCCCGCCCGTCGACTGGAACCGAAGTTGAGCCCGCAACGCTTATCCCTCTGCTCTCATGGTAGACGGCCAAAACCGCCGCTCCGGCAATCGGCTCGCCCGTATCCGCATCGACTACCTTCCCTTTGAATCCATCGAGCTTGTAATATGGAAAGAGATTGAAGGCGCGAGCCGCGCCTGCTGCAAGCAGCCACGACAGTATGCCCAGGAAGATTCCCGCGGCAAGAATCGCCCGCCTCGAAGCCTTTGCAGCACAGAGCCCGGTCGCAGCCAACCTTTTTGCATCAGTACCTGTCGATATGCCACACATTGTTCTCGTCCCTTACAAAGTAGATGTAATAGGTGATCGCCATCGTTTGGCCGTTTATCTCCTGCATGCGCTTGATCCGGTATTTGGCCTGATTCCCCCTTACATAAATCAGCTCGACAGGCTGCATGGCCCGCGCCTCCTGGGCTAGATTGGCGCCCAGATTCTCATAGATGGCCCGGTACACGCTCCTGACCTCTTCGCGGTGGTAGCCCATAGCCTCCTCGATGTTTCCATCGATGAGCGCCTGCTTCATCTGCTCCCAAACCGCGTCCGGATAGAGGATCCGGAGCTCCAGCTCCTTTATGACGCCGTCATCCGCGACGAATGCCGTCTCCCTGTCCAAGCGGCTGCCCGCGGCGAGCCCCAGGGGAGCGCTCAGACCCGCCTTTGCAATCTGGATCGGCTTGGGATCTCTTGAGACGTACTTCACCACGCGCCCGTTGCCTGTGTCGGCTACGAACAGAAGGTCGCCCGAAACGCAGACATCCCTCGGATTGCTCAAACCTGTCAGAGCTTTCTTGAAGGCGCCGAGGCCCGAGAAATGTTGAATCCGATCGTTGCCGCTATCCGCCACATAAACATCGTTGCCGGGAAGCACGGCAATTCCTCTGGGCATATTGAACTGGCCGGCGCCGATGCCGGGAATACCCCAGAGATGCTTGAAGATCCCGCCGGTTTGGAACACCTGTACGCGGTGATTGCCGGTATCGGCAACGTAGATATCTCCCTCCGATGAGACGGCGACGCCTTCCGGCCGGTTCAGCTGACCGTCTCCGGCTCCGGGCCTGCCGAACGCATAAAGAAAGCTTCCGGCATTGTCGAACACCTGCACGCGATAGTTGTACGTGTCGGCGACGTAGACATTCCCGCTCGCATCGAGGGCCAGGCCCTGGGGACTCCGCATCTGCCCGTTGCCGGATCCGGACGATCCGAAAGCGCGCATGAAAGCTCCGCCGGGAGCATACACCTTCACCTGACCGGCGGAAGCATCCAGCGCGTAAAGGTTCCCGCTTCCATCGGTTGCGATATCGACCAGGGAGCCGGAGCCGAAGGATCCCGACACTACAGGGTCCAGATATGCGTCGACGCGATTTGCAATAGCGTATTTGACGTGTTTGACATCGCTTATGATCGCAGCAGGGCGATAGATCCTGGCCTGGGCGTAGGTCTTCCGGAGAGTTGGGCCAGCCGCCTGTTCCGGCCAGCCGTCGCCATCCAAATCCCACTCAATCTGTGCTACGGGGGTGAGCAGATTTACCCTCAGATCGAGATCTACGGTAATGGGCGGAATCCCTGCGTTCGGCTCGACGTTGAGAGTAATTGATCCGAAATCTGCGGAGCTTGTCACTGCAACGCTGTCTGAGCCGACTTCGGACAATGGGCCCGCAGCCGAAGCAGTAATGACGTTCTCTCCTGTCCTCACCGGCGCATTGCAGACAATGAAACGCCGATCGCGCACGTTTGCGGCGCCGCCGTTCACAATGACTCCAACGACATCTCTGCTCACCATGCCCGTAATACACAGGTTGCCCGTTTCGACAACGGCGCCGTCAGGGGGACTGGTGATGCGTATGGCCGGCGTATCGAGCGGGGTGGCGGTCGCCTGACCGGAATAGGCGCTTTCGCTCCCCGCGGCGTCTACCGTGGTGACCGCGAACGCGTAGGAAGCCGAATTGGTGAGGTTCATGGCGAAGAGCTCGTTTATCGCAAGCGGTTCGCCTGTAAGCCGAACGAAGGGTTCGTCTTCGCCCCGGCTGCGGTAAACGTGATAACCGACAATGTTTACTTCGCCACCTGCGTCCCAGCTCAGATAAACCTGCTCATCTCCTGGAATCGCCAACAGACCGGAAGGCGGGGAAGGGGGCCTATCGACAACTGTTACGGATGCGGAAGACGAAGCAACTCCTCCCGGACCTGAAACGGTAATGGTGTAGGTTGTCGAGCTTTCAGGAGATACCTCCCGGGACCCCGTTGGAGTGACAACTCCGATTTGAGGCTCTATCGATGCGTTCGTCGCGTTCGACGAGCTCCAGTTCAGCATTGCCGACCCGCCCTTGGGAATGCTGTTTGGAGTTGCCGAGATGCTTACGGAAGGCGGCTGCGCCTCTCCACCCGTCATAATCCTGAGGGTGAAATAACTTCCGGGGATACTGCGCAATTCGACGCGAAGCTCATTGTTTTCGGTCAAATCGACCGGGATCTTCAGGCGATGGGCTTCCTGGTTGAAAGCATCCGGCGCCAGCACCTGTATTTCGTTTAGAATAATGCGCGCGCTACTGATTCGATGGCTGCCGTCTTCTTCGCCGTTTGTAAGAAGAATCGTCGCTCGTCCCGGAGAGGCGACGAATGCATCTTTGTACACATTCGGCTTTCCTGTTGTTCGCATGTAGGTCTTTGGGCCGAAAACCGTTCTTTCCGCAGCAAGCGCGTTTCCGATCATGATCTCCAGCAACAGAACCGCTATGACGATGGCGCTTCTTTTCATACTTTCCCCCCTTTGTTCTTCTGCTTTGAATCCGAAAAAGAGTCCCTCCTCAGCCTAAATGAACGGCCAGTAGGAGATGGGATTCATTGCCTTAGTGAGACGCTGCAGGGCGCTGTACAGATAAGAGCTTTTATAGGGCAATGTTTGTAGAGATATTAAAAGTGGATTGTAAGGTTACGGATACTGCTTCTGTATTGTTTTGATATCTATTAAAAGTAATTGATTCATCATACAAAGTATTGCAAATGGCGTCAAGAAAAAAACAGCAGTTCTCATTATGGCTGCCGTAGGGTGGGCAAGAAGATACTGGGATGATGAAAGTAGGACAAGGTGGAAGCATCGTCTTCTTCCGGTTCTTGA
>CAZOEL010000113.1:0-16270 GCA_964578835.1 uncultured Syntrophobacteraceae bacterium | reverse complement strand
TCAAGTGGGTCAATTTATCTGAGCGTAACTGGGTCAGCTTTGATGAGCGCTGAAGCCTCCTGACGTAACGGAAGGAAACTCGGTTGAAACCAAGCTTGTGAAAAACGCCAAATGGCTGGCCAGAAAGTGGGAAACCCAAAGAATTGTCCTGCACTCGTTCACCCACCTTGGCGAGGAAAAGGCGGAACCCGAGGACGCCAAGGCGCTTATCGATCGGGTGCAGGAGCGTTTGGAAGTCGCAGGATACACAGCGATCCAGACGCCATACGGTTATTTCAATGACCTTTCCATCGATGCGCCTGGACATCCCCTGGCGAGGATCTACAAGGAGTTTTAGAAGGATTGAAGATACTTTCCACAGAAGCCCGATTCGGACCCGACTATGCGTCACTGGATGATGCGGCGTTCATCCCCAAATATCAGGCGGCTTGCTATTGTGGGGCTGTTCGATACGAGGTGAGCTCTGATCCTGTGGATGCTAAGATCTGCCACTGCCAAGCGTGCCAGAAACTGCATGGCGCTCCCATGCAGTGGGCCGCCATCTTCTACAAACATCACGTCAGATTCACTGCTGGATTGAATCACTTGCATTTTTTCAATAGCGAGCAAGGCCTTTATGAACGCATCCTGCCCTGCAAGGTTAGCTGCGCCAGATGTGGAACCCCCATTGCCGATGAGGGGCGTAGGATGTGGCTTGCATTTCCCTCTCTCTTTGATTTTGGGCATCCTGCCAATGTGCCGGATTCCTTCAAACCTACCTGCCACATTTTCTACGGGATGCGGGTACTCGACATCCCGGATGGTCTGCCCAAATGGTCCGGGCACAAAAAACATTCTGCGCTGCTGTGAAGCATTGGGGAAATGGTTTTTGGAATCAAGCTACTCCAACCTGAACTTTTCCGCAATGAGGCGTCGAAAGCGGGGAGTGTAGATGAGCTCAAAGGTTTCTTCCTTGTCAGGAAAAAGATCATAAGCCTGCTTGCGCACGGCCGCCACCAACCGCTGAGCCTCTTCCGGGGAGATCCTCGACTGAGCTATGAGAGCCATCGAGAAATCAACCAATCTCCTCAGGTGGCGGACTCGCCTGTCTTCTTCACGCCTTTCATCTTCAGTGTACATTTTCACGGGTTCATTTTTCATCGTCATTCCTAAAGCAGGATTTAGCGACTCCTTCGTTTTATTCCTTCAATGCATCATGTCCTATTGCTCGGACATCTATGGGTCTTAATTCATGAGATCTCGGCTTTGCTAAACAACCTCGATAAGGTTTCCCTCGAACTCTACCTTTTGGCTCCTTCTGATTTTACACCTCATGCGAAACTCGACAATCCCGTCTACAGTCACCTTTCCTTCACTAACAGCGGCTTTGGCCATTCCTCCACTCTCGCATAAGCCCGTTGCCTTCAAGAGCTTTATCAATTCTATGTGCTCGCCATCCAGATTGAAACTTGTAGTCATCAATTCCTTTCCCTCCATCCAGAGCCTTTTGAAAGGTGAACCCATCTTCATATGCTACTTCAATTTTAACATTGTGTTGTTATGCGGCCTTCGAAAAATTGACCGCAATTGAAGCCTCAACTGGCTTCGTAGAAACACTGAACGCCCTTTTTGAACGTCTCCTTTCTGAGACTCCTGCCCTTCAGTATAGTCGACAGTGTGGCTCTCAGGCAGCGATCAGTTCACTGCCGATGTTCTTTCGGGCCATACTGGTGATCGCCATCAGAAACACCGACAAAAGCACGAGTGTGGCATTGCTTCATTTTATCCTTCGGCGGCGTTACCTCCCAATCCATCATTCCAAGTAAAACGACGCCTTCGACAGATAAAAGGCTTCAGCGCCAAATTTCTCATAGTCTTTCTCCTGCATGCTCATCTGGATTAGGTACAGGAGATGCTTTTCACCAATCACATATTCTTTGGTATCGTCCTTGACTTTGAATGCGCATAGCCTCGACAAGAAAGGAGTGTTGTCAAAGCCATAGGAAATCAAGGCATCTTTGCTCGGGCCAAGACTGGTGTCCTTCGTCTTTGACTGGATGGTCTTGAATTTTTGACCCTCCAGCATCAGTGGAATCTGTTTATCCAGATAGTCAGCGGCGCTCATCTCTTTTGGAACCGTCGTGATGTAGATTATCAGCTGCGCAGTAAGGTCCCCTTGCCGGTCATGGTTCGGGGAATATAAATTGAAAAGGCCAATTTCAGCAAGAGCCCCATCCACGGGAAGCTGGGCCGGCTCCGCTACTTTTACGCAATCCCAATTTTTGTTCATCAAAACAGAGAAGTTGAATAGCTTGTTTTTGTGGATGTTATAATTGACCTTTACATAATCCCTGCGGATCACTTCATCGCTTAGGTCGGGGAAATCGAATGGATATTGAATATCTACGGTTTTATCTTCTTTGAGCTCGGTCGCCATGTTTGGCTTTTTTTCTTCCCTGGAGCCACACTCCCCTAAAGATAAAGGAAGCAAACAGAAGACCGCTAAAGTGCATTGAAGATATGGATGGCATCTCATAGTCAAATCTCCATGATTTATGGAATGCGTTAACTGCCTCCGGTTTCCCTGTTCGCTTTGGACTTCCTTCCGGCAAACATAGTCAAATAATTGCCTGCAAAGGATCATTCATTTGGCCAGCTTCCGGCAATTTGCTTATCTCTCCTCTATCCCAAAGTGACGGTATCCGGGCGCTTGCGCCGTACGACCAAAGTGCCTGCAAGCTTGTCATGCCAGCCTTGCTTTCGACCGTCAAAAGCCACCCATAAGAATCCAAGACAGAAGAAGATGCCGGATAGGAAGTAGGCAAAGTACCGGCCTACATACTGTCCCAAAGAAGGCTTGCCTCCCGTCTTTGCATCGATGATTTTCGCTCCGACAGCCATTTTGCCGGGCGTTGCAGCCTTGAATTCCCAAAAGGCAAGGGTTGCAAGGGCAGGCAGAACCCATGTGACGATAAACTCGGTTAAACCGTGAAACATGCGCTCGGAGTGTATGTAGTAGTCCCAACCGTAATGGTTGACCATAATCGGTGTTGTCATGAGCACCATAAGAAAACCATCTATTAGCGATGCTGCGACCCGAATCCAGAAGCCGGCGTATTGAAGGTTTGCAGCTTCCGTCCTTCCGGGTCTCTCATCGAGCCCATAGAGTTCTTCGCCTGTGAAGGCCGTAGCTTTTTCATAAACGATGCCGCATTGCGGGCACTCTCTTGGAGAGACAAAGGCATCATCTTTGGGTTGTCGTTCATACCCGCATTTGGGGCATATTTTCACTTTATGCTCCTCTTTCGTTTTGCCTCTGCGTAAGCGTGTCCATGGGGCACAATTCCGCCTCCTGCTCTACGATGCGGAAGATGCGCTCCACCTCGTCTCTATCCTGCAAGATTTCCCATATGGCATACTTGATCACTCGCTCTAACGTTTCACGGCCACGACACCCATTCGGTCTTGCACGATTCACCGCCTCGTCGATCTTGATGGCAAGATCCTCGTCTTGATTCAAGCTGCAATAGAGCGCGCGTCTTCTCGGAGTGTTTATCTGTTCTGGCAGATCCAATGTCTGGCCGGGTTGTGCTTTGTCTTCTATAACTTCGGCAATAGCCTCTTTCTTGCCCTCTTTATAGGCGCTCCGCTTTATTTGGGTTGCCCCATCTTTTGTCATCTTAATCCCTCAATGAAATATGGCAGCGTCAAACAAACGAGACATTGATCATAGATGAACGCCAGCCGATTGAAACTCGTTAACCAAATCGTTTGAAGTCAATGGAGTGGCAGTGCGCAATTAGCGTTTGGGAGACCAAGGACGGAACCCGCCAGAGAGCAATTTCCATTCCCCATAAAAATGGGCTTACCATCTGAGATTCTTTCATGCCAGGACTTGTTCTCGCAGCCACTCCCCACAGCTGTTAACTGCGCCTTATCCATCCCAGGCCAGGCTGAGCGATGCCCCTTCCCATTCAGGTTGACTCCATTACAGTTTTTCGCCGAAGCGATTCTTGAAGCTTATCCTGTGAAAATCCTTCTTCCCGAGGTTGGGAAAAAGACGCTGGAAGACTCGCCACTCATCTCTCATTTCATCAAATTCATCGGAGTCGGCCTGAGACGTTGTCTTAAGCTGAAAAGGATTCCTTGATTGCTCTTCAAATTGATCAGCATGGAATTTCCCGTCAACATCCATGGGCTGAACGGGACTCTGCTCACCGGAGGGTTCACCTTGAGTCGCTTCTTTGATCTCGCCCTGCTGCTCTAAGGACAGAACTGGTGAAGGTTCAAATGCGGTTTCCTCAATTTCAGGAGAGCTTTCCTCGGGACCCTCTGAAGGAAGCTTTGGATCTGAAGGCCCTTCTTCCGCCTTTGCCTCATGCTTTGCTCTGGAGCTCCAAGCGGTCATCTTGCTGCTCCCTTTGACCATCGTCTCAATGGCCTTGATATCATCCACATCTTTTTTTCTGTAAAGGATAGCGCCTCTCATTCCTCTTCCCGCATCTTCGAGAAGATCCACCTGCCTGAGCATGATAACGAACCTATCCGCATGCTTTATTCGGCTCTCCATCTCCCTTTCAATCTTTCCGGCAAAGAAGGTGTCCTCGGGCAGCTTCTTCCAGACCTCGAAAGCCTTTTGAAGCTTGCTCTTTATTGGGGGACTGTAGGCATTGAACTGATCCTGCACATTCTTATCACACTGCTTCACCAGCCGTTCAAAATCCTTTTGCGGCGATTGCATGGCTTCCTCCTCATTTTTGACTCTTTGCGCCTTGGGAACCCTAATCACTTGCCTTCCTTTGGAGATCGCCCCAGCCCTTGCACTGATTGGGCGATCGGAAGATTCTTTTTTCTCCTCGACATCACCTTTGAGGCCAAAGATCTTATCTGCCATTTGCCGGAATCGGGGATCATGGCGTGAGAGGGGCATTCGATCCTGCTCTTTCTAGGGCGTTAAGCTTGCATGAAACAATGTCGTAGATGACTTTCAATTATTCTTCGCTTGTGTTCTTTTGCGTTTTCCACCTTCTTTATACCTATCGCTCTCTTCCAGGTTTCCAACTTCAATCAAATAGACACGCTTTGGAGATGATATAGACGGAGAGGTTCTCAGTTCCACTCTGAAAGACGAGGCAGCCAGACCTTGCTGGATTATTATATTGGAATCTCGACGCCGAGTTGAAGAGAGATTCAAGATTTCTTCAACGACCGCAATCGAGCGTGCACCTTCTCTTCAAGATCGTTGATAATGGTTTTCAACGCCTCACTCTCCCGCACAGGACCCGAATTATTCCATCCCGCTAGAATAGCATCCTTTTTCTTCCCTCTAAACTGATCGATGCTTGAAACCATGGACTCCCACATGAAGAGTTTTTGAAGGATGTGACGTTCCGGAGCAGTCAGATCTCTGTCGGTATCAAAGGATCTTCTGCTCTTTGTTGTTATTATCATGCGGCGCCTCTTGACCCTCTTTATTGTGAGCTCCTCATGCAGATGATGCCCTATCCTTCTACTCCTCAGATGGAGAATTTCTTTATAACACTTGCCGTCTTTTGGGGCGAATTTTAAGCAGCTTCATAACCTGAGCAAAAAAGCGATATCTACCGGCATTTCAATCGGAATGTCTTCGTAAAAGAAGGATAAACCTCTTGCCTGTCCCTGAAATCGTTGATAGGAGAAGGGCTCGAAAGATGGACTCCGATGCCACAAAAGAAAGGACATCATGACCAAATCTGAACTCATAGAAAAGCTGGCCAAGGCTGAAGGGATTACAATGAAAGCTGCAGAAATAGCCGTTAATGTTGCTTTTGACAGCATGACCCTTTCCATGACTCGCGGTGATCGAATCGAGATCCGCGGCTTTGGGGCTTTCAAGGTAAAAGACTACGAAGGTTACAGTGGCCGAAATCCAAAGACTGGAGAAATGATAACAGTCGAAGCCAAAAAGCTTCCATTCTTCAAGGTGGGAAAAGAGCTCCGAGAAAGAGTTGATGGCGAAGTGGAAGAGAGTGTCTAAAAGACCGCCCGCCGCTTCCTGGATGGCTGAACACTCACAAAGCGAATGTCTGGGAGCGTGCAAACCGATGGGCAATAAAAAAAACTGACATGGGACGCCGATCGCATTACTGGCGCTGTGGGATGGTAAAACCGTCGGTGACCATGACCTTGTTGTCTCTTATGGCATAGATGCAAAGATACCCGTGAGCCTCTTCTCGGTACCTCTTTATCTTCCACGTCTCAATTGGCAGCTTGTAATGTTCGATAGTCGAATTCAGTCTGAGCCAATACTTTATAATCCTCCTCTCCTTCAATCAATACCACCCCCGGCTTCTTTCATGTCTGTAACCCATAGTAGAGAGCTTTGCCTGATAGCTTCCGCCCATTTTGTGGCGAAGTCACATTCGATGGCGTGTGTGGACGTAACGCAATCCGCTCGCGTCTTGTCCGGGGGAATGACTTCGGCTTCTCCTTTATGCTCTGAACACCACTGGGCCTGATACCATTTCTCGGGGGTGGTCATGCTTCGCCAGTGCCGAGGAGGGCAACAGGAAAGCCAAGAACAGTAATAGGATTGTAGTCTTGCTTACCATTGCATCTTCCTCTTCATGAAGACTTTTCGCGTTTCTTGCATGTTCCCAAACGTCCTGGCGTTCTGTTCCAGTCTGCGAACTCACCTTGAAGGCTTTCAAGCGCCTTTAGAAACGATGTGAAAGCCATCTCAAATTAAGCTTTTGAAGCGACGAAGCTTTCATTGTTTTCTCCATGGCCGTAGAGGCGTTCAAATTCGACTCGAGCTTCAATAGACCTCGCGCCCAAAAATACGTTGTCTGCCAACCACCACCCTGAGCGTTTATGAAAGTTGGCCCTGACGTAGGTTGCCCCGTTTTCGCGCAAGAAAGCCGCCGCTTTTTCCGACTTGCGCCTCTTATCATTCTGCTCCCGAATAGCTGCTGCAATCTTTCTTTTCAGCTTCTCTTCCATCCATCTTTCCATGATTGTCCTTGTGCATTTGAAAATCGAGGCGCTACCTATACATGAATTCAAAGCTCATAGCCAGTCGATTCCCTGGAGAGTTCTTAACCCAAAGCTTTCCCGGTTCCCACCAGCACGAGGAGCTTTCTCTCCTTCTGGTGGTTCCAGTGCGGATAAAGAATCTGCGGGTGCATAGGGCGTCTTTAGCACATGCGCTTTTTCGGAGTGGCTACCACTTTTTGCACTCATTGGCTTGCATGTGAGATGTTTTTGGTAGGTCCGAAGATTTCAGATGGAATCCTTCGAAGCAAAATGGGAGCGCCAGTGCATGGAAACACAGCAAAAATATAGCTTATCCGATGACATAAAATAGCGCATTTCCTTCTCTTAAGCCTTGGCATGCGCATTGCTCTATACAATGTCCGACAGCGACTGAAGCCTTAAAAGGCCTGAAGAAAGGCTTGGTTACAACAGATGGGGCAGGCGCTGATCTAGAGGTCTATTGATGGTTGAGGATGCATTTTACTTTGAGAATTGAACGGATTTATCAGATAGAGAAGGAATGGAAATGAAAAAGATCGCTTCTATGGTTGGTGTGGGCGCTATGGTTTTGTCCTTGGGGCTTGGCTCGGCTTTTGCGCAGCAGGCGACATCTACGACTACTCCCCCGGTTGCCTCGGAAAAGGATAAAGCCCCTGTGGCTGTGCCCGAGATGAAGAAAGCCGATCCCATTAAGGCTACAGGCTCAGAAGTCAAATCGGGTGTCGAGGCAAAGTCTGAAAAGGCTGCTGTCGAGATGAAAAAGGCTGCCGATCCCGTAAAAGGAGAGATCGATAAGGCAGCAACGGTAAAACCAGATGTTGACAAGGCGACCGATGCAAAGTCTGCTGTCGAAAAGAAAGACGGGAAGGTTGACGCCGCCAAGCCTGCCGATGCCGTAAAGAAGCTTGATGAAGCAAAAAGTGTAAAGCAATAACATCAAAGAGCAGTAAGCTCCAAAATAAAGAAAAGCCCCGTTTCGGGATCATCCTGAATGGGGCTTTTCTTTTATCGTGATGCGTCTTTCACGAAAGAGATCACAGCGGTATAGGAGCAGTTTTGGTTTTGCATGTGCTTCACCCTTTGACGACCAGAAGGGTTTTGGAATCCATACAACCAGCAATTCAGGCATCCTAATTTTAAAAAGCATCTTCACCAGCAGGCGCGATGGTTGAGGCATTCCTTTAAGAAAAGCTCAGCGCAAAGTTGCTTTTTCGATTTCATATGTGCACCAGCAAACTTGAGATTCGGAAATCGGGATATAGGAGAGATATCGCAACATACCGTTGGACTCAAGCAGAAGAGGAATCGGACAGATTGTCCCAACTTCCTTTATGCCTAATGGGCAATGTAACGATGAAAGTCGATCCTTCTCCCGGCCTGCTTTTAGCTGTGATGCTCCCCCCGTGACGTTCGACAATCTTGCGGCAGATGGCGAGCCCCATGCCCGTCCCTTCGTACTTTTCCCTTCCATGCAGGCGCTGAAATGGGGCAAAGATCGTTTCGAGATTCTCTTCATCGAACCCTATACCGTTATCCTCTACGAAGATCCTGCAGGTTCCATTTTCCAGGACTTCACCGTAGACTTTGACTTGAGGGCTCCTTTGTCCATGGTATTTCAGGGCATTGGAGATAAGGTTCTGGAAGAGTTGGCGCATCTGGTTTGGGTCAGTCTCTATGAATGGAAGATCCAGCACGGTTACACTACCCTTTTCCTTCTCGATCCTTGCTTCAAGATCAGATAACACATCTTGAATGATCTGCTTCAAATCGGCCAAGCTAAAGGTCTCAGCTCTTGTGGTGAGCCGAGAGTAGGCAAGAAGCGACTCTATGAGATCCTGCATTCTATTCGAGGCAGTTTGAATCCTGTCGATATAGTCACGAGCTTCCGGAGGCATGAAGCGATCGAACGTCTTCTTCACCAGATCTCCAAAGAGTTTGATCTTTCTCAATGGCTCCTGCAGGTCGTGAGAGGCGATGGAAGTAAATTCCCTAAGAGCCCTGTTGCTCTTCTCCAGTTCTTTCATGTATAGCTTGAGCTCCGCTTCCGCTTCTTTCCTCCTCACGATATCCCGCCTTATTGCCTCCTCAGTCCGCTTTCTCTCCGTGATATCCTCCATCATGCTGACAAAGTAGAGAGGCTTACCCGAGCCATCGCGAATGATCCGAACATGGAGGTTTGCCCAAACAATTTCACCATTCTTTCTTATGTAGCGTTTCTCAACATCGTACTGGTCTGCCTCACCCGATAGGAGCTGACGTGCATTTTCGAGATTTCCTTCGATGTCATCCGAATGGGTTATCTCTGGGAACATCCGTCCGAGGAGTTCCTCGGGAGAATAGCCGATCATGCGGCAAAATGCTGCGTTCACCCTCTGGTAGCGAAGATCCAAAGCAACGATGGCAGCGCCGATCGGTCCCTGATCAAAGGTCCGACGGAAATACTCTTCTCCTAATTGTAGTTCTTGGCTGACCTTCTCGAGCTTTGCCGTCCGCTCCTGAACCAGTCGTTTCATATGATCGAGAGATGTTCTGAGCTCTCGCTCGGCTTCAATTTGTCCAAGCTGCCTCAGTCCCATTTCGGCCATAAAGGTGAGAAGGGTAACAATGGAGGGGAGCCTCTCTTTCGTTACAATGGGAACGTGTGATAAGGCTTCGAGGTAAGCGGTTTTATCAAATCCACACTGACGCGCCTCGTTTCCGAAAGTCTCGGCATCGGGAGGACTGAGAAGAAAATGTTCTATAATAACATTGGCTATATGCTCTCCTTCAATCACGATGGGCGAAGTCATATTGGCAAGACCGTTGGAGCATCGGGATAAAGATAAGCCATTGCCGCCAAGAAACCTTGCAAGTTCCATATCGGCCTCAGCAGAGCATTCCGTGCATGTCTCCTCATGGACACTATGGAATTCCTCACAAATCCTCTGCCTCCTCGATCCGATGAGCACATTTCCCTGAAGGTCCGCTATGGCAGCAGCCATCCCTACGGCATCATAGAAACTATCAAGAAACTTCTGGCTCATTTCACTATCGATGAACTTGGCAAGCTTACGGTTCATACCGAACACCAATACATGAATGCCCCCATGGAAGATTCTTCTCGAGAAATCCAAAAGATGATACACAACACGTTGAACATGCAGAAACGCACACAAAGTGCGAGTTTCTTAAAATGATTGATAAAAAATCCCTTAAAGTGGTGGTGTTATGCTTTATATTGTAAATCCTCCTTGGCTGGAAATAAAGCGGCAGCCCCTTGTAGTTGGTGGGCTTCCAATTCAATCGGCTACATCATGCCGTAACGCGCCAGCATAGAGCCTTGACGACAATTATATCTTGAGCCAGGTTGAGTCATTATTCCAGGAAGGCAATTGTTTGCGCTCAAGACCAGAGTTCAAGAGTCACGGAGCAGCCCAAAATAGTGAAGGGAGAGCATTCCAGAAAGTGACTGGATAGAGCCGATATGCGCTTTGATGCGATTGCCTGGCGATGTGAAGCAGATGAGGAGCAGCGCCATCTCATTGAAAGAATCAGCGAGCTTCTTGCCAATGTGGCATTATGGAGGATGACGACGTTCAACAATCGACTATTATATCGATCCCTTGGTGCTACTCTATGCACACATCTCTCAGAGCAAGTATGGGAGCCAATCCGCAAGGGGTGTATTCTCCTTTTGTCGCGTTTTGCATGATATTGCGCAGGCCGGAGGCTCTTCCGCACGCGCCATTGGAGCGCTTGAACCGTGGATTTTTGGGGCAAAAAAAGATCCTAAAAGCTAAATAGCTAACATTACTAGATAAGATGTGTGCATAGATTAGCCCTTGGTGAGGGTATTCGGGAAAAGCAACATAGTAGAGGTAAGGGCAACCAAGTTGGAGACATTATCTAATGCAAAACATTATTTTGTTGCTCGGTATATTCGCGACCATAGCCACCCTCTTGCCGATTATCCGCTCGGAATCGGCGTGGATAAGAGTATTTGATTTTCCAAGAATCCAGATTGCCGTTTTCACGGCGCTCGTACTGCTCGCTCTCCTGGTTTTCTGTGATGAAGGATTATACAAGTATGGGCTAGCAATGATTCTATCGGCTTGCGTTTTTTACCAGATACACATGATTCTTCCCTACACAATCATAGCCGGGAAACAGGTTATCGGCGCCATGAGCAACGATCCATCAAGGAAATGCAGTCTCCTGATTTCCAACGTTCTTGTGAGTAACAGAGACGTCCGAAAATACCTTCAAATCATCAAGGATGCCGATCCTGACATTATTCTCGTCGCCGAACCGGATAACTGGTGGGAGGGGCAGCTGCGCTCACTAGAGAAGAGCCATAACTACACCATTAAATGTCCTCTGGATAACGCTTATGGGATGCTGCTCTACTCCAGGCTGAAGCTCATAAATCCTGAGATAAAATTTCTTTTGGAAGAGGGTATCCCTTCGATGCACGCTCTAGTGGAGTTGCGCTGTGGCGATCTTGTTGAACTGCATTTCCTCCATCCCAGACCTCCGCATCCTACTGAAAATCCAGATACGAAAGAACGAGACGTCGAACTCCTGCTGATCGGTCGAGAGGTAAAGGAATCGTCCAGGCCTGTGATCGTTGCAGGTGATCTAAACGATGTGGCGTGGTCCCGCTCGACAAAGCTTTTTCAGAAAATTAGCGGTCTCCTTGACCCACGAATCGGCAGGGGATTGTTTAACACGTTTCACGCAGAGTACTCTCTGTTTCGTTTTCCATTGGATCATGTCTTCCATTCGAACCATTTCAGACTGCTCAAGCTTCAGAGACAATCCTATTTCGGATCCGATCATTTTCCTATTTACGCCCAACTAAGCTATGAGCCCGAAACCAAGATAGCACAAGAAGCACCTTCTCCCGATAAGGAGGATATCATAGAGTCGGAAAAGAAAATTGAACAGGTTTAATAGAATGCCTCAGAATCCATTTTTTCCCCTCGGCCTTGCTCCCCGTTTTATTTCTGTCCATAAAATGGCTGCAAAGTTAGCTTCTATGCTTCAGAGGATTATCTCTCCTTCTGCTTCCAGTCTTTCCCGGAGTTTTCGTTTCTATTGCAGAAGAAACTACATTCAAGTTAAGAAACCGATTGCCCGTCTAAAATACCATTACGCAGAGTGATAAAATGGGGTGGAAAATATGATCTACTTAGGACAATAATCCCGACATGCCTGATGAACACGCACATAGGAGAGCTATACGTTGAATTCTTGCACAATATAACTCCGCGCTCTGAGAGATTCGATATTGGAGAAACCGCTGGAAGGCATCGGCGGTGTGAAGCCCACACCACACTCAGATCGCTTTCCTGAGAGCGCTTCCATGATTGAGACCAAGACGACTGACCTTTACCTTGCATCTCCTTAGGATTTCAAGACCTGATCGACGGCGTTAGTCCTGTCTTCTCCCATCGTCTGAGCCGCATGGGCTCTGTCCAAGGATTTCTTGCTGTAGTCCCCGACGGCTTCTTTGGCTTGCAGGGAGACGGCAGGGGCAGCGTTTCCCACCTCCTTTTCCGCATCGGGACCTTTGGAGCAGCCGAGAAGAATAAAGGAGACAAGAAACAATGCCAAAGCCAAAGTGCTGTAGAGTCGATTTTTACTCATGGCGTTTTCACCTTCGTCGTTATAGGAGTGTTCCAAAGCAGTCTGCACGCATTTTTTTCATCCATCCTTCAAACATCCTATTCGGCCGGGTTGCAGAGAATCTAAAGGGGGAAGAAACAACAGGGGCTGCAAAGGAACTTCAGCTCACCTTGATGCCGGACTCTTTCAGCCTGCGCATAAGGGCCTGTTTTCGCACATGCTTGGATGTGAAATCCTTGATCCGCTCGGCAAACTCCCCGCGCTTTCCCTCCTGGGCGTACGCATCACGAAGATCCACGATCACGCTTTGCGCTTGGTCGTAGGCGGAAGACTTCTGCTCGGCCGCATAGTCGTCCGCTTTTTTCCACCATTTCGGGAAGTCCCTGGCGACCTCGGAGAGGTGCACCCGACGTTTGCGCTCGCATTCGGCCTTCTCACGCTTTTTCTCTAGAGCTTCCTGCCTGCGCCGCTCCTTTTCTGCCTCCACGGTAAGGGCTCTCAGTTCGCTGACAGTGCGCCTACGTGCGGCACTCGCTTCTCGACCGGAGGTATGAAGCTGCACGAATTCCTGGTATCGACTCCGGATTAGGCGCTCAGCCGTTCGGCTCTCTCCCTGGAGCACCATGAGCAGGAACTTCCTTGCTTCTTTCTCCGGAACCTGGGCAACCCACTCGGTCATCCTACGGTCTTCGTGTTTATCTTCAGCGGGTGCAGGGCTTGCCTTGGCTGTCGCCACAAGTAGATCCTTGTCAAGATTGATAAATTCGGCAAGAGCCTTCTGGGCTGCCGTGAGAGAGCCGAGGCCGCGGGGGACCGGAGGCTCGATGCGCTCATCTGCATTGTCTTCATCGTATTCGTCCCCCTTGTCTTCGTAGGCGAACTCTGCGCCGATTCCTGCAAGCCAGCCGATGTAGAGCGCCCGGTAATCTCCGCGCTCAAGTTCATCGCGTATGGGAACCAGTTGCGCCATCCAACCTTCTCCGTCGATCCACTCTCCGCCTTCTTCGTCGTTTAGCGACCAGGAAAGGATGAGATGCTCTCTTGTGGTCCAGTACGTCAGCGTGTCTTCCGAAACATACTCATCCAGCGCTTTTTCGGGAATCACTCCACGTGGGAGCCGTAGCATGAACACAAAACTCCCCCAGTTGGTGACATAGACATGTGCGTCAAAGTACTTTTCCATCATCTTCTCAGAGGACCCTTTGAGGTCTCCCCAGTTGTAAGTGTTGCTGAACCGCGTAACGGTAATCTCCGCCCGGCTTGAAATGGAGCGTAGCTCGCTCATTTCCTTGGCTGTGAGAGGCCGGTCGATGGCCAGGAATTCATAGTATTGATACTCGCTCACCTTCGTATCCTAGTTTTCTTAGATTAATATCAAATTCTTATCATCATTGCGGCGCAAAGGGGCACGGAAGCCGCGCCAGCTCCGGTCTGCTCAATAATCTATAGCCAGACTGATCTGGCACTTTTTGCCTGCATTCCTCAAGATCCGTAATCGATGTAGACGGAGCAAAGAGATGCTCACCCATGTCAAAGACAGGGTATTGAATGTCTATGATGCAAAGACTCTCTCACGGTTCGTTCATTTCTGGATTGTCTCCATACATTCATGTGATTTATGTCTGGGCTTTGAGCTCATACCATGGACTTCAGCCTCTGCATTCAGCCCATTTATCGGGAAAATAAGGAGAGATATGCAAGTAGACTACTATATTCTCGGCTTTGATTGGCGGGCTATTTTCCGTTCGGCCAGGAAAGAACGGTTTGTCTTATTGAGGCTGTGCTTCCAAAGAAGAGTTATGGATATCTTGCCAATGTGCGTTATGGAGGATGACACCCAGCCATTTAACAATCGATTATCATGTCCATCCATCGGTTATGAAGCCAAAATGGCGGCAATCAACTCTTCCTTCTCGCGAGCAGTAGTGTACGGGCGGATGCGCACTTCGAAAATCTTGTCTTCGCGATCCCTTTTGCGTCTTGCCGCTGCTTCAATCTTAGCTGTTAGCTCTACAAAATCGCATGGCTTCATCAAATAGTCTCGTGCACCTATGCGCATGGCTTCCACGGCCGTAGCAACGGTCGCATGGGCGGTGAGCATGATTGTCTCCACCAACGGATGCAAGGCTTTGATACGCCTCAAGGTTTCCAAACCATCCGATCCGGGCATCTTCACATCCAGCAGCACCACATCTACGCTCTTGTCTTTATCCAGGAATCGCAATGCCTCTTCGCCGCTCAGGACATAGGCCACCTGATAATTCCGGCTCATCAAGCGCCGTCCGAGGGCTTCCACGAAACCTTGTTCGTCATCGACCAGAAGAAGATGGATGGGCATTATGGGGAGTTTCCTTGCTCGTGCAATCGATTCCTTTAGGATGCCAGCAAATTGGCGAACTTCATCGTATAGCCGTTTTGGACGTGGACACTTTGGCTTGTAACACATGCCATCTTCCTTAAAACTCCGGATGCTCTTTGTGTCAAGACACATCATGCCGCATTATCAAGCCAACCATCAGGATGTCTTATAAGTTTTCTGGTTCTTGCCAGAATGGCGTTTCCATGTTCTCGTTATTTCCATAAAGGTATGATTTTCATTCTTTTACAGCACAGAGTAAGAGGGAAAGCCCTCTCGAGCTTTCCCTAGTCTTATGTTTATCCGTACAAGTTCTCAATCCATCTGGTTGCCTCATTATCGCTTATCTTTCCAAGATATCGCTGGGTGGTGGAAAGATTGGCGTGTCGAAGGATGACTTTGCTCACAATCTCGATCGGAACACCGGATCTGGAGGCATACGTTGCTGCATGTCTTCTGAGATCATGCGGTCTCAGTTCGATCCCAACCAACTCCCCAGCCTTCTTGACCATCACCCTTGCCGCCGCATAAGTGATCGGAAATATCTTCTGAGCGGACTCAATCGCTTTCTCCGTGATGTACACTCGAAGGCGATCCGCAACCTTTCTTGGAATGAAGACCATCTCCTCATCTTTGCCGCTCTTCGGGTTCTGAATCGTGAGCTTATGATCATTCACGTCTTCAGGGGTGAGATTGAGCACCTCTCCAATCCTCATGCCTCCTCTGGCCATGAGCTCCAGCATGATCCGATTTCTCGCTTTGATCGTTCTAAAGATGATCTCGTCAATCGTCTCCTTCTCAACGATGGTCCAAGAGATGGGCTTTCCCGGTCGATAGAGTTTCCGGAGCATAGGTGCATCGCAGGGATTTTGTAGAGTGGCATCCAGATTGACTCTTATGAAGTTAAAGAATGCTTTGATGTGGGAGTAGCGACCGTGCCGCGTCTGTTGTTTTCTTCCTTCTGTGAGGGCGGCAAGGAAAGAGAGGATCTCTTCAGAGGTGATGGTGGACAGTTCCCGATTAAGTCCGAAGTGGTCACGGAATCGATCAAGAGTAATCCCGTAGGACTCAATCGTATTTTTTTCCGGAATTCATCCTGTGGTACTCCATGTACATGCTGGCGGCGTGTTCAAGCTTCATGATCTTTCTCCTGTCTTGAGGTTACGAGATACTTCGGGACTGACTGACAATACAAAGGAAAATGTATTGTTTCCACCACATATGTGCAAGATGGAGAATACAAGCAAAAAACGCCACATTGGCAAGCTATCTTAAGATTATATCCCGTTAGCTGAAATGGGTAGCATGGACTTA
>CAZOEL010000112.1:0-16328 GCA_964578835.1 uncultured Syntrophobacteraceae bacterium | reverse complement strand
TCAAGAACCGGAAGAAGACGATGCTTCCACCTTGTCCTACTTTCATCATCCCAGTTCCGCCCTATTCCGAGCGGCAGGTCATTCTCTGAAAAGATGAAGGAATTCCATTCAGTTTCTTCCATCCACTCCCTTGACAAAGCAAATTAGAATGGTTCTAGTTAATCAACCGAAAAAGGAGACTCCGTGAAGTCCGAGCATAAAAGAGAAAAAATGGAGCAGGCTCTTCGGACGGCAGGATGTCGCATTACCGCCCAAAGGAAAGCAATTTTGGACTACTTGGTCTCGACTCTTGAACACCCCGGCGCCTACAAGATTTTCGAAGAGGTGAAGAAGGTTCAACCCGGATTGAGCTTGGCGACGGTCTATAACACGTTGCAGGTTCTTACGCGGAACGGCTTGATCAAGATGCTCACGTTCAGAGAGGATAATCGGTACGAGGCCAACCTCTCTTTTCATATCAATCTCATCTGCACATCCTGCGGCAAAATACAGGATTTCGAGGCTGAGACGCGCATGTCTCCGGAGGAAGTCCGGGAGAAGATCGGCTTCGAAGTCATGACTTATCGGATGGAATACCACGGCCTTTGCTCGGAATGTAAAGGTAAGGCCGGTCTGAAGGGGGAGGACAAGAAGCTCTCCAGTGGCGGTTTGAGCTCACGAGGAGAACGCAAGGGGGGTAGATCAGTATAGAGTATAAAAATTGTTGAACAATTTACACAACAAAAGGAGTAAATCATGAATGAAGAGAGCAAACGCCCGGTAATGGTCAAACCCGTCATCCCGACTGGCGGCGGCAGGTCGAACAGGGACTGGTGGCCGAACCAGTTGAATCTCAGGATTCTCCATCAGCACTCTCACCTGAGCAATCCAATGGGCGAGTCGTTCAACTACGCGGAGGAATTCAAGAAGCTCGACCTGCAGGCCGTGAAGAAGGACCTCTATGCACTGATGACCGAATCGCAGGATTGGTGGCCGGCCGATTGGGGCCATTACGGGCCGCTCTTCATCCGGATGGCATGGCACAGCGCGGGCACCTACCGCATGGGCGACGGGCGCGGGGGAGCGGGATCCGGCTCCCAACGCCTGGCGCCGCTCAATAGCTGGCCGGATAACGTGAACCTGGACAAAGCGCGCCGGCTGCTTTGGCCGATCAAGCAGAAATACGGCAAAAGGATCTCCTGGGCCGATCTCATGATCCTCGCCGGCAACTGCGCGCTCGAGTCGATGGGCTTCAAGACCTTCGGCTTTGGCGGTGGGCGCGAAGACATCTGGGAGCCGGAAGAAGATATCTACTGGGGCGGCGAAGAGGAATGGCTGGCTACGAGCGAAAAGCCCAAGAGCCGGTACTCGGGCGAGCGGGATCTGGAAAACCCGCTGGCGGCCGTGCAGATGGGCCTGATCTATGTGAACCCGGAAGGCCCGGACGGCAACCCGGATCCGGTCGCCTCCGGCCGTGATGTTCGCGAGACCTTTGCGCGCATGGCCATGAACGACGAAGAGACCGTCGCGCTCGTCGCCGGCGGCCACACCTTCGGCAAATGCCACGGCGCCGGCCCCGCTACCCATGTGGGACCCGAACCCGAAGCCGCCCCCATCGAAGAGCAGGGACTCGGCTGGAAGAGCAGCTTCGGCAGCGGCAAAGGCGGCGACACGATCGGCAGCGGCATCGAGGGCGCATGGAAGCCGAACCCGACCAAATGGGACATGGGCTATTTAAAAGTGCTGTTCAAATACGAGTGGGAGCTGCTCAAAAGCCCGGCAGGCGCGCACCAGTGGCTGGCCAAGGATGTGGCCGAAGAGGACATGGTGGTTGACGCGCACGACCCGTCGAAGAAGCGTAGGCCGATGATGACCACGGCGGACCTCTCGCTGCGTTTCGATCCGATCTACGAGCCGATCGCTCGGCGTTACCTGGAGAACCCAGAGGAATTCGCGGATGCCTTCGCCAGGGCGTGGTTCAAACTGACGCACCGCGACATGGGACCCCGCTCGCGCTATCTCGGCCCGGAGGTTCCGGCGGAAGAGCTGCTTTGGCAGGACCCCATGCCCGCCGTCGACCATGAGTTGATCGACGCGCAGGATATCGCCGTCCTCAAGGACAAGATCCTCGCTTCGGGATTGTCCATCTCCCAGTTGGTTTCGACCGCCTGGGCATCGGCATCCACTTTCCGCGGCTCCGACAAGCGCGGCGGCGCCAACGGGGCGCGCATTCGCCTTACGCCGCAAAAGGACTGGAAAGTCAACCAGCCCGCCCAACTGAAGAGCGTGCTGCAGACCCTCGAGAAAATCCAAGAAGAGTTCAATAGCGCTCAGTCTGGCGGGAAGAAGGTTTCGCTCGCCGACCTGATCGTTTTGGGCGGTTGCGCAGCCGTCAAACAAGCGGCGAAGAACGCCGGGTTCGATGTGCAGGTTCCGTTCAGGCCGGGGCGCACGGATGCTTCGCAAGAGCAAACCGATGTGGATTCCTTCGCGGTGCTCGAACCGATTGCGGACGGGTTCCGCAACTACCTCAAGACCAAGTTCTCCGTATCGTCGGAGGAGTTGCTGGTTGATCGGGCGCAACTGCTTACATTGACCGCCCCGGAAATGACGGTTCTCGTGGGCGGCATGCGCGTCTTGAACGCCAACTTCGGACAGTCCCGGCACGGCGTTTTCACCAAGCGGCCGGAGACGCTCACGAATGACTTCTTCGTGAATCTGCTCGACATGGGCACGACATGGAAAGCAACCTCAGATGATCAGGACGTGTTCGAGGGTTGCGATCGCGCAACGGGCGAGCTCAAGTGGACCGCCACCCGCGTCGATCTCATCTTCGGCTCGAACTCCCAACTCAGGGCCTTGGCGGAAGTCTACGCATGTGAGGACTCCCGGGAGACCTTCGTGAACGACTTCGTAGCGGCGTGGAACAAGGTGATGAACCTGGATCGCTTTGACCTCGCGTAATGGAAGCCTGAACGTCTTCGAGGGCTTCTGACAGGGCTGCGAAAAGACCGTCAGCCAAACGCTGTTATGCTTCAATATCCAGGGTCTCAGCCTCAACGTCATTCCGGCTTGAAGACAGCCGGAATGACCCAGGAGTGTTCGAAAATATGTGCTCGGGCGCCTGGCGACTTCCAAAGTTTCCTTCTTTTGCGGTCCCTGTCCCTATATACCCACTTTTGCAGTGGGTATTTTTTATTAAAGCGCTCACTTCAACGGTCCGATAGATGGCGTTAGAGGTGCGTGGCAACCATTGCCGCAATGATCGCCTTGGCCCTATGGAGCTTATCCGCGCTTGGCAGGCGGGCTCCTATTGATTTTCTGCTCGTCTCCCAATGTGGCAGACGAGACGGCTTCAGAAATGTTTTGGGTGTGGTTTTTCAGTTAACCTTTTTTCCCACCATTTGGACCACGTGGCCTTCATGCTAATGATGCTCCAATGGTGAAGACGGCTAGGAATGGAGACTCCATGGGGCGATTGAGCATTGATCAACTGAAGCCCGGAATGATACTCGGCGAGGATTTGATTGATGCCAATGGACGTACTCTCCTTGGTAAGGGGGCAGAGCTTAGCGAGAAACATTTCCGCATTCTCAAGATGTGGGGCGTCATGGATGCCGAAGTGGAGGGGATTTCCGCTCAAGATGTGGAGGCGGACGCTACGGTAGTTTTCGATCCACAAATTGTCCATGAGGCTAAAAGGTACACGAAAGAGCGCTTTCGGCTTGTGGACTTGAACTATCCAGGAGTCAACGAGCTATACCGCTTATGCATTCTCAGAAGGATCAGGAGAATATCTCAGGGGAAAATAAAGGCGACGGATGATCTTTCAAACGCCGCTCACACGAAGCTCGAGGTGGAAAGCCGGGTCGAGAGGCTCCCTCATGTCAATTCCGATGAATTGCTTCGAGACGGCATAAAGCTCCCATCTTTGCCCACCATATTCCTGCAAATCCAAGACATCATAAACAACCCCAACAGCTCGACCCATTCCATTGCCAATGTGATTGGAAAGGATGCCGGGCTTGCGACTTGTCTGCTCAGGCTTGTCAACAGCTCTTTTTACGGGTATCCTTCGAAGATTGATTCGCTCTCGAGAGCTGTGACCATTGTCGGAACCAAGCAGCTGAGCACTCTTGCTCTGGGCGTGACAATGATTAATGTTTTCAAAGACATCCCCAAGGATCTCATTGATCTTCAATCATTCTGGAAGCACAGCATCGCATGCGGCATCATTTCCAGAGTCCTCGCCAAATACAAGAACATATCCAACAATGAGCGCCTCTTCGTAGGGGGATTGCTCCATGACATAGGGCGCATGATCGTTTATGGCTACCTTCCCAAGCATGCAAAAGAAGCCTTGCTGCGAGCATCCAAGTCCGATTCTTCGCTTCAGGAGGCGGAGCGGGAGGTTATAGGCTTTACCCATCAGTCCATAGGAACTTCGTTGCTTAAGAAGTGGAAATTGCCTCTGACCTTGGAGAGTATGGTTCGCTATCATCACAACCCCATGGCTTCCAAGCAGCCCATGGATTCAGCCATTGTCCACATTGCAGATGTGTTAGCCAACGCCCTGGAAGTTGGAACGAGCGGTGAGCGCCTCGTGCCGCTGCTGAGCCATCATGCATGGGAGACGCTTGGGATGCCGACAAGCATTCTTGGACCGACCATCACCCAATTGGATAATCAAATCAATGAAATCATCAAGTTGTTCCTTGTCGACAGATAGCGCAGATGGTCGGGAAAAGCGCATTAAGGAGCTCGAGGATCGCATCCGCCACCTTGAGGATGTCAATCGCTTTGCAATAGAGGCTCTGGATATAGCCACCTCTCTTGCCGATTTTCAGCCGAATATCAACAGGCTTAAGAACCCTGCCGAAATCCTTGACGACGCCGGGATGCGCATGCAGCATCTGATTCCATTTCGGGCTCATGCGTTCTTTCTTGCGGGAGAGGAGGACCCTGAGTTTCGTCTCGCTCACAGCGAGCCTGCGCATATGGGCGACCTTTTGCAGGAAGAAATGGAAGTTCTGATCGATTTGGGGACGTTCGGGTGGGCCTTGAGAGAGAACCGGCCGGTCATTGTTTTATCCAAAGATTTCAGAGACCAGCTGATGCTCCATGTCATCTCCACCAATTCAAAGATCCTGGGCATGTTCATTGGACTGATTGATCATTCGGAGGTTGAAATACCGGACGTCTCCCTCGCGCTTATGACAATTATCCTGCTCAACACAGCCAATCTCCTTGAAAGCTCTCAGCTCTACAAGGTAATCAACGATATTAATAAGGATCTTGAGGCAAAGGTAAAGGAACGAACCAGGCAACTCGAGCACCTTGCTCTCCACGATCCGCTCACCAGTCTGCCCAATAGAAGCCTCATCTGCGATCGCATCGACTACGAGATCCGCGCCTCAGAGCGCAGACCCAAAAAGATGGCGCTTCTTCTAATGGATCTCGACAGGTTCAAGGATATAAATGATACCCTCGGGCACCATGCGGGAGATAAGCTCCTGATCGAGTTCGCGGGCAGGCTGCGGAATACGGTTCGCACCTCGGATACGGTTGCGCGGTTGGGGGGAGACGAATTTGCAGTGCTTCTCTCGGAGATCAGGGAGGAGGCGAACGCTGTGGATGCAGCCCAGAGGATTCACGGCTGCATCGAAGCGCCTTTTCACCTGGAGAAGTGCCTGGTCGATGTGGATGCGAGTATTGGCATCGCACTCTTTCCGCTTCATGGCAAGGATAAGGAAACCTTGTTCAGGAAGGCCGATATGGCCATGTACTCGGCCAAACGATCGAAAAGCGGATATGCTGTTTATGATACTGCTCTTGGAGATGGCGGCGTCGCAAAGCTCAGGCTTATGGGAGAGTTGCGTCGAGCGATGGATAGCGATGCTCTTAGCCTGCATTACCAGCCCAAGCTAGACATCGCGACCGGGAGGATTTGTGGTGTGGAGGGACTCCTGCGCTGGAGGCATCCTACCGAGGGTTTCATTCCTCCAAATGAGTTCATACCACTCGTGGAGCAGGGAGGATTGATCAAGCCCCTTACAATGAAAGTCCTTCGAATGGCTCTGCATCAAGAGCGGCTCTGGCTCGATGCGGGATTGGACATCCCGGTGGCCGTGAACCTTTCCGCGATGAACCTGCAGGAGCTGGACTTACCTGGCAATATCGAGGTTATGCTCGAAGAATTCGAAGTGCCTTCGAGCCATCTGGAGCTTGAAATCACTGAAAGCGCCATCATGAACAATCCCAATCGCAGCCTCAAAGTGATCGAGAGCTTGAACCGAATGGGAATTAAGCTTGCCATAGACGATTTTGGCACCGGTTACTCTTCTCTTGCTTATCTCAAGCGGCTGCTCGTCCAAAGCATCAAAATCGATCGATCTTTTGTTATAAATATTCATGAGGACGAGCGAGACGCCAAAATCGTTGGCTCCATAGTCGACCTGGCGCATAGTCTTGGACTCAGCGTTGTTGCTGAAGGAGTGGAAGAAAGTGAGACTATGGAGCGCTTATCTTTGTTGGGATGTGACATGATGCAGGGCTATCTGATCAGCCCTCCGCTTCCTGCCGATGAATTTTGCAATTGGCTCCGCCGGACAAGAACTTCCCCGCACACCGACTCGACCCTGTCATATTGCGTATGAGCCTTCTTCTGCCGGCTTCGCGCGTCCCGAACCGGCGTCATTGAGCTTCGCCCCGACAAGGCGGCAGCTGTCTCGATAGTCCTCGACACGCGGTTAGAATGCTTATCTCCTCCGGCCAAATATTCTGAGCAGGAGCAGAAAGAGGTTTATGAAATCGAGATATAGCTGCAGCGCTCCTATAATGGCGGTCTTCCTCTGCGTCTGTTCGTCATGCATCCCGTGCGCCGCCATCTCTTTGATCTTCTGAGTGTCATAGGCGGTCAATCCAACGAAGACTATGACGCCACAATAAGTTACAACCCAGTAGATGGTTTCGCTGTGGAGGAAGATGTTCACAAGGGATGCCAGAATTATGCCTATAAGCCCCATGAAGAGAAAGCTACCCCAACTGGTCAGGTCTTTCTTTGTCGTGTACCCGTAAATGCTCATGGCTCCGAAAACGCCAGAAGTAACAAAAAAAGTGCTGGCAATCGAAGCTTTGGTGTATGCAAGGAATATGACGGAAAGGGTCAATCCGTTCAACGCTGAATAGACAAAGAACATAAGTCCCGCGGTTGAAGCTTTGAGCCGATTGATCGCTGCGCTCAGAGCCACCACCAGTCCAAGCTCAGCAATGATGAGCCCAAAGAAAACCAGCTGATTAGAAAATATGAGCGTCAGAATCGCTTCGCTCGAGGCCGTAAAAAGCGACACAATGGCCGTCGTAGCAAGCCCAAGGAACATCCAGTTGTAGACAGCTCTCATTATGTATGAACGCGCTGCCGCCTCTTCCTGGTAGTATAGCCTTCTATCCATTTGGTTTCTCCTTGCGCAAAAGTTGATTCCCGGACCATCCACTCATAGCTCGTGAAGCCACAATGATACGGGCAGTCCTTGCATCCATCAAAAATAAGAAAATTCTCATCGGAAGTTCCATCTGATTTAGATCTGCATCAACCTCATGATATGCAACTTATTTGTTTATTGCAACGCCTTGTCTCTTTGTTTCACGTTGCTCATGGCCTTTACAGTATTGTTTGATCAGTCTTGTGGGAGGCGCGATCTCCGGCCGTCCTCGATAGGCTCCGGCTGGCCCTCCATTGTTCGACATTCCTCCGATAAAGAACGCCGTCTCTCATCCCCCATTCCCCGTCCAGCCCCTGAGGAGATCCACAAAGTCAACCGGGAGGACTGTCGGTTGCCCGGAAAAATCCACACAAACCATGTTGAGAGTGGCCTTGGTGCAAATCACCGGATTCTCCTCTTCCTCACAGCGGTAAATGATCTGAGAGAATGCAAGGCTCCGCGTGCGCCACCACAGAATTCCCGTATGGATCTCGATGAGATCGTCGTAGCGGAGGGATTTCCTGTAGTTGCATGAAGCCTCCACAATCGTGAGGTGCAACTGCCGATCCATGAGCTGTCGATACGAATAACCCAGCTCACGAAGAAAATCCTCCCTCGCCAGTTCGAAAAGATGATAGTAATTACCATGATATACGGCGTGGCCGATATCTACCTCAAAGAGTGGAATCCGCATCCTGGTCTTATGCCAAACCTCAGGCGCCTTATCTTGAGCATTGCTATCCATTGAATGTTCTCTCTCCTGCCGGGCGGAGCCCGATCGTCATCCTGTTCCGCACCGACCGTTCCACTGTCTTCCATATCCGTTCTTATGATTTCAGACAAATAGAGTATCAGAAAGAATTGTACAGGAGAAGAGGCTTGTCGAGGGTCATGCGTGTGGAAGCCGGGATCGGACCGGCTCCTGCCGTGATGTTCTTCACCGTTGCCATCGGATGCGCAAGATCCCCACAAATGCCTCTACGGGATGGCTTCAAGGCTGTTGCAAAGACAATTCTTCGTGACTACCGTGTAATCATGGCGCCTTTTAGCTGGTATCATCATCCAGCAAATCTTGTTTCATTCTGCAGGCTTTAAAATGCATAGACAATTGATCCGGAGATTTTGGATGAAACGAGGCATACCCGCGAGGGCGTATCTTTTGAGTCAGCGAGCGCAGCCGAAATGAAATCTGAGAAGAAAGTGGCAAATCTCTTTCAACGGGTTCTTTCAGGGAACGAAGCAATGCCGCGTGAAGAGGCAAGCCGGACAGCCGGTAATAGATATCCAGCAATGGCAGTCCAAAAGCATCGAGTCGAGCTCGACAGTATATCGCGCAACCCGGAAGCCGACCTGCGAATTGAGGCGGTATGGGATATTCTATTCGGGTTATTGAAGCAACCGAAGTCCATCCCGTCCAAATACTTCTATGATGCCCGCGGCTCTATGCTCTTTGAGAGGATTTGCGATACGCCCGAGTACTACCTCACGAGGATGGAGCTAGCCATCCTCGGCCGTTACGCCGGCCATATCATGAGCTTTTTTTCGAGAGAAGGAGGAGATCTTGTTGAGCTTGGCAGCGGATCGACGAGAAAAATCGGAATTCTCCTCGATTCCGTATCGTCTTCAACTCTCGAGCGTATCCGATACATTCCGGTCGATATAAGCGAGAGCGCACTCGATGAGGCAGTCCAAAGCCTTTCCAGAACCTACGGGGATCTCGACATCCTTGGGATCGCGGCCGATTTTACAAGGCGCCTCGACCTTTTGCCCCGATCCAGAAAGCTTGTGGCCTTCCTTGGGAGCACGATCGGCAACTTTTCCGAAGAGGAGTCGGTGAGCTTTCTTTCAAACATAGCCGGCATCATGAGCCCGGATGACCGTCTCCTTATTGGCCTGGATATGCTGAAGCCCGTAGAGATAATGGAGGCGGCCTACAACGACAGCCAGGGATTGACCGAAGCATTCAACCTCAATATCCTTACAAACGTAAACCGGGAGACGCGCGCCGATTTCAATCCCGAGGATTTCGAACATCTTGCATTCTTCAACGAAGAAAAAGAGCAAATAGAGATGCGCCTTCGCGCCGGACGCCCGATCATGGTCTTCATAGAGGACTTGAAGCTGTTCGTGCCCATTGACAAGGGCGAGACCATCCGAACCGAGATAAGCCGAAAGTTCAGCCGCGGGAGCGCAAGCGCGCTGCTGCGCAGCGCGGGGTTTTCCATAACCAGATGGTTTACCGATCTGCGGGGATGGTTTTCTTTGATTGAAGCCTGCATAACCCCCTGAGCAGAGTCGGCGCCTTAGGTCATATCCTTTGCAAGCCGAATCCCGCTGAACTGGAACCTGGCTGCGGGATGCCAGAAATTCCTGTAGCTTACCCGGATATGGCTTCGGGGAGTGACGCATGAGCCTCCTCTGAGCACGCGTTGGTTGTTCATGAATTTTCCATTGTATTCGGAAAGGTCGTCGGGAAATTCCACGAACCCGGGATAGGGTTCGTAGTGGCTCAGTGTCCATTCCCACACATCTCCACACATCTGCATGAGACGCCCGTCGGAGTCGGGCTTGGCCGGCGCCGGATGCAGCAGGCCGTCCTCGAGAAAGTTGCATTTGCTGGAGGCAGCGCCGGAAATCCTTGCGGCAAGCTCCCATTCACGCTCCCTTGGAAGCCTTGCCCCTTTGTGGCTCTCGTTTGTTTGCGATTTCCACCCGCCATAGGCGTCGGCTTCATAGAAGCTCACGTGACATACGGGCTCGCACGGATCGACCTTCCTCATTCCCGAAAGAGTAAACATCCACCACTCGCCATCCACTTTCTCCCAGTAGAGGGGAGCTTTCCACTGCTGCCTTTCAACTTCGATCCATCCATCGGAGAGCCAAAGAACCGGATTAGAATATCCACCGTCTTCAATAAACTCGATAAACTCCCCATTGGTAACGATGCGGTTTTGAATAGCAAAATCATCGAGATACGCCTTGTGTACGCCAAGCTCGTTATCCCAGCACCATCCACCCTCGACGTTTCCGAATTCATGGATGTCTCCTTTGAAGGGTATGAATTCAAGGCTTGGCGGCTCCTTTTGCTGTTGTTCCACTTTCCGGGCAAGCCGGTATGCAGGACGCAGCTCCCTTATATTTTCCGAGTAAATATTCTTTATCTCAGTATAAAACAGCTCTTGATGCTGTTGCTCGTGGTTCACCCCGACGGTCGTAAGGAAGGTGAGATCCGCGAGGTCGCCCTCATCGGATGAGAGGATCGTCTTCTCCATTCTCTCATCGACAGATTTTCTGTACTCGTAGATTTCCTCCGTGCTCGGTCTCGTTTTGAGCCCTCTCTTTCCTCTCAGGCCCCTCTCTCCCGCCCTGTGATAGTAGGAATTGAGAAGGCGCCTGTAAGTCTCATCCAAAGGGAGGGAGCGTCCTCTCGGCCTCAAGATGAACTGCCAGAAAAACCAGCTCGTATGTCCCAGATTCCACTTGGGAGGACTTATCTCTTCCATGGGTTGAATCTGATAGTCTTCCGGCTCGAGAGGCGCGCACATGTCAAGACTTGCCCGTCTCACATTCCGGTACATCTCAAGCAGTCTCTCTTTTTTCTCGCTCATCGCTTTACATCCGTTCTTTGGCTGCAGGGTAGACGATTCGATCGGGCGTTCTTTTCCGACCGGAGATGTTGGTTTTCAGCAGATGGCGCTACGTTCTATTTCAGAGAGACTTAATCCTGGCGCTCGGTCTGTCAAGATGGTCATCCTGCAAATGCAAATCATCAGCGCCTCCCCTGAGCGTAACTGCTGCCGATATTTTGATGGACGCCATTATGGGTTGGAGCGTTGAGGCGGTCTTCGGAATCCCCGGAGATGGAAGCAATGATATTATCGAAGTGCTGAGGCAACGTCAGGACAAGTCTCGCTTTTTTCACGCGAGGCATGAAGATGCCGTAGCATTCAGGGCATGCGCCTATGCCAATCCTTTGCCTGGATTTTCATCTCCTGGAAGAATCCTCCACGCTCCAGAACAAGACTCTTCAGGGTAGATAGAGTGGTCAGTCATTGTCTGCAATAGTCACTGTGGCGTTTTCCCCGTTGTATAGCGTCACAGTGACTGTCTCTGGATCTTCTCGGGTTTTGTCATTCTTGGGCTTTACTGTGATTGTGGCCCCAATGGAGTTCTTCTTTACAGTGACCGCGCCGTTGAGCTTCTTATAGTCTTTGCCGTTTGTGGCCGTTCCCGAGACCGTGTAGGGGACCTTGAGCTTTTTTGAAATGTCTCCGGATCGGGTGATGGTAAATTGGCCGGTATCCTTCGATTCAGATGCGTCCGGATCAGTGGCTGCGATGCTAATGTCAATTATATAGGCTGCCGTGATAACTTTATCCTCTCCCGCTCCAACATCCACCATTCGACTCTTTATCTCCGTCCAGCCCGGGACGACGTTAAACATCAATGAGAATAGTCCTGGCTCGAGGTCAGCTACAGTCTCTCCGCTCTCCCGCCAGTGGGCGCCTCCGTCAATCGTCCATTGAGCACCCGCATCTATAGCGCCTTGAGGAGAGATGACGACGGTAAGAGATCCCATCTTCTGGATGTATGCGCCTGTGGCTGTTACAGTAGAATTCTTTGTTATGTTAACGTCCTGACCGGCTGGAGCGCTCCAAGCCTGGAGTGGCTTGAACTCGACAGTCTTCGCGCCCACCGGGATGCCTGTCACAGTACCTGGGTCTCTCCATTCCGTCTCGCCTGTCAATCTCCACTTGGCGCCGGCGTCTATGGCTTCCTGCGGGGTGATGATAACCTTTAGAGAGCCGGTGCTTATCGGGGTCACTCTGATGTAATCGGTCTTCGTTGTAGTGCTCGTTCCCGTAGGACCGGCAACGGTAAGCTTGACGGTGTAGGAGCCCACGTTCCAGTAAGTGTGCGATGGGTTTTGATCTGTGCTTGTCGCGGCATCGCCGAAATCCCAAAGCCGACTTTCAACATTGCCATGGGAATCATCGGCGAAGGCCACCGTGAGAGGAGCTTCACCCTTTTTTATATCGACTGTAAAACCTGCCTGAGGCGGATGCGCGGCCGCATCGTACCTTCCCGTGTGCTTCATGTCGCCATGGAGGCAGGGCCAATGGCTTGGAGCGAGGGATGAGCTGTCCACATTGATGGAATAGAACATTTGACCGGAATCAATACCGACATAGAGAGCGCCATCGCGGATGACCGGGGAGGAGGAATTGGCGTTCATCATTCCCAAAGTGCAATGCCATTTCTCCGTTCCATTTGCATTTATGGCGTAAAGCCTTCCGCTCGAGTTGTCGGAAGTCGTATAGTAGAGCACATAGACTGTTCCATCGTCGCCTACGCAGGGCGTTCCCCAGATATTCGCGTTACTTATCCAGGGATTAAAATTCCATAGCGGGATGCCGTCTTCGGAAGAGACGGCATAGATATAGCCACCAAGCCAGCTTGTGAGATAGACCACACCGTCGCCGACAACAGCAGAAGAGACGTTGCCTATTCTCCCATAACAAGGAGGCGTCTGACGGTCGCATTCGATCTCTTCTTTGGCCCACCACTCAATCGCTCCTTCGCGGCTTAACGCTGCAAGGCCTGAATAGGAAGGAACGAAGATATTCCTTTGATTAATGGCCGGAGGCATCACGTGGCCACCTGAAGAGGCGAGCTTAGTCCTCCATAGCTCTATTCCATTTTGATCATAGGCAACGAAAAAGATTCCTGAATCCGGAGAAGAATAGTATCTATTCTCCATGACGTAGACGATTCCGGATGCATCCGTAACAGGATTGCCAAAGGAGCCAAGCGAGCTCCTGGCCCATTTGATTTCACCCTCCGGACTGACTGCAAAAAGCTGCCTTTGGTGGGCATTGACAAAAATGGAGCCATCGGGTCCTATTGCGGGAGCGCCATCAAAGAAAGCTCCTTCTTCAAGCAGCGCTTTCCATTTGAGAGTCCCATTCTTATAGATGGCGTAGAGACAGCCGTCTCGTGACGGGATATAGATCGTGTCGCCATCAACAGCAGGGGATGCTGTAACCATTCCTCCGGTAGGAAAGCTCCATTTTATGCTCCCGTCCGGGTTGATCGCATAAAGGGACATATCGTAAGAGCCCACATAGATCACTCCATCCTCATCAACTGCGGGAGACGATCTTGTTCCGCCGATATCAATGCTCCACTTTATGGTTCCTGGCTGCCCCTCTCCAATATGAGCTTCAATATAGCCGTCCTTTTTTATCCTATCCTCTCCGTAGGGACCGTGGACATAGAGAGAGACGGCATAAACGCCTTGTTTCCCATAGATGAAGGTCGGATTCTGTTCATAGCTGTCAATCTTGCCATCGCCATTCAGGTCCCACTCCCAATAATCGATGATGCCGGAGGAGAGATCTGTGAAGTGTACGGTCAGCGGAAGTGCGCCGCTTGTCATATCGGCGCTGAACTGAGCGACAGGATAATCGGCTAGAGGGTTGAGATCCGCAGTTGGGTTAACCTCTTGGGAGATATTTGAAGAATATGCCTCCGACGCCGATCCAGCAAAATCAGGAGATGGGAGAAGCAATAACGGCATTAAGAGCAAAAAGAGCAATAATCCGCGCACAGAATCCCTCATAGTTCCCCTCCTTTGATTCGGTCAGGATAATGTCTATTTACGCACGATCTCCGGGAAGTCATGAAGCACATCTTTGCACGTCGGATATCGCCCATGCTTTCTCTCTTCCCGATCGAACGCATCCATTCCGGATAGCTGCAATTGCTCTACTTCTTGTCTGGATAGAGTCTGGGCGCACAGTTTGACTTCCCGCACCACCTGGAGACTGTAGTACTTCAAATCGCATCTATTCTGCGCTCGGCTGAGAAAGCCATGCGTCTCGATTATCTGACGGCAATTGGAAAGCTCGAATATGGCTGAGTCCGATGCCATGCGGTCAGGACACAGCATTTGGAATTGAGCTTCTAAAATGGGAATGTTGTTGCCGTCGAAGATCTCTCCTGATTTTCCGTTTTTCCATTTGTATTGAGTCAATCCGTTGATCGTTGTCTTCCCTATGAGAGTGAACGCCTCAGAATCACTCGTCATGATGGTCTTTCTCTGACAATCGGCCGATACGGAATAGGTCTTTCCTCTCTCCTCTTTCAGCACTTTCTCAACACATTGTTTCTTAGAGAGCTTTCCGCCATGATCTCTGGTTATCCGGTCCGGATCTCTCTCGCAATACTCCTTTGCACTGTCAGGTTTTACTTCACCTATAGCCAACGCTCTCGAGGAGTTCTGTCCGCTGATCTTTTCAACTGTTGCATTCCATCCTTTAAAAGAAAGAGGAAATACCTCGGCCTCAATCGATTCGTGAAGGAAAGAGAAAAAGGCGGTAAACCCAATAATAAAAAGGAAGTTTTTGGCAGGCTTCATCATTGCCTCTCTATCCTGAAATCGGATGTGAACGATTTTTGACAGGAAATTTGCCTATAGTCAAAAGCACAATTTAAGGTATAAGTCCAGCGGATTTTGACATCTTCGTAGCGACAAAAAAGGACCGGGACGGGTAGAGTCAAAAGTCTATGGCATGGGGTTGCAATAATGCCTCAAAGCATACAAGCCGTGTTCTCCTCATCTATCAAAGTCGAGGAATACGGATGCCTGAGGATCTTATGGGGCTTATCCCAACGCAAGATGAGGTTTGTGAGAAAGAGCTTGAGGTATGCCTAAAGATCAGTGAAGAACGCGGATTTAGTGGGCAAACCAATATATTGAGATGTTTTCTTACGTATCTCCATAAGAATGGATTGAGTCTGAAGCCTTCATCGAAATAAGCAGGATTTGGAGCTGAAGAGATGAAATCGAAAACGCAAAGGAAGCTTATTGAAGTCGGATCGGATGATATCGTTATGTCAGGAGCCGAGTAGGAGCGACTTCATAAGGTAGAGAATTCATCGGCTAAAAAGCGGCAAGAGCATCCTGAAAAGATCGAGCTCGGATTTCCCTAACCAGGCGTCCGGTCGTAAAGCCTCATAAAGTACAACTATGCCAATGGCCCGTTTGCTCCGGGCCGTTCCTTCCTAAAAATTTCAAGGCAGCATGAACCATTCGACAACATTCCAGGCAAAAAGGCAATCGCCCAGTATTGCGGACGGTCTTGGAAGACCGTCAAGAATCGGACCGATGAACGGGCTTTCCTCGCGGTCAAAATAGGGCCCGCTTCGGCCTTATCTCTAATTCATATCTTCCTGATATAGGTAAGTGTGATATGTGACTATATAAGCTATGGGGATTATTGTAGAGCCTTCTATCATGCATTGATCTAATTAAAAGGTGAGTCTTCTTATCTGGTATTGTTATGAATTCTTCATAAATGTCAGATTCTCTGTCAGCAATGAACGTTACACTTAATGCATCCGAAAGAACTTCTTTTGATCTTAGAGAGCTATCTATCCATTTGAATGACTCTTTATCTTCTATCGGTAGGCTTCGATATTCCCTGTCATCTTTGGTTTCTTTATCCCATTGTCTGTTCCATATGCGGATATGAGATATACCAACTGGAAACGCATCCTTTGCATCTAATACAAGCACTGGATGAATATAGAAACCTATGTCAATGTTATTGCCTACTGGACCTAAATCCTTGTCTTCTCTGCTCAGCTTACCTTTATGTTTCTGATAGTTGATCTCTGACGTGTCATGGATCGCTAAAACATGCAATCCCTCTGATGCCTTCCTGCATCTGTCTGATCCTTCTCTTATAAGATCACCAACAGTCACATACTTGTTGCTAAAGAATCTGCAATTAGCAACCAGGCCTGATCTGGGGCATCCAAAAGTGACCTCTGAAGGCAAATTCTCTTGCCCGGAATTTGGAC
>CAZOEL010000111.1:0-16360 GCA_964578835.1 uncultured Syntrophobacteraceae bacterium | reverse complement strand
CGTTCTTCCTTGGCGAGGCCGCTTTCGGTCTGGATACCTCTCAGGTTCAGGAAGTCGTCCGAGTCGGCGATATAACCCCTGTGCACCAGGCCCCGGATTTCGTGCTTGGAGTGATGAATCTGCGCGGACGCATTGCAACTGTCATAGACCTTGGAGTCAAGCTGCAGATCAATCGAAGCGATGTTGGCGAATACAGCCGTATTTTTATCGTGGAATGGGAAGGCGAGCAGATCGGTTTGCTGGTGGACCGAGTGGCGGATGCGATTTCTGTCGATCGCGCCGATCTAAAGGCGCCTCCGGAGAATGTTCGAGGGGTCCAGGGCAGACAGCTGAAAGGAGTATTCCAGCTGGAAGAAAGATTGTTTGCGCTGCTCGATATGGAGGCGGTTCTGGCTGTTGAAAGCGATTTGGAATCTGCGGCTGTAAGGAGAGATTAGATGCCAATCAGAGTCTTGGTCGCAGATGATTCCGTTGTCTTTCGCCGAATTCTTTCCGAAGTATTGTCGTCTCTTCCCGACGTTGAGGTAGTCGGGAGCGCGCCCAATGGTAAACTGGCGGTGCAGCGCACTCGCGAGTTCAAGCCCGATATTTTGACCCTGGACATGGAAATGCCCGAGATGGACGGCCTCGCAGTCCTGGACGCTCTCCGGCAGCAGGGCGAGGATGCTCTGGTTATAGTCGTCAGCGCACTGACGCAGCGCGGTGGGAATCTGACCATGAAGGCCCTGGAAAAGGGTGCGGTAGATTTCATAACCAAGCCCGATACGGCTGGGGCTGAGGCTAGCCGAGCGGCCATTCTGAAAGAGCTCGCGCCACGAATCCGCATCCTTGCTCGCCGCCGTGAAATACGGAAGATTCTCAAGGACGGCGGTCAGCAGCCGACTCAACCGGTTCAAGCTGCAACGCCCAAGAAGGCTGAAAGCAGCCTTGGCGAGGCCGTCGAAGCAAGGCCCTTCAAAGGAGCTCTCAAAAAGCCCGAGATGGTTCTGATCGGAGTATCAACGGGAGGTCCCAATGCGTTGGCTCGGATACTGCCCGATATTCCCGCAACTATCGGAGCGCCCGTGTTTATCGTTCAGCACATGCCCCCCGTGTTCACTCGATCCCTTGCCGATAGCCTTTCAGCCAAATGCGCGCTGCGGGTGTGCGAAGCTTCCCATCTTGAGCGGGCTGAGCCCAACACGGTCTATATCGCTCCCGGAGGAAAGCAGATGCGCTTGTCAAACGCAACGGACGGTCGTCCTTTGATCGAGATCACAGACGATCCTCCCGAGAACAACTGCAAGCCTGCTGTTGATTATCTGTTTCGCTCGGCAGCCCTGCGATTCCCGGGCAAAGCCATGGCTGTCATTCTTACCGGAATGGGCGGCGATGGGTCTTTGGGCTTGCGCCTGCTCAAGCGGCACGGCTGTTATGTCATCGCCCAGGACGAGGCCACGAGCGTCGTTTTCGGAATGCCGAAAGCAGCCCTAGACGCCGGCGTAGTGGATGTCGTCCTGCCCGTTGAAGCCATCGCTACTCGCATTGTCGCCGCCATGAAGGGATGTTTTTCATGAGTGTTCTGACCGCCAGTGAACTGAGCCTCTGGTCAAGTTACGTACATTCCATTTGCGGAGTGCAGTTGGACAGCACGAAAGCCTATCTGCTGGAAACCCGCTTGGGCGCCCTGCTTCGCGAAACTGGAAGCTCCGGCTTCTCCGAGCTATACAACAAAGTTAGAGCCGATCCGGCAAACAAGCTCCGGAGCAAAGTCATCGACGCCATAACAACCGGAGAGACATCCTTTTTCCGGGATACAGCACCCTTCGAGCTGCTTCGGCACAAGATCCTTCCGGATCTCATCGACAAGCGTAAAAAGGTCCTGCCAAATTCCAGGGCCATTCCCATACATATTTGGAGCGCGGCTTGCTCGACCGGCCAGGAAGTCTACAGCACCGCGATTGTGCTCAAAGACCTGCTCGTCGATCTCAGTCGCTATGATGTTCGAATTCTTGGTACGGATATTTCCGATAAAGCTGTCGCAACGGCAAGTTACGGTCAGTTCAGCAAACTGGAGATAGACCGGGGCATGGCTTCGGACAAATTGAGCAGGTACTTCACCACAGATGGCAAGTCATGGAGGGTCCGCGACGAAATTCGAGCCATGGCGACATTTAGAAGGATGAATCTCCTCGAGCCGTTCAACTTCCCGAATAAGTTCGACATCGTCTTTTGCCGCAACGTAGCCATCTATTTTTCGGAGCCGGATAAAACCCGCCTGTTTGGCTCCATAGCAAAAGTCCTTGCCCCGGACGGTTACCTCATCATAGGGGCCACGGAATCCATAACGGGCCTCTGCCCGCAATTTGAGCCGAAACGTTATCTGCGCTCGGTGTTCTATCAGTTCAAAGGCGTGTAAATCAATGATCGAGCGTCTGGATTCCCGTAGAAAACGGGAATCCAGCAATAGAAGAAGCTATGCCTTTCAGCTCTCTTCCCGTAGACTCTATGCGCCGCCTTTCTGGATAACAAAGCCTTGAGGCTGCAGGCCGGTTGAAGACGACGTGCCCGCGATCTGAGCAAGATAAGCCTCACCCAGCTTCTCAATGTGACTGCCGATATTGGCGAAATAGTTTAGATGGGCCTGCTCGTCATCGATTATTGCCTCAAGGATTTTTGCGCTGGTGCTGTCGCCGCACTCCCTGCAGACGGAAAGAAACTGATTGTAAGAATCGATTGTGGCGTCTTCGACATTCTCGTTAAAGGGAAAGATCGTACGGACATCCTGTCCTCTCGCAGCTTTTTCAGCCGGCTCGGTTGTCGGCTCTCCCCCCAATTCCTTGATCCGTTCGGCAAAAGCTTCCGCATGGCGCATCTCGTCTATCGCGATGAGCTTGATCTTGGCCGCCAACTCTCCGTAATCCATGTCGTCGAGATTGTAGTGCTGATTCATGTATTGGCCGATAGCATAAAGCTCCATGCTGCGCGCCTTGTTCAATACTTCTGTTACCCGCTCTTTCCTTTGCTCTTTTGTCATCTCCGCCATAGAAGACTCCCTTCCGGTTTACAAGTGAGAGGGTGGCAACATGAGAGAACATCGCATTTTCAGCGCTCCCTCCATTATACAGGACAAAAACTCTTCATCTCGTTCCCTATGTGGTGTTATAAGATTGCAGTTTGTGAGTTTCAATAAACGAGTGATTATTTCATGACGGGATGGCCCGGAACCATTGCTCTTATCGTACTGGAATTGAAAAACGCATGCTGCTCTACCTCAAAATCCTCACTTTGCTATGGCTGGTCAATTTCGCTCCACCTTTTTTGAGCCATTTCTTTGAAGGCAAGGGAAATGCCCCTCTCGATGGCGGCCGGTTATTCAAAGACGGCAAGCCGCTGCTCGGTCCACACAAGACTTGGCGGGGAGTAAGCGGAGCCGTTGTTGCAGGACTTCTCAGCGCTCTTTTCTTGGGCATTCCATGGTGGGTCGGACTTTTTGCCGCCATCCTCAGCATGTCGGGCGACCTTCTTTCAAGCTTCATCAAGAGAAGATGGAGCATGCCGAGCGGCAATGTCGTTCCCGGTTTCGATCAAGGCTTCGAAGGATTGTTTCCCTTCTTGATCATAGGGCCTTATTATTCCCTCAATGGGTGGACGATCCTCTGGCTCGTTTTGCTCTTCAGCATTGTGGCCTATGTCGGCTCCTGGTTCTTGAAGGAAATTCTTCTGGCAAGGCCATTCGAAGCCTATCCTCGTCAAGTTCGCCCGAGCATACGACTCAGGGAATGGAAGTCGTGCCAGATACGCTCTAACCCATTCCATTACCTGGTTAACTTCGAAGATGCATTTTACTACCATTTTTTCATGAAGAGCATCTTTCGCTTGCTTGGCATATATGAAAAAGGCAAGCAAAATGCTCTCCGATTAAGAAAGTGCGATGTCACTTTCAGTTTTGGAGACCTTCCCGGCGCCTTCGACGGTTACCGAATTCTCTTCCTTTCGGATCTCCACCTGGACGGCCTCGATGGTTTGGCTGAGCAATTGCGGGAGATAATCAAGGATATGCCCGCCGATCTTTGCATCATAGGCGGCGACCTACGGATGGAGACCTACGGACCATTCGATGTCGCCCTGGCGCGTTTTTCCAGCCTCATCCCCAGTATCCGGGTCAAGGACGGAATCTATGCGATTCTGGGAAACCATGACTGCACCGAAATGATTCAGCCTTTGGAGGAAACAGGAATTCAGTTTTTAGTCAACGATTCCGTTTCAATCAAAAAGGACGAGGAGCGGATCTGGATAGTCGGGGTGGATGATCCGCATTACTACAAATGTCATGACCTGGCGATGGCTTTCAGCGGCATACCCGCGGAAGCTTTCACTATTTTTGTCGCCCATTCCAATGAAGTCTATCGTGAAGCGTCCGAGTATTCTCCAAGGCTTTACCTCTGTGGTCACACTCATGCCGGACAGATTCGAGTTCCCTTGATCGGGCCGATTTTCACTCATAGCAGCGCGCCGAGAGAATTCTGCAGCGGCGTTTGGGAGTACAACGAGATGACCGGCTACACCACCTGTGGAGCGGGCGTATCGGGCATTCCGGTGAGATTCTCCTGCCCGGGCGAAGTGACCCTCATAACCTTGAGAAAGGGAGAGGCTCCCCCGGCGGTAATGGAAGAGCGATGCCGATCGGAGAGAACTATGATGCGTAGCGCGCGAAGTCCTGAAGAGGGCTCATGAATCGCGCGCCAAGCAGGTTACCAGTCAATTTCCTTCGTTGAAAATAAGCAAGGGCGGATCGTAGAAGTCCGGAGGCTCGAGGCCGAGAAGCTGAAAGCAGGTAGCCGCCAGGTTCGTGAGCCCGGGCTCTTTGATGTTCTGATTGATCTCTATCGAGTTCCCCCCCGCCGGGTCGTAGACGATAAACCATACGGGATTTAGCGAGTGCGCCGTCTTGGCTTTAGGCTGACCCGTAAGATTCAGCTTGACCTTTCCCGTTTTTTTATCTGTTTCGTACATCTCTTCTGCGTTCCCATGGTCGGCGGTGACCAGCATCATGCCCCCCGCTGCTCTGATTTCGGGAATCAGCCGTCCCAAGCACAGGTCAACGGTCTCGACCGCGATCCGCGTAGCCGGAAAAACGCCGGTATGGCCCACCATATCTCCATTGGGATAGTTGGTCCGAATGAGATCGAAGCGCCCCGAGCGTATGCCTTCGATAATGCGGTCCGTGATCTCCGCGGCTTTCATCCAAGGCCGTTGTTCAAAAGGCACGATATCGGAAGGCACTTCCAGGTACTCCTCCAGCTCATCGCTGAATTTGCCAGACCGGTTGCCGTTCAAGAAGTAAGTGATGTGACCATATTTCTGCGTCTCGCTGATGGCCATCTGGCGAATGCCCTGATTGCAGAGAAGCTCTCCCATGGTCTTTTCAATGCAGGGCGGCTCGACGAGGTAATTCTTCGGAATATGGAGCTCTGTGTCATATTCCATCATGCCGGCGTAGGCTACATCAGGGTATGGAATTCTTTCGAACTTATCGAAATGGTTATCTTCGAACGCCCTGCTGATCTCCAGAGCGCGATCTCCTCTGAAGTTGAAGTACACCACTGAATCTCCATCCCGGATCGGTCCTACGGGGCCGTTCGCATCCGCTATCACAAAAGGGGGCAAATCCTGGTCGATGACTCCGGGATATTCCCTGCGGTAGACCTCGATAGCTTCTTCAGCCGAGCCGAAGGTCCTTCCTTCCGCAGCCACGTGGATCTTCCATCCAAGCGCCACCATATTCCAGTTGGCTTCATAGCGGTCCATGGTTATTTTCATGCGCCCGCCCCCGCTTGCAATTCGACAGTCGACCCCGGCTTGCGAATTGATCTCTTCGAGAAAGCTCTCAAAAGGAACAACATAATCAAGCGCCGAGGTCTCACCCACATCGCGGCCGTCCAAAAGGATGTGTATCCTGATCCTGGTCAGTTTTTCCTCAAAGGCCGCATGTCTAATCATGGTGCGAAGGTGATCGAGATGGCTATGCACGTTTCCATCGGAGAAAAGCCCTATGAAGTGGAGGGCTCCATTTCGATCCCGGCAAAACTGAACGAGCCGCCGCCACCCTCTGCCTTCAAACAGCCGCCCGGATTCGATGGCTTCGTTGACAAGGAGCGCTCCCTGAGGATAATACCGCCCTGCCCCAATGGCGTTATGACCGACTTCGGAGTTTCCCATATCCTCATCGGAAGGCAGCCCCACTGCGGTTCCGTGAGCCTTGAGAAGGGTCTTCGGACAGTTTTCGAGCAGCCAGTCCAGGTTTGGGGTATATGCCTCGAGCACGGCGTTTCCCGCCTCTTCCTTTCGGAATCCTACGCCGTCCATGACCACAACAAGAAGCGGCCTCGATTTTCGACCGGTTAGTATGGAAGTTTTTCTATGCACTCTTATCGCCTTTCGATTCTGAAGTCATTTGAAAGATAACTGTCGAAAATATCCGCTCCGATCTGTTATTCCACGCGTTTTCCAACTGCCTTGGGGCGCTCGGTGAGAGTCACGACATAAGTCTCTCTCCCTCCCTTCCAGCGCACTATATCAAACTGGACTTTATCACCCGGCCGAAGCTTTCTAACTTTTCTGATGACCGAGTCCGCATCCGTCACCGGCTCGTTATCCACCTTGACTATGATGTCGCCTCCGACGATAAGGATATTGTTCCCCACTTGCGCGCGCGTTGTTCCTCCTTTCAGGCCGGCCTTATCAGCCGGGCTTTTGGGAATGACCTGCACGACCATCGCCCCGGCGTCTACGGGAAGCTTGAGCGCTTCCGCGACATCGGCCGAAAGAGTCGCAAGGGTGGCGCCTATCCAGGGATAGGCGTAATAGCCTTTGTCGATCAGATCCTTGATTACGGCCTTGGCTGTGTCGATGGGAATGGCGAAGCCGATCCCGACGCTTGCGCCGGTCGGGCTGAAAATGGCCGTATTGATGCCGACGATTCTTCCGGAAGAATCGATGAGAGGACCGCCCGAATTGCCGGGATTAATGGTGGCGTCCGTTTGTATGATATCTTCGACCAGCATGCCGTTTGCCGCTCGAATGGTGCGGCCGACCGAACTGATGACGCCGGTGGTGAGCGTTTGTCCAAGTCCGAACGGGTTTCCAATGGCTATTGCTTTCTGCCCGACTTTCAAAGCGGATGAAGAGCCCATGGGAATTACAACGAGATCGTCCTTTTTGGGGTCGATCTTCACAACCGCCAGATCGGTATCCGGGTCTGAGCCGATGAGCCTGGCGTTGTATTTTTTCCCATTGGAAAGCGTCACTTCAAGCTTGCGCGCATCCTCTATGACATGATGATTGGTCAAGATATAGCCTCGCTCATCAATGATAGATCCCGACCCGGCTCCCTGTCTGGGAACCACATTGAAGAAAAAGTCGTGTTCGAGCACAGTGCTCGTAATATTCACGACTCCCGGAGCAAGCCTCTGATATAGATCTATATTGTTTCTCTCATCTTCCGTCATGGAAGCGTAAGAAGCCGTTGACGAAAAAGAAAGCCAAAACAACGCGCATGCTAAAACCAACGGCATTTTTTTCGAAAGCGTCATCCCAATCATCTCCTTGACCAGAAATAATACATTCATCATTCAACGGGCTCAGGAACCCAAACGATAAATCCTGCGGAAGAGCCAATAGAGGAAAAGGGCAACCAACGCAAGCCTGAACCATGGGATGCCTGAACCGGTCAAGCCAGGGCTCATCTTCTTTATATGTTCAGCGGGGATGGCGAATCCAATCCCGATGCTGCTCCCGGTAGGACTGAGGATCATGGTGCTCATTCCAACGAGCCCTCCTCTGGAGTCGACGAGAGCCCCTCCCGAATTCCCCGGATTGATGGGAGCGTCGGTCTGAATGAGGTTTTCAAGAATCCGACCTCCGCTCTTGATATTGCGCCCGACCATGCTCACCGTTCCAACCGTGAGCGTTTGTCCCAATCCGAAAGGATTGCCAATCGCGAGGACTTTTTCGCCCACGCTTGGCGAACGCCCGTTGGCAAAGCGGATGGCTTTCACCGGTCGATCTCCCGGATCTACACGAATGAGCGCGATATCGTCACCCGGCGATGCGCCAAGCACTCTGGCTTTGAATCTGCGCCCATCGGCGAGAACAACCTGGATGTTCTCGGATCCTTCAATGACATGATAGTTCGTTACTATGAGCCCGTCTTCCTTTATGATGATGCCCGACCCGGAGCCTGAAGCGGGGACGGCGCAGTAAAAATAATCCGGCTCGCAGAGCGCTGTATTGATGTTGACGACGGAAGCTGCTACCTCTTCGTAGATCGAGATGGTGTTCAATTCTTCAGAAGTCAGAGCTTGAGCGGGAACGGGAGCGCGCAAAGAAATGGCTCCGAGAAAGAAAAGCAGCATCGAAAGCATTGCCGTGCGGGCTGACAAGAACATCATCAATTCTTACCTGATTGTTGGAAACATGCCGTATAATTCGCTTAGGGCTTCTCATATAGGCGTAGCATCTGTATTATTAAATACGGATCGGAGCGGTGTAAATAGAAGAAATCTAAGTTGACAAGAGACGAGGATCCAACAAAACAAAATGCCTCCATCTTTCCGCGCCAGAAAGACTCTGCTGGCAGCCCTAAGCAAAAACCACTGGATCTGGATAGCCTCCCTTTACGGTCTGCAGGCTTTTGGATCCCTCGTGGTGGCTCCTTTACTGAGGCTCCCGTTGAAAGAGGTGTTTTTTCCCATACTCCTTCTTTTCGTCGGCGCGGTATTCTCGCTGGCGATGGCTCTGCGCCACAGAAGCAGGGAATGCTCTTTTGGAAAATGGGAATGCTGGATTCCTCCACTCATATACGCGCTGTTTATTTTTTTGTTGTCCCATCGCTCTTTCCATGGAGCGAGCATGCCTTTTTCCGGCAACTATTTCCATCCTTTGGAATACGCATCACTGGCCATTTTTCTATGCTGCGTATGGCATCCGATCATAGAGAATAAGGGAGCAACCGTTTTCTGTCTTACAGTTGTAGGCACTGGAATAATTTACGGAATAACCGACGAGGCGCATCAATCATTCATCCCGGGCCGAGATCCCAGCCTATTGGATCTATTCCTGGACGCTCTGGGCCTTGCCATTGGATGCGGTCTATTTCTGCTGGCGAGACACGCCGGCGCAAAGATGCTCAATAATCGAAAGGAAGGCGTCGATAACGCCCGTCCGCACGAGTAGCACTATGAAGCGATGGCGCCTCACACGGGATTACTGCCAGAAATAGAGGACTGCGCGGGTAAGCGCGTTGGCGGCCAGGCCGGCGAGAACATCATCCATGACTATTCCCGCACCGCCCTTGAACACCCTTTCGGCGGCGCCTATGAGCCAGGGCTTCCATATGTCAAAGATGCGAAAGAGCAAAGCAGCCAGAAGCAGCGCTTTGACGCTTGTCGGCAGGCCCATGGCGGCAACGATGCAGCCAAGAAGCTCATCAACGACGATCTCTCGAGGATCATGCTTCCCCATCTCCTTTTCCGCTTGGCTGGAAACAAAGCAGCCGCCGGCTATCAGGAGAGGGGTCAGGAGAAATGCTAGCCAAACGGGCGCCAAACCGAGCAGACCTGCTGCGGGGATGCCTGCGACAAAAGTCGCGACGGTTCCCGGCGCGTGGGGAGATCGCCCGAGAGGGCCCAGAGTAGCGATCCGAACCGATAAAGAAGAGTATGGCATAACCTATCGTTCCAATTATTTCGAATATTTGTTTTGCCTGTTGGAACATGGTGTGGCATGCTCTGCATGCGCAAGGGAAATATTTATAAGCCATTGAGAACAACCTGCCAAGCAACTTTTTCTTCCTTCCATATGGCCGTTTGGCCATGAGCGCTACGGGAACCGATAATGAAAGAGAAGCAATTCGCATGGCAAGGCGGCGGCATGGACCAGCAGGAAAGCCGGTTCCGCTTCATAAGGCCTGAAGAATTTTCTCAATACGGGATAGATCCCCTGGATGTGCCCATGGGCTCCTTCGCGGCGGAAGATCACCCCGGTTTCCTCCCAAGCCGGTTCGGCGGAAATGCTTACGGCCTTGGCCTCATCGAGCAAGGGTCCCTCACGGCCTCCGATATCGAGTTCCTTGAAAAAGTCGATTTTCAGGATCATCTCCTGATAGGCCTTCATGCAAAAAGGTTGAACTCCATTTACCAGAGGCTTGGACTGCTCATCCGGTTCACCACTACCGGAAAGAGCTATTTCCTCATACCGATAAATCTCGTAGCCCATTCTCTTCAAGAGATCAAATCGAAGGCCGATGAAATAGAAGAGCTCATCATCCGGCACATATGGGAAACCAGAACGGAACGGCTGGATATCGGACTGCTCACCTCCGGACAGGATTTGATCGTTCATGAGCTTACAGCGCGGCTTTCCAGTCACCGAATCATGCTTTTCGATTCTCTGGAAAAGCTTCGCTCCTGGAGGATTCCACTCGATATAGTCATCCTGCCCAAAGATCTCTTTGAATACCTACTTGACCAGAAGCTTCCGCGCATCGCCAAAGGCTCTCTGAATCGGCAACGCCTGTTTCAATACGCCATGTATCTTGCGGGAAAGGTTTATGATCTTCTGGAGCCGAGCGGAAAGCTGCTCGTCCTGGCGCACTCGCCGATTCCCAAAGAAGATGTGACCTGCCGCGTCCGGTTCAAATCCGAGGCGGACCTGAAATCCTTTCTGCTTTTTTCGCATATCTTCAACACAAGAAGGGGCTACGAGGCGGATTCCTCCGAAAAGGAGCTGGAAGTTTTTGTTTCTGACCTTCACTATTACCTGGGGAGGTTCACCTTTTCCGAGCCGCACCTGAGGCAGCTCTTGAACGGCCGAAGGATCGAGGATCTCGGTTTGGAGCAGATCAACGCCCTTCCCCGCCTCCATCTTCGCATGCCTCAGGCCTACGTGAAAAATCCGGAAAAACCATGGAAGTGGATATTCGAGCCATACTTCATCACGAACCAGCTCAGACGCAAATCGCCCAAGCACCATCATCAATACTGGAGCGAGCGGCTGGAAATCGATCGGGAATTGCCCGAAAGTCTGCTGGTCTTCGTGGGAAAGCGCCGTCAGCCGGATATAGAGCTGTGCAAGCTGGAAGAAGAGATCAGGTCTTCGGGCACCATGGGATGCAGCCTTCCCCTGGTTGCGGCGTATCGCAATACGTTTCGCTATGTCCTTGATGTGTTGCGGGTGCTCATCCAGATAAGGGATAACGATTTTCTAAAAATCTCCGAGCTCGAGCGCGCGCGCCTGAGCAATCCGTTCCGCAGCCGCAACGAGAATTTCTATGCCGTCGTGCGCCTATTGGGACAGATATCGAAGCTCGAGAAGATCCGGGACGTGCTCAATCCCGATCATATCGAAGGCCAGTATACCCCTGTTTTGGAGAACATCCCAAAATTGTCTCTACACGGCCTCACTCCTGCTCAGATACGGGAAATTCTGCTTATCGTAGTAGGACATAGCACGATGAGCCGCGTTACTTTGGGGAAGCTTCCGGCCAAGGCGCTCAAGCCGATCACGGACAGGGTCGAGGGTCGGAGCCACCACGAAACGCTGGAGATGCTCAGAGTGTATCGATTGATGAGCATGGCCGAGATCGCCGCCGCTCTCGGCGACGCCTTTACCGGAGAACAGGCCGGAGAGCTCTACCGCATCTATGACGATGCGATGCACGTGGCTACGGATCCAAAGCTCGACTGGGAAAAGCTCAACGATTTGCGCATAAGCGCTCTGGGAGGAGTTCAAAACAAAGCCATCCGCGAGATGATGAAGCTCTTCAACCTGTTCGACTTTCTTGACAATTGGTTGGAATTTCAGGGAAAGGGCGCTTTGGAAAGAGAGGTCGTCTGCGACTATCAGCATGAAAAGCTGTTGCGCCTCGAAGAGACATTGGAGCTCGCTAAGATAGCCGGGGAGTTCAAGCTACAATTCGTCGGAGACCATCTGTTCGGTCAATCTTATCTCTTCAGGCAATTCCTGGAGAGCGAGTTCCACGGCACCGGACACCTCTTCCCCAAGCTCGGCGCGCGCGCTGGTTTTATCCTGCTTTGGACCGCGGTGAACTCGTCGGAAAGACATATACTCAATTTCAATCCGATGCTGGCGGGAATCGGGCAAGATAGTTATGAAAACCGCATACAGAAGATCAAAGAAACCTTGCTCAAGATCCCCATCAATAAGCTCCATCCCGAATTTTTCGAAGAGGTGAAGAAAGTCCTCGCCGAGGGCCTTCCAGCCTTCATCTTCGACAGCGGAATCCGGATAATCTCCAACCCCGAAACGCACGCCCTCGATATTTCCTTCATAGACATCGACGAAAACCTCCAAAAGATAGATGTCTTGCTCACTTATTTTGAGTCACAGAGGCTCAGGGGCATCTCTTTGCCGAACCTCAAGGAAATGGAGCGACTTTATTCGGAAATTGACAGTTTTCACCATTATCTCGAAAAGGAAGGCTGTTTTCTCCGATGCGATCTTTACAACCGGACCGGCGGATTGGAGGCAAAAGACCTTGAAATCGAAAAGATAGAGCTCCGGCTGAAATCTATCCTTCAAAGCCAAATATTCATACCCGAAGAAATCCATGATACGATAAGCGTTCTGGCGAAGCATTGCCCCGAGATGCTGCGCACGGTGCTGCCCGAGCTTCAGGCGTTTGGAAACCTCATTGAGGCTTGGCCAACCAGACAGAAGCAATCTCTCGGCATGTACGTGATGCGCTGTTTGGCGAAGTTCCAGGCCCTGGTCATGAAAGATCGAAATCTTTTCCAGGACCGTAACGCTTTCTATCAGCAGGCAAAACAAGAGTTTGGCCCCTTGGCTGAGGAAGGCGTCGGAGCGAGCCATGCTCAATTGGATATCCTCGAATACCTCGTTGAACGCATACAACAAACCCCGCTTTTCTATCATGCCATGATTTTTGCCCTTTTGTTTCAGGATATCGGAAAGATCGATCAACATTCCAATCTGTTGCCGGAGGGAGAAGTCCGCTGGACGCATGCGGAACAAAGCGCTCTCATATTGGAACGGTCCGAAGTGCTGAAACGTTACAGCCTGGATCACCAGCTCGAACAGAGCGTCATCTACCTTGTGCGCCATCACGGACAGTGCGGTCATGTGATTCAAGGCGAGGAGCCGATCACTGCGCTCGAACCGCTTACCGCTCAGCGAGACGACCGATTATCCGATGTGCTCGTTTTACATTCCATTTTAGCCGCAGCCGCCGTTGAAGAAGGTCTGATGGTGTCCGATCTGCTTGATCTGTTCCTTGGCTATAGATCGACATCGCTCGAGCTGATAAAGGCTAAAACCAGCTGGTCCGCTCGCTTGCGCGAAATTCTCAGGGAAAAGGGCGAGGCCGTTCTTGCCGACTTTCAGCTGGTTTCCAACAAAGAGCGGATATTTCCCAGAGACATTCACTACTGCGGGTTTTCAGACGATGACATAGAAGATGAGCCGCTTTGGCAGGGAAGACAGACTGCGGCTCTGGAGCGTCTTTTCAAGCTGATGGGAATCCAATGGGTGGATTATCTGGATGTGCAGATGTACTTGCTCAAGGTTCCCATAAACTTCATCTATCATAAACGGAAGCTCAAAAGCATCGGTCCCGTCAGCTTCGAGCGAAGCCTCACCGAGGCGCTCAGGCTTCTTTCCATCATATCTTCACTGACGCCGGAAGTCCGCTATTATCTGCTTTACAATCTCGACCATCTTGGCGGAGCCATGCGGATTTACGACTTCCATCCGCTATCGAGATTCCTGGAGCCCCAAGAATCCCTCAAGCTCATTCTGATTGCTCTGCAGGTTTACCATAAGAGATTTGGTCCAAAGTCCAAGGCCGGACTGATCAGTTTTAGACCGCTTGGTCAATTGATAAGTCGTCGACGCGAGACCATCCAGAATTTGCTTCGAGATCTTCCCTTTCCGGAAAGGTGTTTTTGCGAGGGAGCGCCCTTTCCCGATCCCGCTCAATTCGGCGAACTGCTCTTCCTCGCGCATCCGCGGGAACAGGCGCTCCAAATAGACTACAGGGACAGCAGCCGGTATGATCTCATGGCGCGATCCCTTCGCGACATCTGGCGCCATGACGAGCTCGTGGATCACCACCGAAAACTCCTCCAGGAACTTCAAGATGAGTTGCCCTATGATACGAAGGTTCTCGAAGAGGAGCTTCAAGTCATCTTCGAAGAGCAGGGACAAAAGATCAATGACAGGATCATCCATGACCTCAGGGCTCGTCTGGGGAGCACAGAAAAGTTCACGGATCTCCAAATGCTTCAGCAAGAAATCAGGCAAATCCTTTCAATAGAGGCTTTCTCAGAAGAACAACAGCTACTTATCATGGATCTATTCGAATTTCACCGCTCCCGCCTGCGCGATCGTTATCTGAGCTCTTTGTATCGGAAGATAAATTCGTTGGACATCAAGGCCCTGGCTTCTTATTGGGATGAATTGAAGCATGAGCTCTATTCCTTCAGGGCCTATGTGGGCAAGGAATACGAATCCCTGATGGCGAGCTACATTGATAAAAAACTGAGTGCGCCGGGGCGTGAGCAACCTGAGAAACCGCATCCCCACACGGGAGGATGCGTATAGAAGCTTGCTCAACCTACCTGAAAGGCTGTGTAAAACGAGGCGATCGAATATGCGGCGCCGATGAGGCCACTAAAGATCATGATGAGGAAAAAACCCTTCTTCAGCTTTTCCTTTTGCAGGACCAAAGAGATGGCTCCAAGCACGAGGCTCAACTGTAGAAAAAGGACCGACATGTCGAAGCGGTCCCCGGCGCAGCCGAGAATAGCCAGGGTATTCTCCCATTCCTTCGCACCCACGACTTTCCCCAACTCCCCATCGACTTCCTGCGCCCAGTTTTCTTTTCCCACTGCGGACGAACCTAACAGGAGCTCCGCTTTTTCCTTCTTATAACGGTCGATCTCCTCATTGAGCTTGGCCTCCATCGATTGAAGCGTAGGCGTTTGCTCCGGGTTTATCGAGCCGGACGCAAGCAATGTGAGGATTAAATCCCTCTGGCCTTCGACCAGGCTTTGCTTGATGCTTTTCGATTGATACCAGGCATAAATGTTCGACTTGGCGTTAGTTCCAATGATCTCATCATCTCCATACTTGCCCGCGCCAAGATCCGTCACCGCGAGAATGGCGGCAAAAACAGCTATGGTAATTCCACACAGAAGCTCGAACCCATTCCCTTGTTCCACTTGACTCGACTCCTTCGAGCCTTCTTCCCACATAAAAACCCTCCGTTTCCAATCCCATGAATCACAAAACCATTTATTCTGCTTACACAGCTCCACGGCAAAGGTCACTATTCTTTTCAAGACATCCCTTTTTGTCAATCTTGTCTTTACTGGAAAAGCGGAGAACAGACTGCGCAAGGGTGTGCGAGGGTCTGGCAGGTCTTCCGACTTGCGGATCATCTTAGAGGGAACCCACTGTCAAGGGCTCAGGCGATCGGACTAATTCGCGATTCCTTTGCGTGAAACGCTCAGGCAAAGAATTCCGATTGAAGAGGGGCGGGGTATAAGAGCTAATCGGAGAAGATCTCTTTCGCTTTTAGCTCGAGTGAGATGGCGTCGATTCGAAACAAGGCGTCTCCGGCGTAAATCCCCATTCTTCCTTATTTTCCGTCCATTGAGATGAATTTTTCGATGAACTCGGCATCGGGATCGACAATGAAATACTCTGCGACTCCCGAACGTTCGTATAGTTCCATCTTTTCCCGACGATCCTTGAGAGACGTTGCAGGAGAAGCAATCTCGAAAACTACCTCAGGAGCGCCGGATACATGGGTTCTTTCTATCCTTTGTCGGTCGCACACGATGAACACATCGGGCTGAACGACCTGGTCTTCGGCAATAACAACGTCAAGGGGTGCGACGAAAACCTGGCAGGTATGGACTTGCTCTTTCAGATGGTTCCCTATCAGCCGACTGATTTCTACAGAGACATGTTGGCGCCGAGGCGTTGGGGATGGAGTCATGCCATAGACCTGGCCGTTGATGATCTCGCATTGAAAATCATCCGGAAAATTCAAGTAATCTTGATACGTGTAGTGGAGCGTTTCTTTGGCCGTATGAGTCGACATTTTCTTCAGCCTTTTTTCGATGCCTGGAACGTAGAGCGAGAACAGAGGTCAAGAAAGAACCATCTCAAGGTTCCCACTCGTCTTCCGCCACATTCAGCGGATCGGTATCCCGAATCCCCACACTTTCATCCATATTACACACCACGTAGCGGAGGGTCAATATCAGAGCCCCCCCTACCAGGGCTATCTTGTTCTGTGATGATTGAACAATCGTAACGCCCGGTTAGCCTC
>CAZOEL010000110.1:0-16457 GCA_964578835.1 uncultured Syntrophobacteraceae bacterium | reverse complement strand
TGGGGTCAAAATGCAAGAGCCTGTAACAGGATTTCATACCCCTCTGAACGGTTACTACATTTCAAGCGTAACTCCCGGCTTGGAGCTCCCTTCGACAATCATGCCCTTCAAGACGCTCAGGTCCACGATATCGGCAAGATGCGCATATACTTTGTAGCCGTCGACTCCCATCGTGCGAAAAAAATACACATTCGTTTCAATGGGGTGAGGTGAGAAAACCGGGCGAACCTCGAGCGCGCCAATACTGTTCCACTTGTCAGGCATCAGGTCTACCGGCTCGAAGTAGTCCTCAAACTCGTGCTCGCCAATGGATACGAGAGCCGCTAATTTCTTCGAGACGGATATCCGCACCAGCTTTGTCGCGTAGTACTTGATCTTGTGGTCGGCCTACATCAGGGCGGGCAGCCCAGCGAAGTGATCGTCGTGGGCATGGGTGTGAAAAATCCCCTCAACTTCATTGATCCCGATGCCGAGCGCGCGAAGCGTGCTCAAAACGTTGGGACCCGCGTCTATCAGGTATATCTTTCCTTGAAACACGAGAATGCTGCTCATCGACGGCCGTCTGACATCCCACCCATCGCCGTCTCCACTATGCACGACCGCAAAGTACTCTCTCCCCGTATTGTGAAACCCCAGTGCGTAGGGACATTCGTACGATTCCTCGGCAGCAAGGTTTAGATCGACCAGCACAGACTCTTCTTCAAACCTGAATTCGAACACATTCAAACGGAGTCGCTTGATGTAGACTCCGTTCCGGATTTCTACCCGTTCTTTCTCAAGGGGAAGCGATTCAATCAATTCATCTGTTTCTCGTATCTTTCCGAAAGCGAAGCTGAGCTTCATGCGAAAGAGGTCGGCAGCGGTTTCCGGATCCGCTCCGGCTTCCTGTAATTCTTCGCATGAGCAAAGGCCGTAGTTTCCTCGATATATGTAGTTCTGCTGAGCCTTGAGCTGAGCAAGCGAGCCGATCAGGAGCGGCTTCTGGCCGGAATTGTTCGGATGGTTGGGGATTACCATTCCCTGCCTGTAGAGCATCTGCAGGACGGGAAACTCGGCGAGATTGGAAAAGGCGCCATTCTGGATCAAAATGTCGGACAGGAGAATGGCGTTTGGGCCGGTCTCGAAAGTATAGTCGTTCTCATGAACAGCAGTAATCAGCCCCCGTTTGATAAGCAGCTTTATTGAGTCGGCGGGACAGCCGCACAGCACGCGCAGCCCGGCCTCCGGAACTTCGACCCAAAACACCCCGGGTGATACCTGCAATTTATTGATCATTGTATTCTCCCGGAAGATTATACTGCCTGCTCTTTCGTTGTCGGCGCACGCTCGTTGTTCCCATAAAAAAAGAGGAGAGGTTCATTTTGATGGAGAAACGAGCGTTTCCTACATTTTGACTATAGTGGAATTTATGGGGAGAGGGATATTGGACTTTGGTCCAATAGGAAGAAGCTGCAGGCGATGGCAGGCAATTCAGGCGGCAAAGAGCAGGTTCCGACTTTCACGGCGGACATCCCTAAAGCGCCGGCAGAATAAAGGAAAAGACAGCTCCTCCTTCCTGGTTGTTGGAAGCTTCCATGTTCCCGCCATGATCCTTGATGATCGTTTGGCTGATCGAAAGCCCCACGCCCAACCCTTCGGCCTTGGTTGTGTAGAAAGGCTCGAAGATGCGCTTGATTTGACCTTCATCCACACCGGTCCCGAAGTCGGTCACAGAAGCCTTCACGGTGCGACCATCGAGCATGGTGGTCCTCACGACAATTTTGCGCCGATCAGGCGTCACCTCCCTCATGGCGGCAGCCCCGTTCAGAATGAGATTGAGGATTACCTGTTGCAGCTGGATGCTATCCCCATGGACCATAGCCGGATCCGGGCTCAAATCCATCGCGATGGACAAGCCCTGAAGCAGGGTGTCGCTCCGAATGAGATCGACGAGTTGGTGAATTACCAGGTTTAAGTCCAAAGGTTCATGGCGGAGCTTCTCCTTCTTCACGAAAGCCCGCACTTTGCTAACCACGTCACTGGCCCGCTTGTCGTCCCGGATGATGTCATCGAGGATTTCGGCAATCTCTTTCGTATCCACCGTTTCCCGAAAAAGAAAACGCTTGGCCACCTCCGCGTTTGCAAGGATTGCCGCCAGAGGTTGATTGATCTCATGGGCCAGGGCGCTCGTGATCTCTCCAAGCATCGACACTCGGCCGGCATGGGCCAGTTCCTCCCTGAGCTTCTGGAGCTCCAGCTCAATCTGTTTCCTGGTAGTAATATCACGGACGATTGCCCACATGCCGATGTTTTTGCCCAGCTCATCCTTGAGTAGAAACGTGCGAAGCTCCACGGGGAGCAAGGTTCCGTCTTTTCTCCTGTATTCTTTTTCATAGAGCTCGGAATAGCCCCGGATCAAAACCTGCTCTTCAATGATCCACTGCTCCATGGCGCGCGATTTATCTGGTGTGATGTCACGGTAGGTCAGCTTTCGCAACTCCTCCGGGGAGTAACCAGTCATTGCCCGGTATGAATCGTTGAAGGCTTGAATGACCCCATCCATATCGACAACCACATAACCGTCCATCATGCTCTCGTACAGACCTCGGTACTTGATCTCGGATTTTTTGATCGCCTCCATCGCCTTGGCCCGTTCCATTGCATAACGGATGGCTCGCTCAAGAAGATCCGAGTTGAGGTCAGATTTGGGCAGATAGTCGTGCGCCCCGGCTTTCATCGCCTCCAGATCGACTTTGTGGTCGCCCTGTCCGGTGAGAAGGATAACAGGAATGGTGTAAGCACGCCCAGAGATCGCCCTTAAAAGATCCAGTCCATCGCTTTGACCAAGGCGATAATCCAGAAGACAGACATCGAAATGGTCATGGGCAAGAGCATCCAATGCCGCACTGCAGCCGGTCACCCACTCCAGGTGAAACATCCGAGATGGAATCTCCGAGAGTAGATTCCGGACGATTTCATAATCGTCTTTGTCATCTTCGACGAGAAGAACCCGCGTCGGTGAGTTATTGGCTTCCATGAAGGACTCCGAGGTCATGAATCGCCAGCCATTACTCTGAGATTAAAGGGGCTGTTTGCTTGAGTGTCTTCAGTTCAGGAGCTAGAATTCCATAGGTGGATATAATTCTACTGAATTTTGAGGAAGTGGGGTAGAAGAAAAATGCACTTTTAGGGTTGGCGTATGCATAATCGTTTATGAGAATAAGATTCACATGGAGGAGTGCTATAGTGCGTCGTATGCTCCTGTTTTCTGTTTTATTGAAAGACCAAGATTTGAAGGTAGAGTAACTGAACTTCTCATTCTTGATATCCGTCGGTTTGAAAGGGGAACCCCATACCCGCGGCGGCCTCATTTCAGGGAAGGAGATGACTTTGGAGAAACTCGAACGATTCGCTGAGATCATCAGGGATATCGCAGCCGGCCGTTATATAGATGATATCCCGGAACTATCGGATATGGAAGAGCCTATGCGCAGCCTTGCCGAGGCTATAAGGCTTCTGAGTGAAAAGGCCGAGGCGCGGGAGCGCCATCTGGAAATGCTCCCAAAGCAATTAGAGGAAGCCAACAGGCACGCAAGACGCACTGCGATTGTAACCGTATCCGCCATGGCGAATGCGTTGGCGGCGCGGGATGCCTACACCCAGGGGCATGCTGAACGCGTGGGCTGTATCTCCGGCTTAATCGCTACGGAGCTGGGTTTGACCTCAAAGGAGACGGAGCAGGTCCAATTGGCTGGATTGCTGCACGATATCGGGAAGATTGGATTTCCGGACTACCTGTTTCTGCCTCCCGAAGGGACCACCCACAGAGAGATCATGAGGGAAATCATTCAACATCCCACTACCGGAGCCGAAATTCTCAAGGATCTCGACTTCCTGAACCCGGCCCTCTCCTACATTCGGTGTCATCATGAACGCCCGGATGGCCTCGGATACCCTGGGCGTCTGAAGGACGCCGAGATCCCGCTGGGGGCAAAGATCGTCGCCGTGGCGGACTCTTTCGACGCTATCACCACTGACAGGCCTTATCAGAAGGCCAGCACATTCGAGGAGGCGCTCGCCATTCTCAAGAAAGGTTCCGGGACCAAATGGGACCCGCAATGCATCGCCGCATGCGAGCGAATTCTTCCCAAAATTCCACCCCCTTCCGACATGCTCAGAGCGCCTGGCGAGCGGTTGCTGTATCTGGCAGACGATCAACCTGAAATTTTGCTTGAACCGGGACCACCGGGCGGCGCGCGCATGCGCTGGATCAAGCCGGGAGCCGAGTTTGCCAGGTACAAGCGATTGATGGTGGACCCTGTGATCTTTTTCTTTGCGGCCGATTCTGAATACAAAGGCATGGAACCTCAGGAATTGAAGGGACTGGCGGATATTTTCGACAGGCAGCTCAGGAGCTCTCTCGAAGGAAAGTATCCTATCGTGGAGGTTTCCGGACCGGACGTTGCGAGAATCCGTTTTGCGATTACTGATTTGAGGCAGAACCGGCTAGTCTTGAACGTTGCGTCGCTCGGCCTTGATGCGGACGATTCAACCATGTGTATTATAAAATCTTGGGCCGGTTCGGGTGCAACCAGTGCGGAGTTGATAATTCTAGACTCATTAACCAACATTCCGATTGCGGCGGCCAAGGATGACCGAGAGGCCGGATTGAAGGAGAGGTTTACGAAGTGGGGCTCTGCGGAAGATGCATTCCAATACTGGGCGGACAGGCTCAGGTTATTTTTGGATCAGGCTCTGTGAGAGTCAGGGGATTCACTGCACCTTCCCACGAGGATTAGACGCGTACAGAATTGGCGGGCGCATTTGTAAAAAGAGGGCAAAACGTCGCAAGAAAGGTGGTAATGCGCCAGTCCCGAAGGGGCTTAACATCATAGCCCGGGGCGCAACGCCCCGGGCGCAATGCTCTGAATGCATTCAGTAGAGAAAAAAACAGCCGGAACAGTTTCTCAGTACCCTTGAGGAGCGTTGACAACAACGTAGCTCACGCTTCCACCCGAGTATGCCGGTTGATACCACGTGCTGTTGCAGTTGTAATAGGTGACTCCGTTCACCACCACGGCATTGCTCGTACAGGCCTGTGAGTTAAAAGCCGCAGCTGTTATGGTTGTGCCTATCGCATAAACAGCGGCGGCGGCGACTGCCCCGACCGCAGCCGCTTCCCAGACATCGTCCCAATCGTCATCATGATGGTAGCCGCCATAGTAACCGCCATGATAGTTGTTGTGAACATCTTTCACAGCGTCCTGACGCTGTCCTTGTCGGTCAGTGCGCTCCCCCTGACGGGTACCCTGTCTGTCCGTGCGTTCCTCCTGGCGGGTTCCCTGCCGATCGGTGCGCTGGTCCTGACGGTCCGTGCGAACATCGCTTCTATCCCCGGACCTCTGCGTACGCGTATCCTGTCTTGCCTCCCTGGTATCCGAGCGCTGAGCCTGCCCCTGAGAGCGCATCTCAGTTCGTTGGCCGCTTCTCTCCGTCATGCCGGCCTGGCGGCTTTGAGCTCCTAACGCTTGTCCTCCCCGACCTCCGGAGAACCCCCCGCCGCTGGCCGGACCGGATCGGGAGAAGCCCCCGCCACCCGCTCCGCGGCCGCCTCCGCCGGATAGACCTGCTCCGCCTCCACGACCACCACCTCCTCGACCACCGCCCTCGCCTCGCGCTTCAACCTCTATGGCTACAAGGAAAAGCACAAAGAAGAAGATCACTCCAAGGGAAATACTCTTTTTGAGTAAGCCGTCTCTCATTGCTTGCCTCCCTTCTTCACTTTCTGCGCATTGCTTCTGGACTCTTTCAATTCGGCCAGGAACGGAATCCTGTTGACCCCTTCCGCGGGAGTAAAGGCAAAGAAACCTTCCGGTGTATCGGGAGAGAGATTCCATTCGAGATTAGCCCAGAACTGCGGTTGCCCAGGGGCGTCTTTGTAGGTGATGATCACTCGACGTGGAAGCGGATCGCCCGTTGATGGAATCCAAACCTGGAAGTCCACCCCTTCAGCGCGCGCCGCCAGATGAACACACTGGACAGCCATATTCCTATTTTCCTCAACGAATTCCACTGATTGCACTCGGCGTTCGAGCTCTGCGGGTAAATTGGTTGTAAACATCATAGCCAAGGGCATTCGAACGCCAAGCTCCGCAAGGAGATAACGGATCGCATTGTCCACATCCCCGGGCTTGGAGGCTTTTGCGAACAATTTGTCTTTGGGACTAAAGACGGTTATCTCCTGCCCGTCAAAGAGCACCAGGCCCTTGTCTCCATCGCTGCGATCGACATCGACCCGGATGCGATCAGGCCGAACCAGAGTAATCTTGCGTGATTCTTGAAATTCGATCTTCTGGCCTGTTTCCTGGAGAGAGTCATAGCCGGACTGAACGTTGACGCTGAACTGCTTTGCCTGGGCGAGGAATTCACCCATCCGCATCAGCATAGCGCGAGCATCTACTGGAGAACCGGCGGCGTTTGAAGCCGAAGATTCCGCGGCGAATCCAGGGACCGTGTAAAAGAACGCGCCGCAAAGCAACAGCACTAAAAGAAGTTTTCTAGGGATCATTCAAGCCTCCTTGATTTGGTGTTTTTCCAGTCCTCGATCTCATCATCAGACAACCGACCTCGAAACAGTGATCAGAGCAGTCCTGCAAAGGGGGAACTTCAATACCTCTTTTCAGTTATATACCCGTTTTTCCGCTCTCACGCGCCTCCGAGCCGTCGGCTGCTATTCACATCCTTCCCGACCATCTCCCGGATGATGGTAATGGTTTCTCTGGCCGCCTCTCTCGGGTCCAGGGCCGTATCGGCGATATTGCACACCAGCTTGGTGATATCGTGGTCGATCTTTTTCTCGGCCCACGCCTTGCTTTTGGCAACCGTGATGTAGACCGAATAGGAGTGATGCATGGTTCCAGGCCGCTCTCCTATGATGTGCAGAATCCCTTTAAAACTGTTGGGGTCCGATTTGGCGAACAGCGCCTCGCCAATGCGATAGCCGGCCCGGACCCTTCCGCTCGTGACCACGATGTTCGTTTCGCTCATGGGGACGTTCGCTTCGGCAAGGAGCTTTCGCACTTCTTCCAGGTAGGGGGCGAGATGCCCATCGTCCATAATGGCTTTGGCGTTGAGACCATCCGAGATAACAATCTGGCCCTTGGGTGGTTTTGCTCCCCATGAATCCCTGAGCTTTTCGAGCGCCGCGACGGATGGAGGGCTCAGCTTTTCACCCGTTGCCGGGTGGGCGATGTAGTCGTTCCGATCCGTGGAGAGGGTCTCGACAAAGGCCGCATTGGGGATCGTCTTTGTAAAAGCGGGGCTCCACTCGGCCCACAGGGATACCTTCGCGTCTTCGTAGAGGGACTTCACCTTGGCTTCGAGCTGAGGGTTGAGGTCCCAGATTTCCTTCCCATGGCCAGCGGCAATATCGACGCCCCGGGCCTCGACTTCATGGATCTTCTTTTGGCCTTCTGCATAGACGGCATCCTTGGCGCGCTGGTCTCCCCGGGCAAGGCAGTACTGGTAATAGACCCAGAGGGGGTCTCCGAAATGCTCGGTGTACCGGCCGGTGCCATCCACGATCCCGAGGCGTTTGTAGAAATCCCACATGGCGTCGTTGACCTTGTAGCCGAACTTGTCTCTCAACCGGACATGGTCCTGGAAGGAGGTGGTGAGATAGCTCAACATGGGGTCGTTCTTGGTGGGTAGAGCGATCAGGTAGGCGGGATTGGCCGGCAGGATCCGGTCCTGGCACCAGTCCAGATCCTCCAGAGTAACGGCCATGTGGAGCGTGGAGCAGATATCGAGGCCAATCGTCAAGCCATGGAGCTTTCCCATGGCGATGTCTTCCAGGCAGCACCGCACCAGTTGCTCACGGGTCCTGAAGACCTCCGGCCCGATAAACCCGGCCACGTCATTGACGTGAAGCCAGGCGCCTTCAGGCTGGACTTTTGCCAACTCAGCCCCCACTGCCCTGCAGAAGCCGTACTTGCGCGACTCGAGCACCATCATGTCCACGCCATTGGCCGCACCGTTGGTGAACTCGGAGCCCTGCCCCGTCTCGAAATAGAGTCCGTATTTTTCTCCCTTTTTGGATCTGGCGTACTCGAGTATCTTTTCGACCGTAACGTCAAACGTCTTGTTGCAGTCATCCGTTCCGGCAAGGCTCTGAAACATCGTGGCGACCGTTCCCGGATATGCGCCGGCGACTTCAGCCTGGACGTCGATATGGGAGAGCACGCACCATGGTATGACATCCTGCAGCTTGAAGGTGTCGACCACCTCCTTGAGCGCCTCTTCCACGGCGGCGACGCTCTTAACCTGGCTATCCACAGGGTTTGTCCCGATAACGATGTCGCCCGTCGCGTAGGAAAACGCGTCGAAAACCTGCCAGACGACGTCTTCGGGGTGATCGGTGGGGGAATTCGGCTGGATCCGGGCGCCCATGTACCCCTTTGCCCCCATCTGGGTCCCCGGCAGAGGATTGAATATCTTCTGACCGACGGCGATCAGCTCTTCGTTGCTCATCAGTTTGGGTACGCACCCGATGACTTCGCTGGAAAGGCCGTACATCACCCCCTTGATTTCCGCCTCAGGCGCGGACAACAGGAAGGCCTTCAACCGGTCCATAGACCAATCCCTGACCTTCTCGTACTGTCCCTGATCGGTCGTCTTCCAGATCAGCCGCTGCAGGTCGTCCGCCAGCAAGGGATGATCGTGGAGATCCTTGATCTTAGTGTTGCCCAGAAGTAGCCGGGCATTGCGCCGGGTTTCTTCATCCCCAGCGCCCACGCCGATGGTCTGGTCACCCTCTTTGAATTCATTGGCGGCCCCGATCACCTGCCGGTAGAGCGTCTGATCGAAGCCTCCTTTGATTCGCTGGACGTAGGAGAAGATATCTTCTCCCTCCTTGACGTCCTTGATGGCGACGGCCCCTGCGGCTGTTTGTCCGGCAACGACTTTCAATCCCGCCAGACTGACTCCGGCGGCGCTCACCATGGCAAGAAAAGTTCGACGTTTCATTCCCTCGCGCTCTTTCGGCATTTTCTCATCGCGCATAGCTCCCTTCCTTCCCGGGGACCGCCGTCCACCGACCGGTATGTTCAGGTCCCCCTCAGCTCGAGGCGAGGTCCTCGAGTATTAAGCAAAACCAAGCCTTCATTTCCCTTGCACAGGGGGCGGCGCACCCATGTAGGAGAGGTCGTGGCGCAAACGAACGAGGTCGCGGCGCTGGCTCTTCACAGAGGCGCTCATGCGATCCAGCACTGCCATAGCCTTCTGCTTTCCCATGAACAAGACCATTTGATCCATAATCGACTCATCGAGCTTCTCGAGCTCGGACCAGTTCGCCAGAGGAGTGATGACCATGAACATGGGCGTTTCGCCGCCATCCAGCAGTTCGAACCACTCAAATCGAACGGAGGGCTTGTACTCATCCATAACTTCGGCGAATTTTGGCAGCGTCTCATAGAACTGAGCCGATTTGCCGAAATGAAGCTGAAAGACCACCACCTCCGCCATGCTCAGCGTCAGGATTCCTTCGCCGGCTCTGCTGACCCGGTCCATATGCTCAAAGTATTGCACAACAGGTGATGTCTCACACAATGCAGCCAGACTCCCATTGTTCGCCTCCTCAACCCACGGGAGCACTTTCGGAGCATCGAAGTCGCTCCAGTTGTGTCCGAACGTTGCTAGGGCGTAGCGTCCCTGAGAACTTCCGGTTACATACTCCCACACGATCCATCGCCATTCGTCCTTCTGCTCTTTTCGCCATTCCATGTGGGTCCGGATGGCTTGTTCCAATTGGGCTTTTGCGCCGGCTTTGGCAGTGAGGAAGACAATGCGTCCGACAGACTGCGCCTCCGCTCCGCGAGGCCCAAGGAGGATGAGACCCCAAGCAAACATTGCCATCAAAGCGATCCATCTCCGTTTCATCTCGCGTCTCCGGTTAAAAAGGGGTGTGGAGTTATTTATCTAGAAAACTCTGTCATACCGGTCGTACTGGCGGTCCTGACGTATCTCCCTGCGGTCCTGGCGCCGATTCACGCCTCTTACCCCGAGAGGATCATCCGATCTCTCCACCATGTCCTCACCCCTCTGATTCACCCGCTCTCCCCTGTCCACCCGGCGGTCCATCCGCCTCGACATCCCACGCGTTTGAGCAAGGGCGGCAGAGGGGATTGCAGTCAAACCCGCCAGCGTCAGCATCCGAAGCAGAAACTGTCTCCTTGTGATGAATGTAGACTCCATGGTCATCCTCCCTTACTCAAAAGATCGCACGATGGCTCTCTGAATTGGCGATACCAGAATGGCGCCTCTTCTCCATGCTTCGATAATCCTGATTGTCAAGTTGCAGTTGGCGAATCTCCTTTGTTGAACATTATCAGCGAACCGCCTCACATTGCTATTGGACCAAAGACCAATAGCAGTCTTTAAATATGTCCTGTAGGCTTAACAATCACTTCGATTATGATTGCATGTTCTTTTTTTGCGGCCAGTTTGATACTAATGCGCTTAGGCCTTGGCTTTATGAAGAAATAATCCGACGGAAGGACAATGTTCCCCATTATTTGGCAGGAGCTCAGATTGACTGAAGGCGCCCCATTGACGAGCCCTCGGAGCAACATTTCCCCCAGGGTGTTGGATTGGATGCGGGACTACCGGAAGGAGTGGCTGCGCCCCGACGTGTTTGCCGGCCTGACAACCGCGGCGGTGGTCATCCCGAAGGCGATGGCTTATGCCACCATTGCCGGGCTCCCGGTGCAGGTGGGCCTCTACACAGCGTTCCTGCCGATGTTGATCTATGCCGCGCTCGGTGCTTCCAGGCCTCTCAGTGTGAGCACCACCACAACTATCGCCATTTTAACGGCGGCGCAACTCGGGCAGGCCGCGCCTGACGGAAATGTGTCGTCTCTCCTGAGCGCTTCAGCGATGCTGACGCTTCTCGTGGGAGTCATCCTGGCGATGGCTTCTCTTGTGCGTCTGGGCTTCATTGCCAATTTCATCTCCGAGCCGGTTTTGATCGGCTTTAAAGCGGGAATTGGATTCGTTATCGTTATGGACCAGATCCCGAAGCTGCTGGGCATTCACTTCCCTAAAGGCTCCTTCTTCCACAATCTGCTCAGCCTCGTCCAGAGCCTTCCGGACACATCGATAGCGACTCTTGCCATTGGAGCCTCTATGCTGCTTATGTTGGCGATCCTCGAGCGGTTTTTTCCGAAGGCCCCGGCGCCTCTGATTACAGTGGCTGCAGGAATCTTCGGCATGGGACTGTTAGGGTGGCAGGACTACGGTGTCGCGTCTGTCGGTTTGGTGCCCAAAGGGCTGCCGCCGCTCATTCTTCCTGACTTCTCCCTCGCAGCGGCTCTCTGGCCCGGCGCTTTGGGCATAGCGCTGATGAGCTTCACCGAAACAATTGCCGCCGGGCGCGCCTTCGCCAATAGCGATGAGCCGCCAGTTCGAGCCAATCAGGAACTGTTGGCGACAGGAGCTGCAAATATTGGAGGCGCAATGTTCGGGGCTATGCCCGCTGGAGGAGGCGCCAGTCAGACTGCGGTGAATCGCCTCTCGGGGGCTCGCACCCAAATGTCCGAGTTGCTCACCGCTGGAGCTGCCCTGGTGACGATGCTCCTTCTTGCGCCCTTGATCGGGCTGATGCCTGAAGCTACCCTGGCCGCAGTCGTGATAGTGTACTCGACCGGATTGATCAAACCGGCCGAGTTCCGCGATATCGTGAGGGTGCGACAGATGGAGTTCATCTGGGCTCTCGCTGCTTTTGCCGGGGTAATAGTTCTGGGAACTTTGAAAGGAATCCTGGTCGCCATCGTGGTTTCACTGGTCTCCCTCGCATATCGGACAGCCAATCCACCGGTCTACGCGCTGGGGCGAAAGCCCGGTACAAACGTCTTCAGGCCCTTGTCCGAAAATTATCCGGAAGACGAAACCTTTCCGGGCTTGCTCCTTATCCGGGTGGAAGGACGCATTTTCTTTCTCAACGCTGAACGGATAGCCGAGCAGATGAAATCCCTGATCGCCGATGCGACGATGAGGGTCATTGCTCTCGACCTCAGCAGAGCGCCCGACCTGGAGTATACGGCGCTAAAAATGCTGACTGAAGCCGAGAAAAGGCAACGCGACCGTGGCGTTGCGCTATGGCTTGTAGGACTAAACCCCGAAGTGCTTGCGACAGTCCAGAAGTCCACATTGGGCAAAGTGTTGGGCCGCGAGAGGATGTTCTTCAATCTGGAGCTGGCCGTGGCGAAGTTCCTGGAGCCTTCGCAGGCGGATGCAAATAAAAGTGGTGACGCCCGCTGCCCCTAATCATGCAAGGATCTTTTCTAAAATACACTTTGTAATCATGTAAGTCGGTTTGATCCCTTCGGCTCCCAGACTGCCCGAAGCGAGGGTCTGACCGCTCATGAGCGGATTATCCGAAGCATAGTAGGCATACCTTACCTTAACGTCTTTTGCGATGTGCTCGCGGATAATAGCCGCATTGACAGCGCGTTGATAGTGCCCGCCTTCCATTTCGAGCCCTATGGCTTTCCAGCTCGTTGATCTGAACGTCTCGAGCACATCCCGGTTTTGCAAAGAGGTCCCGAGCACGGTTATCATTGGCCCAACGAAGACATCCTTGTAGCCTTCAAAATTTTCTTCCCGTAGATCATTCTCAAAAAGGTAGTTATCTGCAGAGCCTTCGAGCACGTGCGCAGTAGCAATCATTATGTCTCCCTTCTTTCCCCGCACTGTGCCGGCCTTTCCCATAACCGACATGGAGCGAAGGTTCAGGTTCCGCTCCCCTGTCTCTGTTATCATGGGCTGCAGGAGGGAGTCGATCAATTCAAAAGCCTGCGTTCCAAACGCGTAATCCATTACGAGAATGACCGGCTTTTCGTCTTGCATAGCTTGCATCTTGATTTGCAGCTCGGGGTGGCATCCTTCGATATCCAGCTTTGCTGTATCAATAATATGACAATCGATATGTGCCCCGCATTTGTCTGGAAGATCATAAAAACCATGACTCACGGCATACTCTTTGACTTCGTCGCCCCTATTCCGCAATTCGCGGACAAACGCATACAGGTCCTGGGTGAGCGTTTTCTCCATGCTCTTTCCAACTGCTCCGTAGCCATACAGAAGATTGACGACGCTGTGCAAATTGGAGCTTATTATGTGCAGTGGCCGATTCTCTAACCCCAATTCCAGCAACTTTCCCTTGATCTCGGCAGCCCATCTCTTCCCGCACACTTGATGGAGGATTAGATGACCCAAATCAGGTGTGAATTGAATCTCAAAATCTGCTTGCTTAGCAGCTATGCATTCCATCCCTTTTGCTAGTTTGTAGATAATCTCAAACAGTCCATTGCTGGCATTCATCTCCTTTTTTGAATTCTCAAAATACTCGTAGGTCGATTTCGTTTCCTGAAATGTCCTGCCGAGAATGATGCTCAGGTTCCATATGGCGCGATTGAGCTGCTCGCTATCGGGTTCTGCGTTCATTTCCATGAACTTTTCGAGCCCTTTCCATTCTGTTGTGATATTTCCTTCATGGTCTTTCATTTTGCTGCATATGTTTTTAGCAACAATGTACAGAAAAGTCAGATGGGTCAAGATATCGTATATCTCGCTAAAGCCGCTTGTTACGACAAAGCACATTTCACTGTCGTTGATCCGGTAAGAGACTCTCCTCCGTTTTGACGGTTGCAGCCTGGCGAAGGGCGTGTCTCCCAGATCTTCTTCCGAGGTCATCACGAACCGGCTGCACTCCTCGATTCCCCGCGGCAGTCTGTCCATAACGTATTCCAGCCCTTTTAATTCAATGCTGTTCGGGTCGTTCATGCTGCCATAAATCTCGGGGCTAAGGATACTCAGCGCATCTTGCAGAACCTGACCGGAGCGTCCGTTCATTTTGAAGCGACCGATAAGGAGAAGGGCGTCAGAGGCAATCTTAAAGTTGTGAATGGCAAGTCTTGCAGCGTGGGACCTTGTCGTCTCTATCATAAAAAACCTCCTTCCAAACCAAAGAGTAGCGTTTTCATCGCAATGCGTCGGAGCGCAGCAGTCGTGGCTATCAGGCTCTGCAATAACAGTTTACAGAGAGCGGCTGCATGACTTTCAGATTGTGCCTCTTCCAGAATGCTCAACGGCTCTGATTGTCGAGCCGGAGTTGGCGAATCTCCTTCGTGGAAAGCCAGCGCATCGTATTCGGCGGGTGGAGTGATGCAATGATGAGCAATGTCCTGTGAACTCCCATCAACTCCAGATACCCGGCAACCGCTTTGTCTCTTAACTGAATCGTACTATCCGGCGTCGAGGCAAGCGCGCTGGTAAACTGGTGTACTCCGATTCTTGCTTGCTCACTGATTCTTCTATGAATCCCACCAGCCATGGCAATAACACAGGAGGAGGCGCAGACAGCATCTTTCAGAAAAATCTCTTCCCCTTGATTCTGCGGATTGATTCTCATTCGGCGGTAGTCAGACTCAACGCACGTATCGAATCCAACGTCCCTGATCTTGTGCCCAAGATTAACAGCGCCAACGAGGCTGCCTCCGGGGCTGTCAAAGCAAAGGATAGCCTTCGAGGGTAGATTGAAGGGAGGTTTATCCTTTCCCATCAAGAACTTGCTGAATTTTTCAGCCGTATTGTCTTCAATTGTTCCTTCAGCCAGAATACGCGGAGCGCAGGCGAACGAGCTGCCAGCGCAAGGCCTGTAGACGAAAAAACGCATGGGGCCGGAGTAGTTTGCATGGCAGATCTCCGTCCTGAGCAGGATAGATGCAAAGCAAACAACCGTACAGGTAAGAGCTTTGATGATAGAGTTTGGATTCACCGTGTCTCCCAAGGTTTCTTTTGCTTTGGAGAAGTATCGGCAGAAAATGGCAGACCAAAGCCTAGCCGGCCAGTTTGGATTATTAGCAGCGAACCGCCTCACGTTCCTATTGGACCAAAGACCAATATCAATTTCCAAATATGCCGTGTAGACTCATTGAACGCTACGGTTGTAATTGCATGTTCGTTTTAACGGCCAGTTTAGGGATGCCATAGAGTGCAAAGCAAAACAAGCTTTGGCCTTTTTGCAGGTCAGATCGATTGGGTGGCGACGCGCCGAGCTATCGCTCTGCCTGAGTTTTGTCCCTTAAGGCTGCCTCTCCAATAGGGAATAAGGCCGAGAAGATGAGCGATGATAAGGAAAGCAAATTACACCAAGGAAGAAGGAGGTATTAAGATGATGAAACTAAATCTTAAACATGCGCTGATTGGGCTTCTGATCGCCTGCCTGGCTGCGCCGCCTGGAGCCTTTGGGCAAGAGACGGCTAAAACCTACTCGCAGGCGGAGCTCAGTCAGATGGTCGCTCCCATTGCTCTTTACCCGGATTCTCTCCTCGCCAACGTCCTGGTGGCGGCGACATTCCCTCTCGAAGTCGTGGCGGCGGACCGTTGGTTAAAGCAAAACAAGGGCCTCAAAGGAGACGCATTGAATGCGGCGCTGGACAAAATGCAATGGGACCTCAGTGTTAAAGCGCTTGTGCCCTTCCCCGAGGTGCTTGCCATGATGAGCGAAAAGCTCGAATGGATGCAGACCCTGGGAGCGGCTTTTCTTGCTCAGCAGAAAGAAGTCATGGATACTGTCCAGAGTCTGCGCTCAAGCGCTCAAGCGCAAGGAAACCTGAAGAGCAGCGACGAGCAGCAGGTCATCGTAGAACAGGAAAAAATAATCATTCAACCGGCAAGCACGACAACGGTTTACGTGCCGACCTATAACCCGACGGTTGTCTATGGCGCATGGCCTTATCCGGCATATCCTCCCTATGCTTACTACCCGTATTATCCGACCTATCCATACGGGGGAGTCTTCGCGGCGGGCGCCATAGGCTTTGCAGCCGGCGTGGCCGTTGGCGCGGCATGGAATCATGGTTGGGGCCACTGGGACTGGCATCACGGGGACATGGACGTCAACATCAACCGGAATGTGAACATTAACGGCAAAAACGTCTCACACTACAAGTCCGAAAAATGGAATAATTTCTCTCGCCAGGGAAGCGTCGCAAACCGGGATCGCGCCAGCCAGCTGCCCGCAAACAGAGGAGATTATCGCGGCCGTGGTCAGGATCGGTTGGGACAGGGAGGATCTTCCCGCCCGAGGGCATCCCAATTGGATTCCAATCGCCCCTCTCAGAGGCCCGGGTCGCCTGGATCGGACAGACTCTCCGGCAGGAGGCCGTCGGCTGATTCCGTCAGCAGAGACCTCCAACAGCGCCGGGGCGGAGACGCATTCCAGGGGATGGGAAGCGGAAATCAAGCCAGAATGAGCTCGGATCGTGGCGGCGCCAGTCGCCAAAGCTCCTTTTCATCCAGTCGTGGGCGAAGCTCGGCGGGATATGGAGGCAGCAGTTATGGCGGTCGCAGCAGCTACAGTAGCGGCGGAGGCCGGAGCAGCAGCTTCAGTAGCGGTAGCGGTCGAAGCAGCGGATTTA
>CAZOEL010000109.1:0-17511 GCA_964578835.1 uncultured Syntrophobacteraceae bacterium | reverse complement strand
TGGAACCCTCAATCGGCAAAAAGTGCTTGACAGCCAACACAGTTGCTGAAAGGGCAGGATAACCTAACCATTCTCTAGATGTATCGCCCTTTCAGGGCTTCCAATCTCCTGGCGTGATCCTTCTCCCCAGGGCGATGCCCTGGGCTATGATATTTCGCCCCTTCAGGGCTATCACGTAAAGCATTTGGGAGCGAAGCGCAGGGCAAAAAATCTCGTATGCAAGGTCATTTCTGAATGAGAACAAATTTACCGTGTGTCAATCCATGGAATGTTCAAGTTCAAACTCGGACCTCAACGATAAACGCGTTGACAGAAGACCACGAACTTCATATAGTTCGGCTGTTTTAAAGTCAACGTCCAAGAAGGTTTTTAGATAAACGTCGCTGGGCCGTGAACGGCTCCTGGCGACGGGGGATTGTGGCCGAAGGCGCTCAGTGTAAACGCGTCACAAGGATGACGCTGGGTCGGTCGACGTCTTCGATGCGCAATCCTCGATAAGGCATTTTGTTTTATTAGCAATGCAGCCAAGAAGGCCGCTTGGGGCGAGAATCGCCTCGGCGGCTTTTTTTGTTTTGTTTCGGGCGTCTGTGCCCAGGCAGCAAGAGGTTATCCCCAAAGCGCACTGTGCAAGCATCTATGGGAGCGGCGGAAGGCGCATCATCCGCGCAGGAGGTTGTGGATTGAAGATACTGGATTCTACTGGGGCGGCGCGAGCGAGCCGCGCAGCTTTGGCCTTGCTTCTTCTGGCGGCTTTGGCTCAGGCGGTTTTTTGCTTCTTCTCTCCCGGCAGCGTTCACGCCGGTGAGAAAAGGGTGGAAAAAGACGCCGACGGCGATGGCAAAATCGATCAGGTAGGCGTTCTGGATGATCGAGGCAAGATTCTGAGGCTTGAAATCGACAGCAACAAGGACGGTCGTATGGATCGCTTCCAGCATTACCGGAATGAGGTCCTCATACGGATTGAAAGCGATACGGATTTCAACGGCCAGATAGACTGCCAGGATTTCTTCGACGAGCAGGGAAAACGGCGCAGGCAGGAGAGGTTGAGCGGATCGAAGAAAGTCTCCCAGGTCACTTTCTTCGACGAGCAGGGGCGTCCCTCTCAGATAAAAAAGGACACTACGGGCGACGGCGTCTTCGATTGCGTCTACCACTTCGAGAACGGCCATCTGGCTTCGGCTCAAAAGGATACAAACAGGAATGGAAAGCCCGATCTCTGGCAGACATTCAAGAACGGCAAGCCGGTCGAGGAAAAGAGCGATGCCGATGAAGATGGAAGATATGAAAAGATCATACTCTTTGACCGGGAAGGGCTGCCGGAAAGGAGCAATCACGATCTCGACAAAGATGGAAAGCTCGAGGTCTGCCGCTTCTACAGGAAGGGCGAGCCCATCAAAGAGGAGAAAGACGCCAATCTTGACGGGAAGGTCGATTGCGTCACCCTTTTTGAGAACGGAAAGCCGGTAGAGCAAAAGAAAGACAGCAACCTGGACGGCGCCATGGACGTTTTCACGATCTTTCAAAACGGCAAGCCGGCATCACAGGACAAAGACGCCAATTATGACGGCAAGACTGATTATTTCATCCGTTTTGACGAGGCGGGCCGGATAAAAGAGGTCAAAGAAGACGGCAAACACTGTGGGCGGATCAACAGGGTGCGAGTCTATGAAAAAGGGACTCTCGTCAGGCTGGAAGAAGATGCGGACGGCGATGGCTTCCTTGAAAGCGTCTCGTCCTTCCGGAACGGCAAACTTTACTCTCAGACTTTGGATGAAGATCGGAAGGGAAAGCCGAACACCAGGATCTTTTTCGACAGCGCCGAGAAGAAGGAGCGGGCCGAAATCGATTCGGATCGGGACGGGCGAATCGATACATGGCAATATTACAAGGATAACCAGGTTGTTCGGGTGGAAAGAGACCAGAACGCAGACGGCCAGATCGATCTAAAGGTTTATTACGCGGGCGGCTCCAAGCAAAAGCTGGTGAACGACAGCGATCATGACGGCTTTTTTGAAACGACTCAATGGCTTGACCGTCCGGAGTGGTCTCAGGTGGTGGAACTGGACGTAAACAAGGACGGCAATCCTGAAGCGCGCTTCTTCCATAAGGGGGGAGTGTTGGAGCAAAAAGAAATCGATGAGGATGGGGACGGCCTCCTGGATCTGCGGGAATTTTATAATGATAGCGGGAAGCTGATCAGAAGCGAAGAAGATGAGGGGCGCAGCGGGCGATTGAATCTCGTCTGGTTCTATGACGACGAGGAAAATGCGGTTCGAGCTGAAAAGGACAACGATGGCGACGGAAATCCCGATGTTTGGTTTATCTATGAAAAAGGAAGGATTGCGTCCGTCAAGGAAGACACGAACGGGGATGGCGCTCCCGATCTTTGGGAGACCTATGATGAAGTCGAAGCCCTGGTGAAGCGCGAAAAGGATCTTGATTTCGACGGTCAAGCCGACATAGCCGATTTTCAAACGGATTTGGCGAGCAGCGGGCCAAGCGGCGCTTGACGGGACTTCGTGAAAAGCAAAATGCAAAAGGGGTATGGAAATGATGGAATTTTTGGGAAAAGGCGGGATCATAATGTATCCGATTCTTCTTTGCTCGATTCTTGCTCTGGCCATTTTTGCGGAGAGGCTGATCCGCTTCTCCATGACGCGGAGCCGGGGCGCGGGCCTCGCGGAAAGAATTGCGGAGCTTCTTAAAGAGAAGAAAGAAGGGGATGCCAGAGAGGCTGCGGAAGAAAGCAATTCGCCGATGGGGCGAGTTCTCGTCCAGGCTATGGAGGTGAAGGAGAGGGAGCGGGAGATTGTCGAGACGGTCATCGTCAACGCGATCGATGAAGAAGTGAGAGGTCTTTCCTCTTACACCCAGGCGCTCGCCACCATCGGCAACATCGCTCCGATGCTCGGACTGCTCGGCACCGTCATGGGCCTGATCAAAGCCTTCATGGTGATTCAGGAAATGGGCGGCAAGGTGAACGCCGCGGTTCTTGCCGGGGGCATCTGGGAAGCGATGCTCACCACTGCTTTCGGCCTTGCGGTCGCTCTCCCGACCGTAGCGGCCCACAGCTACCTGATTGCGCGCATCGAGCAGTATGAAGCCAAGCTCCAGGCCGGAGCGGTCACTTTCATGAAGACCATTACTCTGAGATAGGAGCGCCCGATGCTGATTCACCCCAAAAGAAGGCCTCGCTACCAGATGCAGATGCCTCTGACCTCCTTGATCGATATCGTTTTCATGCTGCTCATCTATTTTCTTCTTACGACCAACTTCATGGTGAGCGAGGGGGTCAAAATCTCGCTGCCGCAGGCTCAGAGCGGAACGACTCAGGCCCAGGAAGACATCGTCGTATATGTCGATAAGGATGGCCGGGCCTATATTGGAGAAGAGGAAGTAGAGGCGGATCTATTGTTCAAACGGCTGAAAGAGATGATAGGCGGTCAGAAGGATCGCCTGGTGATCGTGAAAGCCGATCGAACCGTCGTGCTCAATAAGGCGGTCAAGGTCATGGACCTCGCCAAGGCTGCCGGCGCCGAAAAGCTGTGCCTGGCGACGGAGAAGGGATTCTGAGGTCATGATGCGCTCATTGAAGCTTTTGGAATCGCCCAACCGCCTCCTGATCGTGATGATTGCCGTTTCCTTCGGAATTCATCTGCTTGCAGTCATGCGCGCAGCGGGGCTTTACCGCATCGAGTCGAGAACCTATCTCGATGTGAGCGTGCAGGATACATCCAGGCCGATGGCGAGGGCGATCCCGCGCCCGAGGGTAAGGCACAAAGCTCCCGAGATTCAGGACGTCCCGGTGCTCAACATCCGCGAGAGGCGTATTCCGCAAATCAAAACGGATCTCGTAGAGAGCCGCCCGGAAGCCATTCAGCTTGGCGACGTAGGGCTTCGCGCTGGAGATGTCGCAGTCCCGGAGGCCCAGGCCATGTCCGGGGTTGCGGGCCTCAACGTCGCCCAATGGGTTCCGCCCGCCGTCGTGTCTGCGGATTTCATGACAAAGCAGGACTACATGGAAATGGTGCGGCTAAGGATAGAGAGCCGCAAGAAGTATCCCGAATCCGCCAGATCGAGCCGCATCGAGGGCAGAGTCAAGGTTCGGTTCACGGTCGATCCGGAGGGCCGGGTGGTGGGTGCTGAGGTCATGAAAGGCTCCGGGAATCAAACTCTGGACGATGCCGCCCTGAGTACCGTAAAGGACGCATCTCCTTTGCCGAAAGCGCCTCCCGGCTTCTTCAAAGGATCGTTCCAGATGGAGATAATCCTCGCCTTCGAGCTGAGGTAATCACTACTGACAAAATGAAGATTGCTCAGAGTCCCATATTGCCGCTTGACCATCATAGAAGTAGACGTTACCATATGTTTCAAGTGTCGTGAGCTTGTTCCTCTCCAGGCGGGAGCAGCTGAAACAGGGGAGCCGGTCAAAGCGTGGAAAGATGGGTTTTAAGCGACCCGGATGTGGGCTCCCCTTATTGTGTTGTCGGGGTTGACATGCGCAGGCCGCCGCGATGCAGCTGAAAGAAGCCGCATGTAAAACAAGACAGACTATTTAAACCTGATAAGGTTTACAGACGGAGCGCCCGGAAAAATTATCGCACGACACTTTAGCGCCCGTCCAAACAGGCCCCTCGCAATCCTTAGTGGTTGCGAGGGGTTTTTGTTTTCTTTTGCAGGCTCGGCTTCTCCAGCGCTCACCCCAATCTGGCGGAAGTCATCGTCCTCTCCTTTGGAGGAAGCCCATGATCTATCAATTTAAAACCTTTCAAGCGTCGCCGCGTCAACCGCTGGGGCGGTTCTCATTTCAAGCCGGACACTGTTCCGCGTCCGCGCCATAGCATGTCGTTTGCGCATTGTCGGGAAATGAGCCCATCGGCCCCTGTTCTTCTTTTCTTCTCTCCTCCACGCAGCCATAAAGCACAACTCTAAAGGTGATTCCACCATCTGGGTTATCGAGGATTTCTACTCTCCCTTTATGAGCTTCGACGATTTTCCTTACGATCGAAAGCCCCAAGCCGGTCCCCTCCTTCTTGGTTGTAAAAAAGGGCGAGAAAACGGCTTCCCGTTGTTCATGTGGAATCCCCGGGCCGCGGTCCATCACATCCACAATGAGGTCGGCGTCTTTCGGGTGAGCGCAGATGGTGGTCGTTTCCCCTGACGGCGAGGCCTGAATGGCGTTTGCCGCAAGGTTGATGATCACCTGCTTCATGCGCATGGAATCGAAAGCGGCTCTTCCAAGGTCGGGCGCAATGACGCTTCGAAGGCTCACCTTGCGCTCCTTCGCCATGGAGTCGAGAAGAACGAGGCTTTCGTTTACCGTCTGGGCAACGCTCTCCGTGGACCGATTGAGCTCCAGGGGCCTCGAGAAATCGAGCATATCCTTCACCATGGCTTCGAGCCGCTGCGTTTCTTTGATGACGATATCGAGTTTTTGGCAGTGGGGGCTCGAATCATCCATGCGCCTTCGAACCAGGCTGGTGAATCCGCCGATGGCGATCAACGGAGTTTTCATATCATGGGCTACGCTCGAGAGGGCTCTTCCCATGGCGGCGAGGCTTTCCGATTCTCTCAAGGCTTTCAGCGCCCGTTCGCGCTGAATGAGCCTCCACATGCCGTTGAGAAGCAGAGTGTGCTGTCTCACATCCGTGGCGTCATAGTCTTCTTCCTTATTGGCCACTACAGCAACGGCCACTATGCGGCTCTCGTCGAAGACGGGACTCACCAGCAGACGTCGGAGTGGCGCATGGCCCTTCGGACAACCGAGCTTGTGAGGGGCGGGCAAGGAGTAGTCGTTGATGACGATCGTTTTGCGCTCCCTTACCGCGTCAGCCCACACGCCTGCTTCTTCGATAGAGAAATGCATCTCTTCTCCCTCGACTTTGCACTGTTTCATGGCTTCCTTCGACCAGGCGTGGAGAGTCAGACGAGTCTCTTCCTTATTCATGAAGGCAAGCCACCCGATTTTGCTCCTCGTGTGTCTCACCTGCTCTTCGAGCACAAAATCCGCAATTTGCTCGGGCGAGGCTTCCGTCATGTGACTAAGATCGAGTAGGGCTTCGAGCCGTGATTCATCGAGCCTGAGAGCCTTTTCGGCCTTCTTCCGCTCCTCGATTTCGGCTCTGAGCAACTGGTTGGCCTTTGCAAGCTCGGCGGTTCTCTCCCGGACGCGGATTTCGAGCTCGTCGCGAGCTTTCTTGAGAGCCTCCTCCATCTGCTTTCGTTCAGTGATATCGAGCGAATATTCAATGACCTGAGCCACCTCGCCGCTGTTGTCCATGAGCGGGTAGCTGTGGATTTCGACATGCCTTATGCTTCCTTCTCTATCATGATGCACATGCTCCGTTACGGCGGGCCGTTTTGTCCTCTTCACTTCCTCGATCGGGCAGAAGTGGTTGGTATCCATGCAGTTTTTGACGGTTCCCGAATGCATCACGGCGGCGCAGACGGCGCCCGGAGTCAATCCAGCCGGAACTGCTGCTGAATTCGCCATCTTGATCGTGTAATCCTTCGCGTCCAGGACATAGAAGGGGTGTGACAGGGATTCGAGAACATTGCTGAGGAAATCATGCTGCTCTTTTATCTTTACTTCGGCGTCCCTGCGGTCTGTGACATCGCGAGCTGTTCCCACGACTCCGATCACCTCTCCCTTCTTGACGAGAGGAACGGTTTTGAACTCCAGGAGCCGGTAGTCCCCTTGCTTCGAGCGAATCCTCAGTTCCGCGGACGGCAGCACTTCCCCGCGAAAAGACTTCTTCAATCTCTCCATGAGCATTGGGAGGTCGTCCGGATGAATGAGAGGCTCATAGCGCTCGCCCACCCACTCGGAAGGCTTCCAGCCGGTAATGGCTTCAAAGGCGGGATTCAAAGAAACGATGCGCCCATCTCGAGAGACCGTATAGATGATGTCCAAAGCGCTTTCGACAAGGATTCGGAAGCGCTCCTCGCTTTCTTTGAGGGCGTCCTCGGCCCGCATGCGCTCTTCAATCTCGAGCTGCAGCTTTCCGTTGGCATTCTCGAGCTGAGCCGTCCGCTTCCGCACCAGGTCTTCAAGATGGTCGCGATATGTTTTGAGCTCCCGTTCTGCGCTGCGCCGCTCTATGGAATAGCGAATCGTTCGCTCGAGCATCGCCGCCGTGATTTCTCCTTTTACCAGGTAGTCGGCGGCGCCGGCTTTCATGGCTTCGATATCCACCTCGTACCCACCCTGGCCGGTCAGAAGGATGAACGGAGATTCACAGCCTCTGCTTACCGCCTCGCGCAAAAGCTCCACACCGGTGCGAGCGTCGAGACGGTAATCGAGCAGCACCACATCGAACTTGGCGGAGCAGGCTGCGGCGAGTCCCCCCTCGTAGTTATCCGCCCATTCGAGCTCGAATGTTGATGACGTGGATTCGGAAAGCATCTCTTTCACGAGCAGATAATCGTCTTCATCGTCTTCAATGAGAAGCGCCCTGAACTTGCGTCTAATCATAGCTGATAGGCCTCGCTTTCATGGCAGATCTGCACAGCGAAAAAGCTCGCAGGCAGGGACGCCTGGTCCCATGGTATAAACTAATGATTTGACGAAGCTCTAAGAAGGGGGCTTTGCTTCCCTTTTTCTGATTAGTTCGAGCAGAATTCATGACAAATTCAACAACTAGATCTCCTTTCTCTGTTAACGATTGATTTAGCAGCTATTGTTGAAATCCTACCCGCCTCCCATTATTTGTTCTTTAAATCCCGAGGATGAAATGTTATGGAGGAAAGCGAATCTACATCATCGGGCACATGACTGCACGCCTGAGCGCCCAAAGCACTTTCTTTAATAAACCTGAATCCTTGACAGGATGACTCAATGGCTACCAATTACATGGGGTTGATATGAGACGGACTGGATTCCTTTACGACGAGCGCTTCACGCAGCATTGCACCGGCTCCGGGCATCCCGAATCTCCAGATCGGCTTCTCGCGGCCCTTCAGGGCATTCAAGAAGCCGGGCTTCTCGAACATCTCACCATGATCCAGGCTGAGCCAGCCAAGCATAAATGGATCGAGATGGTGCACTCTCCCCGGCATATAATGCGCTTCGAAGAAGCGTGCATGCTTGACATGGGCGAGTTTGGGCACCCTGACAACCAGATATGCAAGGACTCCTACGACATCGCTTTTCTTGCGGTGGGAGGAATACTGGAGGCCGCCAGGCGCGTGGCCGAAGGCGAGATCGACAACGCCTTTTGCGCCGTCAGACCTCCCGGGCATCATGCGGAGCCCAATAAAGCCATCGGGTTTTGTTATTTCAACAACATCGCCATCGCCGCCCGCTACCTTCAGATGGAATGGGGATTCGAACGCATCGGGATCATCGATTTCGACGTCCATCATGGCAACGGGACCCAGCACATCTTCGAGTACGACCGATCCGTCTTTTTCTACTCCATCCATGAGCACCCGTCCTTCTGCTTTCCGGGCACCGGCAGGGAGTTCGAGATCGGGTACGAGGAAGGATCCGGCTTCACTCTGAACTCGCCCATGCTGCCGGGACAGGGGGACAAAGAGTATATGGAGTGCATAGCGGAGGTGATGGAGCCTGCTTTCGATCGCTTCGAGCCTCAGATTATTCTTGTCTCTGCAGGCTTTGACGCTCACAAAGACGATTATATGTCGGATATGGAGCTATCCACGGAATGCTTTTCATTCATCATGGATAGGATCATGGCGTTGGCGGATAAGCACGCCGGGGGCAAGGTCATTTCCATCCTCGAAGGAGGCTATTGCCTGGACCGCCTGCCCGAACTGATTGCGAACCATATGAAAATATTGCTCGGTATTTGAAGCTTTACTTGAAAAATCGCATAAAAGAGGGGGAAATCATGTTCATAGAAAAATCGATGACGCAGAAGGTCATCACTATCGATCCTGAAGCCGGCATCCTTGCGGCCAAGGAGAAAATGGAAGAAAACAACATTCGTCATCTTCCGGTGGTCGACGAGGAAAATACTCTCCTCGGGATTGTTACGGATCGCGACATACGCATTGCGCTTCCATCGCCTTTTCTCAGCAGCGTCGACAGCGCAGCGGAAAAAGAGCGCGTCTCGAATCTCAAGATCAAAGACATCATGACCCGCAATCCGGTCACCGTATCTCCCGCGAACACGCTGGAAGACGCGCTGCTCCTGATGCAGAGGATTCGGGTCGGCGCCTTTCCGGTAGTCGATAAGGAAGGAAAGCTGCGTGGCATTCTCTCGGTTCGCGACCTCATCCGGGCGTTTATCAACGTCTTGGGAATAGAGGAGCCCGGCACTCTTCTTGGAATCCTCGCGGAAGACAAGCTTGGACAGATGAAAAGGATTGTGGACGCCATATCCGAGGAGCGCATTCCCTTCGGGAGCATCCTTGTGGCGAGGCACTGGGAAGAAGGGAAGCGGGCCGTTTTCCCATACCTGCTGACAAATCATGTTGCTCATGTGAAGAAGAAATTGGAAAGCATGGGCTTTAAGATTCTCGATCCCATGGAATGGTACCTCGATCAGTTGCCCAAAAACCGATGAGAAGCTCCGCGCCCGGGCTCTGCGCGGGCGCGCTGAATCGAAGCCGCGGCCAATCCCGCCGCGGCTTCGTATGATTACTGTGAAGCTACGAGTTGTTAGTCTGGATTGGATGAGCTCGTTCCCCGTTCGTCTCACGCCTTTAGGTGATTTCCTCCATTGCTCTTACCAGCGCTCACCATCGTCATTCCCGCATGCTCCTGGCGGGAATCCAGGTTTTGTGCTGGACTGGATTCCCGCCAAAAGCCCGCGGGAATGACGATCTGATGAGGTGCGCTAATGATGATCTAATGTGGTGCGGGGATGGCAATCAGAAGCGCATTACAAGATACGGCAGTCGGTAAGTTATTCCCCTGAAATCACCTTATTTACGCCTCCAACAGGCTTATGGAAAAATCGACTGAAGGTCTTACCATTCTTGTTTGAAAGGAGAAGTCATGAAGCGAGCGTCTGTACTGTTTTTGGCGGTCTTTTGTTCAGTGCTTATCCTGGCGGGGCTCCTCCAGGATCGAGTCTCGGGCTCCGCTGCTTCGCAAGCCCATGCCCAGGATTGTCCCGATATCGAAGCGTCCGGCTCTCTGGCGCGAATTCTCGAAACGCCTGAGGTATTCATTGGATGCGCCGTAAGGATAGAAGGCGTTCTGGAAGATAGCGAAGACGATGCTTACCCGATTAGAACTTCGCTCGGCCGAAGCCTCAATATCCGCTCCTGGGCTCCGACCGGGAAGGAGGACTCGCCCTATCCTTCCAAGCTTCCCGAAGGGATGAAAACGATGTCCTACTTCGTCGGGCGGCAACTGCGCATCGTCGGGCTGCTGGTGGAGGCGAAAGGCGGAGGAGCCGTTCTGGAAGTCTCCGCCGTTGAAGATATTGACGAACGATCCGAGTAGAGCGGGGCGATGGATAGCGATGGGCTTTGATGGGAATTCAAGCTTTCGCGGAGCTCGAGCAATGGCGTAGGAGGGTTTTTATGTGGCTGGGACAAGTGAAGTTTTTCTGTATTCAATGCGGCGCCGATGTTACCGATGACATCAGCCGAATGATAGAACGAAGATGTCGGGATCTTTCCATCGATCCGACCCAATTGGCCGAAAAAGCCGGAGAAGCCTCCAAGGCGGAACTGCTCCGCGAATTGGGCGAAGAACCTGAAAATCCGGTAGAATTGGCTTTCATCAAAGCCACTGCGCTCATGCTGATGGAGTTTGCCTATTCTCCCACGCTCCTCTGCAACAAGTGCCGCTCACCCGAGCAAGGTGAGGATCTGAGCCATGGGGTAAGGCTTCGCCTGATAAAAGGCGGGAAGGAAGAAAAGTGAAAAGGAGTTGAGCGGAGAAGCTTCCGCAAAGGCTCGGGATTTGTCCTTTCGCGTCATAGCATGCGCCTGAAGAGAATAAGGTTTATCTTATATAATATAAAATCCTAAATCTATTTAGACAAAGAAAGGCGGTGAGTTCTATGAGCTGCGGAAAACCTGAGCATAGTGAGCGCATGAAGCGCGAGAAGCATTCGGATGATTATCACTTTGATACATATGTGGCCGGCTATGATGAATTCAAAAGCGGTTTTTCAGAATTCCTAAACGAGAAAGCAAGCAACGGTTGGGAATATGAGGATTGCCAGTATGTGGCGGAAGCCGGCAAGCTGAGGGCGCTCTGCATATTTGAGAGGGATTGATTCTCGGTTTGAATGACCGCAGAGAGGGCGTCCGGATGATTTGACGGTCCGCGGCGCCCCGCTGCTTTCGTTTTTACGAGAAATGCAAGAAATCCTCATTCGGTTGGAGCAAAACCATGGCGTTTCAAAGATTCATCGGACAGCGCGCAGGCGCTTCTTCCCCCAAAATCTCCCTATTGCCCAATGGCGTGATCGAATTCAACGAGCCCGCTACGCGCAAGTTCGCACTGACCCGGTTCAACTACGCTCTTATCTATTACGATCCGGATACCCGGGAAGTAGGGATCCGCTTCATAAATAACGCTGGCGAGCAGGGGGCCGCCAGAATCATCAAAAAACCCAACGGACTAGCCATTCCAGCCGCCAACTTCCTGAAACAGCACGGCCTGCTGCGCAACCGACGCGCCGCCTATGACATGACCTATTCCGGAGAGCACGACATGTACATCATCCAGCTTTCACCCGAGGTCGCGCAGCCGGCTCAAAGCGCCGAGCGAAAGAGAGCCCAGAAGCCGAAAAGCGGATGAGTAACCCCGCAGAGTTCCTGAGACGCCCCCCAACCTCTTCCTCCGCTCAACGCCAACCATATCCCCGCCTGAAAAGAAGCCTCCAGACAAACGCCTCCTGAAAAATCGATGTTTCTGGAGTTGCATTTTCCCCATTTATTCGTTGACAGTCTATGCAAATATTTGGTAGATGCACAATGTGCACAATCAATGAATATGCAATGCAAGGATAGCCTCGTGCTACAGGAACTTTTCAGTAAGCCTGTTATCGTATTTGGCTGCGGGAATACCCTCTTCGGCGATGATGGATTCGGCCCCGAACTGATCGAATGCCTGCACGCTCACTACCAGCTCCCTGATTCCGTGCTGGCTGTGGATGTGGGAACAAGCATCGGCGATCTCCTCTTCGATCTTCTGCTCTCTTCTCATAAACCCGCATATGTGTTCATCGTGGACGCCATTTCTCAGCCCGGGCGTTCTCCCGGCGAGCTTTTCGAATTGGACCTTGATGATATGCCGGCAGCAAAATCGAGCGACTTTTCCCTTCACCAGTTCCCCTCGGTGAATCTACTCCGGGAGTTGCAAGAGTCCGGCGGCGTCAAAGTAAGAATCCTGGCCGTTCAGGTCGGGAGAATTCCCGATGAGGTCGAGCCGGGGTTGTCCATGGAAGTGCGAATGGCGATCCCCCGAGCGTGCGAGTGGCTGCTGCGCGAAATAAAAACCAGTGAATAGTTGAACAGGTGAATTGGCGAGAGGCATTCCAGGCCGCGCTTCGTCTTTTCACCGATTTTCATGCTTTCTTCTAACCTTTATCGACGCCGCGAAAGGCGGGATGCTTCTTACATCCTGCGAGGCGGCGCATATAACTTTTGAACGGATTTTGAAACTCAGATCGTAGAGAGGTCGGTATGACGGAAAAGCCAGTTGGATCGATTATGGTCGTTGGAGGCGGCATAGCTGGTATTCAGGCCACCTTGGACTTGGCGGAATCGGGGTACTATGTTTATCTCCTGGAAAAAAGCACAGGAATTGGCGGAGTCATGTCGCAGCTCGACAAGACCTACCCGACCAACGATTGCGCCATGTGAATCATCTCGCCCAAACTTGTCGAGTGCGGTCGGCACTTGAACGTTGAGCTCCATACCCGCTCCGAGGTCGTGGATGTAGCGGGAGAGGAAGGCGACTTTACCGTTACGGTAAGAAGAAGCCCTCGCTATGTGGACATGGAAAAATGCATCGCCTGCGGGCTTTGCGCAGAGAAATGTCCGAGGAAAGTCGATGACGAATACAATATGGGGATCGGGAAAAGGAAGGCCATATTCATAAAGTACGGCCAGACGGTCCCCTTGAAATACGCCATTGACAGCGAAAATTGCCTCTATTTCACCCGCGGGAAATGCCGCGCCTGTGAAAAATTCTGCCCCACCGGGGCCATAAATTTCAATGAAAAGGAAGAGCTCGTCACTTTCCGAGTGGGCTCTCTCATTTTAGCGCCCGGCTACACGCCCTTCGATCCTTCCATGTACGACACTTACGGCTACAAGAAGATTCCGGATGTCGTCACGAGCCTTGAATACGAAAGGCTGCTTTCCGCAAGCGGTCCCTACATGGGCCACCTCGTGAAGCCCTCGAACGGAAAGGAGCCTAAGAAAGTCGCATGGATTCAGTGCGTCGGCTCGCGCGATCCGCACCATTCCGGCAACGGGTACTGCTCGAGCGTCTGCTGCATGTATGCGATAAAACAGGCTCTGGTCACGGCCGAGCACATGCCCGAGGGAGTCGAGCTGACCGTCTTTTACATGGATATACGCAGTCCGAACAAAGAGTTCGAGCGATACTACGAAGGGGCGAAGGCCAAAGGAGTCCGCTTCATCAGGAGTCGCCCTCATTCGATCGTTCCGGGAAAAGACGACACGGGAGTCGGCATCGATTACGTCTCTATCGATGGAGGGCTGAGGAGCGAAGAGTTCGACCTGGCGGTCCTCTCCATAGGCATCGGGGCGTCGAAGGATGGGAAGCTTCTTGCCGAAAGACTGGGCTTCGAGCTCGACCCGTATAATTTTGCGAAAACCCTTAGCTTCGATCCCACCTCGAGCACTAGAAAGGGGATATACGTAGCAGGAGCGTTCCGGTCCCCGAAAGCCATTCCACGATCGGTTACCGAAGCCTCGGCCGCTGCGGCCGACGCCTCGAAGGCGCTCTACAAGGCCAGAGGCGCGCTGACGAAAGCGAAGACCTATCCTCCTCAGCGCGATGTCGAAGGCGAGACGCCCAGGATCGGCGTTTTTGTATGCTCCTGCGGCATCAATATCGCCAATGTGGTGGATGTCAAAGCCGTCGCACAATATGCACAAGCGTTGCCGAACGTCGTATTCGTCGAGAACAATCTATTCACCTGCTCGACCGACACCCAGGATCTCATCGCCAGAAATATCGCCGAGCATGGGCTAAACCGCATCGTGGTCGCCGCCTGTACGCCGAGAACTCACGAGCCTCTGTTTCAGGAGACGATGAAAGAAGCGGGCCTGAACCCGTACCTTCTCGAGATGGCGAATATTCGAAATCACAATTCCTGGGTCCATCAGTCCGATCCCGTCAGAGCAACCGAAAAAGCCAAAGATCAGGTTCGCATGGCCGTGGCGAAGGCTGCGCTCAATCTTCCCCTGGAGCGGTTCAAAGTCGATGTCGTCCGCAAAGCCCTCGTTATCGGCGGCGGCGTAGCCGGCATGAGCGCGGCGCTCAACCTGGCCGAGAACGGACACGATACTCTGCTCCTCGAAAAGACGGATCGGCTTGGAGGCAACGCGCTCAAGCTCAACGAAACCTGGAGGGGGAGAGCCATCCCACCGCTTCTCGAGGAGCTTATCACTAAAGTGGAAGCCCACGAGAAGATCACGATTTTGAAGAACGCGCAGCTAAAGACGTTCTCCGGCTCCGTAGGCAACTTCAAAAGCGAGATCCAAGCCAAAGGCGGCGAGACTCAGGCCTATGCTTTTGGGGCTGCAGTCGTCGCCACGGGCGCTGAAGAGCTCAAGCCCGAGGAGTACCTGTACGGGAACGATCCGAGGATCATGACTCATCTGGAGCTCGAAGCCGCCTTCAGAGAGCGTGAAGAGGAGATCAAGCAGGCCGGGACCGCCGTTTTCATCCAGTGCGTCGGCTCCCGCGAGCCTCACCGCCCCTATTGCAGCCGCGTTTGCTGCACTCACACCATGCAGAAAGCCGTGAAGCTAAAAGAGCTCAACCCCGATATGGAGGTGTTCGTTCTAAACCGCGACATCCGCACCTATGGGGAGCGTGAGGACATTTACTTCAGAGCGCGTCAGGCGGGCGTCATCTTCGTTCGCTTCGGGCTGGATTCGAAACCCGACGTGGCGCTCGAGGGCAAAGATCTGCGCGTGGAAGTTTTCGATCCCATTCTCGGCCGTCCATTGAAGATTTCCACCGACTATCTGGTGCTTGCATCCGCAGTCGTTCCCGATGACAACCGGGAGTTGGTCGAGCTTTTCAAATGCGGGCAGAACGAAGACGGCTTCCTCAATGAAGCGCACCCGAAGCTCAGGCCGGTCGATATGACCGTGGACGGTCTTTTTGTCGCGGGTCTGTGCAACTATCCCAAGCCGGTCGATGAAGCCATTTCTCAGGCCAAAGCCGCGGTATCCAGGGCCAACGTGATTCTCTCCAAGGATTACATGCAGCTTGACGCCATCAAATCCCATGTCACGGAAAAATGCGACGGCTGTGCGTTGTGCGTCGACGTCTGCCCCTACATGGCGATCGAGCTGCAAATAGTGGACGGCCGCAAAAGAATAGAAACGGACAAGGCTCTCTGCAAGGGCTGCGGTCTATGCGCCGCCACCTGCCCGAAGGGAGGCGTGAGCGTTAACGGCTTTACGATGGAGCAGCTCAGGGCGCAATTGGACGCGGTTTTGGCGAGTGGTGAGAATTAGAAAGGATTTGATGCGATGTCTGATAATTACGAGCCGGTCATTATTGGATTTTTGTGCAACTGGTGCGCGTATGCGGGCGGTGATCTGGCCGGCGTGTCGCGCCTTCAGTATCCGCCCAACATGAGAGCCATTCGGGTGATGTGCTCCGGCATGGTGCACCCCGATCTGGTCGTGAACGCCCTTTCCAAAGGGGCCGATGGCGTTATCGTCATGGGCTGACATCTGGGAGAATGTCATTACCTGGATGGTAATCACAAAGCCCTTGCCCGTTCCGAAGCATGTAAAGTCGTCCTGGAAAGTCTTGGAATCGATCCCGATCGTTTCGAGATCGAATGGGTTTCCTCCGCCGAAGCGCCCAGGTTTGCGGAAGTCGTAACGAGGTTTACTCAAAAAATTAAGGAGCTCGGTCCGAATCCACTGAGAAGGTCCAAGGCTGTAAACGATTGATCGATGGATGGATCGGAAGCGAGCCTTGCGGATCGAAGCAAATCCGCTGAGGTCGCATCGGGCTGGAAACGCTTTGCAGGCTGGAGGAAAGCCATGAAGACATTTTACAACCTTATCCAGGAAGTTCAGAACCCGGGGCGCTGCCACCATTGCGGCGGCTGCGCCACCTTCTGCACGGCCATCAATTACGGGGCTCTGGAGCTGGATGACGACGGTAGGCCGCGCTACAAGGACGCCGAAAAGTGCATCGAATGCGGTTTGTGCTATCTTATCTGTCCGGAAATCCATGAGCTCGACGAAGAGCAAAAGAGGCAGACTTCCTGGAGCGCGCCCATGGGGCGTGTGCTGGATGCGGTCATGGCGCGCGCCCTGGAGGAGAAAGTCAGACAGAACGCCACAGACGGCGGCGCCGTCACCGGCATTCTTTTGCATCTCTTCGATAAGGGGCTCATCAACGGCGCCATTGTGACGAAGCAAACGGGACTCTTCAAAAGAGAACCGCACCTTGCGCTCTCAAAGGACGAGATTCTCGAGGCGGCGGGGTTTCATTTCGACGCGTCCCATGGAATGAAGCTTTTCAGTGATGAATATTCGACCTATTCCGCTTCCATTCACGAGCTCGCCCCGATGGCCAAAGGGGGACTGCGCCGCATCGCCTTCGTCGGCACCCCTTGCCAGATCAATACGATGCGGAGGATGGAGGTCCTAGGGATCGTTCCGGCCGACGCCATCAAGTATCACCTGGGACTTTTCTGCACTGGGAACTTCGTCTTCGGGGACGACCAGCGCCGGAAGTTAGAAGAAATCGGCGGATTCAAGTGGGAAGAGGTCCGCAAGATCAACGTCAAAGAAGAGCTGCTCGTTCATATGAAAAGTGGGGAGGTCAAATCCATTCCACTCGCACAGCTGGACTTCATGAAGCGTTACGCCTGCCGATACTGCGAAGATTACGCGGCCGAGTACGCCGACCTTTCCTTTGGAGGCATCGGCTCCGAAGAAGGCTGGACAACGGTCTTCATCCGTACGCCACTTGGTAGAGCCGTTTTTGCCGACGCCAGGGGCAGGGCTCTCGAGGAATTCAATCCACGGGAAAAACACGCCAATACAAAGCGGCTCCTCGGAAAAGTGATGGAATGGTCCGACAAGAAAAAGGAAGCGGCGATGAAAGCCCGGTCCGCGGAATAAAATATGGCGCTACCGGGTCGTCAACTTTGAATGCTCGGGTTGCAGCTTTTTGAATGTTCGGGTTGCAGTTTTTTGCATGTCCAGATTGCAGTCTTTTGAATGCTCGGGTTGCGGTTTTTTGCATGTTCAGATTGCAGTCTTTTGAATGTTCGGGTTGCAGTCTTTTCCCTCTCCCTCAGGGAGAGGGCAGGGTGAGGGGAGATCCTCTTTATAAAAGAATAC